>JAYWCI010000209.1:0-19070 GCA_043780895.1 Kofleriaceae bacterium | reverse complement strand
GCAGAGTGACCCGATCATGGTGCGCGATGCCACTCACGTTGTTGGACGACGGTGATCAGAATGACATCGCTTCGGATCACACCGACGTCATGCCGATCGTGGTGCTCGATGGCCCCCCGGCGACGAGCCGAGCCGCGGTTCGCCCGACGCTGGTCTGTGTGAGTGGCGCGGACCTCGGCAAAGCGTTCAAGGTCGGCATGAGCTCGTTCGTGATCGGTCGTCAGCTCGGCTCGTGCGACATCGCGCTGAGCGAAGGCGACGTCTCGCGCCGCCATGCGAGGTTCGGCTTCGGCGATCGCGGCTTCGAGATCGAGGACCTCGGGAGCCAGAACGGTACGCTGGTCAACGGCACGCGGATCACCGGGATCCACCAGATCCGGGTCGGCGATCGGATAGGTATCGGCCGCACCGTGCTCCTGTTCGCGCAACACGACGAGCTCGAAGAGCGCGTCGCGCGCATGCAGCGGCTCGAAGCGATGGCGACTCTCGCGGGTGGCATCGCGCACGATTTCAATAACGCACTCGCGGTTGTACTCTGCAACCTCGACTTCCTCGAGCGCGCGATTTCGCCCGACGATCGCGACGCGCAGGAGAGCCTCTCGGAAGTTCGCGCCGCGACCGGTTCGGCGACTGCCCTCGCGCGTCGCCTGCTTCGGCTCGGCCGCGTCGAGCCGCTCTCGTTCGGGCCGGTCGCCCTCGAACAACTCGCGTCGCAGACTGCTACGATGGCGCGCCGGCGCGCGAAGGGCGAGCTCAAGCTCATCGTCGACGTACCGACCAATCTGCGTGCGCTCGGCTCGTATGACGAGCTCCATCAGGTGCTGCTCAACCTCTGCATCAACGCGTGCGACGCGATGCCGACCGGTGGTCGCATCACGATCACGGGCCGTGGCGTTGCCTACGACGCGAAGGATGCGCTGACGAAGCAGCTCGCGAGTGCGGGTGAGTTCGTCGAGATCTCTGTTGCGGACACAGGAACCGGCATGGACGAAGCGACGCTCGCGCGAGCGTTCGAGCCGTTCTTCACGACGAAGCCGCGCGACAAGGGTACCGGCCTCGGCCTGGCGATGATCCACATGGCCGTCCGCCGTCACGGCGGCGTGATCGACGTCCACTCCGAGGTCGGGCGCGGCACGACGTTTCGCATCACGTTGCCGCGCTTCACTCCTTCGCACTAGCGCCTGCCGCCGAGGTCGAAGCTCCATCTCAACCGCGTTCCAGACGACCCGCGATCGCCATCGCTCGAGGGTTTGCATCGGCATCATAGGCGAGAGGACATCGCCCCGCGACGCAGCAAGCGGCGCTGTTTGCTAGTGGGCGTGGTCAGCGTGCGCGTGATCAACGGAGTGATCGTGATCGAGCTCGGCGTGATCGTGAACATGCGAATGCGCGCCGCCGAACAGCGGCTCGTGGGTGTGCGTGTGATGGCCATCGTCGTGACGATGCAGATGTTCGTGCGTGACGGCGACGTGATGATGCGTGAGCCGCCCTTGCTCGGTGAGATGAAGCGCGACGCCGATCAGGAATAGGGTGAGCGCCGCGACGGCCCATGCACCGAACGCACGTTCGCCCGCTAACCACGCGGCGAGTGCTCCGATGAAGGGCGCCAGCGCGAAGACCGAGCCAGTTCGCGCCGCGCCGATCCGGCGCTGGGCCAGGATGTAGAGCGCGAGGCTCACGCCGTTCGCGAGTGCACCGCACGAGACGAGCGCGAGGGCGAATCGCAACGCGGGCCATGGCTCGCCGAGGATCAGCGCCAGCGCGCAGGTCACGGCCGCACCGAGAGGCGCCTTCGCTGCGACCACATCGAACGGATGGCGCTCCGAGAGCGGTTGCGTGAGGTTGTTGTCGAACGCCCACGCGAGGGTCGCGCCGATGATCGCGATCGCACCGACCACGCCGCCGGTGCCACGCGCCGCAGCGTCGAGGCTGAGTGCGGCACCACCACTCGCCATCAGGGTCACCGCGAGCCACACGCGCCCACCGATCACCTCACGTCGGATCACCACCGCAAGGATCACCGTGAACACGGCCTCTAGATTCAGGAGAAGCGATCCGGTCAATGCACCGGCGCGATGGAGCCCGAAGATCAACAACGATGGCGCGATCACCGAACCGAACGCCGCGATCGCGAGGATCCTCGGCACGTCCGAGCAGCCGAGCGTGAACGTGCGATCGCGGCGAAACATCCGCGAACCGTTGCCGACCAGCGCCGCGCCCGAATACAGCAGGCACGCGGTCGCGAACACGCCGACGCCGCGGCCCGCCCACACGATCACCGGCGCCGAAGCACCGAACATCAGAGCCGCGGCGATCGCGGTCAGGACGCCCACAGCGATGGGTGATCGCACGCGCAGATCGTATCAGCTACAGTCCACCGCGATGTGGCCCGAAGATGCATCCATCGCCTACGACGCCTGGCTCGACGGTCGCGAAGGCTTCGACTACGCGGCGCTTGTCGAGGTCGCGCTGGATCTCTACGCGCGGCGCTTTCCGGCCCGTGCGCCCTATCGCGCATTCTCGACCGAGCGCTGCGGCGGTCCCGACTACAAAAAGCACAAGATGGACGTCTACTGCACGTTCTGTCGCGGCCTGCTCGCCGGCCGCCTGCCGATGATGGCAAAGCCCGTCTCGCACCCGAAGGTGACCAAGCACACCACGGGTTGCGCCCTCGCCTGCCTCGCGAACATTCGAGAGATGAAGCCGCCCGGGGCACACGGCCTGATCGACGAAGATCGAGCTCTCGCCGACTGAAAACGGGACCGACGCGAGCTCCAGGTGGCGCCGAAGGCGGCAGCGCCTGGCTACGGAACGAGCACGGCGCGGAAGCGGACCTTGTTCGTCATCATCGCGGCGAATGCGGCCTCGGCCTGATCGAGCTTGAAGGTCTCGACCCGCGGGCGCACGCCGGTCAGCACGCTGAACTTCATCGTGTCCTCTGAATCGATCGAGGTCCCGCTCGGCCAACCCGCGATCGTCTTGCCGCTGAGAAGGCCCATCGCATTGACGGAGAGCGGGGTGAAGGGCGCAGCGAGGATCAGGAGCTTACCCTGCGCTGTGAGCCCATCGATCGCGCTCTGCATCGCGTCACTCGAGGGAGCCACGGCGACGACGAGATCCGCGCCACCGAGCTTCTTGAGACCTTCGGCTGCCGGCGTGGCATCGGTGTCGACGTACTCGTGTGCGCCGAGCTCCTTCGCGAGTGCGGCCTTGTCGGCACCGCGCGACAACGCGATCACGCGGAAGCCCATCTTGTTCGCGTACTGGATCGCGAGGTGACCGAGCCCGCCGATGCCCTGGATCGCGACGGTCTGACCGGCGCGGGCACCGCTGTGGCGCATCGAGTTGTAGACCGTGACGCCGGCGCAGAGCAGCGGGCCCGCATCGACGGCCGAGAGGCCCTCGGGGATGCGCGCGACGGATTCGGCCGGGACGACCGCGTACTCGGCGTAGCCGCCGTCGTGGCTGATGCCGGTAACCTTGCCCCGCTCGCACGCGAGGAAGTGGCCGCGTCGGCACGCATCGCACTCGAAGCAATGACCACCGTGCCAGCCCACGCCGACGCGATCGCCGACCTTCCAGTTGTGCACCTCGGGACCGACCGCGTCGATCGTGCCGGCGAGCTCGTGACCGGGAATGCGCGGCAACTGGAGGCCCGGATAGCCGCCCGACTTCACGAACACGTCGCTGTGGCACACGCCGCACGCTTCGATCTTGATCCGCACCCAGTGTGGGCCTGGGGTCGGAATTTCGCGCTCGACGAGCTCGAACGGACCGTTCGCTTTGGAGACCTGGATCGCTTTCATCTTTGCCATGCGCGAAGGGTCGGCGCGGCGCGTCAGCATCACAAGTGCGAGTGACCCGCGATTGTGGGCAGGTTCGGCGCTACCCTGTGCTCGCGATGGAGACGCCTCTCACCCCACTCGAATTCGCGCGGCGCGCCCGCTCGCTGTATCCCGATCGCCTCGCCGTGGTCGACGGTGATCTGCGCCTGACGTACGAAGAGTTCTTCGCGCGCTGTGATCGATGGTCGAACGTGCTCGCGAGCTGGGGCGTCGGCAAGGGCGATCACGTCGCGTACATCGCGCCGAACACGCACGCCCAGCTCGAGGCGTTCTACGCGGTGCCGCAGCTCGGCGCGGTGCTCGTGCCGCTCAACTACCGGCTCACCGCGGACGATTTCGCCTACATGGTCGAACACAGTGGATCGAAGGTGGTCTGCGTGCACAGCGACTACCTCGCGGTCGCGGACACGCTACGTGCGCGCTGCCCGGCGGTCACGCACTGGGTCGCGCTCGAGGGCACGCACCCCGGCTTCACCGACTACGAAGCCTCGATCGCGAAGGCCGAGCCGGGCTTCACACGCGCCGAGGTCAGCGAACGCGATCTGCTGACGATCAACTACACGAGCGGCACCACGAGCCGCCCCAAGGGCGTGATGATCACGCACCGCAATGCGTGGGTGAACAGCGTCGGCACGCTGCTCCATCATCCGATGACTCCCGACGAGGTCTATCTGTGGACCCTGCCGATGTTCCACGCGAACGGCTGGACGTTCACGTGGACGATCACCGCGGTCGGTGGCGTGCACGTCTGCCTGCGCAAGGTCGCACCACCAGAGATCTTCGAACGGATCAAGACCGAGAAGGTGACCGCGCTGTGCTGCGCGCCGACCGTGTTGATCGCCATCGCGAACGCGCCGACCGATCCGGGCTTGCCGCGCGGCGTGCGCGTGTTGACCGCCGGTGCCGCCCCCGCGGCGACCACGATCGAGAAGATCGAGGGCCAGCTCGGCTGGACCGTGACGCAGGTCTACGGGTTGACCGAGACCGCACCGTTCATCACGGTGTGCGAACCGCGCTCCGAGCATGCGGCGCTGTCGCTCGCCGAGCGCGCCCTGATCAAGGCGCGGCAGGGTGTCGAGCTCGTGACCTCCGGCGAGCTGCGCGTCGTCGATGAAGAGATGAAGGACGTGCCGCGCGACGGCGCGACGATCGGCGAGATCGTGGTGCGCGGCAACGTGGTGATGAGCGGCTACTACAACGATCCCGTCGCCACCGAGCTCGCGTTCGCGGGTGGCTACTTTCACACCGGCGATTCGGCGGTCCTCCATCCCGATGGCTACGCCGAGATTCGCGATCGCATGAAGGATGTGATCATCAGTGGCGGCGAGAACATCTCGTCGATCGAGGTCGAGGCGGCCCTCTTGCGGCATCCCGCGATCCAGGAGGTCGCGATCGTCGGCTTGCCGCACGACAAGTGGGGAGAGGCGCCGTTCGCGTTCGTGGTGTTGAAACCGGGAGCGGCCGCGAGCGAGGCCGAGCTCAAGCAGTTCGCGCGTGACAATCTCGCTCACTTCAAGGCGCCGCACGGCGTCACGTTCGTCAGCGAATTGCCGAAGACCGCGACGGGAAAGATCCAGAAGTTCGTGTTGCGCGGCGGGCGCTCCGCCGTGACCCGCCAGTAGGTTGGTCCGGTAGTGACTTCGCCGGACTGCGCGATGCGAGGGAGCGCGCGCCAGCGCTGACGTTGCGGTTCTACTTCGGCATCGATCCGGCGGGCGGCGGAATGTTCGAGGGTGGTGTGTTCTGCGGTGGCGGCGGCGTACCGACACTGCCCGAGCCCCCGCCTGGATCCAGCTTCTCGAGATCGCCTTTGAACGCCGCCTGCTGATCGGGCGTGAGCCTCTTGGCACAGCCATCGAACTCCTCGAGAGACTTCGCGGTGAGCAAGCACTTGCGCGTCTCGACCGCCCACTTATCGGCATTGCAGTGCTGTGACATCACCGCTTTGACCTTGTCGGCCGGCATGTCCTTCTCGAGGAACTTCACGGCATTCGTGCTCGCGTCTTCGCAGGGCGCAGGATCGGCCGCGGGCATCGCGACGGTCGAGGGATCGGTCGCCGAGGGTGTGTGGGTACCGCCACAACCCGTAGCGGCGAGCGCGAAGGCGAGGAGAAGCTTCTGCATGAGCGAAGCGTGCCACAGGTTTACCGCTGGCTCGAAGTACGTACGGTGCTGCGTACGCCGAATGAAATCGATCGGTTGGAGCCCTGAGAGTTTGGATGACACCCCCCTTTAGTAAAGTCCGCCAGTGCAGCTCGTCGTCGCCGAAAAGCCGTCCGTCGCTCGCGATCTCGCGCGCGTGCTGGGCGTCCGGCCGACCGGCAAGGACGCGTTCGAAGGCAGCGACTACGTCATCACGTGGTGCATAGGCCATCTCGTCGAGCTCGACGAGCCCGCGTCCTACGAAGCGGACTGGAAGCCGTGGCGGCTCGAGGTCTTGCCGATGCTGCCGACCGAGTTCCGGTTGCGCGCATCGAAGCACGCGGCGGTTCACCTCAAGACCGTGCGCGCGTTGCTGCGAGACAAGCGGTTCAGCGCGGTCATCAACGCGTGCGATGCCGGACGTGAAGGCGAGCTGATCTTTCGCTACGTCTATCAATATGCCGGCGCGCGGCTGCCGGTCCGTCGGCTATGGATCTCGTCCCTCACCGATGAAGCGATCCGGCGCGGCCTCGCCACGTTGCGCCCGTCGGCTCAACTCGATCCGCTCGCGGATGCAGCGCGCTCGCGGTCCGAAGCCGACTGGTTGGTCGGCATGAATGCCACGCGCGCCGTCACGGTGCGCAATCGCGCCGGCGGCCACACCGCGCTCTACTCGATCGGGCGCGTCCAGACACCGACCTTGGCGATGATCGTGGCGCGCGAGCAGGCGATCCGCGCGTTCGTGGTGCGCGACTACTGGGAGGTCCGCGGCGATTTCACGACGAGCGAGGGCCGCACGTTCGGCGCGAGCTGGAGGTGCGGCGAGGCGTCGCGGCTCGCGAGCGCGGCGCTCGCATCTCAGATCGTCGCGCGTGATCGCGTCGCAGGGGCGCCGATCGTAGAGAGCGTGCGCGGCAAGACCGTGCGCGAGACTGCGCCGCAGCTGTTCGACCTCACCTCGTTGCAGCGCACCGCGAACCGGCGGTTCGGCTTCACCGCCACGCGTACGCTCGAGCTCGCGCAAGCGCTGTACGAGCGCCACAAGATCCTCACCTATCCGCGCACCGATTCGCGCCACCTGTCCAATGATCTGATCGGCTCGCTGCCGGAGCTATTCCGCTCGCTCACCGCCCTGCCCGACTACGAGCCGTTCGCGAGCCCTCTGCTCGCCGCGCTGCCTTCACCGTCGCGCCGAGTGTTCGACGACACCAAGGTCTCCGATCATCACGCGATCATTCCGACCGGCGCGAACGTCCGGCTCGAAGCCCTCGATCGCGACGAGCTTCGCTTGTTCGATCTGGTCGTGCGCCGGTTCCTCGGCGTGTTTCATCCCGACGCCGAGTTCGCGGTGACCGAGGCGTGGATCCGGGTCTGCGCAGCCGCGCCGCAGCCGACGCCCGAGCCGGTGAAAGAGCCGGCGAAAGAACCGATCGTCCTCGTGGCGGTACCGCCGCCGCCGGATCGCTATTTCGCGCGTGGTCGGGTCCGGCTCGTCGCGGGCTGGCAAGCGGTCGCCGGCATCGACGAGAGCCGCGCCACGGACGACAAAGGTGAGCCGATCGCGATCTTGCCGCCGCTGTCCGAGGGCCAGGTGCTCACAGGTACCTATGCCTCGCGCGCGAAGCAAACCTCGCCGCCCGCGCGCTACACCGAAGCCACGCTGCTCGGCGCGATGGAATCAGCGGGCAAGACGATCGACGACGAGACCCTGCGCGCCGCGATGAAGGACAGCGGGCTCGGCACCCCCGCGACTCGTGCTGCGATCATCGAGACGCTGCTGCGCCGCGACTTCATCTTCCGCGAGCGCCAGCACCTGGTGCCGACCGAGACCGGCACCGGCTTGATCGAAGCACTACCGGTCGCGAGTCTCGCCTCGCCCGAGCTCACCGGAACGTGGGAAGCCAGGCTCTCGCGAATCGCGCGCGGTGAAGATACGCGTCGCGCCTTCATGGCGGACATCGCGCGCTACGTCTCGGATCTCGTCGAAGCGATCCGGAGCTCGACCCCGCGGCCGCCGCCGGCAAACCAGCCCGCGGCACCCACGTTCTCGCGCGGCAAAGACGGTCGCGTCCGCGCACGCGGCGGCAACACCGGCAAAGCCGGCGCCAAGATGGGTCGCAGCACGTGGAAGCGACGCGGCAGCGAGCAACCGAGCGCGAGCGGCGGCTCGAGTGCCAGCCCATCGAACTATCGATCGAGGGGCTCGAGCGCAGGCGGATCCAGCTACTCGCGCAGCGCAGGCAGCTCGACCGGATCGAGCTACTCGCGGGGCGCACGATCGAAGTCCCCTACCGCACCCGCTAGTTCTGCGGCGCCGCGCTCCACCAGTGTCGAGCTTCCGGACGAGCTGGCGGACACGATGGCCGACGTGATGCCGCGGCTCGCGACCAGCATCACGCTCCCGGCGCAGCCGCCCCGTGCCGAGCGCAGCAACAACGCGCCTTCGAGCTCGAAGATCGAGCTTCATCACGACGACGGCATCGTCGCCGCACTTCGCGCGCGCGTCGGTGGACCCTCGACGGCGACCTACAAAGCGGCAGTACCGCAACCTCCACACGTGTCTCGCATCTCGGCGGCGCAACCGAACGAAGTGCGCCACTCCGATGCCGCACCACCGGCGAGAATCGCAACGCGACCGAACGAAGCGCACCGCTCCGTCGAAGCACCAGCGAGACCGAAAGCTGCGAAGACCGCCAAACCAAAACCGAGCGTCGCCGAGCTCGCCTGCCCTCGCTGTCGCGCCGGCACGCTCCTCACGGGCTCGCGTGGCTGGGGCTGCTCGCGCTGGCGCGAGGGTTGCAAATTCGTGATCTGGTTCGAGACCGCCGGCAAGAAGCTCACGATCGCGCAGCTCGCCGAGCTCGTCACGCGCGGCAAGACGCGCCCCGCGAAGTTTGTCGACGCCAACGGTCGCGCGATCAGCGCGCGGCTCGTGCTCGACGCCAACGGTCCGATGCCTGCGCGCCTCGAGCCCGCCTAGCTCCGCAGACGGAGCTCGAGCTTGCGGGCGTCGTCGTCCCGCTCGCAGATATCGACGACCAAGTGACGCGAACCACGCGAACCATGCGAACCACGCGAGCGACGAATGGTGCACGGCAGTGCCGTGGTCTCACGTCGTACGCGTACGGACGTGACTACTCGGTCTCTTTGCTGTGCGCGTTCTCGATCGCCTTCAAGAACTCCGGCGAGAGCTGCGCGCGATCGAGGATGACCTTGCCGTCGTGCGCGGCCTTGACTGCCGGACCCGGGACCTGGTGATCGCCCGAGTTCTCGATGTAGACGACGAGGTAATCACTGGCGACCGACCGCACGGCGCCGAGCTCTTCACCGCCCTCTTCGAGGTAGACCTGATCATCGACGGAGACGTTGAAGTTGTGCGTGGTCATACCGGCAGCTTAGTGCGGATCCACCCGCACAAAGCGACGGTGCCGGTGATTTTCACGACCCCGAGATACGATGTGCGGATGCCTCGCATTGGTTGTCGCGCGTGCGGCCCTCGTCGTCACGCGACGAGCAACCTCGCAAAGATCGGCCTCATCGCCAGTGTCGCTACGCCAGCGGTCGAATCGCAACCGCGACGCCACCGAGCACGGCGTTGCCGGAGAGCGGATCACGAAGACGCTCGTCGAAGAGCGTGTTGAGGTTCGCTCCGGGGCGCACCGCGGCGACCCCGAGCTGGGTGTTCGGTTGATCGTGGCCCCAGCCGTGCGGCACGCTGATCACGCCCGGCATCATCTGATCCGAGAGCTCGATCTCGACAATGATCTCCGCCGCACCGCGCGTGATCGCGGCCCTCGCGCCATTGCGGAGCCCGAACCGCAGGGCATCGGCCGGGTTGATCAGCGCCGTGCACCGGAACCGGCCCGCAGCCAGCGTCGGCAGGTTGTGCATCCACGAGTTGTTCGAGCGCAGCTGGCGCCGGCCGATCACGACGAGGTCCGGCAGCGGTCGCGCGAGATCGTCCCGCACGCGCGCGACATCCGCGATCAACATCGGTGGGGCGAGCTCGATCTTGCCGCTCGGCGTGCGCAGCAGCTCCGGCACGCGGGGCGCGAGCTCGCCTAGATCGATCCCTTCGGGATGCGCGCGCAGCTTCGCGACCGAGAGCCCACCCGGCGCCTGGCCGAACCGATCGCCATACGGCCCCGCGCGGAGCGCGAGATCGAGCAAGCGCTCCGGACCGCGCAACGGATTCACCGCCGCGAGGATCCGCTCCGCGAGCGGGCCCGCGCTGCGCCGCACGTCGTCGGCGGTGAGCTCGTCGTCGAATGCGTTCAGGTCCGCGTTCGCGCCCTTGCCCGTCGCGATCGCCGCGAGCCGGAGCAACAGCTCCCATTCAGCGGGACGATCCGGATGGGGCAGCACCGACGGCGAGAACCGCGCGGTGTTGCGCCACGCGAACTGCGGGAACGCGACATCGTAGTGCGCATCTTCGAGCGGCGAGACACCCGGCAAGATCACGTCGGCGTGGCGCGAGGTCTCGTTGAGATAGATATCGAGGCTGATCATCAGCTCGAGCTTGTCCATCGCACGCGCGAGGCGCGCACCGTTCGGGGATGACAGCACGGGATTACTCGCGATCGTGATCAGCGCGCGGACCTGGCCTTGGCCCGGGGTCTCCATCTCCTCGGCCATGCAGCCGGTCGGGAGCTCGCCGAACACCTCGGGCGCACCACTCACGCGGCTCGTGCGCCGACCGGTCGTGATGCCCTTGCCCTTGCCAGGCGCACCGACGGTGTTCGCCGCGAACGCCGGTGCCTTCGGGAACATCGCGCCGCCGGGCTCGTCGAGGTTGCCTGTCAGCGCGTTGATGACGTCGACGAGCCAGCTCGCGAGCGTGCCGTACTCCTGTGTGCACGTGCCGATGCGGCCGTAGAGCGCGGCGTGGCTCGCACCGGCGATCGTGCGTGCGAGCTCGCGAATCTGCGGGGCCGCGATCCCACAGCGCGCGGCGACGACCTCGGGCGAGAGACCCTGCACCGCAGCCCGAACGTCGTCGACGCCAGCGACATGCTCGGCGAGGCGCCCGAGCTCGACGAGGTTCTCTTCGAACAGCGTGTGCACGATGCCGAGCAACAAGAAGGCGTCGCCACCCGGCCGGATGAAGATGTGTCGATCCGCGAACGCCGCGGTCTCGGTCCGGCGCGGATCGATAACGATCAGCTTGCCGCCCCTCGCCTGCATCGCCTTGGCCTTGCCGCGAAAATCCGGCACGGTCCACATGCTGCCGTTCGACACCACGGGATTGCCGCCAAGCACGATCAACAGATCGGTGCGCGGCAGATCCGGCACGGCGACGCTGAGCCAGTGGCCGAACATCAACCCGCTCGCGAGCTGCTTGGGCATCTGATCGAGCGTCGAAGCGGAGAACACGTTCTTGGTGCCGAGCACGCGCCCGAGTCGCGCGCCGTACAACAACAGCCCGAACTTGTGCGCCGCCGGATTGCCGAGCGACACCGCGATCGCATCGCGATCGGCCGCGATGATCGGCGGCAATCGCCGCTCGATCTCGGCGAAGGCTTCGTCCCACGTGACCTCGACGTGCACGCCATCGCGCTTGATCATCGGCGCGCGCAACCGATCGCGGTCCTCGTGGAGCTCGCCGAGCGCGGCGCCCTTCGGGCAGATGAAGCCGGCACTCGCGACATCCGCAGCGTTGCCGCGAATCTTCACGAGCTGGTCGCCCTCGAGCTCGAGCTCGAGCCCGCAGCACGCCTCGCAGAACGGGCAGATGCGATAGGCAGTCGTGGTCACGCATCCCATACTACGCGGCGTGACCGAGCTCAGCATCCCCGTTTCTGCTCGTGATCATGGTCGCCGAAGCCGCCCACGACGGACCGCGTCGAGACCGACCTCGAGGGCGACGACGCGAGCGGTGTCCAGGGCACGCCAGCGTTCTACATCAACGGCGAATCGTTCGAGGATTCGTGGGACGAAGCGACGCTGGTCGCGGTCCTCGGAGGCAGACTCTAAATAGAAAAGCGCCGGCCTCACCTCACGGCTCGACCGGCACTCGAATATATTTTGTGAACTCCTCGCCAGAGGCTGGGTCAGCCGCCGATCTTCTTGCCGAGGTCCCTGCCGACGTCCTTGATCTTATCGGCCGCGTCGTGCGCCTTCTCCGACACCTTGGTCGCTCCATCTTTGATCTTCTGGCCTGCGACGTCCGCCGCGTCCTTCGCCTTGTCCGCTGCGTGGTCGATCTTGTCTTTGAGGCTGTCAGTCATGGTCCCGGGTGTTGCAGCGACCGTGCCTAAGCGAATGCGACCTACAAACCGGCTCTTACGCACTCCTCGTCGTGCGCTGACGCGCACCGTGCGAGAACTGCGAGCGGTCTCACGTTTGCAGTCCGTCAGATCACGGACGTCAAACCCGAACCGATGGCGGCGCTCGTCGTGCCGTACCTCGGCTGGCTCGGCTTCGCGATCCTCGTCGAACGCGAAGATCGTCGCGAACAATCCGAGCTTCATGCTGAAAATGTAGGCATGTCGGTCGGCTCGGGCGCCGCACCGCGGGCCTGCGTGCTCGCGCGGTACGCATGATTGCGCGCGCGCATCATGTTGCCGAGCGGCTTCATATCTTTGCGTGCGTGCCACGGATCGAACGCGGCCTTCTCGACGTACTCGGTGATCGCCTTGCCACGCGGTGAATCGACATCCTGCTTCTTGATCGTGAGCCGCGCGACCGGAATCAGCTCGCTCTTCCACTCGACGCTCGCGTCTTCGATCGGCGTCACCGTCGAATCGACGAAGAACTTCACGCACAGGTCGTACATGACGGCCGATTCGCGCAGCCGCGACGCGAGCTCTGCGCCGAGCTCGCCCTTCTTGCCCGCGAGCACGTGACCATCGACGGGACGCCACACGTACTGCACCGCATACGGACCGTACTGGCTCGGCAGTGCCGAGTAGTACGCGGTGCTCGCGAGCGCCGCGGTCGGAATCTTGAAGCCGGCAAGTGCGGTCTTGATCACGTGCAACGCACGAGCGAAGCCGAGGCTGCCGATCAACTTGAAGGGTAAGAGCGCGGGAGTCTGGACCGCGAGGATCAGCTTGATGAACTCTTCGGCATTCTTGACCGGCGTCGTGGGAGATCGAATGCCGAGCAGATCCTGCGTGACCGCGGATTCCATGCCGGGAATCACCTTGTCGCCACCGACGCCGATGACCTTGACCGCGATGCCTCGGATATC
This sequence comes from Kofleriaceae bacterium, assembly GCA_043780895.1. Lineage (GTDB taxonomy): Bacteria > Myxococcota_A > Polyangia > Haliangiales > Haliangiaceae > JABFXX01. The sequence goes on along the minus strand of JAYWCI010000209.1, from coordinate 5,891 downwards.
GGGCTTCTTGTCGGCCCGCTTCGCGGAAGCGCCGTTCGAGAACCGCACGAGCGCCGGATACTTCTTCGCGACCGCGAACATGCCATGCTTTGCATCGGCAGGAATGTCGCCGAGCACGTCGAGCTCTGCCTCGACGCCGAGGTTGCCTTTCGCGTGCAAGGCGCGACCTGCCTTCGCTTTGGCCTGAATTGCCGACAACACGCTCGTGTAGTACGCGAAGCGTTCGGCTTCGTTGTCAGCGATATCTTCTTTCCAATCCGTTGCAGGCATCCCACCAATGTCTCACGTGCTACGCGGTGCCGGCATGCGCGCAACGAGCGTTTCCCTGGTCTTCTTGATCGCCTGTGGCGGCGATCGCGGCTCCCGAAGCGAACGTCGAGTCTGCTTTCGGCAACGTCGCGCTCGTCTCGAGTACGGCCGATGGCGATGCGATCCTTGTCCTCGACGAAGGCGGCACCGACAACGCGTGGCGCGCGGCGCGTGCGTGGCCACGTCGCATACAACGGTGCGTCGCCGATGCTGCCTGCCGACATGGCGCCGATCACGCGTGGAGCGCTCGAAGGTCACGTGCTGGTGGTCGAGCTCTCGAGCATCCGCCAGCTCGCGTTCGACGATCAGACCAGCGACGTCACGGACCTCGGCTCGCTCACCTTCGGCGATGGCGTGGACGAGATCCTCGGCGCGATCGGGATTACACCTTAGCGCCCGCGAGATCGGCACCGGCCGCGAGCGCGAGCAAGCGCACGCGGCCCGTGGCACATGTACGGCCTTCATCGTTGGTGACGACGGCCTGCCACACCTGCGTCGTCCTGCCGCGGGTCACCGGCGTCGCGGTCACCCGCAGGGTACCGCCCCGGACCGCCGTGATGAACGACGTATTATTCTCGAGGCCGACGATCGATTGGCCTCGCGTGCCCGCGACGACCGCTGCACCCGTCGAGCACGCCGCCTCGATGATGCCGCAATGGACGCCGCCGTGGACGATCCCGTAGGGCTGGAGGTGCTGCGGCCCGACCACGAGCTCGCCGATGCACTCCTCGGTGGTCGCCTTGACCCACTTCAGGCCCATGCCCGTGTTCCAGCCGCCGAGCATTGCGTTGAGCTGCGCGCTGAAGTCGATTGGTAAGTCGGTTGGTTCCGCCATGGCTCACGGTACCCTCCGGGCTCGTCATGACAAAGCCGTTGCCGGTCTCGCTGTCAGGGATCGATCTGATCAATTCGCCCCGTCTGAACAAGGGCACCGCGTTCGATGAACGCGAGCGCGATGCCTTCGATCTGCACGGCCTCGTGCCGCCGCATGTCGGCAGCCTCGAGCTCCAGACCCAGCGTCGCGTCCACGCGCTCAACACGCAGGAGAGTGCGTTCAACAAGTACTCGTTCCTGCGCGACCTCCAGGATGCGAACGAGACGCTGTTCTACGCGCTGCTCGTGCACAACGTCGAAGGCCTGCTGCCGCTCGTCTACACGCCGACCGTCGGTGAAGGCTGCCAGCGATTCTCCGAGATCTGGCGCAAGCCGCGCGGGCTGTTCCTCAGCTATCCGAACAAGGCGCGGATCACGCAGATCCTCAGCCATCCTCGCTACGATCTCGTCCGCTGCATCGTCGTCTCCGACGGCGAGCGCATCCTCGGCCTCGGCGATCAAGGCGCCGGCGGCATGGGCATCCCGATCGGCAAGCTCGCGCTCTACACCGCGCTCGGCGGCATCCACCCCGAACACTGCTTGCCGATCCTCCTCGATGTCGGCACCGATAACCCCACGCTGTTGACGCATCCGCTCTACATCGGCTGGCGCCACACGCGCGTGCGAGGTGCCGAGTACGACGCGTTCGTCGACGCCTTTGTCAGCGCGGTGAAGGAGCGCTGGCCGCACGTATTGCTCCACTGGGAGGACTTCGCCGGCGCGAATGCGAGTCGCCTCCTGCAGCGCTATCGCGACGAGCTGTGCACGTTCAACGACGACATCCAGGGCACCGCGGCGGTCGCGGTCGCGACGCTGGTGTCGGCGATGAACGTCACCGGCGTCCCGCTCGAGCAACAGCGCATCGCGGTCGTCGGCTTCGGCAGCGCGGGGCTCGGCATCACGAACTTGATGGTGCAGTTCATGCGCGATCAAGGCGTGAAGGACCCAGCGTCGCGGTTCTACGCGATCGATCGCCACGGCCTGATCACCGAGGGTCAGCGCGACATGCGGCCCGAGCAGCTCGCGTACGCGCGCTCGCACGCCGAGGTCCAAGGCTGGGGCACGGGCGACCTCTCGCTCCTCGACGTGGTGAAGCACGCCCAGCCCACCGTCCTGATCGGCGTCTCCGGCCAGGCCGGTGCGTTCGGAGAGGCCGCGGTGCGCGAGATGGCGAAGCACACCGATCAGCCCGTGATCTTCCCGCTCTCGAATCCCACCTCGCGCAGCGAGGCGACCGCACAAGACCTGATGGATTGGACCGATGGCCGCGCGCTGATCAGCTCGGGCAGCCCGTTCGAGCCGGTCACCGTCGGCACGACGCAGGTCGCGATCACGCAGACCAACAACTCGTACATCTTCCCCGGCCTCGCGCTCGGCATCATCGCGACGCACGCGCGCCGCGTGACCGATACGATGATCATGGCGGCGGCCAAGGAGCTCACCCTCCACCTGCCGACGCGCACCGATCGGACCGCGAGCCTCCTGCCGCCGATCGCCGCGGCGCGCCCGCTCAGCCGCGCGATCGCCCTCGCGGTCGGGCGCCAGGCGATCGCGGATGGCCAGGCGCAGATCACCCTTGCCGAGCTCGAGCACGCGATCGATCGCAACATCTGGGAACCGGTCTACGTCCCCTACGAAAGAGTGCGCTGATGTCCATCACGATCTATCTCGTCCGCCACGGCGATACCGAATGGTCGCCAGCCCGCCGCCTCGCCGGCCGCACCGATCTTCCACTCACCGCGATCGGTGAAGCGAACGCGCTCAAGCTCGTCCCTCGCCTCTCGCGTCACGAGTTCGATCGCGTGTACGTCAGCCCGCTCTCCCGAGCGCGCCGGACCGCGGAGCTCGCCGGCTTCGCCGCACGCGCCGTGTCCGACGAGCGCCTCCTCGAGATGAGCTTCGGTTCGTACGAAGGCAAGACCGTGCAAGACATCCGCGTCGAGCGCCCGGGCTTCGCCTACCTCAAGGATGGCTGCCCTGGCGGTGAAGATGCCGCCGCGCTCGGGCGTCGCTGCGACAGCTGGCTCGCCGAGCAGAAGACCGGCGTCGTGCTGGTGTTCGCGCACAGCGTGATCATGCGCGTGCTGACCGCGCGCTTCCTCGGCTTTCCGCCCGAGGCTGGCCGCCACTTCTTCTTCGCGCCGACCGCGATCGGCGTGCTCGGCTGGGATCCCGTCGACGACGCGCCCGCGGTCCAGCTCTGGAACGACGGCGCCCACCTGATCTGATGCGTTACTTGTGGAGCTTCGCGCGCTGCTTGCAAACATCCAGCGCGGCGACGCGATAGGCCTCGGCGAGCGTCGGAAAGTTGAACACGTTCTCGACGAACTGATCGACGTCCCAGCCGGCGATCAGCGCGACCTGCCCCACATGCACGAGCTCGGTCGCCCCTTCGCCGACGATGTGGACGCCGAGCACCTTCTTGCCCTCGCCATCGCAGACGAGCTTCAAGAGGCCCTCTTCGATCCCGCTGATCTGGCCGCGGGCGAGCTCGGCGAACGAGGCGCGGCCGACGATCGCGCCACCGAAGCGCTCGCGCGCCTGCGCCTCCGAGAGGCCCACCATCGAGAGCTCGGGAATCGCATAGACGCCAGCCGGCACGAGATCGTTCGAAGCTGGCAACGGCAGCCCGAGCGCGTGACACGCCGCGCGCCTGCCTTGCTCCATCGCGGTCGCGGCGAGCGACGGCGGACCGATCACGTCGCCGACCGCATAGATGTGCGGGACGATCGTGCGGCAACACGCATCGACCGCGATCAAGCCGCGCGTGGTCGGGCCGAGGCCCGCATTCTCGAGCGCGAGCCCCGCGACGTTGGACTCGCGGCCGAGGCAGTACAGCAGCTTCTCGCTGCGCACCACACGGCTGTCGTCGAGCGTGGTGTGGACCTCGAGCCCGTCCCACACGATCTGCTTCGCGTTGCGACCGCCAAGGTACGTGCCACCGGCGCGCTCGAACGAGCGCGAGACTTCATTCGTCAATTCCTCATCGAGGAACGCGAGCGGCCGCGGCGATTTGTCGATCATCGTCACCGTCACGCCGAGCGCGGCGAACACGGAGGCGTACTCCGTCGCGATCACGCCACTGCCGATCACTGCGAGCGAGCGCGGCAGGTACGACAGCGTGAGGATCGAATCGCTATCGAGCACGTTCTCGTGATCGATCGGCACCCCCGCCGGGTTGCGCGGCTTCGAGCCGGTCGCGATCACGACGTGTGCGGCACGCGCGCGACGCACGCTGCCATCGGGGCCGCGCACTTCGATCACGTGCGGCGAGATGAACTTCGCCCGCCCGTGCCACTGCGCGATGCCGTTGCGCTCGAGCTGGTCCTTGATGAAGTGCTGGTGCGCGGTGACGACCTGATCGAGGCGCGTCATCAGGCTCGCGAGCTTCAGGCCTTCGGGCGGCTGGAGATCGAGTACGCCCGCCGAGCGCCGGCGCAGAAGCCCGAGGGCGACCGCGGTCTCGCGCAAGGTCTTCGACGGAATCGTGCCGCGATGCACGCAGGCACCACCGACCGCGGCGCCCTCTTCGATCACGACGACCGACGCCTTCGCCTTCGCCGCTTGCACGGCGGCCTTCTGACCGGCGGGCCCGCTGCCGATCACGACCATGTCGAACCGCTGTTCGCTGAGGTTCGACATCTCGCTCACGAGATCGCCCTCACGGTGACGCCGATGTCATCCGCGCGCTTCGCGATCACTTCGAGATCCTCGGGATACAAGTTCAGCTTCGCGCCGAGCTCGACCGAGCCCGCACCCTGATGGACGAAGCAATCCGCGAGTGCGACCACGATCGCGAGCTCGCTATTCGGCTCGTGGTGATGGCGCACCGCCTCGGCGACCTTGTCCGGCATCGCCCACTTTTCGACCAGCTTCGCGCCGACCTCGGCATGCGCCGCGTCGACTGCACTCAGCACGTCCGCCGGCTCCGCAACCAGCCCTGCCTCGCGATGCAGATCGACGAGCGCCTGCATCAGCACGGGCTGACCGAAATCGTGGAACAGCCCTGCGAGGAACGCGAGGTCGACCGTCGATCGGCGCGCCTTCGCGATCTCCTGCGCGAACAGCGCGGTCGCGAGCGCGTGCTCGAACGCCTCTTTGACGTCCGCTTCGAAGCCCGGCACCGAGAACACGCGCGTCTTGCTCGCCACCGCCAGCACGATCTGCACGATCGTCGCGAACCCGAGCCGCCCGACCGCCTGCTGCAGCGAGCTGATCTTGGTCGCGCCCAGGTACATCGGCGACGCGGCGGTCGCCATCACGTGGGCCGTCATCGCCGGATCGCGCCGCAGCAGCTCCGCCAGCCGCGCCGTATCGCAATCCGGTCGCTGGATCATCGCGAGCACCTGCGAGGCGACCTCCGGGAGGACCGGCAGCGGCAGATCGCCGCACGCGATCAGGGCATCGAAGCGTGCCTGGACTTGCGGCGAGAGCATCTAGAAGGACGAATCGGCCAGGACCACCGTTCCGCAACCCCCACCCTCACTTTCGACCGCATGCTCCAGCACCGGATCTCGGTCGAAGCGCTGTCCTGATCCTCCCCGCGTGTGGGGTCGATTTGCGTTGTCCTCGGGTGCCGGGCCGGCCTACGGTCGGATCGATGAGGCTCCTACTAGAGCACCGATCGGTTTCGTGTCTCAGTAAATTCGATCGCTTAGCGGGTCCGGATCGACATCGGGATCTGTCTGTGATCCGCTCGCTGCACGATG
>JAYWCI010000208.1:0-32255 GCA_043780895.1 Kofleriaceae bacterium | reverse complement strand
GCCACCGCCACCGCGATCGCGGGTGACTGGAACACCTGGTCGCAGACCGCGATGGCGAGCACCGCGGTCTGCAACAGCGACCTGTTCGTCGCGGTCGGTACGGTCCCGACTGGTCGCCACGCATACAAGCTGTTCGACGGCACCACGTGGTCGCTCGATGCGACGAATCCCGCGTACGCGTACGACGACTTCGCCGGTAATGCCGACAGACGCAACAGCGTGATCGATACGCCGGATAGCGGGCTCGGCCACATCATCCAGCTGCCGCGAGCGTGCTCGGCGGTGCTCGGCAATTGCCGCGATGTCACCGCGTATCTGCCCGCCGGTTACGATCTTCCGGAGAATGCACAGCGCACGTATCCGGTGATGTTCATGCACGATGGCCAGAACATCTGGGACGATCACGCTTGCTGCTTCGGCCACACCGGCTGGGAGATGAACGTGCTCCTCGATGGCGAGATCGCCGCGGGCAAGGTCCAACCGATCATCGTGATCGGTGCGGCGAGCACCGCTGCGCGCAACAACGAGTACGCGCTCGATCCGCCGACGGTGCTGGAGTTCATGGATTTTCAGGTCAACGAGCTCCAGCCCGCGGCTCTCGCGCACGTGCGCCACGACGATCAAAAGCTGGCGCTTGCGGGCAGCTCGCTCGGTGGGCTCATCTCGATGGACATCGCGCTGCGCCATCCGGCGGTTTACAACAAGGTCGCCTCGATCTCGGGCGCGTTCTGGCCGCGCATGGATACGCACACGGCCTTGCGCGATGAAGTTCCGGGCCTCGGCAAGCAGGCGCTCTCGATCTATCTCGATAGCGGCGGTGACCCGAGCGATGACAGCGACGGCGCGGCCGACACGCTCGAAGTTCGCGGTGACCTCGTCACGCTCGGCTGGCAGCTCGCGACCTCACCGAGCTGTGGCGCGGGGCCGGACGCGCTCTGTTACAGCATCGCGCCGGGCGCGACCCACGACGAGCTCGCGTGGAAGGCGCGCGCGTGGCGGTTCGTCGAGTTCCTGTTCCCGGCGAACTGAATGCTTCGAGCGCACTGCGCAGCGCCTCGATCGTCTTGTAGGCGCAGTGTGCGCCTAGCGAACTTCGCAGAAGCCGTTGTTGCAGGCGGGCGTGCCGGCGACGCCGGTACAGTCCGCGGCGCCGGTACACGTGTGACAGCTCGCGGGCACCGCGCCGCCAGGCACCGTTGCCTGGAAGTAACAACTGCAGTGAAACTCCGGCGAGTACGTCGAGAGCGAACCCATCTCCTCGGTGCGGCTCACGTTCATCGCGCAATCCGGTACGAAGCCGATCTTGATCACGGCATCGAGCAGCGGCTGATCGAGACGCGGCAGCGTGAATCGCGTGACGAGTGCGCCTGCCGCCGGGCTCGGCAGGCCGTTCGAGACGTTCGCGTAGAAGTGGATCGGTCCCCAGATGGCGTAGTGCCCATCGCGGACGTTCGCCTTGTCCTGCGTGAACCGCGTCGAATCGGGGTAGTACGCACATGTCTGGTCGGCGCCTTTGAAGGAGAGGATGCGCAGCCGCGAACGCTCGGCGTCGGCGAAGTCCGTCGAGATGATGCCGATCGTCTGGCTCGCCTTGTCGGGCGTGACGGCTTCCATCTTGTCGCGCACCGCACCGGAGCTGCCGCGATCGAGCCCCCACCACTTCTTGGGATCGACATTGATCGCACGCGAGATCATCTGCTGCGTCCCGGAACCCGAGTTGCGGATGAAGTAGAGCCGGAAGTCATTCCACGGGATGACATCGGCATCGGTGGTGCCGCGACCGAACACGACGTGCGCCATCTCGGCGCTGATCGAGTTCTCCGTCGAGGTCGAGGGGACCACGAAGGTCATCGGCTGGATCGGACCGAGGTACGCACCGATCGTCGCCGGCACCGTGTACGCGGTGTTGCAGCTCGTCGAGAACACGTCCGAGACCGCGACGTCGAGCGCGACGCCACTCCCGAACGAGCAGGGCTCGGAGGTGCCATCGGTGCGGAACAAGACCGCCTGCTTGCCCACGATGTCCTTGACGATCCGCTTGGCCGGATCCGGGTTGAACAAGAAGTCCACGCCAGAGCACGAGCCCGCAGGCTGGTACGCGATCTGATAGGCAGGCGAACCTGCCGCGAGCAGGGGTGCGAGCGTCGCGAAGAACGGCTGCACGGCGGTCGATCCGCTCACCACGATCGTGTTGCGAACGCCTGGCTCGACACACTGCGTGGGGGCGGGGGGCGGCGCATCCGCGGGCACCGCCATCGAGGCATCGGGCGTGGGCGGATCGACCGAGGCCGGTGCCGTCGTGTTCGAGCCGCACAGGCTCAGGTGCTCGCAGTTATCGAACGCGCTGCACGTTGCCGTGCTGCACTGATTCGCGAACTGATCGGGCGTCGTCGCCGAGCCGAAGAAGCAGCCATCGGGTCCGAGGTTCGAGGCCACGCACAGAGCATTCACGCAGTACGGATGCCCACCGAAGTGATCGCAGTCCGCATCCGAGGAGCATTGCACCTTGCTCGTATCGAACAGCGCGCTGCACGCCACCACGGTCAAGCCGAGCAGCACCAGGGATGGAACTAGATAGCGGAGCGTCTTCATCAGAAGGTCCCTGCGAGCTGGAGGCCGGTCGGCAAGAGGCGGGCCTGAACTTCGTGCGTCTTGGATTTCGAGACGGTGAAGTACAGCGCGACCCCACCTGTGAGGATCGCGGCGGCGCCCGCGATGTCGCCGATCGCGGAGAACAGCGTCACGCGTGACGCTTTCGAATCGAGATCTGATTGCGATGCGGGGAACGAGTTGCGCGCATCGGAGAGGCTGCGCGAGTCGAGATACGCGAGGACGCCCATCGTGATCGCCCCGGCACCGAGCACGGCGGTCCCGATCCACAGCTGCCTCGCGAGATCGGCGTGACTCGTCGGTTGCCCGGGCTGATCGTTCGGGCGTGCGCCGCCGAGTGCGGGGAACTCGATCGACAGCTTGGAGGCCTCGCCGGCAGCGACATCGACATATCGAATCTCCGGCGAGTGACCGGCGTGGAGCGCGGTGATCTTGCGGCGACCGACACTGACCGCGACGGCTGCGGTGATCGGCGTCGAGCCGACCACTTCGTCGTCGATGGTGACTTCACTGCCGGACAGGCTGACCGTGATTTGTAGCGTGCCGACGCGCGTCTTGAGCGTCTTGACCGAAGCTTCGACCTCCACCTTGTGCGAGGGGCTGTCGCCGGACTCGGCGAGATAGCGCTGGAACGCGTCGAGCGCGGACGCGTAGTTCTGGAGCTGGAAGTAGGTCTGGCCGAGGTTGTAGAGCACCGCGGCGTTCGGGGCGATCTCGTAGGCGCGCTTGAACTCGACGAGTGCCGCGCGATAGTCCGCCTCGCCGTAGAGCCCGACGCCACGATCGAAGTGCTCGCCCGCTTGCTTGGTTGGCGAGTCATCCGCGCGCGCGACGGACGAGATCGCGATCACGACGAACGCGAGCACCCAGAGGATTCGTTGCATGTTCACTTCGCGTAGGGGTTATTGGGGTCGATCTGGTGGTGCGGTTTCGCGCCGCCATTCGGATCGACGTCGGTCGGCTGCTTGACGACAGGTTTGGGCTCGGGCGGCGGCGCCACCGGCGGTTTGACTTCGGGCTGCGGCTCGGGTGGCGCGACGACGTGCGGCCCCGGACGCACCGGCGTTCGCACGATCGGCTGGGGGCGAGGCTCGGGCACGCGATCGAGCTGGATCGTCAGTGCCACCGGCGCATCGAACGAGACGGCGGTGACCTTCTGCACGTGACCAGGCGCGGTGATCCGGACCTGATGCATCGCGCCGTCACCGACGTAGCGACCCTTGAATGGATTGCCGATCACCTGTGCGCCGTCGATCTCGATCGTCGCGCTCGAGGGCGTGGCCTTGACCATGACCTCGATGAGGTTGTTTGCGACCTGCGTCGCGCCCGCCGGCGTTGGAGCCTTCGCGAGCGGCGCGGGCGGCGTCGCGGTCATTTGTTGGGGCGCAGGATCGGACGCTGCGACAGGCGTCGGCGGCTTCGCGCGAGTCAGCGTGTAGATCAAGCCACCGGCGAGCACGCTGGCGATCACGACGGCGGGATACACCGCGAACCGGAGCGCGCTCCTCGCGCGTGGTGGCATCGCCGGATATTGCTGGCTCGGCGCGGTGACTGCGGGCTGCAGTGCGATCGCGTGATCGAGCGTGCCGACCTGACGATTGGCCGAGAGCCCCGAGGCCGATTGATGACCCGGCGCCGAGAAGCCGGGCGCCGAAGACTGGATCGGATGTTCGCCGGCCGTCACGGGCGTGCGCGTATCGTTCGGCGAGTACGAGACATCGATGATCGGCAGATCATCTTCCTCGTAGCTGCCACCAGATCGCGCGTTCGCGACGTACTGCTCGATCATCGCAGACGTGCGTGCACGATCGTCGTGGAACAGCTCGCGCATCGTGGTGCCGAGCTCGCGCGAGGTCACCGGTTTGGTGGTCGCGAGATACGCTTCGAGATCGGCTTGCAGCGCTGCGGCCGAGTGATAGCGATCGGCGCGGTCGGGCGACAGTGCTCGCGCACAGATCTCGTCGAGCTCGACAGGCACGTCGGCCTTGATCGTCGAGGCCCTGGACGGTGTGATCTTCGCGATCAGATCGCCGAGGATCTGGTGCTCGGTCTGACCCGCACGCAGTTGCTTGCCGGTCAGCGCTTCCCACAGCACGACGCCGACGGCGAACACGTCGGCGCGCGAGTCGACACGCTCGCCGCGCGCCTGCTCCGGCGCCATGTAGCTGAGCTTGCCCTTGAGCACGCCCGCACGGGTCTCGTTCGTAGAATCGATCGTCTTCGCGATGCCGAAGTCGAGGATCTTTACCTGGCCCTCGAACGTGATGAAGATGTTCTGCGGGCTGACGTCGCGATGGACGATACCGAGGGCGGTGCCATCGAAATCCGCGAAGTTGTGTGCGTACTCGAGACCCGCGAGCACCTCGCACAACACCCGAACTTGGAGTGCGAGCGAGAGCGGCTTGCCAACGTGACGCGCTCGACGACGAACTCGCTCGAGGCCGCGGCCGTCGAGATAATCCATCGCCATGTAGTACCGATTGCCGTCATTGCCGACTTCATTCGTCTGCACGACGTTCGAGTGATTCAAGCGCGCCGCCAGCCGCGCTTCCTCGAGGAACATCTCGAGGAATGCGGGTTCCTCGACGAGCTCGGCTTGCAACTCCTTGACGACGAGCAACTTCGAGAAGCCCGAAGGCCCCTGCAACATCGCCAGGTAGACGATGCCCATACCGCCGCGAGCAATCTCCGCGATCAAGCGGTATTTCCCCAGCGTTCTCGGGGAGTCCGAGTACATTCGCGATCAGGGTCGATCTTTCGTGTGACGGAACGAGTAATTCTCTGTGACAGACTCGAGTCGAATACAACGCGACGCCTTATTCAAGCAGATTCGTGAGTCATCACAATGAGATCCATGAGGTCAGGATCGATCTCGAAGGGGCGCACGATCAGGTGATAGTCAGAAATTTTGGACAGGTCGAGAACGCAAGTCCGATCGAATGGACAAGCCGCCCATGATTCAAGGACTTACAGCCGGCATCTCGCGTGCACAGCTTCCGCGCGATGTTAGACACCGCCTGTGCGTACAGCTCGACGGGTAGTGATGGGCTGTGTGACGGTGAGCTGGCCTGCTTCCTCGCAAAGATCGGCAACGTGACCGACGGCTCGACGATCTTCTTGGATCTCGACGCCGGCCGGATGTACGTGACCCCTGACTATCTCGGGCGCTGGGCAAGCGCGCTGCGCAATGCTGGCTTCGTTCCAGGTCTGCGTGGCGCGAGCATCTCGCTGCAGTACGTGGTCGCACTGGGCGTGCAGCTCGAGGAGTGGGCGCTCGACCTACGCATCGCTCCTTGACCGGCATAACCTCGTATTGTGTGGAGCACGAGCCCCTCGCTATACTGGAGGGAGTGGGAGCAGAAGCTGGCGTCGAGCGCGACCTGTATCGTGCGCTCCTCGAGGCTCGCCAGGCCGCCGAGCCCGCGAGTGCACTCAAATCGATCCTCGAGCTGGTGGTCGCGACCACCGAGGCCGAGCGGGGCTACCTCGAGCTGTTCGGTTCGCTCGACAATCCCGCGCCGCAGTGGACGATCACGCACGGCTGTTCGAGCGAACAAGAGCTCGAGATCCAGGCGGTCACCTCGCGCGGCATCATCGCGGCAGCACGCGCCGCCGGCACCACACTCCACACGCCGTACGCCGCGCTCGACGAGCGGTTCTCGTCGCTCAAGAGTGTCCGCGATCAGCGCCTCGAAGCGGTGCTCTGCATTGCGATCGGTGGCATCGGTCGCGGCGTTTTGTATCTCGAAGGTCGTCGCGGTGCGGGTCCCTTTCACGATGCTGCGGTCACGCTTGCGGAGACCGTCGCGCGCCACATCTGGCCGAGCGTCGAGCACGCGGCACGGACCGATGCGCGGCGCGCGGATCCGACCGCGCCGTTTCGCAAGCGGTTGCGGCTCGTTGACGGCGTGATCGGTCGCAGCGCGGCGCTCGCACGCGTGTTCGAGCAAGTCGAGCCGTACGCGCCGCTCGACGTGACCGTCCTCTTGACCGGTCCTTCGGGCACCGGCAAGACCCAGATGGCGCGCGCGATCCACGACAACAGCCCGCGTCGCAACGGGCCGTTCGTCGAGCTCAACTGCGCCGCGATTCCGGAAGGCCTGATCGAGAGCGAGCTGTTCGGTACGATGCCGAGCGCGTTCCCCGGCGCGCGCAAGACCGCGGGCAAGGTCGAAGCGGCCGAGGGCGGCACGCTGTTCCTCGACGAGATCGTCGAGATTCCGTACGCCGCGCAAGGCAAGCTGCTCCAGCTGCTCCAGTCGCGCCAGTACTACGCGCTCGCGAGCACGAAGCTGGTCTCGGCGAACATCCGGCTGATCGCGGCGACGAACTCCGATCTCGGTACGATGGTCGCCGAGCGCCGGCTCCGCGAAGATCTGTTCTACCGGATCAACGTCATGAACGTCCGGATGCCCGCGCTCGACGAGCGCCGCGGCGATATCGGCGAGCTCGTCGACGAGCTGCTCGCGCGGATCGCGCTCGAGCATCGCTTGCCTTCGTTGCCGGCGTCCGAACAACTGCGGCTCGCATTCGAGAGCCGCGACTGGCCGGGCAACATTCGCCAGCTGCGCAATCAGGTCGAAGGTGCGCTGATCCGCGCATGTGCCGAGGGTGCACCGCAGGTCGAGCTTCGCCATCTCCCTGACGCGATCGCGGCAGCGGATCACGCACCTACATTTCACGAGGCGACGCGCCTCTATCAACGCGAGCTCTTACGTCGCGAGCTCGATGCGAATAGCTGGAGCGTCGCCACTGTTGCGCAGCGGCTCGATCTCACGCGTTCCCACATCTACAACCTCATCAACCAGTTCGGACTGACCCGCTCGTAAAGGATCAACCATGGCTGTTGTCTACTTCGCAGAAACCGATCCGCAGAAGGCCGTCACCACCCCGTTTTCTCGCCCGACCTCGACGAGCTCGCTGGGGTGGGACTCGATGGCAAAGACGATCGCCTATCACCCGTACATCGTGCGCGTGGTCGGTCGCATCGGTGACGTGGTCACGTTCCGGTTCATCCAGGCGGCCACCGGCGCGACGACAGGTGCGGATGTCGGTAGCGATCACACGGTCGATCTGACGAACCTGCGCTACGTCCTCCCGGATGTTCCTTCGACGCTGCCTACCCCTACGGACATCGCAGCAGGCAATGCCTACGCGTTCTTGTTCTTCACCGATCTGTTCATCGCGAGCAGCCCGGGCGTGACGACCGACGCTGCCAGCTCGGGTGGCGGACTTGGCAAGCACCCGGCTGGTGCCGAGTACTTCTAGACTTCTCGTCATCGGCAAACTGGCGGCGGGTGCAAAGGCGATGTCGGCGCCCTTCGAGATGGAGGCAGTCGCTGAAAAAGTTCCGCAAGCAGTGCGGTGCTCGTCGCCACAAGATCTGGTCGCGGTGGTCGACGACGCGGTCACTCGGTCGGGTCTGCTCGACGTGCTCGATCTCTTCGATCACGGTACGGCGGGCCTCCAGGCCATGGGTGACGGCGTGCTGTGGGCATCGGATTTCGATCCGGACAGCGAGCTCGCGAACGAGCAAATCGCACGCGCGCTCGATCGCTACCTCTCGCCTTTCGCGTACGTGCGGTTACTCGGCTGTCGCACCGCACTCGATGGCGGCATGCGCTCCGGGCGCATGCTGTTGATAAAGCTTGCACGTGCCCTCGGTCAGCACCGCGTGGTGTTCGGCACGAACGACAGCATCTTTCAGAGCGCATTCGACGAGCAGGGGTTTCGTAACGATCAGGAGATGCGGTCTCTCTATTCGTCACTCGCGGCGATCGATGGACCGGCACCGGATATCGACACGCGCATGGCGCGCATCATGAAGATCCGGAAGACCGTCGTTACTGGCTGACACAGCGCATCCCGATCACCAGATCGAGATAGCCGTCGATGCGCGAGTTGCGAAAACTGACCTTGTGATCGCCGGATTCGGGCGAGGTATCGACGTTCGAGCCGAGCACGATCCGCAGGCCGCGGTACCTTCCTCTGTCGTTCACGTCTCGCGTCCATTCGCTGACGTTGCCCGCAAGGTCGACGACGCCGTACGGGCTCGTGTCGTCGACGAAACTTCCTGGCGGCGCGAGCTTCGAACCTGCATCGGCGAGATTTGCGGGATGCGCGCTGGTCGCTTTGATCCACGGTAGGAGGCGTCTGGGATCGGGATTGGCATCGAGGCCACCGCGAAACGCTTTCTGCCACTGCACGACGGACGGTAGGTCCTTGCCTAGATAGCGACAGAAGTGGCGGGCAGTGACGAAATTGACGCCAGTGACCGGAAGCCTCGTCACATCGCCGTCGCCGAAGAACGTGTTCGGCGCGGCGCTCTCGCCCGTGATCGCTTCCATCGAGCCGTAGATGTCGAATGTGGCGCGGGTCACTTCGGTGCGATCGATCGCGAAGGTTAGTAGGCTCGCAAGCGCATCGACTCCAGCGTCCAATTGCTCCGGATGGTTGGCATCGGGGACGTTGCTGAAAAATTGACCAGCAGGAATCGTGATGGTGTTTGCGTTCGACGCACCACAGGTCGGGATGCGCAACCGAACCGTCGATGGCGTCGCGCGCTCCTCGAAGCCGGGCAGGCGGCGCATGAAGATCGTGCTCGGCGGACAATCGCCTCGCTCGACCTGCATGATCGCCGCACCGGCCCGTGCTTCGACGGTCTCGACGAGCTCGCCATTGCGCCAACTCGGCGTGCCGCGCACGACCTGGGTGAGCTCTTTGCCAAGGGCAAATGGATCGCGCGGATCGTAGGCAAATAGCTTCCAGGTTAGCGGCCCGACTACGTTCACCGGGTGATCTGTCCAGTCATACGGCACGAGATGGAGCTCGAACCGGCCCATGTCGGCAGCCGCGAGCCGGATCTGCTCGTTCGCCGCGATCGCGTCCTGTTCTTTGGATTTGAACGCGAGCGCGGCGACGACCGCGACGACGGCCGCGGCGCTCAGCGTCGCGATGGTGACGATCGTGATCAGTCGTTTGCGGCGCCGACCCGCCGATTCGCGAAGCTCCGCCGCGCGGATGAACTCGCGCGAGCGTGACGGGAGGGTCACGCCCCACTGGTCGAGCTTGCGCACCGCTTCACCGAGCGCACCGCCGGTCCAGGTCTCTTCGCTGCGCCGACCGCGGCGCTCCCACAGCTCCGCAGCTTGATCGAGATCCGAGACCAAGACGCGCTGCTCGTAGCTCTCGTCGAGCCAGCGCACGAGTTGTGGCCACGTTGTCGCGAGCGCTTCGTGCGCGAGCTCGATGCGTGAATCGGTGCCATCGAGATCGCGGCTCGCGACGAGCAAGCGAAAATCGAGCAGGCGATCGAGGACCACCGGCGCATCGGCGACGCCGTCGACGAGCTCGGCGCGCAACCGAGGGCGGCGCGTGCCATCCGGGTTGACGAGCTTCAACAGCAGCGTGCGCGCGGTCTGGACTTGATCGGGCGTCAGCTGCGCGAGCACGCGCTGCGCGTGCGTCGAGAGCGCGCCGGTCGCGCCACCCATCGCATCGTACTCCCGCGCGAGCAGGCGCTTGCCGTGCTCGTCGCGACGTTCCCACAGCGCGCGGCACACGAACTGGAGCAGCGGCAGACACGCCGGCTGGGTCTCGACCTCCGAGACGATCCGATTCGCGAGCGCGGCGTCGTCGAGCGTGAATCCGACACCGCCGAGCGGGCGCACGATCGCATCGCGCAGCTCGCTCGTGCTCATCGCGGTGAGCGACACGACCGCGCCGAAGTGCGAGCGCATCGCCTTGGACTCGGTCAGCCGCCCCACGAAGTCATCGCGGATCGTGAGCACGATGCGCCAGGGCTCGTCGTCGGCGGCACTTCCCGCGAGGCACTCGCAGAAGCCGAGCGCGTCGTCGCCGGCGAGCGTGAACACCTCTTCGAACTGATCGACGAAGAGGAGCGTCTTCGTATCGCTCTTGCGCGCGTGCTCGGCGAGCAGCAGGCTGAGCCGCTGCGGATGCGCGGCGAGTACCGCGGCCTGGTCGCGCGGCAAGCCGAGCGCGGCGACGAGGCTCGCGTACGGATTCGAACCGGGCCGCATCGTGACGCGGTTCCAGCGGCCACTCTCGTCGAGCCGCGGTAGCAGCGCGGCGTACACGAACGAGGACTTGCCGATGCCCGAGGCGCCGATGATCGGGATCAGTGATTGATCGCGGATCAGCTCGACGACCGCATCGAGCTCGCTCTCGCGCCCGAAATAGTTCTCCGAATCGTCCGACGTGAATGCCGACAAGCCTGGAAACGGACAGCGCGTGTCATCGGTCGTCGGATCTTGATCGAGGAGCTGGGTGAGCCGGCGCACCACGATCTCGGCGGACGGCCGCGCAGCCGGCTCGATCGCGAGGCAGTCGCGCACCAGGGCGAACCAGCGCGTCGCCGCGTGCTTCTGTGGCAGCTCCGGCAGCTGCTTCGCGTAGCCGAGCGATATCAGCTCTGCATCGGCGAAGGGCCGCGTGCCATCGAACAGCTCGTACAGCATCACGCCGAGCGCCCACACATCGATCGCGACGGTCGGTGGCTGGTCTCGCCACCGCTCCGGTGCCATGTACGCGGGCGTACCCGAGGCGGCGCGCGCGTCGGTGCCGATCAGCTTCGCGAGGCCGAAATCGACGACACGCGTGCGGCCATCGCGCGGGATGACGACGTTCTCCGGCTTCAGATCGGCGTGCACGAGACCGCGGCGATGCGCATCGCTGATCGCCTCGGCGACGCTGCGCAAGATCCGGATCGCCTCGAGCTCGGGGATGCGCTCGCGGGTGATGCGATGGCGCAGCGATTCGCCATCGAGATATTCGAGCGCGAAGTAGGGCCGCCCGCGAAACTCGCCAACGCCGTGCAGCGTCACTACATGTGGGTGGCTGAAGCTCGCGGTCGCGCGCGCCTCGTCGAGGAAGCGCTGGACGTCGGCCGGGTTGGCCGAGTGGTGCTTGATCAGCTTGAGCGCGACGCGCCGACCGAGCGTCATGTCCTGGGCGAGGTAGACCCGGCCCATCGCGCCCTCGTCGACGAGGGCCCGGATCCGGTAGTCACCCACGTGGGTATCCGGGGGCAGAATCTCGTCGTCGCCCGGTTCCACCACTTGGAGCCCCGACCATCTCAGCGCGGTCGGGGCGAGTCAAGCCGCGGCGTCAGGCCCCGCCGCCCATCACCGTGCCGGCGGGCGAGTGGTCGTGCTCGAGCACCGGCAGCGACGTGAACGGAAGATTGAACACCTCGAACATGCCGTGCGTGATCTTCCTCGCGGTCTTGTGATGATCGTCGAGCAGCCAGTCGAACACGCCTTGCGCGTTCAACGAGATGCCGATGAACATCTGCTGCTTCGGCACCGCCATCGAGCTTGCATCCGGAGGCGGCTTGTAGTTGCGCGTATCGAACCCGAGCGTGAGATCGACGAAGCGCGAGAATGTGCCGTACTGCATGTCGCGGAGCGCGTGGATGGAGCTGAGGTGAAACGCGAGCAGGTAGGTCTGACCGGAGTAATCCTCGGCGATGTTCCAGCGCGAACATCCGCCGGTCGGGCAGGGCGAGCTCCCGCTCAGCTTGCGCAGATAGATATCGCTCGGGAAGTACTGGACGCGAAAGTCGAACATCTCATCGAGCCGCGGCCACTGCATGAGCGCGAGCGCGGCGAGTGCACCGACCGTGTCGCCACCGAGATCGCTGAAGGAAAACTCGAAGAAGAAGCCATCGCGAACTTCGACCCCGATGAACAGCAGCTCGGCAAGCCCGGTGCTGACCAGCATCGAGGTCGTGCGACCGAAGCCACCCCACTGGTACAGCAGCTCGGCGCCACCGCGCGCGAGCGACATCGTCGACCACGCGTGACCGAACTTGTCCTCGCCGCCAGCGTACGTCGTATCGCCCGCCCAACCGATCAGGCCGCAGCGCGAGAACGTCGATTGGCACTTCTCGTCGTCGCCGCCCCATTTGAATTGCGAGAGCGGTTTGTGCTGGCGGTACCACGCCAGGTACATCCAGCCGCCGAACAGCGTGTACGCGCCGGCGAGCGTGAGCCCCGCCGCGAGCCGGTGATCTTCTCTCAGATGGATCGGCTGGAGCGGCTCGACGACGGACGGTGTCACCGCTTCGGGCGGCGTGTACACCTCGGGTGCTGGAACTGCGGGTTCGGCAGCGGGCGCGGGTTCGGCGGCCGGCGCATCATCCGCGTGGGCGACCCCAAACGCGAGGAGTACGCCAACAGCTATTCCTCGTCGCATTTCGCTGGATGTCACGCCTCAATGCGGTCGCGTGCAACGGAAGGATTGTGAAGAGCTCGTTACCGTGACCCAGGCGACCCAGTCTGGGCGCGTCACGGGCTCGTCCCCGCAGGTCACGCCCAGACGTGGTCGAGAAAGTCGCGGAGCTCGGCATCGAGCCGCGACGGCCGGATCCGCCACTCCGCGATCGAGCTCGCGGTCACGAGGTGGGTATCGGCGAGCTCGCGCGCGATCCGATCGGAATCGCTGAACGGGTGAATCGGATCGGCCGGATGACCGATCACGAGCGTGGGCTGCGCGAGCGCCCGCCGCGTCTCGATCGGCGGCGCGACCCGGCCGAAGATCAAGCCATCGAGCACGGCGAGCGAGGCGACCGGATCGCGGCGCAAGAAATCGATCATCGTGTCGACGAGCAGGTGCGAGCGCGGAACGCGTCGCATGATCTTCGCGACCACGGCCATCGAGCGATGGCTGACGCGCAGCGCGAGCGCGAGCGGCACGAATGCCGCGGCAGCTGCCGGCAGCGCATTCTCGAGCACCGGCATCTCGAGCACGAGTGCGCGCACACGATCGGGCGCGAGCACCGCGGTCTCGAGCGCGACGTTTGCGCCGAGTGAGGTGCCGCCGATGACCGCTTGCTCGATGCGGAGATGATCGAGCAGCGCGAGCACGTCCTCTCCGTACTGCTGCATCGAGTACGCGATCATGTCGTGCGGTTGATCGGACTCGCCGTGGCCGAGCATGTCAGGCGTGATCACGCGATGGCCGAAGCTCGCCAGCGAGGGCGCGAGCCGCGCGTACATCCGGCTGTCCATCAGGAGGC
Source organism: Kofleriaceae bacterium (assembly GCA_043780895.1). GTDB lineage: Bacteria > Myxococcota_A > Polyangia > Haliangiales > Haliangiaceae > JABFXX01. The sequence goes on along the minus strand of JAYWCI010000208.1, from coordinate 18,604 downwards.
CGTGGGTCATCACGATCGCGCGTTCGCCGGCGCCGTACTCGCGATAGGCGATACGTCGACCGCGATGCGTGAAGCTCGAGACCATGCGCCATCCTAGATCACGAAGCCGAACCGCAACATGGTCTCGGGATGCGTACTCGTGCGCTGCACGTCCAGGGTCGTCGCAAGACGCCTCGACGTTCGTGGGACCGCGGTGCATCGAGCTAGGCCTTCGGACCAACATCGCGGGTGCCGTGCAGCCAATGCGCGACCCACGCGAGCAACTCGTCGAGCACGAACGGCTTCGCCATGTAGTGCTCGCAACCTGCGAGCCGTGCGTCGTCCTCGTCGGATCGAAGCCCGGACGCGGTCATCGCGATGATCGGTATGTTGCAAAAGCGCGCGTCCCGTTTCCAGGTACGTGCGAGCTCGAGGCCGTCGACCTCGGGAAGCCGCAGGTCGAGAATGATCAGCTGTGGCGGTTCGCGCTCGAGTCGAGCAACGGCCTCCTTCGCACTTGCAGCACCGTCCACCCGATAGCCAGCACGTACGAGCACGACGGTCGCGAGCTTGAGGTTGAGAAGATTGTCGTCCACGACCAGGATGCGCTCTCCAGCCATTCGCCACCGCTTTCACGACCACATTAGTCATCTCGCCGCTAATAGATAGCGAGCGAGTTTTGTGTGCGTGAAAGCCCGCAGAGCGAACGCGCTCGCTAGGCCTCTGCAGTGACGTGCTCGGTCTTGCCGAACGAACCGAGGCGCCAGAACACGAACCCGAGTACGACAACCCCGGCGATGTTGAGCACGGCATCACTCCCTACGACACCGGCGACGCCGTGATGTTTTTCGAACCGGGTATCGACGAGGCCGGTGTACGCGATCGCGGCGTTGCCCGCGGCGGTGAACAACGAGTAGCGCGTCGAGGCCGACTTCGATCCGGTCCCGATCGTCTCGAGCACGGTCGCGGTGAACGCCGCGTAGCAAAAGCCCGTGACGAGCGCATAGGTCAGCGCACCGACGATGAACGTCAACTGCGTCGGCGGCGAGATCGCCATCCCGATGCCGACGATCGCGGTGAGCACGCCAGACAACAAATACATGGCGCGGCGATTCGTCCGATCGCAGAGGAAGCCGCCGATGAACGCGCCGACCGCCATCAGGATGAGGCCAACGGGTCCGCTAACGAATGCGACCAGATCCGAGACTTTCTCGTCGAGCAGCTTGTCGGCGGCGGCGCTCGAGAGCTTTGCAAGGTCGGCCGCAATATCGTGCGCGACGTAGTTCGAAGCGATGCCACTGAAAAAGTTGGTGAGCGCTGCGGTGCCGACCGGCGACAAGCACAGCAGGAGGCCGGTGAGCCCGGCGCGCGTCCACAGGATGTCTTTGATCTCGCGCAACAGGTTCACGAGCGCAGTTCCGAGACTGTGCGTCGTCACGCGCATCGGCTCGTCGAGCGCGAGGGCGCTCAGCGAGGGCAGGAACATCAACGTTCCGACGACCAGGCCCACCGTCGTGTCGGTGTAGCCGTGGCCGGTCAGATAGATCGCGATGGCGGTCGCGAGACCACCCGCGGCAAGGTTACCGGTGTTGTACCAGAAGCCAGCTTTGCCCCGCTGCGCGTCGGTGAGGAGCGTCGCCATCAGGCCCCCGTTCGCGCTGCTGATCAAGCCGGCGAACACCTGCGCTGCAAACCCAAAGGCGAGAAAGGCATTCCTGCTGTCCGGAAGCGGCATCTGCAGCGCGCCGAACAGCGACGCCGCCGCGAGCAACGACAGGAGGATCAGCCAGTATTTGCGGCGCGGACCGAAATCGACGATGGGCGCGTACAGGAACTGCAAGAAGCTCGGGATGAACAGCAGCGTGACGAACCAGCCGATCGACTCGAGATCGAAGTGCGCGCGCTTCGCGAGGTACGGCATCAGCACACCGGAGAACGTGCCGGCGACACCGTACGGAATGCATGTAAACAAGAACAGCCATGGCGGCGGTGGGCGGCGGGTCGGTGGCGCAGCGTCCATGGATGGGGTGCGCGACAGTACTACCGATCACGCGAACAGAACGACGATCCAGATCGTACCGAGCAGCGCACCAGCAGGTCGCAACTCTCCGTCTAGGTTAACACCCACTAACGAATGGGCGGACTCTCGCAAGAGCCCTATAGTGCGAGCGGAGCCATGCGCGGCAAACGAAGCTTTCGATACGGGGCACGCCTCGTCGTGACCGCGCCACTCGCGGCGGTGTTCATCGCAGTCTCGGCCGAGATGGTGATGCTCGCGCTCGCGGCTCGCGGCACGTTTCGGATCGTCTTCGTGGTCGTGGGATCGATCGCGATCTTTCTCGCGATCGCGATGGTGCGCGAAGCGCTCGTGCGGGTTCGCGGCAAGCGCACGATCGTCGTTGCGGAGCGAGAGCTCGTCATGCCCGATGGCGGCGTCACGGTTCCGTTTCGCGACATCAAGAAGCTCGAGCTCACCGGCGCGCCCGGGTTTCATCGCGTGCTCAAGATCGGCCATGGGAACGGCGAGGTCGAGATCTCTGGAGTCATGCTCGGCTCGGTCGGCGAGCTCGACGAGATTCACGGCCTCATCAAGGCGGCGCGCAAGCCGCGATAAGCGAGCGTTACTTGTCGAGCGAGTCCCATGCGTTCGCCGCATCGGTCCTCGTGTTGGCGTTCTCGTATCGCGAAGGCCTACCGAGCCGGTTCGCCCGCCGAGCGCTCTAACGCTACCTAATGTGCGTTTTCGCGCCACCTCGGACCTAAGGATGAGATGAATACGCACCCGGTTCCCCTCTCGGAGCTGGCACAAACTGCGCAATTGACCGTTGTATGCACATGATTTGGGTTCTCCTGATCGGTCTCATCGTCGGCGCATTCGCGAAGCTCGTCATGCCCGGCAAGGATCCCGGTGGTGTCATCATCACGATCGCGCTCGGTATCGCGGGGTCGTTCGTCGCCGACTTCATCGGTCGGTCGGCCGGCTGGTACCAGCCGAATGAAGCCGCGGGCTTCATCGCGTCGATCGGCGGTGCGGTGATCCTGCTCGTCGGCTACCGCGCGATCGCGAGTCGCAGGGTTGCGCGTTAAGACGCTCCTCGTCTTCGCGACTGCCTGCGGTGCTTCGGCGCACACTCCGGCGGAGTCTGGAGGGCCGTGCCTTTCGATCGGAGCGTGGAATGATCTCCACGGTCAGATCCAGCCGGTCGAGCTCTGGGTCGATACCGGCACCGTGCCGGCAGGCGGGGTGATTGCGCTCGCGGACTCGATCGCCGATCTGCGTGCGACCACAGATACCGTCGTGCTCCTGGACGCCGGCGACCTGTTCACCGGTTCGCTCGAGTCCACGCTCGCCGAAGGCGCACCGATCATCGAGGCGTATCGCGCGATCGGCGTCGACGCGGTGGCCGTCGGGAATCACGAGTTCGATTTCGGTCCCGTCGGCTACACGATGCTGACCGCAGCCCCCGATGCAGGTGACTCCGGGCCGCAAGGCAAGCGTGGCGCTCTGCGTGCGCGCATGACCTCGGCTTCGTTCCCGTTTCTGTCTGCGAATATCCATCTGAAGACCGGCGCGACGCCCGCGTGGCCCGACTTCGCCGCCTCGACGCACGTGCATCGCGATGGCTTCGACGTCGGCGTCGTCGGCTACACCACGACCGAGACGGAAGTCACGACCTCCCACGCCAACATCGACGATCTCGATTTCGTCAGCAACGCGGGTGCCTCGGTCGCGACGGAGATCCGCAAGCTACGGGCATCCGGCGCATCGCCCGTCGTCCTGCTCGCACATGCGAGCCTCGACGGTGTGCTCCCGCAAGCCTTGGACCAGGCCGCATCGTCGGACGAGCCGTTGCACGGCGAGCTCGCCTCGCTCGTCGCCGCGCTCGGCAAGGATCGTCCAGACGTGATCATAGCGGGCCACCGCCATGCCTGGATGCTCGGCCGGGTCGATGGTATCCCGGTGGTCTCCAGCGATCGTCAGGGCCTCGGGCTCGCCCGGATCCGGTTCTGCCGCAACGATCACGTGCTCGATCTGCTCTCGATCGAACGGGTCGCGGTGATCGCTGCCTCACCGCCTCGCACCGAGCTCGGTCGGCAGGTCGCCGCGCGAACCGCGCCGTGGCTCGCAGCGGTCAAGGCGAGTGGCGATGCTTTCGTGACGATGCTACCGCGCGAATGCCCGATGCAAGCCGTCGATGGCACCGCGGGGGCAGAGCAAGTGGCGGCGGCGATGGCAGCGAATGCGAAGGTGACGACGCCTCCTCCCGGCGTTCCGATCGTCGCGCTCGTCAATGCCGGTGCGCTGAGGGCTCCGCTCCACAAGGGTGCGGTTCACTTCGAAGACTTGTTCCGGACCTTTCCCTTCGAGATCACGCTCGGGGCCTGCGCGACGACGCGCGACGGACTCCTGCACATCATGCACAACGCCCTCGCGAATCCGTCGGCGTGGAAGCATCTCCCGTTCGCGCTCGCCGGCGCGCAGGTCACGATCGCTCACGCGGAAAATGGTTCGCCATCGCTCGTCAGCATGGAAATCGCGGGCGAGCCTCGGCGTGGACCGGGCACCGAGCCCGTGTGGCTCGTGGTCCCCGACTTCGTGCTCGACGGTGGCGACGGCTTTCTCGAAGGGGTCGAGTGCACTCGCACCGTGCGAACCGGCACCCGTATCCGCGATGTCTGGCGCGACCTTCTGACCAGTCATCCCGACGAGTGCGATGCGCGCCGACCGCAGAACATCGGCGTACGGCTGCGCAACTGACCTCTTAGATCGCCGAGACCGGACGACAACGCGCGACAGCCGATCGATGCGCGCGTCGGTCTACAGCAGCGGCGTACCGAGCTTTGCTTGCACCCGACGGGATGCGACGATGCTGCGCATGAGGTCTCCGATCCTGTTCCTGCTCGTCGCCGGTTGTGGTGCCAAGGACGAGCCCAAGAAGGTCGATCCGGCCGCACTCGAAGCGAGCAGCGCGATCTGTGTCGCCGGCACCAAAGAAGAGTGCACGACGGTCCTCGATGCAAAGTGGTCGGGTACGAAGTGCTGCTTTCCCTCCCTGATGACGTGCGTCGCCGGCACGAACAAGGAGTGCAAGCACGAGAGCGGCGGCTGGACCGGCGCGCAGTGCTGCTTCTCGGGCGGCGCGACGTGCACGAGCGGCACCGTCGATGCGTGCCAGGCTGCGAGTGGGATCTGGACCGGTGCGCAGTGCTGCGCGCCTTCGACATTCTCGTGCACCGCGGGCTCCGCCGACACGTGCGTCGGCAAGGGCACCAAGTGGACTGGCACCGACTGCTGCGTGCGTCGCAACTGACTAGCGGGGTGATCGCTTCGGGAGCGAGATGGCGACGCCCAGCCGTGCGCTTGGCATCGAGCATCGTGTCGCGATCTAGATGATCCTCACGTTCTGAGTGTGGCGCATCGCGTGCATTGGAAGAGATGCACGGTCTGCGTCGTCCTCGCATGCCGCTCCCATGAATGCCTCGAACCGCACGCTGGTAGTCGAAGATGACAGCTCTGTGTTACCGCTGATCGAGGAGGTTCTCCGTCAGGTGGGATGCAGCGAGATGCGGTTTGTCGCATCGGGGCACGAGGCGATCGCCGCCGCCACCGCCTTCGCTCCAGACCTCGTGTTGCTGGACCTCGGCCTCCCCGACATGGATGGCCTCGAGGTGTGCCGCGCGCTGTCGGGCCTCTTGCCGGCCGTGCCCATCGTGATCATCACGGCGCGCAACGACGACTCGGTCGTCGAGATCGCGTTCCAGGCGGGTGCCGAGGACTATGTTGCGAAGCCGTTTCGGCTGGGCGAGCTGGCTGCGCGCGTGCGCTCGGCGTTACGTCTGCGCACCGCTCGGGTGGTGCGGCGGATCCGCGACGAGGAGCTCGGGGCGCGCAATCGCACTCTCGAGCTCGCGGCGCGGGAGCTCGAGCGGGCGGTCTGCATCGACGCACTTACGGGCGTTGCAAATCGTGGCCACTTCGATGATCTGCTCGCCCGGGAGTGGATCCGGGCGGTGCGCCAGGGCACGGCTCTGTCGCTCGTGATCGCCGACGTCGACGAGTTCCACGCCTTCAACGAGCACTACTCGCACGTCGGAGGTGACGCGTGCCTCAAGGACGTCTCGAACGCGATGGCCACCTGTCTGCGCCGTCCCTCGGACATGCTCGCGCGGTACGGCGGCGAGGAGTTCGTCGCGCTGCTACCCGACACCACCGCGGCGGGCGCGTGTGTGGTCGCCGAGCGCCTGCGCGCCGCAGTGGAGGAGCTCGGCCTGCCACACGCGGGGTCGCGAAGCGCGAAGGTCGTCACGATCAGCGCCGGTGTCGCGACGCTCGCGCCGACGGTCGATCGCCCGGCCGCGGAGCTCGTGAGCGCCGCGGATGGCGCGCTGTTTCGCGCCAAGCGCGACGGCCGCAACTGCTGGCGCGCCGACATCAGCTCGCCCGCGCATGTCGTGGTCACGCGGCGGCCGTGGCCGGTCTGCCCGATCGTGTGCGTCGATCCGTACCTCGCGCTTCACATCCCTGGGTTTCTCGAGCATCGCCGGACCGAGATCGAACAGTTGCGCCACGCGGCACACGCGGATGATCTCGGCGTCGTCCGCGCGATCGGTCACAAGCTCAAGGGTTCCGGCGGCACCTTCGGGTTCGACGATCTGTCCGCGCTTGGCGAGCGCCTCGAGCACACGTCGGAGCGGGCCGATGCACTGCGCACGCTCGACGAGCTCGGCTGGTATCTCGAGCACGTGCACGTCGTGTATCGCCGCCCATCGGTTCGCGTGAGCGCCGCCGAGAGCTAGCCCTACCCTCGCGCTATTTGGCGACTCGAACGTCATGACGCCGACAGAAGCCGGCGCCCGTGATGCTCTATTTCTCGCTGACGCCGAGTGCAGGCTTGAGTGCCCCGAGCTCGCGGCGCTCCTTCTCCTCGCTGTAGCGCGTGCTCAAGACCTCCACGTTGTCACGCAGCAGCAACGTGAAGCGAAACAGCTCCTCCATCACATCGACGACGCGGTCGCGGTAGCTCGACGGCTTCATTCGCCCGTCCGCATCGAACTGCTCGAACGCCTTCGGTACCGAGGATTGATTCGGAATCGTGATCATCCGCATCCACCGCCCGAGCACGCGCAGCTGATTCACGGCATTGAACGACTGGCTTCCACCCGAGACCTGGAGCACCGCGAGCGTGCGCCCCTGCGTCGGCCGCACCGCTCCGTCACTCAACGGAATCCAATCGATCTGATTCTTGAAAGCAGCGGTCATCGCGCCGTGCTGCTCGGGCGAGACCCACACGTGCGCCTCGGACCACAGCGTGAGCTCGCGGAGCTCTTTGACCTTCGCGAGGTCGAACGATGCGCGGTCGAAGACCGGCAGCCCATCGGGCCGAAAGATCCGGACCTCGCAGCCGAAGGCGGTCAAGACGCGCCCGCACTCCTCGGCGAGATAGCGGCTGAAGCTCTTCGGGCGCAGGGACCCGTAGAGGATCAAGATCCGTGGTGGATGTCCGCTCGGCGCCTTCGCGAACGTCGCGAACGTCGCGGTAGGGCTGTGCGGTGGCAGGTCGGCTTCGATCGTGTTGGTCATCGTCACATCCCGAGTGGAAAGAAGCGGCGGGCCCACAGTGATGCGTGCACGAGGCCGAGCATGACGGGCACCTCGACGAGGGGACCGATCACCGCGGCAAACGCGACGCCGCTGTGAATCCCGAACGTGGCGACGGCGACGGCGATCGCGAGCTCGAAGTTATTCGAGGCGGCGGTGAACGACAGCGTGGCGGTTTGCGCGTAGTCCGCCCCGGCGCGCTTGCTGAGGAAGAACGAGGCCGCAAACATCAGGACGAAGTAGATCAGGAGCGGAATGGCGATCCGGATCACGTCGAGCGGGAGCTGGACGATCGATTCGCCCTTGAGCGAGAACATGATCACGATCGTGAACAGGAGCGCGGCCAGCGTGAGCGGTCCGATGCGCGGGACGAAGTGGGTGCGATACCAGACCGCTCCCCTGGCGCGCACGAGCAGTTGCCGGGTCACGAACCCCGCGGCGAACGGAATCCCGAGGTAGATGCCGACGCTCTTGGCGATCTCGAGCATCGAGATGTCGACGACGGCACCGTGGAGGCCCAGCCACCGCGGCAGGACCGTCGCGAACACGAACGCGTAGATCGGAAAGAACAGGACCTGGAAGATCGAGTTGAAGGCGACGAGGCCCGCGCAGTAATCGGCATCGCCCTTCGCGAGGTCGTTCCACACGATCACCATCGCGATGCAACGCGCGAGGCCGATCACGATGAGGCCGATCATGTAGTCGGGGTGATCGGGCAGGAACACGACCGCGAGCACGAACATCAGCACAGGGCCGATCACCCAGTTCTGGACGAGCGAGAGCACCAGGATGCGTTTGACGTGGAAGATCTTGCCGAGCTCCTCGTACCGGACCTTCGTGAACGGCGGATACATCATCGCGATCAGGCCCACCGCGATCGGGATCGAGGTGGTGCCGACGCTGAGCCGGTCGAGCATGTGCGGAAGGGCGGGGACGAGCGTGCCGAGCGCGACCCCGATCGCCATCGCCGCGAAGATCCACACGGTCAGGTAGCGGTCGAGAAAGGAGAGCTTGCGCGCGATCGTCATCTACAGGCGTCCGGTCCGCAGTTCTTCTTGAGCCGGGCGTGGTCCACGCGTAGCGCACGCGCGGTGCCAAAGGTCCTGGTGAGAACATCGAGCACGTTCTTCACCGCCTCGGTCTCCTGCTCCGTGATCCGGTAGTACACCCACGTCCCCTCGCGCCGGCTGTCGACAACACCGGACGATTTGAGGATGCCGAGCTGACGCGAGCAGTTTGGCTGGCTGAGGCCGAGCGCCGATTCCACGTGACACACGCACAGCTCGCCGTGAGCGAGCAGGGCGATGATCCGGAGCCGGGTCTCGTCGCCGAGCGCCCGAAACAGCCGGGTCAACGGACGGACATCGTCGAGCTCGGTTGCACTGGTCAACACGATATGCGCATATCACGATATCAGCATGTCCAGAAGCATTCTGTTCCTGTGTGTCGCGAACTCCGCGCGGAGCCAGATGGCAGAGGGCCTCGCGCGCGCGCGCTTCTCGGGACGGATCCAGAGCGCGGGGAGCCATCCCTCGAGCGTGAATCCCTACGCGATCGAGGTGATGCGCGAGCTCGGGATCGATCTCTCCGAGCAGCATTCGAAATCGGTCGACACGATCGAGCCCAGCTCGGTCGAACTCGTGATCACGCTGTGTGCCGAGGAGGTTTGCCCGATCTTCCTCGGCCACGTCGAGCGACTCCACTGGCCGATCGCCGATCCTGCGACCCCCGATGCCTCGCTGTCGCGCGATCAGATGCTCGCGCGGTTTCGCGCGGCTCGCGACGAGATCCGTGCCCGCCTCGAGGCGATCGCATGTCGATGACCCTCGGCTTCGATGTGCTCGGCACGCTCGAGCGGGTGCTCGACGCCGATCGAGCGCGCGACGTGAACGTCGCGATCGCCAAGCATGCACCGGCCAAGTCTAGCTGCGCGGGCCGGTCCAGCCCCGGCGTGCCAGGTCATGTATCGTTGCTGCGGCCGAGCGCTAGTCGCTCGTAACGTTCGCGAGCTCGGCGGCATCTAACGATCGTGCACCACGAGCTCCGACCGTGACCGAGCCTTCCTCGGTCGCCTGGCCCCTCACACTGGTGCTGGGCAAAGGCGGAGTCGGTAAGTCCACCGTCGCGCACGGTCTCGCGGAGCTGATGGGAACCAGCGGCGGTCGCGCGATGGTGATCGAACCAGGGCTCGGGGCGCGACTCGGTCATGATCCGATCCGCGAAGTCAGTCGGCTTTACAGCGTAGAGCGGATCGACGAGCTCGACGCGCTGCGCGACGCAGCTGCGATCATCTTCGGGTCGACCCGGCTCGCTCGCGCCGTGATGTCCCAGTTCGCGGTGCGCCAGCTCGCGACGGTCGTTCCTGGCTTGCGCGAAGTGTCGTTGCTCGTCGCGGCGTTGAGTCGCGTCGACAGCGGCAGCCGCGTCGTGCTCGATATGCCCGCGACCGGCCACGGCCTCGCGTGGTTGACGACGGTCGGGCTGTTGCGATCGCTCGCGCCGGCCGGCCGCGCGCGCACGCTCGTCGATCGGCTCCACGAGCGCCTGAACGATCCGACCTTCACGCGACTCGTCGTGGTCACGCTGTGCGAACCGCTGGTCGCGCGCGAGACCGCCGAGCTGTGCGATGCGTTGCCGCGGCCCCCCGACCTCATCGTGATCAATCAGGTCCATCGTCCACCCTCGTTCGATGCCAGTGACCTCGCGTCGCTCGCGCGCCTGACCGATCTGACCTCGGCGGCGGCCGCGCTCGCGCAATGGGCCAAGCCCTCGCCAATGCCGTGGTTCGAGATCGCGCCGACGTGCGAGCTCCCACTTGGCCTGGATCGGCCGTCCGCTCCGGACGTGGCGCGCGCGTTCGCAGCGAGGAGCTCGTGACACCGATGACCTGGGTTTGTCTCGGAACCGGCGGCGTCGGCAAGACCACGGTCGCGGCCGCGCTCGCCGCGATGCTCGCCGCACGTGGTCAACGCACGATCGTTGCCACCGTCGATCCGGCACGCAGGCTCGGCGACGCGGTCGGCTTGCCGGGATTACTCGGCCTCGGCGACGTTCCTGGCCAGCCGAACCTGACCGCTCTGGTGCCGTCACCGGTCACCGGTGTCCGCGAGCTGATCGCGCGCTGGCTGACCCAGTTTCCCACTCACGCCGATCGCCTCGCCAACAATCCGTTGCTCGAGGCGATGACCGGCGGGTTTGCAGGGATCCACGAGTTGATCGCGCTCACCGAGCTCGCGCAGTACCGGAGCGCCGCGGCTCTCCCGAGCACACTCGTGATCGACACCGCCCCCTCGCGGCATGCGCTCGAGCTGCTCGCGCTACCGACCCGGCTCGGCGAGATCGTCGACGGACGTGCGCTGCGGTGGCTCGGCCAGCTGGCGCGCCAGGCCGTCGCGCCGACGCGTGGTCTCACGAGCCGGCTGGCACGGTGGGGCCAGAACCGACTCGTTCAAACGCTCTCGTCCGCGATCGGCGAGGCACCGATCGCGGCTGCGCTCGCCCTGCTCGCGCTTGCATCCGATGTTCAGCCCGACTTGTCCGAGATCGTCGCGAACGCGCGCGCGATGCTGGATCCGTCGCAGGTCTACATCACCATCGTCACGTCGGCGCGCCCTGGAGCGATCGAAGACCTCGAGGCGATCCGAGCGGAGCTGAAGAAGATCGGGCACGCACCGGCGCTCGTCGTCATCAACCGCGTGCCGGCGGTGTCGCCTCGAGCCCTCGCGACTCATCCGGCCGCTAGTCCTGCGATCCGCGCCTGCGCGCGCCTGGCGAGCGAATCGATCGAGGCTGCACGCACGGCAGCTGCCGAGATCACCGCGCACGTTCGAAGGTGGGGAATCACCGCGATCGAGGTTCCGACGTTGTCTCCGAGCGATCCGATCGAGGTGGTCGCTGCGGTAGCGGCGGTCCTCGGTGCCAGCACCCTGAATCGTTTCGAAGACGCTGGCCTCTTCGCCGACGCCAGACCACAGAGGGTCGTGCCGAACGCGTGAAGAGCTCGTCGCGACGACGCGCACGAGCAACAAGTTCTGCAACGGGCGCGACAGGCGAGGTGCTGCGACGAAGCCTCGCGGGACTGCAAGATCTAGTGAACCGCGCATTCGCAGATCTGGCTCTCGAGGGCTTTTGCTAGCGTCGGCCTCCTTGCGAAGAGGTCGTCATCGCGACCACAAGCATGGACAAGAAAACGTGACTTCGACGATCCTTCGCTTGCCTTCGGGTATGGCTCACGGGGTAGGCTGGCCGCCCAATGCTCCACGAGTTTCTAACCGCGAACCGTGACGAGCTAGCTGCCCGCTGCCGCTCGAAGGTCGCGACCAGGCTGTCACCCGCGCCGACAGCATCCGAGCTGGACTTCGGTGTGCCCATCCTGATCGATCAACTCGCCAGCATGTTGCGCAACGAGCAGGTCGGTACGCGTATTTCGGAGCCCACCCTGCTGCCTCCGGCGATCGGGCAGTCCGCCATGAAGCACGGTGCCGAGCTCCTTCGGCGTGGCTTCACGGTCGATCAGGTCGTGCACGATTACGGAGACCTTTGCCAGGCGCTCACCGAGCTCGCCCACGAAAAAAACCAGCCGATCAGCGTCGACGAATTTCACACGTTCAATCGATGTCTCGACTCGGCCATCGCGGACGCCGTGTCTGAATTCGGCCGCCAGCGCGACCATGTCATCTCGGAGGAGGGTGCGCAGAGCTTGAACGAGCGGCTGGGGGCGCTCGCGCACGAGCAACGCAACCTGCTGAACACCACGCAGTTGGCGTTTGCAGCGATACAGAGCGGACACGGTGCGGCGACTGGTGCCACGGGTGCAGTACTTCTTCGCAGTCTGAGCGGACTCCAGGATCTGGTCGACCGTGCCCTCGCAGAAGTGCGCCTCTCTCGCGGCCTTCACGCGACGATCACGCCGGTCTCCCTGTGCTCGATCCTCGAAGAGGTCCGGATCGCTGCCGAGCTCGGTGCGAGCTCGAGAAAGCTCTCGTTCTCGGTGGCTGTAGCTCCAGGCTTGTCGGTGAGGGTCGATCGTCAGATGCTCTCGTCTGCGCTTGCCAACCTGTTGCAGAACGCATTCAAGTTCACGCGACCCGGAGGCCACATCTCGCTCCGCGCCCACCAGTCGCAGGGTCGCGTCCTCATCGAAGTAGCTGACGAATGCGGCGGGCTCCCCCCCGGTCGCGCGGAAGAGCTCTTCCTCCCGTTCGAACAGCGCGGCATGGACAGATCGGGTCTCGGGCTCGGCCTTTCGATCAGCCGCCGCAGCGTCGAAGCGAGCGGCGGAACGCTGAGTGTTCTGGATCGGCCCGGAGTCGGTTGCGTGTTCGTCGTCGATCTGCCGATCGAATAGACTGTCGCTGCCGTGAACCGGTTCGTGGAGCCGAGGCTAGCCCTTCAAGCTGCGCCGCGGCGCCCCCGTGAGAAGACTCCGGCCAGGATCACTGCCGCGTCGTTAACCTCCGTGATCTCGCCATCCGGATCCACCGTCATCATGGGCGTGGGGGCGAGATCGTCGAGAGTCAGATAGCGGTCGACGGAGTGGACCAACGCTTCGTTGACGCGGAGGAGTCGATCGTTGGTCCTCGCCGTGCGCATGACGTGGGATGGACGATTCGATCGTGGACCACAGCAAGTAGCCTATCCTCGCACCATGGACCGAAGGTTCTTGTTCAAGGCGAGCGCGGCGGCTCTGGTGGTTGGATGCGGGTCGCACGAGGAGGAGAAGCCTCCTTACATGCCACCGCCCGCGTGGCCGCTGGCGCAGCCGAGCAGCCACGGTGCATCGGCGATCACGAATGTTCCGCACCCCGAGCTCGTCGATCTTTCGATCACCGAGCTCGGCACGCGTTACACCGCGGTCCAGCTCGTCGACATGTACACCGCGAGGATCGCGGCCCTCGCATCCCTGAACGCGGTGATCGAGCTCGATCCGGATGCGCGCACGATCGCGGCACAGCTCGATCAAGAGAAGAAGCGCGGCCTGTTGCACGGCATGCCGATCCTCGTGAAGGACAACATCGATACCGCGGGCACGATGCGCACGACCGCGGGCTCCCTCGCGTTCGAGCATCCCGCACCCCGCGACGCCACGGTGGTCGCGAAGCTACGCGCGGCGGGTGCGATCGTCCTCGGCAAAGCGAACCTGTCGGAGTGGGCGAACCTGCGCGGCCTCGGATCGATCAGCGGCTGGAGTGCGCGCGGCGGCCAGACCCGCAATCCCTACGCGCTCGATCGCAACACCAGCGGATCGAGCAGCGGTTCGGCGGCGGCGGCGGCGGCGAGCATGTGCGCGGCTGCTCTCGGCAGCGAGACCGATGGATCGATCACGTCACCCGCGAGCCTGTGCTCGCTCGTCGGGCTCAAGCCCACGGTCGGGCTCGTCAGTCGCGCCGGCGTGATTCCGATCTCGTCGAGCCAGGATACGGTCGGGCCGATGGGTCGGTGCGTGGCGGACGTCGCGGCGCTGCTCGGCGCGATCGCGGGCCCCGATCCCGATGATCCAGCGACCGTGGGTGCACGCGTTGGCGACTACCTCGCGCATCTCGATCCGAAGGCGCTCGCGGGCGCGCGGATCGGCATCCCGCGCAAGGGCTGGTTCGGCGCCTCGCGCACGATCGATTCGGTGATGACCGGCGTGATCTCGAAGCTGGGAGAGCTCGGCGCGAACGTGATCGACGACATCGCGCTCGAGATCAACCCGAAGCTCGGCGGCCTCGAGATCCTCGTGTTCGCGTGCGAGATGCGAGCGGCGATGGAGGCCTACCTCTCGCGCCGCGGCGATCCGAAGCTGCGCGGCATGATGGATCTACTCGCGTTCGATTACCTGCACCCCGCGGAGCTACGCTGGTTCGGGCACGAGTACTTCGACATGGCGCAACAGCATTCTGGCCTGCAGGACGCCGGCTATGACGCCGCGCGTGCGCAGTGCCTCGCGATGTCGCGCGACGTGATCGACGCGGCGATCCAGAAAGACAGGCTGGACGCGATCGTCTTCGGCACGGGTGGCTTGCCGTGGCTGATCGATCCGATCGGTGGCGATGCGCTCACGCCGGGCCCGAATGCGCCGACGCTACCTGCGGTCGCGGGCTATCCGCATGTCACGGTACCGGCGGGCTTCTATCACTCGCTGCCGATCGGGATGTCGTTCATCGGGACCGCGTACACGGAGGCGAAGCTGCTCGGGTATGCATATGCATTCGAGCAGGCGACGAAGGCGCGCCGCCCGCCGCGGTTCCTCGCGACCGCGGAGATCTAGGAGGCAGATCGGGTCGAGTTGAAATCGCTCGAGAGCACAGAAGCCGGTTAAAAATAGCTCGCTCAGTCCAGCTCTAACGTAAAATCGCTCGGCGACTTCGCCGGACGATGCACTGCCGCTAGTCCTCTTTCCCGGAGCGAATAGCACCGAGCGGGGTCGGTTGGCCGAGCTCACAGCGGAGGGACGGATCCGGCGGGTAGCGCCACGACGCTACGTCTCGGTCTCCGAACCCAAGACCGAGGCGACGGTACGGGCTGCGTGGGCCACGATCGTCCAGCGGCTCTTTCGAGCTTCGTCGATCACGCATCGAACTGCGCTCGAGTTTGTACCGAGCCCCGCCGGCGAAGTCTTCATCACCGCGGGGTCGAACCGAGAGGTCCCATACCCGGGTCCGTACGCGCCGACGCTACCCGCGATCGCCTTGAGCGAGATCGATAGCAAAGCAAGCGGACCCGCGAAGCAGGATGCCGATCAGGTCAACCGATCAGGTGTCGCTTTCGAGGTGCAGCAAGACGGGTCGGGTCGGGTCGGGTCGGGTCGGGTCGGTGATGGTGATGGTAAGGAACTGTCTCGACCTCGTTCCGGAGGACCAAGCGAGGATCGAACAGAACGACGGGACTGCTTCGGGACTAGGTCGAATTCTCTTGACGCGTTTTCGGAGCACTCCGCTCGCGTGTCCGCGACATCGCGCTCGCGGTGTTCGAAAAGCGATGCGCTCGTGTCTGCGCGCGTTCTCCGCACGATTTGACAACGCGTCGGCCGAGATCACGATTCGTCGTCGAGAACGCGCGACAACGATCCGAAATTTCGAGTGGTACATGTAGTCCATCAACCAACGGAGCGTGGAACATGTTGCGTGATGGTGAGTGCACGGTGGTGTCGAATGGTGATGAGTGGGCCGTAAACTCGGTGCCGGCCTGGCAGGACATCGATCGCGGCTTGCGCACGATCGCGAGGAAGCGCGGCGCCCTCGATGTCGAGGAGGCTGCGCTGCTGTGCCTCGCGAATCGGTG
The DNA here is from genome assembly GCA_043780895.1 of Kofleriaceae bacterium. GTDB lineage: Bacteria > Myxococcota_A > Polyangia > Haliangiales > Haliangiaceae > JABFXX01. The sequence continues at coordinate 2,760 of JAYWCI010000208.1, read as the reverse complement.
CGAGATCTGGCGCAGGCTCGGCAAGCCCTCGCTACTGGCGTACATGGAAGATGTCCTCGGTTACGCGCCGAAGACCGCGCGCGATCGGATGCGCGTGGCGGTCGCACTCGACGAGATGCCCGCGCTCGCCGAGGCGCTCGAGAATGGCGACCAGAGTTACTCGGCGCTGCGCGAGCTCACGCGCGTGGTCACGCCGAACACGCAGCGCGAATGGTGCGATGCGGTGCGCGGCAAGAACCTCCGCCAGATCGAGGAGCTGGTCGGTGTACATCGTCGCGGTGACTTGCCCACCGATCCGCCGAATCCAGATCTCGCGCCCCGCGTGGTCCGCTTCGAGGTCACGACCGCGACGTACGCGCTGCTGCGGCAGGCGCAACAGATCCTCGCCGACGAGCACGGCCGACGCCTCGATGACAACGAGCTCGTGGCGGCGTTGTGCGGATCGGTGATCGATGGTGGTGCAGATCCCGACGAGGATGGCTCGCGTGCCCGGCACCAGATCCTGACGACGATCTGCGAAGCGTGTCAGCAGGGCTGGCAGCAGGCGGGTGGTGTGAATGTTCCGATTTCACCCGCGGATGTCGAGCGCGTCGAGTGTGATGCGCAGCGAATCGGATCTGACCGCGAACCCTCTCGCGCGAAGCAGGACATCTCGCCGATGGTCCGCCGGCACGTGTGGCGACGAGATCACGGAGCGTGCACGGTGCCCGGCTGTCGATCAGCACGCTTCATCGAGGCTCATCACATCGTTCACCAGGCCGATGGTGGCGGCCACGAAGCTGAAAATATTGTCCTGTTGTGCTTCGCTCACCACGCCGCGCATCACGAGGGTCTGCTCGCGATCTCGGGTCGTGCACCGGACCTCGTCTTCGAAGATCTCGTGCCGCGGTCGGCTCCAGCACTGCCGCCGTCCCACGTGGGACGGCCGAACGGTGCGACAACGGCAAGGGGGCCCGAGTCGACATCGACGCGCATCCAGACACCACCCGTGCCGGCGCCGACGTCCCACGTGGGACGGCCGAGTTACGAGATGGTCGTCATGAAGACGGAGGCCACGCAGGCGCTCACGCAGGCAGGATTTCGGAAAGCCGAAGCGCGCCAGATGGTGGAGGAAGCGGCGAGCTCGGGGCCACCCGATCTAAATCTCGAGCAACTCGTTCGAGCGGCGCTAGGCGTCGCGCGCACGCGGATGAAGTGCTGACCTGACGCGTGAGATCGCTTGGTCGAGAGGGCTTCCTCGACGAACGTTGCCGGCCAACCTACGAAAGCCGCCACTCGGCCTGCAGTTTTCAGATCTCAGCGACAGATCGCTTTTACGAACCGATCAAGACGTACACGGGAGGTCAGCTGACCTACAGTGCGAGCGTTCGCTCACTGCAGATCGGGCACGCTGGTCAAGGTGGTACCGAGGGAACGAAAGGGATCAATCCTGTGGTTAACGGCGCGTTGCAGGAGCTCAAACAGCTCAAGTCGGTCGTGTCGACCAGTCGTGACCGGTTAGGCGCAGCATTGGGGTTCGGTCGAACCACGTCCGGAATGGATCAGTAGACATGAGGCATCCGTGGCTTGCGAGCTGCCTACTTTGCGTGCTGTTGGGTTGCTCGACCTCGACGCCGCCTGACTACTCCGTGATCGACAATTGCACTCCAGGCGTATCGCCGAACGCAATTTGCAGCGTGAGCGTTCGGTTAGCAGGCCTTCCGAAGTGGCGCCGCGGCGGCCTCGAGTGGATGGACAGAAACCTGCAGCAGACCCCCGACTTTGAGAGCTACGTGCTGATGCAGAGCGTGGAATTCAGCACGAACTACAACGAGCTTCTCCACTTTGCCGAGCAGACGATCGGTTCACCTGCCAAGCACAGCACCGTCAACCCGGCAGCCCTCGATATCCCCGATGAGTACGACTACTGGGTCACGAGCGACGGAACGTGGGTGATCTCGCGTGGGATCCCACAACAGCTTCGCTGGTACAGCCTTTCATACGTCCGCGTGCCCACGGCGGAGTACATGAAAGTAACCGCTGAAAGAGCGGGTCTACGGCCGGCGCCCGTCAGCGCCGCGATCTGGCGTGCGCTTGGTCGATTCATTGTCGATCATCCCGGCACGCAACCGTGACAGCTCGCGGTCGATAGAGACCGCATGAACGAATCACTCCTCGATCTTCGAACCCGGTCGAGCTGGGCGCTCGCTCGTATCAGCGCTCTTGTCAACGAAGGTCGCTCGAACGGCTGGCTTCCGGGCACCCCCTTTCAACAGCCGGATCTCGGGCTGATCCTGCGCGCCGCAACGCCCTTGGCTGCGCCAATGCGACTTCTCGCCGAACGGCTTTCGCTCGACCCACTCGAGCTCGACGTGTTGTGGATGCTCGCGTGCATCGAGCTCGAGCCGCAAGTTGCCCGGGCGACGCAGCTGCTCGGCACCGCAGAGCTAAACGCGCAGTTGCTCGAGCGAGCCATCACGCAGGGGCTGGTCATCGAGAACGACATCTTCGAGCGTCTGCAGCAGCTGGCCCTGATCGACGTGACAGAAGGACCTGCCTACCGGCGACTCATTCGCCTTGACGATCGAGTCGTCGATCTTGTTCGTGGTCGCTTCGCCCTCGACCGCAAGCTTCGCGAATTCGTGACCCTGCAGCCAAAGGTCGATATTCCACGAGCTCCCTCGATCATCGAGCTCGCGCCGAATACCACGGTCATGGTCAGCGGTGCGAGCGGGTCCGGACGCGTGACAGCGCTTCGCCGGCGCGCCGCCGCGAACGGCG
>JAYWCI010000207.1:0-52854 GCA_043780895.1 Kofleriaceae bacterium | reverse complement strand
CTCGCTGCGCAGCCCATCGGCTTCGGTCCACACCCTGACGCTGTTGTTCTGGAGCCGCGCGACACCTTCGTTCGTCGCGAACCACGCGGTGTCGCCGCGCAGATCGCCGTCGACGACGCCGACCGGAATCGGCAGCATCTTCAATTTCGCAGCCTGTGTTCCCTGCTCGGTGCGGTGATACGTGACCTTGCCGGTCGCGGGCTCGACGATCGCGACGCCGTACGCGCGGCGCTCGTTGCCATCGCGATAGCGCAGGCCGATCCACAACGCGCTCGTCGAGGCGAACCGCGTGAAGCTGACCTCGGGCACGTCGCCGGGCGTGGTGAGCACGACCTTGGCGACCTGCGTCCACGGGCCGGTTGCCTCGACGCGCGACATGTGAATTTCTTTTTCATTTGGCGCGCGATGCAGCGCGTAGATCACGCCGCCCGGATCGCGCGCGACCGCGAGGACGATCTGATCGGGACCGCCCGCCGCGAGGCGCTCGCCGGTCCAGTGCCACGCCTGGCGCGCGCCGGTCGCGACCCAGCAATCGTTCTGCGTGTGACAGGCGACCGAGAGCGTGTTCGCATCCTCGAACATCTGCTTGCGCCGGAACCAATCGCGCGGATGGGTATCGCCCCGCGCATAGCGAGCGGTGCCGAGGTCGCGCGTACCGACAAGCAATTCATCGTTGGTCGCGCCTAGCGTGGTCGGGCTCGGGGGCAGCACCATGTCGATCGGATCGATCACCCACTCACTCGTCACGCCGCTCTGGGTCGGCACGAGCCGGACGCCCTCGCGCGCGAGCGGGCGCACCGTACCGTTCACGACCGCGGGCGAGACGCGATACACACGATTGCCGCCCATCAGCATCAGCGAGTCGCCTTCGCGGGTCGCCGCGTCCCACGTGAGATCCGGCAGCGCGCGATAGCTCACCCAGCCGGCCTTGCTGCCGATCGCGATCTTCTCGTGACCTTCGGCATCGCTGCCGATCGCCATCACGCGATCGCCCGGCGCCGCGACGAGGATCCGCGGCTCCGTCACATCGCAGCCCACGCTCGGGCCGATCTTGATCACGTCGCCGTTGGTCTTGCGTGCGAGCAAGCCCTGCTTGGTCGCGATCCACACCCAGTTCGCGTGATCGCGCAGGACCGCGCGCACCGGATCTTTGACGGGCAGCGCCAGCCATCCGCCCTTGTCGCTCGCGAACAGCAGGCCCTTCGACGTGCCCAGCCACACGCCACCTTCGGCGGCCGAGCTCAGGCTCGCGCCCTCCTTCGCGAGCTCCGCGTAGTCGACGTTCATCGCGGTCGGCGGGGCCGATAGCTCGGTATAGATTTCGGACTGTGCGTCGTAGTGCCCGAGGCCCGCATCGGTCAGCACCCAGAGCCACTTGCGATCCGGATCCGGTGCGAGCGCGACGACCTTGTCGCCCGAGAGCCCGTGATCGGCGGACATCACCATCACGGTGCCGTTCTCGTCCCAGCGCTGGATCGAATCATCCGTCGCGACGAACAGGAACCGACCCGCACTTCCGATCTCCTTGACCGGCGAGGGTTCGGTGAACACCCGGACCCGGACCTTGCCGGACGACGCCGGTGGAATCGGCAGAGGCGTGACGGGCTCCGGCTGCGGACATCCTGCGAGCAGCGAGCAGGTGATGACCAACGCACGCGAGTTCACAGCGCTTCGACGGTAGTCCAATTGCGCTACTCTCACCACATGGCACGGCAACGACGTGGAGGCTTCCGTCCTCCCGAGCTTCGAGGAACCCTCGGTACGCTGCTTCGCACCACGCTCGCGCAGGCCGGCGGTCTCCGCGACGTGCTCGAGCGCGGTGCGCGTGAAGGTCGGGCGCGCCTCGACGATGCGCTCTCGGGTCGGCGCCGGAACGAAGCCCTCGCCGACCTCGGCGAGATCGTCCTCGATCTCATCCGTCGCGGCGAGATCGAGATCGATCAGCTGCCCGAGGCAGCGGACCTCGTCGCGCACCTCGACGAGCTCGATGCCGAGCATCCGCCCGAGGACGATCGGACCCACAAACCCGGGAACCGAGACATCGCCGTGGCGCCTTCGCGATCGCGGTTCGACGCGCGCGAGGAAGGCACCGTGACGTCGTCGAAGTGGGTCGCGCCCGCCCGAGCGGCCGCGACGGCCGCGACCGCCGCGGCCGCTCGAGTCTGGCGCCCGCCCGCCACGGAGGCTCCACCCGCCCCGATGGACCGCCCTGCGCCGAAAAAGCTCGGTGGGATCAGCTTCGCAAAGGACGACGACGACAGCGATCTCGCCGACTACATGCATCCGGATGACGTCCCGTCGAAGACCAAATAGCCAACCACCGTCGGCCGGCGCTTGACTTGGTTCGAGCACGTCGGTAGAAACGCGGCCTCACACATACCCGGGGATTTAGCTCAGCTGGGAGAGCGCGTGAATGGCATTCACGAGGTCAGGGGTTCGATCCCCCTAATCTCCACCACTTAGAGTCACTGCGGAACGCTTGGGGAATGGTCGGGGAACGGTGCCAGGCACTACTTAGCGATCTTCGGCCGTACCTGAACACCGCCGTTCAGTATCGTGAGGCCCGCTCGGTTGGTTCCGGTAGTGGCAGATCCCGGGCGCATGTACGCGTCCCGGGTGATCCGCTCGTCCGAGTGACCGAGCGTCGCCGCGATCAGGTGGCCCGCGAGTCCGCGCTCGGCGGTGAGCGTCGCCAGGAGCCCGCGCATGGCGTGCGCGGTGACGTGCGGGACCTCGGCAGCATCGCAAATCCGGCGCACGTTGCCGATGATCCAATCGCGCCAGTGCGGCTTGCTGACCCCGTCATCGAACGATGACTCGAACAGGTGGCGGTGAGGTTCCTTGGTCAGCGTGAGCCGCTGTAGCAGCGGACGCAGGATCCCGGGCACCTCAAGGGTGCGCCGCCCGGCCGGCGTCTTGCTGCAGGGGATCCAGAGCAGGTCAGCGGCCTCGCGATCGTCGTCCAGGTCGGCGACCTTGCGGGTGGTGATCTCGCTCGCTCGCATGCCGAGCAGGAGCGCCGTCAGCGCAGCCGTCGCGCCGTCGTCTCCGCGCTCGGCCTTGAACAGCGCCATCCCGTACCACTCGCGGGCCTCGCGGATGCGGAGCTCCGAGCCGCTCTTGCCGAGCGACTTGCCGCGAGGTCTTCGCTTGCCGATCCCCTCCACCTCGGCGAGCGGGCTCTCGCCACGAAGCCAGCCGCTCTTGATGCACCAGTCCAGGAACGATCCCGCCTGCGCGAGCATGCTGCGATGCGTGTCCACCGACGGCGGCTTCTTGGTCCGCTCGAGCGGCCGCACGCGAAGCTCGTCGTAGAGCGCCTGACACTTCTTCGGGGTCAGCGACACGAGCGCGACCTCGTCGGGGAAGAACTGCGCGATCGCCCACGTGGTCTGACGGATCGAGTCCTTCTTGTTCTCCTTGGCCTCGAGATGCTTCTTGTACTCGACGAGCGCGGTCGCCGTGGTGTGGTCGTCGCGCGCGAGCTCGGCGCGAAGCCGTTCGATGTAGCGGTTCGCGCGCTCCTCGCTCTCATGGATGCTCGACGTGCGCGCGCCTGCCGCGTCGACGGCGATGACGCGCCATCCGTTGTGCTGCTCGTAGGGGCCGAGCAGGCGCTCGCGTGACTTCGCGGTCACTGGACTCCTCCGGCATCGGCGACCGCCATCTCGCGCAGGACCTCGCGCGTGCATTCGCTCTGCTCGGTCGCGGCGGCGTCGAGCACATCAAGGCCGGCATCCGACACGATCGATACCGCGGCGCGAAGGAGCTGCTGCCGATCGCTCTCGCTTCCTGCGGACGTGAGCGCTTCGAGCATGAAGCGGATCGCTTCGGGGTCGTCGGCCTCGATCGCGAGCGTCATCGCATCGAGCACGTGTTGGCGTTGCGCCATGCGCTTCGAGAACTTCACGAGTGGATCTCCTTCGCCGCTTGCGCGACTAGAGTCCCGATGTTGGGTTGGATGCTGTTTAGGAGCGCGACGAACAGCTTGCGCTGTTGAGGCCTAAGCTTCCGCGCGAGTTCAATCAGGCCGCGAGCGGTGACGTCCTTGCCCGGACCGGGCGATTTTGAGCGTGCGCGAACAGCGTTTTTTGCAGTCGACATTGGCGATTTCTCCGTGCAATAGCGCTCCGCGCCGGCAGGTCGTCGCCGTCGAGAAATCGCCAAACCTCACGACTGTTCGGAGATGTCGGCGCGAAGCAAATTTGGGGGTCAGTTATCGAACGGTGACGTACTCCGAAAGAAGTGAGGTTTGGCTCCTCCAGCATCGCACGGGCGGGCGGGAGGCTCAAGCACGAGGTCAGCTCCCGAGGCTGGCGAGGGCCTTCGCCTCGAGCTCGGCGAGCACCGCAATGCTGCGGCGGGCCGGGATCCGGACGCCCGATCTGGGATGTCGAGAACTGCAGCCAGACCGCCGTTGCCGGCTATGATCCTTCCGTGGCCAAGAAGCGAAAGGCGAAGGCGCCGGCGAAATCTCCGCCGCGCGAGCTCGTCGTGCGAATGGCCGCCGCCGACCGAAGCTTGACTCCCGAGAATGCCGATCCGGTTCAGGTGCTGTCGTTCGTCACCGCGTACCTCGAGTCGCTCGTCGCGGTTGCCGAGGATCTCGGGGAGCACATCTCGATCGCCGGACTGGAGCTCCGCGAAGGCAGCGTCGAGATCGTGATGCATGTCGACAAACTGCCTCCGGTGCAGTTCGCGGCGCGCGAGCTCGCGAAGGCCATGACCCTCGGCGATCTTCCGGCGCCGCTCAAGCGATTGCGAGCCGCGATCGCGCGCTTTCCCGACGACGTCCATGCCGACGTTCGTGTCGGGAAATGGACCGGCGCTATCGAGCGATCGCTCCGTAGCGAGCAGCCATTGCGAGAACTGTCGACGTTGCGCGCGCAACTGATTCGTGTCGGCGGTATACGCCCGGCGGTTCGGTTGCGGAGCGAGGATCGCGACTTCAGCCTTGAGGCTGACGCACTCGTGCTCCGCGAGCTCGGGCCACTCCTCTATCGCGAGATCGAGATCGAGGCGGAGGTCGAGCGGGACGATGTCGGGAACATCACCGACGGGCGTGTCATCAGCTACTCGGTGCTCGATGACGGCGAGCCGGTAGATGCGTGGCAAAAATGGTTCGATAGCACCGCCGGCGAGTGGAACGAGGACCAGGTGAAGGAGTTTCTTGGCGACGGTCGCAATTGATCCGCTGAAGCTGCCGGCTGTCTGCGTGCTCGACACCGGCGTGCTGTTGCTCGCGCTGAACCAGCGTGTGAACCGACCGGATAGCGCGGTCTGTCGCGCGTTGTGGAAGGCGCTTCTCGCAACCAATCGGCTACGAGACGGTGCGCGGGTGCTGATCCCCGCGCCGGCGATCGCCGAGCTCGTGCGCGGCACGACGCACCAAGAACCGCCGAAGGTGCCAGGAGTATTCATCGCGCCGTTCACCGCGCGAACGGCGAGGTTTCTCGGACAGCACCTCTCGACGACGCTGATCGAAGCCGTGGTCGCGGCGGACCGCGTGCCTCGCGCGTACGTGAAATACGATTCGCTGATCGCGGCGACGGCGATTGCTGCCGATGCCACGCTGATCGCGCTCGACGGATGGTTCCATCGCGCGTCAGGCGCTTGGCCGATCGCGGTCAAGAACCCGAACGACTTTGTGCGTGACCAGTTGGACCTCGACATCGAAGCCTAGTTTCCGAGTAGCGAATTCGTAGTCATCGCAGATAGAACCAAGTCCATATCGCGAGCGAGCGATTCGACGACGGTCGCGCTGGTCTCGATTCTGATCACGATCTGCGTGACCTCATCGGGTGAGACAGCGAGCGGGTCGATGATTGCGGACGTGTCGAATTTGGATTTCGCGATCGCATCGGCGGCGCGCGCGCACGTGACGCTGGTCTGGCGAGCAGCATCTACGATGCGTTGCATTGCAGAGTTGCACCGAGCACGAAGCTCGAGGATCGTCGGGTTGGGCATCCTCCTACTGTCCTCTCAAGACTGCGGTTCCGCTCGGCGTCGCTATTGCGATCGGGGCGTGCGTCAGCGTCGAATCGACGGGACCGCTCGTTGGACTCGTCGCGCCGGTGGCCACGTGAACGTGGGAGTTGAAAGCGCTCACGATCGCCTGTCCCTCCGCGAGCGTTAGCAGCGGCACCGCGACGCCGCCATGCAGGCGGATCTCCACCGTGCCGTCGGCCTTCACGATGATCCGAGCCTTGTCGTTGTAGACGCACGTCTCGCCCTGCGCGAGATCGCCGGCGCCGATCTTCCGCGTGGCCTCGTCACGCAGGGCGATGATCGCCGAGGTCTTGGTCGAGCCGTATGCCGCGACGATCCCCTGAGGCGTCCCCGAGCTCGGCGGCGTCGAGTAAAAGCCGATCCCCGTGAACGGCTCCTGATTGAAGGTCTCGTCGCCGCCTTGGGCGTTCGCCCCCTTCTTATAGCCGCGCACCTGCCAGAGCACGCCCGTCGTCAGCGTCACCGACACGCGGCGGATCATGCCGCGCACGAAGCGCTCGAGCGGCCAGCCTTGCGCGGCAAGATCTGCAGGTGTTCGCCAGGTCATGACATCGCGCTCGCGAGCGCTTCGATCCAATGGCACTCATCGACCGCGAGCTGCCACGTGCCGCCCGCGTCCATCGGGACCGGATTCGCGATTACGAGTAGCTCGTCGGGCCCGATGTCGATCGGCGCGTTCATGGGCGCGGCGAGCTCGAACACCAGCTCGCGCAGCGCACCGGCCGCACCGGCGGCGACCAGGTCGAGCATCGCGATCGGGTTGGGCTCGCGCACGATGGTGCCCGGCGTCAGGAGCGCGGTGGTTGCGATGTACGCGCTCGCGACCGACGCCGGCGCCCCCGACGTCTTCTTCGCGATTCCGAGCGCCGCACCGCCGATGGGTAGCGCGTGCCCCGCGCCAGCCGTCGCGCGATACACGCCGAGCGATCGGCCCGGCGTGATCGGGGCGGTGAACGCGACGATCGTGGTGAACGCGAGGCGAAGACGGTCGACGTACACGCGGCTTTGTTGACTCGCCTGCGTGGACGGCTGCTGACCGCAGTAGAGAGCGAAGACGAGCGAGTTGGCCGCGAGCGCGGGGGCCATCGTGCCTGTCGCGCCGACGACGGCGAAGCCATAGCCGCGGTTGTGCTCGACGACGTGAATGGGAACGGTCGGAGAGGGATACATGGTCGTCCTTAGGGGGCGGTGACGAGCGCGGTCGCGATCGTCTTGACGACGGCGGTGACGAACACGCGCATCGCGGCAGATCCCGCGGCACGTGTGGTGGTGAAGCGGAGCGTTCCGCCGAGCGGAATCGTGGATTGCGCGCGATCGATCGAGCCCGCGCGGGTCACAGCTTTATCCACAGCGGCGGCGATCGCGTCGCTGATCGCCGTCGCACCGTTCTTGATCTGGATCGTGTTGCCGGCGCCCGCGCCGTTCTTGATCACGATGACGTCGACGACCTCGATCGCATCGTCGGTCACGATGTCGTAGTCGTCTCCGGCGGCATCGGAGATGTCCAGCTCGAGGGAGACCAGGGCTCCGGTCAGCTGCACGAGGCTTCGATTCGTTAGCCTGGGGATCGAGGTGTTCTTGACTGCGGTCATGGTCGGTCTTCTTTCGAAAAAGGTGCCGACGACCAGGCCGGCGAAGGGAACGAGCGCACCGCTGATCGCGCAGCGCCAACGTGCGGCTGAGGAACCGCCCGCGCTCGGTGTCGCGAGATGCGACGCGGCTTGGTCGTCAGCAAAATCATTTCAGGATGGTTCCCATGCGATCGCCGCGAGCTTCCGTCGCCGCGATCACCTCGCGCAGCCGCGGCTCGACCTTGAACGAGCGCGGACCGTGCTTGCGGACCTCGTCGGGTGTGACTCCGCACGCGTGCATCAGGAGCGGCATGTTCGCGTTCATGCGGGTGATCTCGAACGCGTCCGGGCCTTCGGTCCCGAACTGGGGGATGCCGGGGGTCGCGGCCTCCGGTGCGCTCGACATCAGCACCGGTGCGCTGCCGAGCATCGGCGCCATCATCTCGGCAGGTCCGGCGGTGCGCCTCGCGAAGCTGAGACCTTGATCGAATGCGGCGCGGCCGTTGGTCGCCGCTACTGCACGAAGATCAGCAACCACGTCGGACGGGATCGATTTCTGGCGCTGCGCGCGATCGATCTCGCGATCGACGTGCGCCGCGAGCGACTCCGCTTCGAGCGACTGCACGCGCGCGCGATCGGCCGAGAGGAGCGCGACGCGAGCGAGCACGTCGGCACGTGAGGCGCCGGCGGTGAGGCCGAGCGCGGCCATAAGAGCGTCGTCCGTCGGCAGGGGAGCCGGCACGGGAGCAGGAGCAGGGGCAGGGGCGGCGGCAGCGGGAGCAAGAGCAGGGGCAGCGATCGCGGGCGTCGCGGCCGCGATGATCCGCTTGCGACCACAAAGCTGCTCGAGGATCGCGAGATCGGCGCCGTCGTCGCTGTTGCGAACGATGCCGGTGCCTTCGACGGCCGGCACGTTGACGGCGGAGAGCTCAAGGCCGGTCGCGCCGTCGTACTCCCACTCGGCGATCACCTTGCGATCGGGCTGGCCCTTCGCCTTCATCGTCACGGTCTCGCCGGGGAAGCAGAAGCAGTCGCCGAACACCGGCGTGCCGTGAACCGTGCACGTGATCTCGCCGGTGCCGCGCACTCCGAACGAAAAGCGATCGACGGTGCCGTTCTTGAGGCCCTCGATCGCCCAATCGGCGGTGGCTTCGATGTCGAAGAGCATCATCGCGGTGTCGGCGGTGCTGGAGTCGTCCAGCCTCGCGGCGGTGATCGTGCCGCCACGAGCTCGCGCGTCGCCCCAGTCGTGACCGGTGATGAACGGCTTTCCGCTGAAGGTCGCCGCGAGCGCAGCAAGGGCCGTGTTCTTGATCCGAAACCCGTTCGCGTTCGCCTTGCCACCCGCGGCCGCGGCGAGTTTGGTCTGGCGATAGCCGATCGCGGTGAACTTCGAATCGTCGACCGTCGCGAGCAGCGAGCCGGACGCGTCCGCGATGATCGCGATCTGTCCGTCACGCATCGTGAGCGCGCCGCGCATTACTTGCGAGCCTTCGCCGCGCGCGCGATGCGGACCATCATGCCGATGAACGGCGCGTGGACGGCATCGTGGAACGTGCACGCCAACCGAACGCGCTTGAGGCCGCCGGTTGCGAACGTATGGTGCACCGCGAGGTCGAGACTGTGCTCGAGACCTTGCTCGATGATCGTCATCGGATCGGTGATGCTCACGATCATTCCGACCGGCACGATCCCGTCGAACATCGGCGAGACGGTGAGGACGCGATCGTCTTGCGTGAACTCGATGTCGGCGAAAAGCTCGGTGCCGACGCGCAGCTCCCATACCTGGATCGTCGGTTGATGCGCCACCGTTCGGTGGGCGCCCATCCGAAACTCCTTGCGCCCGGGCATGCCGGTCCGAAGCAAAGACGGCGGACGGTCTTTGTCGAACTTCTCGATCGCGAAGTCGCTCGCCTCGAGCATGAATTCTTCGATGGTTCGCATCAGCTCGCCTGATCTCCCGCCAGCGCGTTGGCTGCGAGCGCGGTTACCGCGTTGAGCTCGCGGCGCACGCCGTCGAAGCGCTCGTCGAGGTGAGCCCTCGCGCTCGCGACGAGCCGGTGCAAGCGCTCGAGTTGCGCCGCGCCATCGGCCGGTGCCGTGCGTGCGGTGGAGCCTGCGAATGCGATCGCTGCGCTGATCCGATCCGCGGCGACGTGATTCGCGCCGAGGAGATAGATCATCGCGCTCAAGGCATCGTCGACCTTTTGCTCGAAGTCTTTCACTTCGCGGTCCCCATGCGATCGCCGCGCGCTTCGCTGTCTCGGATGATCTCATCGAGGTTCGGGACGGATGTGAACTTCCTCGGGCCGTGCTTGGCCACGTCCGCAGCGGAGACCTCCATCCAGCGCATCATGTCGCTCAGGTACGGGTTGAGCTGGTTCCGCTCGTGAGGGTCGAGCGTGGCGACACGGAGTGGCGCCTTCGCCTGTGCCTCCGCGAGCTCGAGCTCGAACCGCGCGACCTGGCCGCTCGCCGCGAGGGTGCGGAGCGCGTCGATCGACGCCTTGGGGAGTTCGTGGCTGCCGTACGCGGCGCCGAGTTCAGCGAGAAGGGTCGGGTAGGTTTTCATCGTGGGTTCCTTTCGAACAACAGCCGCCCGGCCTGGGTCCATGTCAGCGGCAACGTGAGGCCGGGCGGCACGAGATCGACTCTGCGGGATCGCGAGCCGTAACCCGTCACGCGATCGAGAAATAGGCGGATTCGCCGTCGAGGAATTCCTGGATGCGGCTTTGCGATCCATCGCTTCACTCAACTCCGGGTAGACCTCTCGAAAGACCGGATTCGCGCGGTACTTTGCGAACGCCTTCTCGATGTCGCGCTCGATCGTGCGGATCGACGCGTCGGACAGCACCGCGATCGTCTCGAGCGCGAGCGCGTGGCCCGGAATGACTTCGCTGTCCCAGTAGCCGAGCAACGATCGCCGCTTGCAGCCGTTCGGTCCGGGCTGGTAGTGCGGGCACGACGGCGAGGCGACATGCGAGCAGACGCAGATCGGGCCGTTGAACTTAGCCGGCATCGGTGAACGCCTCCATGTTCGGGCCCGGCAGGAACGAGCGCGTCGCGCCTCGCGCGCCGACCACGAGCTCTCCGGTACGCACCAGCGCGCGCAGGATGCGCGTGGCGATGTGATTCGTCTCGCCGGTGAGCTGCGCGAGGCGAGTGATCGAAGTGGCGCCACGCTCACGCACCATCGCGAGGGCGACGTTGCGCAGCTCCAGGTCGCGGGGCTGGTCGACCATCGACCGTCTCATCGGTCCCTCCCGGGAGGGTTTTCCGAAAATCCTGGAAACCCATTTTTTCTCTCGACGATGCGCTGCTGTTTTCGTAAGTGCCTAACATTATGTAATCGTTGGAGCCCAATCCGAGCGGCTCGCGTCCTAGAAACAGGTACTTGCCTCATGCCTTCGCTCCTCGTTTCGATGGTCCTGAGAACGGAATCCACTCCCCGCACTCGGCGAGCCGGTCGGCAATGCGGGCGCCGTAGCGCTTCTTGAATTCGGGCAGCGTGCAGTTGGTCGTGATCACCGCCCAGCGCTCGGTGCTGTAGATCTGGTCGATGAGCTCGTCGAGGTCGGCGAGGAACGTCGCCCTCGCGACGGGTACCTCTGCTCCGAGGTCATCGAGCACGAGCTCGCCGTTGCCTTCGATGTGAGTCCGCAAGTTCGACCGCTCGTCGCCAAAGCGAGGCCATCGCGCCCAGGCTGCAGCAGTGACGCACAGCGGGTTCTCGAACGCCTCGAACGCCAGCCGCGTTGCCGCGACGGTTTTCCCGGTGCCCGGAGCTCCGGCAAGAACAACGATCCCGCAGTTGCTCGCGGCGGTTAGCGCGCGGAGAAGTTGCATCTCCGGCGAGTCGGCAAAGTCGTATCGCGCGCACTTCGATGCCTTCAGCGGCATCGCCCCCATGACCCTGGCGAAGCGTCGTTTCTCATCTGCGGCTTGGTTATCCAGCTCGAGGTGCCAGCTCCGAGCGAGCACGGCCTCGGCGAGGCCACGCCATTTCTCGAGAACGGCCGCGATCTCGTTCGCGCGGTAGCTTTCATACCGCTCGCCATGGCAACGCTCGCAGTCGCATCGCGCGGCGATCTCCATCACGGCCGTCGCGGGGATCACCGAAAGCTCCCGCTGTAGTCGGCATCGGGATCCGGTTCGCAGCGCTCCGACGTGCTCGCGGACTTCTCGATCGCGAGCCACTTCGCCAGCGTGCGATCGCGATGCTTTGCACCGCCGCTGAACGTCTGCCCGTTGGTCTTCGCGTAGAACGCTTCCGCGCAGCGTGCGACGTCTGCCGGCGAGAGCTCTCCGAGTGCGATCCGCTTCAGCGCCTTCTCGTCCGCAGCTCCTCCGGCCGGTGGCGTCCAGCCATCCGGCGCAGGAGGGATCAGCCCAGCTGAGCTAGAGCTAGTTACTCTGCTCTTCTGTTCATGATCATGATCATGAACAAGAGCAGGATCAAGATCACTACTAACTGGGACCATCCCATGGGAAGCGGCTGGCGGACTGCTTGTCCCGTCGAGGATTTTTCCCGCGGGAACATCCCGCGGGTCGCCTTTCTTGGACTCGATTTGGTTTTTTCTTTTACGAGCGGCGTTGGCGAGTTCGCGCTTTTCATCCTGCTCGAGCAGCCACTCCACGCGCGGCTCGACGCCGCGGATCCGCAGCTTCTTTTTGCCGTTCGTTTGCGCGAGGTCGACCGCGACCATGGCCTTCGCGAAACCGGACCGATCGGCGTGCGCGTCGATGTCGGCTGCGGACATACGCGCCGAGCGATTCCCGAGCGCCGCGCTCCATACGACCAGGCAGCGGCCCAGTGCCTCGTGGCGGTTCATCTTGAGCCGCGCGCCGAGGCGAGCGAACCGCGGATCGGCGAGCGCCTTGGAGTCGACGTTGACCCTCACCGGCCACCTCGAGCGCGCCGCATCTTCGTCGCGCTATCAAGCACGCGCTGCTCGAGCTCGGCGTCGGCCTTGGGGTCGGGCGCGACGTCCGCCGGGGACGTCTTCGCGATCTCTTCGCGAACGATCCGGCGGATCAGCTGCGCGAGCTCGCCGTCGAGCCCGCTCACGATGCACCTCCGTGCGAACGCGGAGGCGGTTCTATGTCAGGGTCAGGGTCAGGATCGACGGACTTCGACGGACGAGGCGCTGCCACGCGGCACCCGAGCGGACGCGAGCTGCGCACCGTCGGGCGCCTAGTGCGTGCAACGCGAGCGCGTGGGACACAGCGCCAGATCTCGACGGTCTTCGTCCCGATCTTGCCGCGGTACACCACGCGGATGCGCCCGATCGACGGCGGCGGGGGATCGCGACGTTCGATTGATAACTGTCGGACGAGAGTGCTACAAGAATTCATCGGTCGAGCTGCTCCTTGATCGGTCATGGCCCCCGGCGTGTGATTGCGCGCGGGGGTGCTTCATTTTCGGGCACCCCTCTCGGGTGCGACTACGCTACTCCGGCCCTCCGACAGATCCGTCACACGATCGACTTTCGATCGCCGATCTCCCCCAGCAACGATTCGCACACCGACCGTTCCCCAGAATCGTCGTCGGAAGAGTGCGAAGCGGGGAACGATCGCGCGTGCAACGCCGCGAGATTCCTACGCTGTGCTTTGATGGCATTCACGAGGTCAGGGGTTCGATCCCCCTAATCTCCACCACTTAGGGTTACTGCAGAACGTCTGGGGCATGGTCGGGGACGGTGCGCTGGTGGCGAGGCGATGCGGAGTTCGAGCTCTTGGCTCGCAGCGTTGGTAATCCTCACCGAGGACATCTCGCGTGATATCGGCGATGCAGCGCTGGTCTTCGAGCGGCTGCGGTTCGCGGGCGTGCCGCGGAGCGGAATCTCGGATGGCATCGACAGTGACCTGACCCCCGTTGGCTTGGATTGCGGCGGGGGCACCGGAGACAGTTGAATGGGCAGCGGGAGTCGCTTTGCCGGCGTCACCGCGATCCAAGACGTCGTCAGCGATCGCAACTCTCAAGCGCCACTGCCGTCAGCGCCGAGCGCGATCGAGCGCGATCGTTCCGTCCCGTCATCGCTGCTCGGTACACGCGCTCAGCGTCGGACCTGGATCCCGTCGGTTGTGCACAGACTCGGTGGTGCGCAGCTTGTCGCAGTCCTTACTCGCCGGCGTGCAGCTCGTGATCTTCTCGCCGGAATCGTAGCTCGACGTGTAACAGAACACCGACGCGGCCGGCGTGCACGCGGGCGCCGCGCCAGCCCGACCTTGCGCGGCAGTCTTGTCGCACGCCGCCTTGGATCGCCAGCACAACGTTGTCACAGCGTTGGGGTCGCCTTGACTGTCCTCGTGGAAGCAGAAAGACGCCTTCGACGTGTCCGCGCCGTTCGCGTTTGGCGCCGGAGGCGCCGCCGCGAGGTCTTGGCCCACGACGATCCGCGACACGCTCTGCTGCGAGTCCGCGCCGCCACAGACGTACGGCTCCATGTAGCCGAGGACCACATACTTGCCCGCGAATCCAATCCGCTTCGGTGGGCTCGGATCGTTCGTGTCGATCGCGGTTGGCTGCTTGCCGCGGCGGACGGTGACCTGCCAGGTCGGATCCTTGCCGGTGAGCTCGACGACCGTCGTATGATCCGGCGACGTGACCTTGTCACCGTCGATGTGATCGATCCACGATGTCGCCTGCTTCTCGAATCCGAGTGCCCCGAGAGCCACATCGAGCGCCGCCTGATGTCGTGCGGTATTCGCGCGAAATTGCTTCGTGCACGGGAACAGCGAGTCCTTGCCTTCCATGCAGTCATCGGCGGCGTCGACCGAGCGCAGCCGCAGCAACTCCGCGCTCGTCTTCGGGTCGTAGATCACGAGGTCGTGTTGTCCGAAGCCCATGCTCTCCCCGACCCGCTCCGATACCGCGACGAAGCCTTGCGGGTTGACGCCGATCGCGTCCTTCAGGTTCGCGTACGTCTGATTCGACGTCCTGGCCGGGCCGAGCGCCTTCGCGCTCGGTCTTGCGCGAACATTCTTGAGCTCGGGGTCGACCGCGAGCCGCCAGCCGAACCACGGCAGGTTGTTCGGCCCGTATGTCGCGAGCGTCTTGTCGGCATCCTCGAGCTTGTTGGCCATGCTCTGTGCCGACAGGAGGTTAGTCGCGTAGACCGGCGTCCCGGAATCGGCCTGCGCCGCGAGCGAGAAGTGCGCGATCGCGTCGTCGTATTTCTTCTTGAGGTGGACTTGCATCCCGAGCGAGTTCTCGATCCTCGCCTCGACCGCTGCGAGCGGGACCTCGATCGCTGCGTCGCTGCCGCCGCTCAGACACCCGGTCGCCTTCACGAGGAGGTGTTTTCCATCGTCGGAGAGCTCGGCGCCCTTCAGATTCTCGTAGACCTGCGCGTTCTCATTGGAGTCGGGGTCGAACAGCGCGACGGTGACTCCACTGCGCGAGACGAGCAGCTTGTTGCCCTTCTCGAAGATCTTCATGCCCGCGGGGAGCGGCTTCGCGGTCGCCACGGTTGCCGTCGAGATCAAGATCCAGCCCGCCATCAAGGTTCGCATCCCACCATGTTACGCGCCGCACGATGGTGCGGTAGGCCCGGAGCGTCCAGAACCCGGGCGCAACCAGTAACGAAGCTTCGATCTCAACTGCCGCAGATCCGCGCCGTGGGCGCGGTGGTGGTCGAACTCAGCATCGGTGAGGCGACGGCGGCTTCCGAGGCGACCGTTGACCGGTGACACTTGTCGCTGCTGATGCCCCTTGGGCGTGAAAGTCGAGAACGGCGGGTGCACCACGAATGCGGATTGTGTGCTCACTGACGTCTCCGCAGCGTGCAATGCCTGCAACCTCGACAGGGTCTATGTCGCGTCGCGCGCAGCGTTTGACCGCCGCGTCGCGCGCTGCCACACGACGCCGCCGTGCGAGACCGGTTGCCCACCGCACGACGAGTACACCCTGGGGTTCTATCGCGCCGAGTGTCGCAGCCATCGTTGCATCGCGTGGCGCCATCACGATGGCGGATAGCAGCCTCAAGGTCGTTCGGAGGCGACGAGACAATCATCATCGGGATGCTGCCCTCGGTCGGGCTCGTCGGCGGATCTTCACACGCTGATCATTCGCGCGCGTGAAGTCGTGGCCGCGTGTGTCCTCGATGACAAGACTTCGCTTCTCGAACCGCTGGACGCCGATACACCCGCGCGCCGGGCAGCTCAGGTGTATGCGGCCGTGATCCGTACGTTGCGTCGCGCGACGAAGCACGGACGCGGCATCATCGTCGTCGTGCCGCGGTTCATTGCAGCTTGATTCGCTGGTCCGCCGGAAAGTGGATCACCCTCTCGAGCTGCTTACCGTCGACGACCACGGAGACCGTGTGCACGCCCGGCTTCGGCGCGACGAGCACGCGCGGCCCCTTACCGATCATCGCGTCGTCGAGGAACACCGGCGCCGCGCCCTTGACGTCGATCGCCAGGCAGCCGCACACCGGCAGCAGCTGATCGAACACCAGGAACGCATCGGCGACGTGGACGCCGAGGTTGATGCTGTTCGCAGTCGTGGCCCCGCGCGAGACGATCGCGACGACGCGTCCCGTGCGATCGAAGATCGGCCCACCGGAGTTGCCGGGGTTGAGCGGAATCTGCGTCTGAACGATCTTGGTCCCCTGCTTGTTCTCGTACAGGTTGGACACCATGCCGATCGTGTAGGCCCAGACCCCGCCGAGGCCGTGACCGACAGCGCCGACCCACTGGCCGACCCTCAGATCCACGGCGATCGCGAGCGGTAGCGTCGCGACCGGTTGGTCGACGGCGACCTGGATCAGCGCCACGTCGAAATCGGCATCGCGCGCGATCACCTTGCCACGCGTGCGCTTGCCGCCGTACAGCACCACCGCGACCGACTGATCGCCATCGACGACGTGGGCGGCCGTGAGGGCGAGCCCTTTGGCGGTGACGAAGAAGCCGGTGCCGAGCGACTTGTCATCGCCGATGAAGATGACCGCAGGTGCGACCTTCGTGAACAGCTTCACCTGCGCGTCTTCCTGGTCGGCGAGCGAATCCGCAGCCGTGATCCTCGCGAGCAGGCACAGCGCCACGATCGCGAGGCGCACTAGAAGTGTCCGCCGAGGATGAAGCCGCCGCCGCTCGGCGAGGCAACCGGGGTGAAGTGAAGCTCGGTAGTCTGAGCTTTCTTGGCGTTGTGCTTGTCGACGAGCGTGATCGCCTCTTCCGTCGTCAGCGACTCCGGCGCGGGATGCGCTGCCCATTCGTACACGCCGAACGCGAGGGCACCCGCGCTGATGCCCGTCGCAACCCACATCCAGGTGTGATCTGCCGGTGTCGACATCCCCGTGTTGACGTCGTAGTCAGTCGACGGCGATGCGAGTGCGAGCGTGCCGAACGTGATGAGGCCGATCGTGCCGAGCGTCGTCAGGATCGCGCCGCGTCCCGTCCACTTGCTGTGGCTCTCCGACATCGCCCGGTAGCTCGTCGCCTTCGCCTTCATGTCGAGCGCGTCGTAGAGGTCCGGCACGTCGATGATCGGGTGACCGTTCTTCGCGAACGTGACGTTGTCGAAGGACACGACACCGTAGCCCGTGACACCGACGATCTTCTCGTGCTGATACGTGATGTCGCCGCCCTCGCCGCTGCCACCGCCGCTCGCGGCCGTCACGCTCTGCATCTCGTCGCGCGCGACGCCGTCGCTCGCCGCCTTTGGATTCGGGTTCTCGGCGAGGTCCTTTCCAGGGACCACCGTGAACGCGGTCGAGACTTGACCTTGCGCCGCATAGACCGTGACGACCGCCTTGGTCACGCCGCCGGACGGGAACACGCGCACGATCGCGACCCGCTTGATCGGGCGCGTGAAGGCGAGCTTGACGATCTGATCGTCGGACTTGTCGTCGACCTTGCCGAGCGCGCGGGCATCGGTCGCGAGCTCGATCGCACTGCCTTGCAGGGCCTCGAGCAATGCACCGGCCGCAGGCACGGCGCCGTTGCCGACGGCGACGACCATGGTGGTACCGCTCGTCGGGAAGTACGACGAAGCCGCAGCCATCTGAGATTTCGCCCACGAATCGGCATCGGCGGGAACAGCTGCTGCGGTCACGAGAGCAAGGCTCAGGAAGGTCTTGGCGAGCGTCATCTTGCTGCCTCAACGACCGGTTGCTCGCCAAGTCGCACGATGTCGGTGAACAAACTGCTAAGTCTGCGAGATCAATCGTCGTCGCGATCGGCGGGGATCGATTCGAGCAGGCGAGGTGCCTCGGTCCGGATCAGGCGCATCAGGCTCTGGAGCTCGGTCTCGGCGATTCCGAGCGAGGACGCCAGCTGGCCGCGAGTCGCCTCGGCAAGCCGATCGCGGGCCGCGTTCAACCAGCGCGCGGCGGTCGTGCGGTGGGTCTGGTACATGCGAGCGATGTCGTCGATCGATGCGCCGGCCGACAGGTTGAGACGCAGCAACTGGCGCTCGCGGGGCGCGAGCTCGGCCAGTGCTGCGGTGAACGCGCGCTGAAATTCGCGGGCGTAACGCTCTTTGAGGGAGCGCAATTCCGGATCGGCCTCGCCGACGAGTGCCTCGAGCGGCACACCTCCGTCGTTCGCGCGATCGGAGTTGCCGCGTCGCAGGGTGAGGGCCTCGCGAATCGCGGCGACCCGCACGAGCCCGCCGAGTCCGCCGCCGAACGCATAGCGCGCGATCGGCGCGAGCTCCCCCGCCGGTGCCACGAGTAACTTCACGCGCACGCGCTGCGCGACCTCATCGACGAACGCCGCATCGCTGCCGAACCGGCGGAGCGCCGTCGGGATCTGGGAAATGAAGTGCGTCTCGAACAAGCGCAGCGCTTCCGGATCTTGGCACGCAGCCGCCCAGCACAACAGCACCTCACCTGCCTCTGCCGCCGCCAACGCGGTGTCATCTGCCGTCAACCAGGCGCGATACGCACGCTCGTCGAAGACCAAGGTCGGCCACGCGGCTCGTGCACGTTGCACGTGTGCAGCGACCGCGGTCACGACCGGCCCAAGAACTTTCGCCACGAGGACGATGCCGGCTCGGTCATGGGCGCACGTGCCGCGCGAAGCGCGGTGACGAGCTCGCCGGCGTTCGAGAATCGCGCCGCTCGCTCTGCAGCCATCGCCTGCCGGCACACTGCTACCAAGCCCTGCGGAGCATGCACGAGCGCGGCATCCGCGGCCTTGCGCGGAAGAAATCCGACGAGCAACTGTTCGAGCATCGCACCGATCGCAAAGACGTCCGCCCGCTGATCGACCTCCTCGCCACGCGCTTGCTCGGGAGCCATGAAGGCAGGGGTGCCGAGCACGTCACCGGGCCGGGTCGTGCGACCGGCGAGCAGCGTCGCGCCAGGAGGTCGAGCCGCTGCGACGCCCACGGACACCCGCCGCAGCGAGGGCGCTGGCGTGCCGAGCTCTTTCGCGAGCCCCCAGTCCAAGATCACGGTTTCGCCAAATTTACCGACGAGCACGTTGTGCGGCTTGAGATCTCGATGCGCGATGCCGCGCTCGTGCACGAACGCCATCGTCGTCGCGACAGCCGCGATGTGATCGACCAACGCGAGGCGCTGCTCGCGATTCGCGGCGTTCGTGATCGCACGCTCGAGCGAGATTCCGTCGACGAGCGGCATGACGAAGAACGGGGTGCCGTCCTGGAACGCACCGCTGTCGTAGAGCGGCACGACGCCGGGATGGCCGAGCCGCGCCGTGATCTGGATCTCGCGTTGGAATCGGCGCTCGATCCAGCGACCTTTGGAGTGCGGCACCTTGAG
Source organism: Kofleriaceae bacterium (assembly GCA_043780895.1). Classification (GTDB taxonomy): domain Bacteria; phylum Myxococcota_A; class Polyangia; order Haliangiales; family Haliangiaceae; genus JABFXX01. The sequence continues at coordinate 33,545 of JAYWCI010000207.1, read as the reverse complement.
CGCGACGTCGCGACCTCGCACGCGATCGGTCGCGCGATACACGCGACCCATCCCGCCACCGGCGAGGACTGCCGTGATGAGATACGCGGCGACCTCGTGCCCGATCAGCGCATCGCTCGCGGTCGTGTGCGCGTCCGGCTCGCACAAACCCTCGACGAGCTCGTAACAGCTCGCGCACCCATCGACGTGTGCGAGCACGCGAGACAACGCCTCGGCAGCGTACGTGCCGTTGACGAGCGCGAACGCGTCGAGATCATCGAGACAGACTACTTCTTGCACGCCACGGCTCGCGCGTGCAGCTCCGTGGCGAGCTGCCGCCAGTCGTCGTCGACAGCGTGGGCCGAGACCAGCGCCGCGGCCTCGGTGTACAGCGCGCGCGCATCGCCGCCGCTCGCACACCGCGCATCGGCAAGATCGACGAGCGCCTCTTCGAGATCGATCTGCAGTCGATCATCTTTGTCACTCGCCGCGAGCGAGCGCGCGAGGTCGAGCGCCTTGCCCATGATCTCGCGCGCATCGATCTTCTGACCGAGCGCTGCCGTTCCGAGCGTCGCGTACGCCGCGGTCAGTGCGCGACCATTGGTGTGATTCGTCGGATCGCGCTGCCACTGCGCCTCTGCCATCGCGACGCCCAGCGACGCCTGATCCGTGGCGAGCTTCCAGCGCTTCTGCTCGGTCAACAAATCTGCGAGGCCGACCACGACCTGGATCTCGTCGCGCTTCGCGAAGTGATTCGTCGGGTCTTTGACCGACAGCCCGTGCAGGATCGCGATCGCTTGTCGGTACGCCGCGACCGCGCCTTCACTGTCGCCCGCATCTCGCAACGCCGAGGCGAGCCGGCCATAGGTCAGGGCATGCTCGTCTTGCCAGCCGGCATTGTCAGGATCGGACGCGACGAGTCGGGCGGAGATCGCCGCGCTCGCCCGCCACGAGGCGATCGCACCCGTCCCATCCTTCATCCCGAGCTGCACGAGGCCGACGCGATGCAGCGAGATCGCTCGCATGCGCTGGGTTTCCATGTCGCCCGGATGCGCGGCGGCGAAGGTCGCGAGCTCGGCATCGCTCGACTGGAGCTTCGCGAGCGCACCGACGAGATTGCCCTGCGCCTGCATCACGCCCGCAACGCCCTGGGACGCGGCGACGAGCGCCTGCCGGGCAGCGACGTCATCGGGATGCGCGTGGGTGCGAGACGTGACCAGCGCTTCGGCGAAGCCGTACTCCTTCGCGGCCCCGGACAGGTCATTCAGTTGCTGCAGCGTATCGCCGAGCTTGTCGTGCAGCGTATCCTCGGCCACCCGAGCCCCATCATCGTGAAGGTTTGCGAACATCGTGACACTGGCCGTGTACTCGGCCAGTGCACCCTTGGTATCGCCCCGGAATACGAGCATGTCGCCGAGGTCCGCGTGCAGTGCGGCATCGAGGCTGCCGTGGCCACGACCACCTTCGGCGACGAGCGCCGCCCGCTCCGCGAGCGCGGCGCGCATTTGCGTCTCTGCCCCCGCGAGCTCGCCCTTTCCGCGCAGGGCGAGCGCGAGATTGCGCAGCGCGACCGCACGCAACGCGCGTTCTTCGAGCGCGAGCGCTTCATGACCGGGGCGGGTGTCGAAGTACGCGAGCGCCTTCTTCGCTGGCTCTTCGAGCAGCACGAGCTTGCCGACCGGCTCGAGGATGTCGCGGAGGTCGCCGAGCATGAACGTGACGAGCCCTTCAGCTGCGACCCGGCGCGCTTCGGCGACCTCGCGATGGGTCTCGGCGAGCGCCCTCGCCGCTTGCGCGTCGTGCTCCGCGCGAACGATCCGCGCGAAGCTAAACACCGCGAAGCCCGCGAGTGCGAGGATCGCGAGGCTGCCGACGGCCACCGCGCCGCGATGGCGCTTGCTCCAGCGCGCGAGCAACTGGCCGGTCGTGTAGTGGTGCGCGATCACGAGCTGGCCGCTCTGGAATCGCTTGAGATCGATCGCGAGATCGCCGGCATTCGCGTAGCGATCCTCGGGGTCGCGCGCCATCGCCTTCGTGACGATCGTAGCGAGATCGAGAGGCACGCCGGTCAGCGCAGGTGGGGGCCCCGCGATCACCGCCGCGAGCACGTCCTCGCTTGTCGCACCGCGATACGGACGCGTTCCCGAGAGCATGTGGTAGAGCACCGCCCCGAGCGCGTAGACGTCCGCGCGCTCGTCGACGGCATCGCCCATCGCTTGTTCGGGTGCCATGTACGCCGGCGTGCCGAGCACTTCGCCGCCCAGCGTCTCGCCATCCTTCACGAGGTCGCGATAGGGACCATCGACGAGCTCTGGCGTCGTCGCCCGCAGGTCCTTCGCCAAGCCCCAGTCGATGACGACCGTCTCGCCAAAATCGCCGACGAGAATGTTCTCCGGCTTGAGGTCGCGATGCACGATGCCTTGCGCGTGCGCGTACGCGAGCGCGTCGACGACTGCGAGGCCGTTCGGAAGGAGCGCCACGCGAGCCGCTGTGCTGTGCGCTCGATCGATCGCGCGATCGAGCGACTCGCCGTGCACGAGCTTCATGACATAGTACGGCTTGCCGTCCTCCCACGTCCCACCGTCCTGGACGCTGACGATCGAAGGGTGGTCGAGCCGCGACGTCAGCGCGAGCTCGCGCTCGAACCTGGAGCGCTGACCATCGAGCAGCTCTTTGATCGCGACCTTGCGATCGAGCCTCGCATCGTTTGCCACCCAGATCCGCCCCATGCCTCCGCGCGCGAGCTCGTCTTGGAGCGTGTAGCGACCGTCGGAAGCGCCCGGAACCATGCGCGACTCCATAGCCCAAGCGGCCAGGTATCGGTGAGAAAAAAGCGCCGCGCGGTAGTCAGCCGTGCCGTACCGAGTCCGACGGCCAGCTCCTCGGCGTGACGCGACGAATCGAGCGCGATCGTCACGCGATGATCGAGCTCGATGCTAGATCCCACGCCAGGCGCTCCCCGCAATCGCGGGGCAACGCGATGTTCGTCAGCTCTCGTTGCATCACGACGCGGTGCGCGGCCTCAATCGCGCTCGGCCGCGGGGTCATCGCCCTTGCAATCTTTCCCGCGCGTCGACAGGCACTGGATCGCGAGGTCGTCCGGCTCGTCGTCGCGCTCGCGCTCGCTGACGGTGGGCACGGGTTGCAGCGTGTGTTGCTGGAGTGCGCCGTCGAGTGCGCGGACCTCGCTCGCAAACAGCGTGTCGTACCCTTTGCGCGCATCCGCGAGCTCGCGCTTCAGCACCTCGAGCCGCTCGAGCTGATACTTCGTCGGCCGCCCCTCCCACCCTGCCAGCGCGCCATACAGCTCGTCGAGGTGTTCGCGGATCCGCTGCTCGCCCGTGATCGCACCACCCTCGGTCGTCGCGACGATCAGCTTCTTGGTGTCTGCGAGCTTCGCGAGCGCCGCCTCGAGCTTGCCGTGCAACGGATCCGCACTCGCGACCGCATGCGCCCGGTCCTCGAGCGCCTCGCGCGTCGCTTCGATCCGATCGACGAGCTTGCTCATGTCCTCGAACACGCCAGAGGCCTTCTGCATCGCCTCGAACTCGGCCTTGCGATCGGCCACCGTGTACGGCGCGCGGCGATCGCCCCCGACCGTGACCTTCGACGAGATCTTGGCGGCGCCACGCGACAGCACGACGGTGTACGTGCCCGGCACGATCCGCGGCCCCTGGGACGAGCCGTACGCGACCTGAGCCGCCCGCGGTACGCGCGGGCCTTTCACGCGCATGTTCCACAGTACGCGATTGATGCCGCGGTGCTTGCTCGGCGTCACCGTGTCGACCAGCGTACCCGCCGCATCGAAGACTTCGAGCGTGAGCGGGCCGTACGTGTGGCGGGTCCGCAGATAGTACGTGATCACCATCCCGTCGGGTGGGTTGTCGCCGACGAAGGACGCATCGCCCTCGACCCAGCCACCGCTCGCGGGCATCCGCTCTTGGACACGCCGGGTTGGCAAGAACGCCGAGGCTTGCTGGACGACCGCATCGCTGAGCGCGCGCAGCGGCGTGAGATCATCGACGATCCAGATGCCACGTCCGTGCGTCGCGATCACGAGATCGCCATCGCGCGCCTGGACCTGGATCTCGCGGACCGCCACGGCGGGGAACTTCCTGCCCTCGAACCGGGCGAACGTGGCGCCGCGGTCGACCGAAATCCACAGGCCGAGCTCGGTCCCGAGGAACAAGATGTTCGGCTTGACCACATCCTCCTTGATCGTGTGAGCGTAGCCGCGCACCCGATCAGCGATCCGTTTCCAGGTCTTGCCAAAATCGGTCGTCACGAACACCCACGGCGCCAGATCACCGAACGTGTGCCGGTCGAACGTCACGTAGGCCGTGCCGGCCTCGAACCGACTCGCCTCGACCCAGCTCACCCAGGAGTTTTTCGGCAGATCGGGCACGTTCGCGACCACGTTCGTCCAGGTCGTGCCGCCATCGCGCGTGAGCTGGAGATTGCCATCGTCGGTGCCGACCCAGATCACGCTCGAGCTTTTCGGCGATTCGCTGATCGCGTAGATCGTGGTGTGCATCTCGGCCGACGAGTTGTCGATCGTGACCCCGCCCGACTTCTCCTGCATTTGTTTCTGCGGATCGTTGGTCGTGAGATCGGGTGAGATCCGCTGCCACGTATCTCCGCGATCGCGCGATCGAAACAGGAACTGCGCACCCAGGTAGATGGTCGCCTTCTGCGTCGGGCTGAGCGCGATCGGCGTGTTCCAGTTGAACCGCAGCTTCTCGTGGTAGTTCGCCTTCGGCTGGATGTCGCGCGAGGCCATCGTCTTGCGATCGACGCGGCTGATCGCGCCGCCTTGGCCCTCGCAGTAGACCTTGTCGTGGTCGGTCGGATCGACCCAGACCCAGAAGCCGTCGGAGTTGCACAGGTTCGTCCAGCGCGAGGACGTCACGCCACCGGGGTACGCGCTATCGCCGACCCACGAGCTGTTGTCCTGGAGACCGCCGTAGACCTGATAGGGATCCTGGTCGTCGACGCTCACGTGATAAAATTGAGACACCGGCAGGTTGTTCTCCTTGAACCACTTCGAGCCGCCGTCGTACGACAGCCACAAGCCACCGTCATCCCCGCCGATCACGTGCTTGGGATTCTGCGGATCGATCCAGAGGTCGTGCCAGTCGCCGTGCGAACCGCCGCCGCTGTCGGCGAAGCTCCTGCCGCCGTCCTCGCTCACGATCAGTCCGAGATCAGGCTTGAACAGCCGCTCCGGGTTCGTCGGATCGACGACGAGCCGCGCGAAGTAGAACGGGCGCCAGACCATCTTCGAGCTCTGGTCGCGCAGCTCCCACGTCGCACCGCCATCGTTCGACCGATACAGCGCGCTGTGCGCGGACTCGACGAGGGCGTAGACGATCTTGCCATTCGACGGCGCGTGGGTGAGCTCGACGCGTCCCCACGGTGCGGGCGGCAACCCCTTCGCGGTCGCGATCGAGGTCCATGTCCGTCCCCCATCGGCGGAGCGAAACATGCCACTGCCACTCGGCGCGTTCGGCCCATCGCCACCGGACCGGAACGTCCAGCCCTTGCGTCGGAAGTCCCACATGCCCGCGAGCACGACCTCGGGGTTCGCGGGATCGATCGATACGCCCGAGCACCCGGTCGACAAGTTCGCGCCGGGGAGGACGAGCGCCCAGCTCTTGCCGCCATCGCTGGTGCGATACAGGCCGCGCTCCTTGCTGTCACTCCAGAGCTTTCCGGGTACGCACGCGAACACGGTGTTCGAGTCGCGCGGACTGACCAGGATCTTCGCGATCCGCTCGGAGTCCTTGAGGCCGAGGTTGGTCCACGTCTCGCCGTTGTCCGTCGAGCGATAGATCCCGTCACCGACCGAGACCGAGTTGCGCGTCCACGCCTCACCGGTGCCAACCCAGATCGTCTTGGGATCTTTGGGATCGATAGCGATCGCACCGATCGACTGCACGGCCTCCCTATCGAACACGGGCATGAACGTGGTGCCTCCATCGAGCGACCGCCACACACCCCCAGATGCGGCGCCGACAAACAGGTGGGTCTGACCCCCGACATTGACCGCCGCGACGGCGGCGATCCGACCACTCATCGCCGCCGAGCCGATGTTGCGCGCGCCGAGACCAGCGATCGTTCCCGCATCGATCGCCGCCGGCACGGCGGGCGCCGGTGGCGGGGCCGCGACCACGATCGTCTTATCGGCCACCCCGGCGATGGCCACGCGGGTCGCGTTCGCGGTCGGCAGCTGGAACCACGCCGCTTCGCTGGGGACGTTGACCTCGATCCGGTCGAGCTTGATCCGGTACGAGCGAGGTTGGCCGGGCGCGCCCGACTCGAGGGAGAACGGCAACCACACGCCGGCGACCTGCGCGTACTCTCCGAGGTCGGTCTCGTTGATGTCTTCGCTGCCGCGCACCTTGCGCACGGTCGTGATCCGGATCTCGAGCGCCGAGTCCGGATCGAGGAACACGTACTGGACATCGCCATCCTTGCGGATCACGCGCAGCTTGATCGCGGGCGTGCCGTCGACATTCTCGGTACCGAGCCACTCGATCCGGTGACCCTTGGCGCGCCAATCGACGAGCGGCCCATCGAGCTCGGCACTCTGATCGATCTGCCGCTTGTCATCTGCGGATGCGAGCTCGGCATCGTGCCGGCCCCCGAAAGGCGACACGGTCCACGCCACGCCGCCGTTACTCGCGCTGATCTGCGTGAGGCCCTGAAGCGTGATCTCGGTGCGGATCCGATTCGGTCGTTCGGTCACCTGACCGAGCTCGGCCGTGATCGAGAAGCTCCCGCCACCGAGGACTGCCTTACCTGTCGCTCGCAGCGACTTGATCGCGCGCAGTTTTTCGGCGCCGCCTCGCGCGGCGAGGTTACGGGCGAGGATGTCGTCGAGTGGGTCGGCGTGGGCGAGCGCGCCGCTCGCAACGAAGATCATGATCGCGATGGCTGTCCGCATCGCGGGCAGTATCGCTCAGAACGCGCTGCCGAGCGCGACGGTCCCAGCCGGACCGCACCAAGCTCGTCGAGCCCATCGCGCTACCTCGATGCGTTCGGGAGCGGCGGTGATCGCGGGGTCCTGGGCGACTTCCGTGGCTCTTACTTCAGAAAGGGAGCCGCGATCACGGCACAGGAGGGGACCGTAAGGGGTGTCCGGCCGGTGTGGTTTCGGCGGCGCGCAGTGCCTTCTCGAGCAGGAACAGATTCTGCGGTGAGAACGTATCCGGGCCGTCGTGGAGGCCCTCGTGTCGCTCGGGCCATTCGAGGCCGAGCGGCCCACCTAGCGTGTGAAAGCCGATCTGTCTGCCGCCGCCGATGCGGACCGCAATGTTGTAGCGGAGTATTGGCCCCCCTTGGGCAACACTGGTGGTGATCACGTTCGTCCAGCGGTCGTAGGCGCGCTCGATCTGCTCGTCGAGCAGCATGCCGCGGCCGCGGATCCGCAGGTGGAGCTCCTGCTCCTTCGCGACCAGCTCGATCACGATCGCGGACCGTTTCATCTCCCAGCTCCCGAGCCACACGAAGCCCATGATCACGAGCAGCCAGAACCACCACGGCCCGACGGGTAGACCGGCCAGCGAAATGATCCCCACGGTCAACCCACCCACCACTCCGAATACGATCAGGAACCACAGCGCCTTTCCCGTGGTTCCCCGGCCCTCCGCCTGGTAGAGGCTCGTCTCAGACGCGTCCGCCATGCGAGAAGACTATCCGTTCGCGGCCCCACACGAGGCCAGGGTTCGGACGAATTCGATGTCAGCGCAACGCGCTCGTTTGCACAACCCTCGGCTAGACAGACGGATGAGCGCGAGCGAGCGCGGCGCAACGCGGGAAGTCCGGATAAAAGAAAAACGCCGGCGGTTAGGCCGGCGTTTCAATCAACGAGTTGGTTGTTCGTTAGAGAACGCGAACGTTCTCGGCGCGCGGGCCCTTCGGACCACGGCCTTCGTTGTACGAGACCTTCTGGCCTTCGCGAAGCTCCTCGAAGCGAGCGCCCTCGACGGCAGACATGTGGAAGAACATGTCGGTGCCCGAGCCGTTCTCGATGAAACCGAAACCCTTATCAGTCAGACGCTTGATCGTACCTTCAGACATTCGCGACTCCTAGTGGCAGCAGTGGTCTCACCGACGGGCAAGTCACCCAAAAGATCAGTGAAACCGAATGCCTTGTTTGCGCCCTGGCGCCCCTCTTGTCGAGAGGAATCTGCCAATAACCTGCGGATCGTGTGTACGGAGGTTGGGCTGGGGCTTGCTAAGGTGCTGATCCATGGAGCCCCAGCGCAATTTGCTCGGTCAGCCGCTCGAACCGTGCTCAGTCGAACCCCGAACGGGGTGGTTCAGGACCGGGTGCTGCGAGACCGACCCCACCGACGTCGGGAGCCACACCGTGTGCATCCAGGCGACCTCCGAATTCCTCGCATTCTCGCGTCTGCGCGGCAACGATCTCTCGACCCCGCGCCCGGGGTTCGCAGGGCTCCAGCCGGGCGACCGGTGGTGCATCTGTGCCGCGCGCTGGCACGAAGCCTTCGTCGCGGGGGCCGCACCGTTGGTGTTCCTCGCCGGGACCCACGAGCTGGCGACCGAAATCTGCGACCGCGACGCGCTGCTCCAGCACGCCGTCGACGCACACAACCTCAACTAGAACGCGGGGAAAACCAGCTCGTGGCTCAGCGCGAGGTAGGCGCGCGCGCCGTCACGCACGCGGTCGCGGGGATCGTGAGCGAGTACGCGCCGCCATCCGCGGTGGCGTAGTCGACCCGGATCCCGGCAGCGAACCCGCCGGCGGCAGGAGACGAGAACGCGACGGACAGCGTCGTCGTCCCTGCGGGCTTCACGCACGGCGCGAGCAACCGCGGCGTGAAGTTCGACGGCGGGTTGTGATACGGGTCCGGCGGAAGACACGGATCCGGCGGCACGAACGCGGGGTCGAACGGGTCCGGCGGGTAGACCGTGACCTGCCGGATGGTGACCTCGCTCCTGCCGCCGTTATCGAGCTCGAGCCCGAGCAAGGTGGAGCTGCCGACGCTGACCTGTCCGAACGCTGCACCGCGGGGCGCGGTCAGTGGGCCGACTGCCCGCACAGTAATGTCGGGCGTGTCCGGCGTGGCCTCCGGGTCACCGAGGTCGGTGCAACCGAAGAGGCCGAGGGCGACGGCGAACATTGCGGCGGGACGCATGGGGGTCATCGCCCTGATAGAGCGAGCCGTGCGCCAAACGTAACCGACGATCTGCCGAGCTCGACGAGGATCCGGACGATCAGGGCGCGGCTCGGCACATCTCGATCGCGCTCGCACTCAGCTCGCTCCGAGTGAGCGTCCCGAGCGCAGCTCGATCGGTGGCCTCGAGGATGACCGGCGGGGCGATCCCCGCGTCGAACGCTTCGCGAAACCGCGCCGCGCAGAGGCACCACGCATCGCCATCGCGCAGGCCCGGGAACTCGCCCCGTGGGGTGATCAGATCGTTGCCGTGGGCCGCGCTGAACCGCAGGAACGCGTCGGTCACGGTCGCGCAGACGACGTGGACCCCGGCGTCGTCGGCGCCAGTCGAACAGAACCCGTCGCGATAGAAGCCGGTCGTGGATCGCGAGGGGCAGGATCGGAGCTCGGTGCCGAGCACGTTGCGCGTGCCCGGCTTCGCGGCCTCGCCGCCGCGACCGACGCAGGCACCAGCAGCGGTAGGCTCCGCCGGCTCGACACGCTCGACACGCTCGACAGGGAGGGCACGCGTACTCGGGTCCGAGCGGCAAGCGCACGCGAGCACCGCGCTGGTCCATACGATCGCGAGCCCCGAGGACATCGTTCTTGAGATGCTCGTGCCAACGAGACGTTACGATCCGTTAGATCCGTCGCGATCAGCGCGTCGTGACCCCGCGCGCCGTCACGCATGCGGTCGCGGGGATCGTGAGCGTGTACGCACCGCCATCCGCGGTCGCATCGTCGATCAGGATTCCCGCGGCGAACCCGCCCGTCACCGGCGACGAGAACGCGACGGACAGCGTCGTCGTCCCTGCCGGCTTCACGCACGGCACGATCAAGCGCGGCGTGAAGTTCGACGGCGGGTTGTGATACGGATGCTCGTCGTCACGATCCGTGCAGCCGCAGCCTGAACGGTCCGCGAGCGTGGTCCGGGGCGACGACGACTCCGCCGTCTACGAGGTCGATGGTCGCGGCGTGCGCGAGCCGACGCGCGGCCGCCTCCGCGGCTGCCAGCCGCGGCTGCTCCTCGGCGGAGAGCACGTCGGATAGGCTGATCGACGCACCTCGCGGGCTACGGGCCAAGCGGGCCAGGATCCGGGCCTCGAGCTCGACCGAGTGGTCGCGCGTGCGGCTCGACCGACAGCGGTCGCTGCAGTGGACGACCTCGGCCCAGTGCCGCGCCCACTTCTTGCGCCACGCGAAGCTCCGCCCGCAGGTCGCGCAGACCTTCGCGGGAAACTTCGGAGACCGCATGATCGCTTGGATGTCGGCGCGACCTGCGGGTTGCATGACGGGTGCACGCGAGCCGCGGGGAATCGGCGTGCACCGCGCAACGTCGGGGATAGATCCATCATCCCAGCTACGTGCCGGCGACTCCTCCCGATCGAATCGACGTCGTTGATCCGGGCGAGCGCGCGCTGCGAGGAGCCCTGCCCGTAGCGATCGCGCAGCGCGTGCGTTGCGTGGTCTCGCGGCCGCCTCCGCGCGACGCGCTTGTCGTCGTCTACTGGATGCGGATGGCGGTGCGCGATCACGAGAACCCCGCGCTCGATGCGGCGGTCGCCGCGGCGAACACGCTCGGCCTCTCGGTGCTCGTCTATCACGCCGTCTCCGAGCGGTACCCGTTCGCGTCGGACCGTCACCACACGTTCATCCTCGAAGGCGCGAGAGATGTCGCCGCCGGCCTCGAGGCTCGCGGCATCCGCTACGCGCTTCATGTCGAGCGTCCGGGCGCGCGCGGCCCGATGCTCGTCGAGCTCGCCAAGCAGGCAGCGCTCGTCGTCACCGAGGACGTGCCCGTGCCGCCCCTCGATGCCTGGACGGCGCGGCTCGGTGAACACCTCGCCGCAGCCGGCGTGCCCCTGTGGACGGTCGATGCCTCGTGCGTCGTCGCGATGCCGCTCGTCGCGAAGCGCTACGAGCGTGCGTACGCATTTCGGACCGCGACCCAGCACCTGGCAGCCGCTGCACTCGCCGCCGCGTGGAAGGATGTCGCGCCGCAGCAGCCGCCGACGCACCACGCACTTCCGTTCACGGCGATCGAGGCCCGCGCTCTCGACGACCGCGCGATCGCGCACCTCGTGGCGGCGTGCGAGATCGATCATGGGGTCGCGCCCGTGCGCGAGACGCGGGGCGGATCACGCGCGGGGTACGCGCGCTGGGATGCATTTCGAACCGCCAAGCTCGGCGGATACGCGCGTCATCGCAACGGTCCGCTGCTCGATGGCACGAGCCGACTCTCGGCCTATCTCCACTACGGCCAGGTCTCGGCGCTCCGGATCGCGCGCGAGGCGATGCGCGTCGGCGGTCCGGGAGCCGATAAATTTCTCGACGAGCTCCTCGTCTGGCGGGAGGTCGCCTGGCACTTCGCGGCGCACACCCCGCGCGGCGAGCTCCATACGCTCGCGCCGCTTCCCGCGTGGGCGCGCGCGACGCTTGCCGAGCATGTCGGCGATCCGCGGCGCGCGCTGACGATGGAGCGTCTCGAGCGCGGCCGCACCGGCGATGCGCTCTGGGATGCGTGCCAGCGCTCGCTGCTCGCGCATGGCGAGCTCCACAACAACCTGCGGATGACGTGGGGCAAGGCCGTGCCCGCATGGACCGAGGATCCTGAAGCGGCGCGCCGTGCGCTCGTCGAGCTCAATCACCGCTACGCGCTCGATGGCCGTGACCCCGCATCCTACGGTGGGCTGTACTGGTGCCTCGGGCTCTTCGATCGTCCGTTCACGCCGCCGACGCCGATCCTCGGCACGGTCCGGCCGCGGTCGACCGCCGCGCACGCGGCGCGGCTCGACGTCGCGGCCTACGTGCAGCACGTCGCGCGCCCCACCCGCTCGGAGCCGCGACGCATCGCCGTGATCGGCGCGGGCCTCGCGGGCCTCGCGTGTGCGCGCACCCTCACCGATCACAACCTCGACGTGGTGCTGTTCGACAAGGGTCGCGTGCCGGGTGGGCGGCTCGCCACGCGACGAAGCCCACCGCACGCCTTCGACCTCGGCGCGCAGTACTTCACCGCACGGGACCCCCGGTTCCGGAGGATCGTCGACGCGTGGCTCGCCGAGGGTGTGTGCGCGCCGTGGGCAGGCCGCATCGTCGCGCTCGACGGGGTTGGCGGTCTTGCACGCCCGACCCCACCGCTCGAACGGCTCGTCGGCACACCCGACATGAACGCGCTCGCGCGTCACCTCGCCGCCGATCTCGTGGTCACGATCGGACATCGGATCGATCGGCTCGAGCGAGTCGCCGGGAGGATCGCGCTACGAGGCACGAGGGCGCCGATCGGCGTCACGCTCGGCCCCGTGCATCATCCCGACGAGCTCGGGACCGAGGAGCTCGGCACGTTCGACGACGTGGTCCTGTGTCTTCCGGCCGATCAAGCGGCGGACCTGCTCGAGCCGATCAGTGCGCGGCTCGCGAGCGAGGCGCGCGCGGTGCCGTTCGAGCCGTGCTTCGTCGTCGGTCTCGCGGCGGGAAGCGACGACGATGCGCTCCGCGCGCTCGCTCACGACGGCGCCTTCATCGGTCGTGAAGGCGAGCCGAGCACCTCGCCGCTAGCCTGGGTCGCGCGCGACTCGAGTAAGCCAGGTCGACCGCCTGGCGAGCGCTGGGTGCTTCATGCCTCCGCTGCGTGGTCGCGCGCCTCGAGCGAGATGCCGCGCGAGGAAGTGCAGGCCGTGCTGCTCACCGAGCTCGCGCGCCTCTTCGAGCTCGGGTCGCTCGATCCCGAGCTCGCCTTCGTCCACCGGTGGGGCTACGCGCGCGCACTCCATCCGCTCGATCGCGGCGCGATCTACGACGAGGAGCTGCGGATCGGCCTCGGCGGTGATTGGGCGTGCGGGGGCCGGGTCGAGGGCGCGTTCCTATCGGGCATCGCGCTCGCCGGGCGCGTGCTCGGCTCCTAGCAGCTCGCCCGGACTCCGCGCGCAGTTCAGTGTCCGGCCTGTTCCACGGAGTTTCGAACCAGGAGCTGCGCGGACCAGCGCTCCATCAGTTTCTCCTCGCGTACGGCGTGTTGACGAACGAGCTCGACCAGCGCGAGCGGCACCTCGATCTCGTGCAGGTCGATCGCGACCCCGCACTCGAGCAACTGTTCGCGAATCTTCGCGTGGTCTGCGAGCAGCGCGCGCGATTCCTCGAGATCGACGCGAGCAAACTCGGGAAGGATGTGACGCTCCTCGGTGTCCATGTGCGCGCGAAGCCCACTATCGATCTCGCTCCAGATCTGGCGAGCGATGGGAGCACCGCACATCATCGCGTCGACGAGCTTCACGAACAGGTCCTCGTGATGACGGTGCAGACGCAGCGTGTAGTTGTAGAAGGACGACTTGATCTGAGGCGCGAAGAGCTCCATGCCGCGAAGCAGTGCAGCTCGCGTGCCTCGCTCTCGCGCCGTCGCGCCCGGCGCACGGCGTTCGCCGCGCAAACCCTGCACCAGCACCGACCGAACGCGCGGAGTTTGCGTCGCGCGCCGACGGTCGGATCCGCAGGAGCGAGCTGGCGCGTCAGCTGCAAGTCGCAGTGCGCATGACCGTCGCCGTATCTATCACCGATATTCACGCCGTGCTTGGCGCGACCGATCGACGCACCATCGATCGCATCCTCGCCGCCGCGCCCAGCCGCTCCGAGCTCGAAGAAGCCGCGTCCGCCGAAGCCTGCGAGCTGTCCTTCGGAGAAGGCCCCAACCCGTTCACCTCCGCGCGAGTCGAACAGGTGCGAGAAATCCTCGCCGAGCTCGCCGACACCGAGACCGAAAGGATGGCGCTCGCGAGCGTGAAGCGAGTGCCCTGATGAGGCGCTCAACACCGAGAGCTTCAGGCGACCCCGCGGTCGAGCAGCTCGGCGAGCGCACGACACGCGTCGACCATCGTGAAGATCCCGACGACTGCACCGATCTTCGTCGTGACGACGACCGAACCGTACTTGTGCTCGCTCATGGTGCGAGCGACATCGGCGACCGCCGCATCCGCGTGCACGCTGAACACCGGCTCGCTCATCGCTTCGTGCATCCGATCGTCACGGCCGCCGATGGTTTCGAGCAGCCGCAGATCGCGATCACTCACGAGACCGACGAGCATCCCGTGGTCGAGCACGGGTAGGTGCCGGATCGCGTGCTCGCGCATCATGCCCAGGGCTTCGGTGATCGAAGCACGCGAGGTGATCGTCCACGGTCGACGCGTCATGTACCGGTCGATGCGAGGCATCAGCATGTCGGTTAGCTTTCGAGGCTGCGGATCCGCCCGACCAGCACCGGGCAATGCGCGTGACGAACGACGAGCTCCGCGATCGAGCCAAGACGCAGCCGTTCGAATCCGGTCCGGCCATGGCTGCCGACCGCGACGAGGTCGTACTGGTTCGCCTCGAGCAGCGTGAGGAGTTGTTCGCTCGGCAAGCGCGCGAAGACTGGCGACGCCCGCCTCGAGCTGGACTGCGCCGCGCTTGCGTCGATTTGGTCGCCACGCGCATTTCGTTCGCGAATCGGTCGAGGGACACGCCGAAATAGCTGGCACGACCCGCGCAGTTCACGTGGTCATGGCCGCAGTGTTCGCACTCGTGTTCGTCCCCGCCGTCACGGCGATCGTCTGTATTCTCGGTATGCACGGCGCGCCGAGCTTCGGCACGATCGCGGCGCCAGCGATGTTCTTCGCCCTGATCGCGGGTCTGCTCGGCGGATTGTTTCGACTGACCCACGAGTGGGACGACGAGAAGCTGGTTTGAATGGTTCCCTACCGTGTTCTGATCCTCGAGCGAGCTCCCAACATCCGCCGCGCGCTCGGCCAGCTGCTCACCGACGAGGGCTTCGAAGTGGCCACCGCGTACGATACCGAAACCGCCGTGTCACGCGCCCGTGCGCTCGAGCCTGCGGTCATCGTGATCGAGCTCGAAACCGAAGGCGACCTCGCTGCGGTCCGGGAGCTCGCATCGGTCACGCGCCAGATCATCGTGATCGCTCCGTACGGTCGCGGCCCGCTCGCCATCGAGGCGATGAGCGCGGGTGCGAGCGACTACATCTTGAAGCCGATCTCGCGAGCCGAGCTCTTGGTCGTGATCCAAAAAGCCATCGAACAGTTCGAGCTCGCGCGCGAGCTGACCGAGCTGAGGCTCGAGCTCGGCCGCCTTCCGACCTAGGTGCGACCAGAGCGACCAGGTGCAGCGACGCAAATCTTGCGCCGATCTACGGTCTCACCCGCGCTGAACGCACGGTTTGCGCATAAACACGCTCGATCCCGATGGCACGGATCTAGCTGTAAGCTCGCTGCACATGTCACGCGGTGGACGAGTGCTGGTCGTCGACGACGAGGTCAATGCGAGGACCGCGTTGACGGAGCTCCTGCGTGACGAGGGCTACGAGGTCGAGATGGCCGCGGATGCCTTCAAGGCGCTCGGCAAGGTCGAGAGCTTCGCACCCGAGATCGTGGTCACCGATCTCAAGATGCCGGGCATGGATGGCATCGAGCTCGTCAAGAAGCTGCGCTCGGGCGACGACCCTGTCGCAGTGGTCGTGATGACCGCGTTCGGAGCCGTGCAGACCGCGGTCAATGCGATGCGCGCCGGAGCGGCCGACTATCTGACCAAGCCACTGAACTTTAGCGAGCTCGTCGTCGTGATCGATCGCGTGCTCGAGACCGAGCATCTGCGCAAGGAGACCCGGCAGCTGCGCGCGCGGATCGGCGAGCGCGTGGCTCCCGATAACATCATCGGTAGTGCGCCCGCGATGCAGCAAGTCTTCGAGATCGTCGAGCAGGTCGCACCGAGCCGCGCGAGCGTCCTCATCACCGGTGAGAGCGGCACGGGCAAGGAGCTGATCGCGAACGCGCTCCATCAGCGCTCGCCCCGAGCGAAGGGCCCATTCATCAAGCTGCATTGCGCCGCTCTCGCCGAATCGCTGCTCGAGAGCGAGCTGTTCGGTCACGAGCGCGGCGCGTTCACCGGGGCCGTGGCTCGCAAGGAAGGCCGGTTCTCGCTCGCCAACGGCGGCACGCTGTTCCTCGACGAGATCGGAGAAATCTCGCCCTCGATCCAGGTCAAGCTGCTCCGCTTTCTCCAAGAGCACGAGTTCGAGCGGGTCGGTGGAACCGAGACGATCAAGGTCGACGTTCGCGTGATCGCGGCGACAAATCGCAACCTCGCCGACGAGATCGCGAAGGGTCGCTTTCGCGAAGACCTGTTCTATCGCTTGAACGTGGTCGCCATCGAGATGCCCGCGCTCCGCGACCGCCCGAGCGACATCGCTGCCCTCGCCGAGTTCTTCCTCGTGAAGTACGCGAAGGCGAACGACAAGACGATCGACAAGTTGTCGATCGAGACGCTCGAGCTGATGACCAGCTACCACTGGCCGGGCAATGTCCGCGAGCTCGAGAATGCGATCGAGCGTGCGGTGGTGCTGACCACGGGCACGACGGTGGAGACCCGCGTGTTGCCGACCACCGTGCGGCCGGTGGCGATGTCGATCGCTGCAGGTGCGCCCGCGATTCCGGGCTCGACGATGGAAGAGCTCGAGCGCTATGCGATCCTCGAGACGATGAAGGTGACCGGCGGCTCGACCTCGAAGGCCGCCGAGATGCTCGGGATCAGTCCGCGGACGATCCAGTACCGGCTGCACCAATACAACGAAGCGCCGCGATCAGACCTCGCGGTCGTACAAAAGGGCACGATCTCGAAGCCGTGATCCTCGACCAGCTCATCGCCTACGTGCAGCTCGACGACAGCGATCGAGCTCGGCTCGTCGCGCTTCATGACCGGCTGCAGCCATCGTTCGCGCGGATCGCCGAGAGGTTCTACGAGGCGGTGTGGGCCGATCCGGTCGCCGCGGCCGTGCTCTCGAGCCCCGAACAGGTCGAACGGCTGCGCCGGACCCTGATCGATTGGATGTCGTCGGGGCTGCGAGGGCCCTACGATCTGGCGTTCAACGAACGGCGCTCGCGCATCGGTCGGGTCCACGTCCGGATCGGACTCGCGCAGCAGTACATGTTCACCGCGATGAACGTCGTGCGCGTCGCGTATCTCGATCACATTCGCGAGCTCTATCCCGCGGATCAAGCGCTCGACGTGATGCGTGCCGTCGAGAAGCTCTTCGATGTCGAGCTCGCCCTGATGCTGCGCCACTACCAGCTCGATTCCGAGGACAAGCTCGTCAAGCGCGAGCGCACGATCCAGACCGATCGGATCAACGCGCTGCAGACGATGAGTGCCGGGCTCGCCCACGAGGTCCGCAACCCGCTCAACGCGGCCAAGCTCCAGCTCGAGCTTCTCGAGCGCAGGCTCCGCCGCAAAGATGACGACCCGAAGGTGCTCGAGCCGGTCGAGCTCGCTCATCAAGAGATCGAGCGGCTCACCACGCTACTCAACGAGTTTCTCGAGTTCGCGCGACCGCCCGATCTCCACCTCGTCGACTACGATGTGACCAGCGTGGTGCGCGACGTGGTCGAGCTCGAGCGAATGATCGCCGATGTCCGCGGGGTCACGCTCGCGTTCGACGATGTCGTCACCATCAGGCCACTTGCCGTCGATCCAGGCAAGCTCCATCAAGTGGTCCAGAACCTCGTTCGCAACGCGATCGAGGCCGCACGCAGCCGGGTCACGATCGAGGTCGTGCGCGCCGAGCGCAGCGTGCACCTCAGGATTTCAGACGATGGCCCGGGGATGCCCGACGAGGTCCGCAGCCGCGTGTTCGAGCCGTTCTTCTCGACGAAGGAATCGGGCACCGGCATGGGCATGTCGATCGTGCACAGCTTCGTCGCGATGCACGAAGGCCGGATCGAGATCGAGACGACCTCGTCCGGAACGACGATCGACGTCGCGTTTCCGACCCGCCGCCGGTGAGGGCCCAGCCGGGTTTTCAGCTATCGTGATCGCCGGTGGTCGACGAGAAAGCATTGAGCCCCAGGGCGGCGGTCGGATTGATCGCGATGGTCGCGGCGATCCTCGCCTTCACCGCCCCGTTCGTCCTCCCGATCCTGCAGCGGCTCGCTGGGCCGTTGATCTGCGCGAGTGGCACGAGCTCGGTGATGACGAGCCTGACCGTGCACGTCTCGGTCGGCAGCACGCGGACGTACAACCGCATGTTCTGCGTCGCTGCGAATGGCACCGCCGTGTCCAAAGACGGCCAGCTGATCGCGACGGTCCTCCTGTTCGCCCTGCTCGCCAGCGCGGGCGTCGGGCTCTACCTGTGGCGGAGGAAGCGATGAAACCCTTGGCCTGCGTGCTCGCCCTGACCGCGTGCGGCATTGGCACCACCGACCTCGACGAGTTCCAGATCTCGCATCCGTACGCGACGACCGCGGCGCTCGATCGAGGTGTGCTCGTCCAGGCGATCGCCGAGCTCGAGCACCAGATCGGTGGCGGCGGCGAGATCCAGATCACCGGGATGTTCGCGCACGATCAGTCGGTCGAGATCGTCGCGATCGATCCCAAGCATCCGACGCACCTCGATGCGTATCGCTACAGCGATGGCCACCTCGACAAACCCTCGCCGAAAGGGAGCATCGATCGCGTCGCGGGGACATTTGCGATCGGCGACGTGCCGACCGAGCTGTTCCCCTACGCGGTGCAGGCCCTCGAGCAAGCAAAGCCCAGGGTCGAGGGCGGCCACATCGAAAACATCAGCATCAGTGCCAGCTCGATCTCGTTCGACATCTCGGGCGCCCGCGACACCGCCAACGTCGCGCTGGAGCTGCCCGCGAAGCGCCCGACCGCTACTGCACGGTGAGCGTCGCCTTGACCATGCCCATGCCGCACGCGTAGCTCAGCTTAATCCGGACGTTGCCATCCGCAAAATCGCGTCCGGTTCTCACCTCGTCGTAACGTAATGAGATACCCAACTTTCTGGTTGTCTTAAGCTATTCCTCTTCGACGAACGTGCCGTCGTCCTTGAACGTCACCTCGGTCTTGCCGAACGCGATCTCGTAGGTCGTGGTCTTGTCGGCCTTGACCTGCTTCTCGGCACGGTCGGCCTTCGCTTTCGGATACTTCGCGGCGAACGCCTTGGTCACCGCCGCCGGCAGCGTCGTCAGCGCGACGACGGTCTCTTCTTCGAGGAACGTGCCGTCGGCGGTGAAGGTGGCCTCGAGCTTGTCGGCCTTGAGCTCGTACGCGACGACCTTGTCCTTGCCGACTTCCTTTTCGGCCTTCGTCGCAGTGACCTTCGGGTAGCGCGCCGCGAACGCCTTGGTGACCGGCGTCGGCACGGAGGCGAGCTCGATCTTGTCGGCCAGGGCGACCGTGCTGGAGGCGAGAACGAGCCCCACGACGAGTGCTTTGAAGTTGTTCATGCCCCGACGCTGCCATGCAGTGCATGAAGGGACGGTGAACCTGTTAGATTCCTGAGTGCATGGAGAAGCCAGCTCGGGTCGGCAGGGTCCTCGCGGTCGGCGGTGGCAAGGGCGGCGTCGGCAAGTCGCTGATCTCGACCAACCTGGCAGTCTCGCTCGCAAAAGCCGGCGCACGCGTCGTGATGCTCGATGCCGACCTCGGCGCGCCTAACCTTCACACCATGTTTGGCATCATGCGGCCGGACCGTACGGTCGAAGATTTCCTCTCCGGCCGTAACGCCAGCCTCGATGAAGTCGCGCTGCCGACGCCGGTCGCTAATCTTCGTATCATCGCGGGTGCAGAAGGTGCGCTCGGCTCCGCGCATCCGACGTTCCAGAGCAAGCAAAAGCTGCTCGCCGAGCTCGGCAGGCTCGCGGCCGACGTGCTGTTGATCGATGTCGGCGCAGGCGTCGATCTCGATACGATCGATTTCTTCAACGCCGCCGATACCCGCCTCGTCGTGCTGGTGCCGGAGATCACGTCACTGCAGAACGGCTACGCGTTCCTCAAGATCGCGCTGTTCCGTCGCCTGCAACGTGCCTCGGTCGGCCTGCGCGCCTCCGAGAAGCTGACCGCGACGTTCGGCAAGGACGCGTTCGAGATCGGGAGCACGATGGACAAGGTGTCCACGTTCTTCACGATGCTCGAAGACGAGGTGCCCGAGCTCGTCGCGAGCTTTCGCTTATTGCTCGCGGAATTCAACGCATCGATCGTCGGCAACATGTTGCACAAGCCCGCCGATCGCAATGCGCTGTTCGCGATCCAGCGGATGATCACGGAGCGGCTCGGGATCCAGGTCGAGGTCGTGGCCGCGCTGCGCCAGAACGCGCAAGTCCGCAACTCGGTGAACGATGGCAAACCATTCGCGATCAGCGCGCCGCACACCGATCCGGATGTCAAGGAGCTCGGCCAGCTCGCGCACCGCTTGCTCCAGCAAGACCTCTCACCGATCCGCAAGCTGCGCGAGCAGTTCACGAAGGCGATGAAGACGCGCCCGATCGATCCGAGCCTCCACAGCAGGTTCGAGTTCGGGCTCGAGGGCATCGAGACCGCACGCTCGAGCCAGCCGGTCAAAGAGCCGAAGGCGACTGATCAGGCGCAGCCGCAGTTCTCGTCGGAGTTTCGTCAGCTCCAGCGGATCTCCGAGCGGATCAAGCTCTACCTGCCGATCGAGCTCGACTTCGATGGCCGCAGCTATCTCGGTCAGCTCGTCGAGATCAACGAAGGCGGCGCCGACATCTCGGGCATCCGCGCGCCTGCCGGATGGCAGCCCGGGACGCGCGGCACGCTGCGCGTGATCGGCGACCAGGTCCACGGTCTGATCGCGATCACGATTCATTCGGTGAACCCGAACGGCAACCTGATCATCAAGTTCTCCGATCTCGAGATCGCGGCGAAGCTGGTCGCCGAGCTCCGCAAGCGAAGCGGAGCGTAGCGCCTGTCCGCGTCCGACGATCGAAAGCAGCTTGCCTCCGCTACCGCGCTCGCGCGCAGCTTGCCTCCCGCGGCTTCGCCCGGGCTCGCACCCACGAAGGTCGGCTGCTACGTGATCGAGCGCGAGCTCGGACCGCGATGAACCGGTGAGTACGGGCTCGTTAGAGGATCACACCGAACAGCTCGCGAATCGCCGGCACGGGCGCGACCGCCGCACCGGCACCGATCAAGCCGATGCGCAGCGTGATCTTGTCGCCGCCGCCCCACGGCCACCACAGGCCGAACAAGGTCGGCGCGGTGAGCTCGTCGCCAGCGAGCAAGCGCTGGTTCGGGCGCATGCCGGTGGTCTCGGCGAGCGCACGAAATTCCGCGGGCGCGGTCTCGAGAGACTTCACGGTCCAGCCGCGTGGGAATGCGAACCGTGCGCTCTCGCGAACCTTCGGCTCGAGCTCGATCGTGAATGACGAACTGACCGCGGAGAATCGGCCATCCCAGTCCCATTGCGAGCCCGGCCACGTCTGCTTCAGGCGCGTCAGGCACTCGAGCACCTCGTCCATCTGCCCAAGATACACGGGTGTCATCCCCCTGCGCGATGCTCCGGCCATGGAAGAAGCCGTCGAAGCAGCCGTCGAACAGACCTCCGATCCGCGCCTCTGGAAAAAAGCGGGCTGGACGGCACGCGTGATCCGGAACGACCACGATGAAGGTTGGGCAGTCGAGATGACCCGCGACGGCGATTCCGAGCCCGTCCTCGTCAGTCCGTGGACGATGGGCCGCAACAAGGTCGATCCGAAGCCGATGGGCCACTCGGACTTCGCGAGTTTGTTAAAGGGAGCTAACGATGTGCTCAAGCGCCATCAAGCGTCGCTGCGCGCGAAGCTGCATCGCTCGATCACGTGTCAGAGCGAGAGCGGCCAGCGGCTCAAGGCGGACCTCGACATCCAGCTCGAGGAAGATGATCCGCACGCGATCCTCAAGGTCACGGATGAGACGACCGGCGAGATCGTGCGCAGCTGCCGCGCGAGCGCGGCGTTCAAGCTGAGCGAAGCGACGGTGCAGAAGTTTCTGCGTACTGGCGATGCCTAGATCGCGCAGTCGAAGCCTTCGGCGACGAGGTTGAGCGCCGAGAGTCGAGACACCGGTAGCACTAACGGCGACGGCGACGCAACACGAGGCCGAGGCCGAGCAGCGAGAGGCCGACGCCACTGGAATTTCCCGCGACCGAACAACCACCCGGTTCCGACGAGGCCGGCGGCGGATCGTCGTAGTGCAGGCCCGAGACCGGCGTGAAGCGCACGGCGTCGAACACGAGTTGCTGTTGCGTTGCCTCGCCGGTGTTATCGCCGAGGTTGATGAACTGATCGCCACCGGCGGCGAATGTGACATCACCGAGTGGCTGCCAGCCATCGACCTTGGTCTGATCGATCGTCACGCTCTGCATCGCGCCGTTCGCCCGAATCTCGTAGTCGGCATTCGTCGAGGTCGCGTACGCGGCCGCGGTGTAGACCTCGACGTGATACGTACCCGCCGCCGCAAAATCGAGGTCCCACTGGCCGTAGTTCGCTTCGCTCGCCGAGGTCGTGGTGTGCGTCCAACGCAGGCCATTCATCCCGGCATCCGCGACCTGCCGCATGTATTGCGCCGGGCCACCGGCCGAGAAGCACGCGTCGCTGTCGTCGACCGTACCGCCTGCCGCGTCGATCGTGCCGCACGGCGGCGTGACCGTCCCACCGCCGCCGCTCGCGGTCGCCGCGTAGGCGCGGAGCTCGTCGAGCGTGCCGTTGAACACGTTGAGATCGACGCCGCTCGCGGTGACGCCATCGACCGCGCCGGTCGACGAGTGCTGCCAGAACGACCACGTGGTCCACGGCGAGGGAATGTTCGGGCACGCTGCGCTCGTGTACTGCGCGAGCCACAGCGGCGAGGTCGTGAGATCCGGGCTACCCGCGAGATCCGCCCACGAGTACAGGCCCGTATAGATGATCGGCGCGACGCCGGTCGCGGCAGTCACGTGAGCGACCCAGGTGTGGATGCCGGCGGCGACTTGCGCCTTCGACATGCTGTCCGAGACTTCGACATCGAGCACCGGCGGAAGATCGCCGGGCTGCAACGTGCCCATCATCGAGAGCAGCAGATCTGCTTGCGCGATCGCGTCCTGATTCGGACGGAAGAATTGATACGCGCCGCGAATCACGCCTGCGCTCTTCGCGCCGGCCCAGTACTGCGCGAACTTGGTATCGATCGTCGTGGTGCCATCGCTCACGCGAATGAACGAGAAATCGATGCCCGCGGCCTTCGCGCGTGCCCAATCGATCGACGTCTCGTAATACGAGACATCCATCCCTTTGACGGTCGATCCTGTTCCGCACACGGTCGACGCTTGATCGGTCGTCGCGGTTTCGATCTGATCGGCACAGGCTCCCCCGAGTGTGCCGATCAGACCGAACCAAATAACTCGGTTCCCCACGGTCGGGCACGTTAGCTCCGTCCACACGCACTTGAGAAGTTCCTGATCGTGTGGCTTTTTGGCAACGATATCGGCGATCGGCGCCGATCTGCCTACATCGCCTCGCCGTCGGAGATCACGACTCTCACGCCACTTTCATTCGGCGAAATCGCGCTTCCTCGTCGGCGCGCGAGCTCGCCGGTCACTGCGGCTCCGAGGAAGAACACCTGCGCCGAGTACTGGACCCAGAGCAAGAGTAAGACCAGGGATCCGCCCGGGCCGTACAGGACATCGAGCGTCTTGTGGCCGAGATAGAGGCTGATCACGGTCGTGCCGACCGAGAACAAGATCGATGTGACCAGCGCACCGCGCCACGCATCGCGCCACGCGAGCTTCGCATCGGGCAGCGTCTTGAACAGCGCCGCGAACATCAGGGTAGTCGTGCCGAGCGACACGATCATCTCGCCCGCCCGCCACAGCGCGCGATCCTCGGCCTCGGGCAGGAGGTGCAGCGACACCGCGAGCACGGTCTTGACCGCGACGACCGCGATGATCAGCACGCCGACGAAGACTACGAGCAAGAGGGCGAGCCCGCGCTTGCGCGCCTGCTTGATGACCGTGCCTTTGAAGCCCTTGCCCGACTTCGCGTGGACGTCCCACATGTGATTGAGCGCGCGCTTCATCTGACTGAACAACCGGGTCGACGCGTACACGAGCACGACCGCACCGACCACGCTGGCCGCCGCGCTGTGCCCGGTCACGCGCGCGTGATCGAGCAGGCTCATGATCGTCTGGGCGCTCTCGGTGCCGATCCAGCGGCCAAGATCATGCTGCACGCTCGCGCGCCCGATATCGTCACCGACGGCGATGCTCGCGATGCCGAGCGCGATGAACAGCAGGGGCGCGATCGACAACAGCGCCGAGAACGCGACCGCACTCGCGAGCATCCGACCGCTATGGCGCGAGTACGAGCCGAGCGACTCCTTGACGAGCTCGCGCCCCTCCTGAAACCGACGGCGGACCATTGCCCCCGATCATATGTCGGTTACTTCCAGGCCGTGGCGGGGCGGTCGAGCCCCGCACGATTAACCGCGCTTTCATGCAGGGAGTCCAATCCACCAACGTCGAACTGATAGTGTCGTTGACCCTCATGACCACGACTCCTCCCCAACGTCACGCCGCGCGCGCCGAGCGTGAAGCCTACGGCCGCAGCCTGCGCGACGTCGTGCGCCGCATCGATCACGACGTGTGGACCACCGGCGAGCGCGACGTGCTCGCGCGCCTCAAGGCGGCCGAAGAAGGCCGGCTGCCCGACGTGCTGCCGTTCCGCCACGGGCGCATGGCGGCGTCGCCGTTCGCGTACCTGCGCGGGAATGCTTCGATCATGGCGCCGGACCTGATGGCGTTGCCGCACACCGGTTACTTCGTCCAGATCTGCGGCGACGCGCACCTCCGCAACCTCGGCGCCTACTCCGCCCCCGACGGCAAGGTCGTGTTCGACCTCAACGATTTCGACGAGACCTGTCGCGCGCCGTGGGAATGGGATCTCAAGCGCCTCGCGATCAGCATCGTCCTGGTCGCGCGCGAAGGTCATGCGAGCGAGGCCGTCGCGAAGGATGCCGTGATGTCGATGGTGCGCGCGTGGCGCGAGACCATGCACGAGCTCGCGGAGCTGCCGGCGGTCGAGCTCGCGCGCTACGCCGTCCATCGCTTCGAGATCGAAGGTCCGGTCGGCCGCGTGCTCTCGAAGGCCGAGAACATCAAGCCCCTGCAAGCGCGCGAGGCGCTGTGCGCGCCGGCCCTGCCGGATGGTCGCCATCGCTTCGTCGCCGCGGATCCCAAGCTGCGAAGAATCCCCGACGAGGAAGCCGAGCTCGTGCTCGGGTCCCTGAACGAGTATCGCGACACCGTCGGCCCGAGCCGACAGCAAGTCCTCGATAGCTACGCACCGTACGATGTCGCGTTCAAGGTCGCGGGCACCGGCAGCATCGGCGTTCACAACTACGCCGTGATCTGCGCAGGCAACGGTCCCGAGGATTCACTGATCCTGCAGGTCAAGGAGGCGCTGCCGAGCACGTACGCCGATCACGGCTGGGCTGTTCCCGCGCAGCACGATGGCCGCCGCGTCGCCGAGGGTGCGCACCGCATGCAGACCTCGGTCGATCCATTCATCGGCTGGACCACGATCAACAACCGCCCATTCTACGTGCGTCAGCTCGCCGATCACAAGGCTTCGATCGATCCGGCGGATCTCAAGCGCTCGTCGCTCGTCGAGTACTCGCGCGTCTCGGGCGAGACGTTCGCGAAGGGTCACGCGCGGACCGCGGATCCCGCGGTGCTCTACGGCTACGCGGGTGACGCCGAGAAGCTCGATCGCGCGATCACGAAGATGGCGACGATCGCCGCCGATCAAGTCACCGCCGATCACGCGCTGCTGGTTGCCGCGATCGGCAGGGGCGAGATCATTTCGGCGGAGATCGACTAGGCGAGCCGAGACGCCAGGAACTCGTACTGATCGCGGTTCGACATCCGCCCGATCTCGATCGGGAACGAGTTGAAGCCGTGCACCGCTTCGGGCCACACGCGCAGCGTCGTCGAGTTGCCGGCCGCGCGCCAGCGCGCCTCCATGAACAGCGTGTCGTCGATCAAGGGATCGAGCAGGCCGACCGTGAACAGCGCCGGTGGCAGGTTCGCGAGATCCGCGAACAGCGGCGAGTACGCGGGCGAGCGGCGCTCCTCCATCGGCATCTTCGGCAGCACGCACTCGCCGAAGAAATCGACGATCGGTCCCGACAGCACGAGGTTACGATCGCCCCACAGCCGCTGACTCGGGGTTTGCGACATGTCGTACGCGCCGTACACCAAGTTCGCCGCGTAGAACGCGTTGCGTGGCAGGCGCAGCAGCGTGAGTGCCGCGAGATGCGCGCCCGCCGATTCACCGCCGATCGCGAAGCGCGCCGGTGCCGCGAGCGCTTCGGCACCTTCGAGGACGAGCCAGCGTGCCGCATCTTCGCAGTCGCAGATACCCGCCGGGAATGGATGCTCGGGTCCCAGACGATAAGCGACGCTCGCGACGACAAGCCCCGTCGCATTCGCGATCTCGATCAGCTGAACGTCCTGCATGTCGTGCGCGCCGAGGGTCCAACCGCCGCCATGAAGGTGGAGGTACACACCCTTCGGTTCTCCGGGCGGTCGCGCGATGCGCAGCTTGATCGTGCCGCCGCGCGTCTTGATCTCGAGATCCTTGGCCGCGGGCGAGAACACCGGCGGCGGGTAGATGCCCTTGCCGTCGCGACGCGACGCGCGCACCTGCTTGGGATCCAGCGTGTGGATCGAAGGAATCGTCGCGAGGATCTTCTCGAGCTTCTCGTTGAATGCCCGCGCCTCGACGAGCGCGGCCTCGGGTACTGCTTCGATCCAGCTCGTCATGCGGTTACTGTAGCGTCACTTGGCATTTATGGTCGCAACGCAACGGAAGATCCCACGCAGCAACCACGCCGCGAGCACTGGCGCTCGGTAGGTCGCGAACGCCACCCCTCGCTCTGCATGGGATCTTAGTGCGCGATCCGCTCGGTCGGAGTGAGAGCCGCGAGCGCCGGCTGGAAGTACAGCCGACCATCGCGCTGGACGGTATCGCGCAGCGTGATCGAGAGCGCATGGAGCAAGGTCTCGACGGGCGTGACCTTGATCCGCTCGCGCACCTCGGCCGGCAGATCCTCGAGGTCGGCTTCGTTATCTGCCGGGATCACGAAGTTCGTGATGCCTGCGCGCACCGCGCCGAGGATCTTCTCCTTGAGGCCACCGATCGGCAGCACGCGACCCGAGAGCGTGATCTCGCCGGTCATCGCCACGTCGTGCCGCGCGGGGCGCCCCGAGAGGGCCGACACCATGGCCGTGGCCATCGCGATGCCCGCCGAAGGACCATCTTTCGGGATCGCGCCGGCCGGGACGTGTACGTGCACGTCACGCTCGAACACGCGATCGTCGATCGACAGCCAGTCGGCATGCGAGCGAGCGAACGTCCACGCGGCTTGCGCGGACTCCTTCATCACGTCGCCGAGCTGACCGGTGAGGACGAGGTTGCCCTTGCCCTTCATGGGTGCAGCTTCGATGAACATGATGTCGCCACCCATCGGCGTGTAGTACATGCCGGTCGAGATGCCGACCTGATCCTCGCGGTTCGCCTTCTCGGGATGCACGCGCGGTCGGCCGAGCAGAGGACGGACGTCGGCGCGGTCGAGCGAAGCACGCTCGATCTCCTTTCCGGCGATCTTCCGCGTGACCTTGCGCGCGAGCCTTCCGATCTCGCGTTCGAGGTTACGCACGCCGGCTTCGCGAGTGTACGAGGTGATGACCTCGCGCACGGCATCGTCGGTGAGCGTCAGTTGATCCGGCGTGAGGCCGTTCGCTTCGAGCTGGCGCTTGACCAGGTAGCTCTTCGCGATCTCGAGCTTCTCCTTCTCGGTATAGCCGGAGAAGTCGACGATCTCCATGCGATCGAGCAGCGGGCCCGGGATGTTCTGGATGAAGTTCGCCGTCGCGATGAACATGACCTCCGACAGATCGAATGGCACTCCGAGGTAGTGATCGGTGAACGTATCGTTCTGCGCGGGATCCAGCACCTCGAGCAGCGCGGACGCCGGATCACCTTGATGCGATTGGCCGAGCTTGTCGACTTCATCGAGCAGGAACACCGGATTCTTGCTGCCCGCTTGCTTCATGCCGGCGATCAAGCGGCCCGGCAGCGCGCCGATGTACGTGCGGCGATGGCCGCGAATATCGGCCTCGTCCCGAGCACCACCGAGCGAGATGCGGACGTACTTGCGCCCCATCGCACGAGCGATCGACTTCGCGATCGAGGTCTTGCCGACGCCCGGAGGACCGGTGAACAGCAGGATCCGACCCTTCTGATCGCTCTTCTTCGTCAGCTGATAGACCGAGAGGAACTCGAGTACGCGATCCTTCACGTCGCCGAGCCCGTAGTGATCCTCGTCGAGGACCTTCGCGGCCGAGATCACATCGAGGTGCTCGTCGGTGCGCACGCCCCACGGCAACTCGGCCACCGTCTCGAGGTAGGTGCGGATCACCTGCGATTCCATCGACTCTTTACCGACGCGCGTCAGCCGCGACCATTCGCGCGTGACTTCCTTGCGCGCTTCATCCGGAAGCGGCAGCCCGTCGAGCTTGGCCTTGAGCTCCTTGAGCGCTTCGTCTTGCGCTTCATCGCCCTCGCCGAGCTCGCTCTGGATCGCCTTCAACTGCTGGCGCAGGTAGTGCTCGCGCTGGCGATCACCGATCTCCTCTTTGACCTTCGAGTGAATGTCTTCCTGCGCGGAGACCACTTCGATCTGGCGCTGGACGTGGATCAGCACGCGGCGCAGGCGGTCTTCGATCGCGAGCACCTCGAGCAGGGCCTGACGCTCGGCGACCGGTACGTCGAGATAACCGGCGACGAGATCGACGAGGCGACCCGGCTCGGTGATGTGCGTCATCATCTGCTCGACGGTCTCGTCGGGCACGCCGCGCTTCTTCGCGAGCTCGGCGGCGCGATCACGGACCTCGCGATAGAGCCCGACGAACGTCGGATCCTTCGCATCGAGCGGCTGGAGCTCTTGCTGCTCCGAGACCTGCGCCGTGAGGTAGCCATCGGTCGGGGTCACGCGCAGCGCGATGCCGCGCTCCTGGCCTTCGAGGACCACGCGCAGGCCGCCCATGCCACGCTGCACGGAGCCGAGGGTCGAGATCACGCCGAACGTGTAGAGCCCGTCGGCGGTCACTTCATCCACGTCATCGCGCTGGGCGACGACGAACACCTTGTGCTCCGGATCCCGGAGCGCGGCCTCGATGGCTCGCAACGTCGCGGGACGGGCAGCCGTGATAGGCAGGCTCACCCCAGGGAACAGCACGCCGCTGCGCATCGGGACGATCGGGAGGGTCTTGGACATACCTATCGATCTGCGCACCCTTTGGATCCGTCGCAACCTGGCCGAAAGACTCGCTTAGCCGGCGGATCCACTCTCGAGCATTCGGTAACTACCTCGAATCATGGTGGCTGTAGCGGGACAAACGAGAACACTGCTTGGACGGAGGTCACATCCGTCTTGACGGATGTCTGTCCGTCGTACTAGAGATCGGGGTATGACCTACCGCCCCGAAACCATCGCGCTGCACGGTGGCCAAACGCCGGATCCCACGACCGGATCGCGCGCGGTGCCGATCCACCAGACCACGTCGTACCAGTTCAAGAACAGCGAGCACGCGGCGAACCTCTTCGCACTGAAGGAGTTCGGCAACATCTACACGCGGCTCATGAACCCGACGAACGACGTGTTCGAGCAGCGCATGACGCAGCTCGATGGTGGCGTCGGCGCGCTGGCCACGGCGAGCGGTACCTCGGCGATCGTCCTCGCACTCCTCAACATCGCGCAAGCGGGTGACGAGATCGTCGCAGCTGACAACCTCTACGGCGGCACATACAACCTGTTCAAGAACACGCTGCCGCGCTTCGGTATCAAGGTCAATTTCGTCCCCTCGAATGACCTCGCTGGGTTCGAGAAGGCGATCACGAGCAAGACCAAGGCGGTCTATGCCGAGTCGATCGGCAACCCGAAGCTCGACGTGACGGATCTCGATGCACTCTCGAAGATCGCGCACGACAAGGGCGTCCCGTTGGTGCTCGACAACACGGTCTCGCCGTTCCTCCTTCGCCCCTTCGAGCATGGCGTCGACATCGCGGTGTACTCGGCGACCAAGTTCATCGGCGGCCACGGCACCTCGATCGGTGGCGTCATCGTCGACAGCGGCAAGTTCGATTGGACGACCGGGAACAAGTTCCCGCTGATCACCGCACCGGACCCCAGCTACCACGGCCTCGAGTTCGTCTCGGCGCTCGCGCCGATGGGCAACATCGCCTACATCATCAAGGCGCGCGTGACACTCATGCGCGATCTGGGTCCGGCCTTGTCGCCGCACAGCGCGTTCTTGTTCCTGCAGGGTCTCGAGACGTTGCATCTCCGCATGGAGCGCCACTCGCAGAACGCGCTCGCGGTCGCGAAGCACCTGACGAGCCACAAGAACGTCGCCTGGGTGAACTATCCCGGCCTCGAGACGAGCTCGGAGTACGCGAAGACCAAGAAGTATCTGCCGCGTGGCGCGGGCGCGATCCTCGGCTTTGGCGTCAAGACCGGCCTCGCCGGCGGCAAGAAGTTCATCGATAGCCTCAAGCTGATCTCGCACGTCGCGAACGTCGGCGATGCGAAGACGCTCGCGATCCATCCCGCGACGACAACGCACCAGCAGCTGTCGCCGACCGAGCAAGCCGCGACCGGCGTCACGCAAGACTACGTGCGCCTGTCGGTCGGCCTCGAGCACGTCGACGACATCCTCGCGGATATCGATCAGGCGCTCGCGTGAAGCCCCTGCGCGTCGGCATCGTCAACATCATGCCGCGGCTCGAAGCGTACGAGCCGCTCCTGGTGATGCCGTTCGCGCGGGTCTCGCGGCCGGTCGAGACCGTCTTGATCCGGCTCGCGACGCACGGCTATCAGAGCAGCGATCACGCCCACCTCGATCGCGCCTATCGCACCTTCGACGCCGTGATCGCCGAAGGTCCACTCGACGGGCTCGTGATCAGTGGAGCGCCGGTCGAAGAGATGCCGTACGCCGACGTGCACTACTGGCCCGAGCTCGTCAAGATCATGGCGTACGCGCGCCAGTACATCCCGAGCACACTCGGCTTGTGCTGGGGCGGGCTCGCCCTCGCGGCAACGTTGAAGATTCCGAAGCTGCTCTATCCGCAGAAGCTGTTCGGTGTGTACACGCACCGGATCCTGACCGAGAGCCCGTTACTCGCAGGCCAGGTGGGTTCGTTCAAGTGCGCGCACAGCCGGCATGCCGGCATCGCCGACTGGGAGCTCCAGGCGGCCGAACAAGAGGGTCGCGTGCGCCTGCTCGGGCACTCCAGCGATGCCGGCTACACACTGTTCGAGACGCCCGATCATCGGTTCGTGATGCACCTGGGTCATCCCGAGTACGTCGCGGATCGCCTGGTGTTCGAGTATCGGCGCGACCGCGAGCTCGGGCGGACCGACGTGACGGCGCCACGCGACTTCGATCCGGATCATCCGGAGACCTCGTGGTTGTCGCACCGCGAGCAGCTGTTCGATCGCTGGACCCAGCTTCTCGTGCGATAGCGGGTACAGTCGGCGCGTGTCGACTAATGACCCGTTGCTCGCGCCGTGGACTGGCGCTCATGGCGGAACGCCGCCGTTCGATCAGATCAAGACCGCGGCGTTCGAGCCCGGGCTCGCGAAGGCGATGGATCTCGATCGCGGCGAGCTCGCGAAGATCGCCGACGCGACCGAGCCGGCAACGTTCGCGAACACGATCCTCGCGCTCGAGGATAGCGGGCGCGAGCTCGGGCGCGCCGCGAGCGTGTTCGGCACGTTCACCGCGACGATGAACGACAAGGCGATGCAGGCGGTCGAGACGAGCACGATGCCGAAGCTCGCCGCCTTTGGCGACGAGATCACGCAGAACGAGCCGCTGTTCGCACGGATCAAGGCGGTCTACGACGGCCGTGCGGCGCTGCCGCCGCTCGATGCTCGGTTGACCGATGTCGTCTATCGCCGGTTCGCGCGCCACGGTGCCGCGCTCGGCAAGCAGGAGAAGGCGCGGCTCGGAGAGATCAACCAGCGGCTGGCATCGCTGTTCACGACATTCAGCCAGAACGTGCTCGCCGATGAAGAGAGCCAGACCGTCAAGGCTGGCGATGCGGTGATCGCGAACACGCGATCGGCGGTCGATCCGTTCCTCACCGATTCACCCGACCGCGCGCTGCGCGAGCAGGTCTGGAAGATGTTCGTGAGCCGCGGCGATCATCCGGGCGCCCACGACAACAAGCCGGTGATGGCCGAGATCCTGTCGCTGCGTGCGGAGCGCGCGAAGCTGCTCGGATTTGCGAGCCACGCGCACTGGATCACCGACGACAACATGGCCAAGACGCCGGACGCGGCGATGGCGCTGATGATGAAGGTGTGGAAGGCGGCGGTCGCGCGCGTCCACGAAGAAGTCGCCGACATGCAGAAGATCGTCGACACCGAAGCAGGTGGCTTCAAGATCGCGCCGTGGGACTACAAGTTCTACGCGGAGAAGGTCCGCGCCCAGAAGTACGCGCTCGATCAGAACGAGGTGAAGGAATTCTTCCAGCTCGACAAGATGCGCGACGCGATGTTCTGGGCGGCGAGCCAGCTCTACGGCATCACGTTCACGCTGATCAGCGGCGTGCCGGTCTATCACCCGGACGTCACGGTCTACGAGGTCACGCGGGGCGGTGAGCGCGTCGGGCTCTGGTACTTCGACCCGTACGCGCGCGAGGGCAAGCGCTCGGGCGCGTGGATGAGCGAGTACCGGACGCAAGAGCTGTTCAAGGGTGAGCTCACGCCGATCGTCTCGAACAACGCGAACTTCGTGAAGGGCGCGCCCGGCGAGCCCGTGTTGATCTCGTGGGACGACGCGCGCACGCTGTTCCACGAGTTCGGCCACGCGCTCCACGGCCTCAATTCGCGCGTGAAGTACCCCACCCTCGCCGGCACGAACACGCTGCGCGACTTCGTGGAGTTCCCGAGCCAGCTCAACGAGCACTGGTTCACGACCCCGGAGATCCTCAACAAGTTCGCGCTTCACTACAAGACCGGTACGCCCATCCCGGCGGCGCTGGTCGCGAAGATCAGCGAGGCGAAGCACTTCAACAGTGGCTTCAACACCGTCGAGTATCTCGCCGCCGCGATCTACGACATGAAGATCCACTCGGCGAGCGTGACCGACCCGGGCGCGTTCGAGGCGCAGGTCATGAAGGACATCGGGATGCCGCCGGAGATCGTGATGCGTCACCGCCCGACCCAGTTCCTGCACGTGTTCTCCGGCGACGAGTACTCCGCTGGCTACTACAGCTACATCTGGGCCGACACGCTCACCGCAGATGCCGCCGAAGCGTTCAGCGAAGCTGGAAGCTTCTATGACAAGGCCCTCGCGACGAAGCTCCACGATCGGATCATGAGCGTCGGCAACTCGGTCTCGCCGGAGGTCGCGTTCCGCGCGTTCCGCGGCCGCGATGTCGATACGAACGCCCTGATGCGAGACCGCGGCTTTCCGGTCTAGCGCGCGACCGAATCGAGCCACTGATCGGCCTCGGTCCG
>JAYWCI010000206.1:0-8599 GCA_043780895.1 Kofleriaceae bacterium | reverse complement strand
CGCCCTGATGCGAGACCGCGGCTTTCCGGTCTAGCGCGCGACCGAATCGAGCCACTGATCGGCCTCGGTCCGGATCTGCAGGCTCATCGAATCCGAGGTACCTCGAGGCCGCGCGAAGGACCCCCAGTCGACGACGACTACCAACCCGACGACGATTACATCACCCGGCAAAAGTAATTGACGCCAATCACGGGGATACGACACCGCTTCTATGCGCTCACCGGCAACTACAACATGAGCCTGCGTGCGGGGCCGCCCAGCCTTTATCAAACTCCATCCGCAGACCCTCGAGCCGGTCGACGCCGAGCTACCGTTCCGCTTCATCAAGGCGCGCTGGCTGCCCATCAGCACGGTCGATACGGCGTAGGCCACGCGCGGACTCATCTGGCGGGTTGACCGATTCGGCCAAGGCCTATTCGTCTCCAAGTCAGACGGCGGACCGCACGACATGCCACCGCCGTTCAACGACCCCAAGCTCACCGTCACCGCCTTCGCCATCAGCCCAGACGAGCGCCTAGCCCTGGTGGGTAACTCAAGCGGCTTTGTCGCGGTTCGGCCAGCGCCTGCACCGGGGCCATGTGACGGCGGCCTGCTTTGCGCCGGACGGCAAGCAGGCCTTCACCGGCAGCGCGGGCGGCGAGTTGTGCGCCATCGACCTGCCGCAATGAACGGCGTCAAGCTACCGTCATCGCCGACCACATGCAGCTCACCATCGAGCTGTTATCGAGCGCGGGCATGCCGCCGATCACACGTGCGTGCTGCGCTTCACGTTCATGCTGGCGAGGTCGAGATTGCTGCTGGCCACCGCCCCGTTCACTCGATCCGGGGCGCCCGCGAGATGCTATCGTGGAGCCGCTTGAGCAAAGTGAGGGTGGCGACACGAACCGAGGCGACGCCGACGAGGCGCGAGCCCGCCTGGTCGGGCGGAACGAGAGCCCTCGTCGCCATGGTGACGCTCCTGGTCTCCGGCTGCGGTCGCCTTGGCTTCGCTGCCGGCAACCCTGCCGACGCGATCGACGCGGCGGGCTCGGTCGCCGCCGATGCCTCGTCACTCATCGACTCCACGTCCGCGGCGGGCGCGGACGCGGCGACCAACGCGACGCCCGACGCGGCGACCGCCAGCGCGTGGGCGGCGGCGAGCCCGGCCCCTGCGACGACCCACGATCTCTGGGGCATCTTCGCGCTGGCGAGCGACGATCGTTGGGTGTCCGGGACGAGCGGCGAGCTCCAGCACTTCAACGGTGCGACCTGGACCGCCACCCCGAGCGCCGCGATCGACACGCTGCTGATGCTGTGGGGCCCCGCGCCCGCGAACGTGTGGGCGGTGGGCCGCAGCTGCATGCTGCTGCACTGGACGGGCTCGGCGTGGTCGCAGGTCGCTGCCACCGGGTGCAGCAACTCGGACCTGTTCGCGATCGCGGGCGCGAGCGCGACCGACCTGTGGGCGGTGGGCACCGGTGGCACCCTGATGCGGGGCGACGGCGCGACGTGGACGACGACCGTGACCCAGTCCAGCATCGACTACTGGTCAGTGTTCGTGCAGAGCGCCAACGATGTCTACCTGACCGGCACCAAGGGCACGCTGGTCCACTGGAACGGCACGACCTATGTCACCGACCCAACGCCACCCAACGTGACGCTCGCGTCGATATGGGGCACTGGCGGCGAGTACTGGGTGGTCGGCGGCTCCGGCACCATCCTGCACAAGGTCGGCGCCGGCGCCTGGACGAAGGTCACCAGTCCGACGAACCAGTTTCTTTACTCCGTCGCCGGTACCAGCACGACCGACGTCTGGGCGGTGGGCGCCACCGGGGTCGTGCTTCACTACAACGGCACGGCGTGGACCCTCGCGACCAGCCCGACGACGGTGACGCTGCGCGGGATCGCGGCGGTCCCCGGCGGGGGGCTCGCCGCGGTTGGTGACGGCGGCGCGGTGATCGTCCGGCCGTAGCCGCGGGCCCTCGCGAGGACCGGCGCTCCGGCGGCGCCGGCAACGCGTGAAACGAAACCGCACCGTCAGGGCCCGTCGTGGTGTCCCGCTGCCAGGTGCTCGTGTCGACGAGGTACTCGAAGGTCGTGTTGACGTCGGTGCCGTCCGGGGTCTCGCTACCGTAGACGATCAAGTGGTGCGACGCCGCGTCGAGGAGGCGGTCAGCGATCCGGATCTCAACGCCTGGTACGATCGCCAGGGCGCCGAGAACGGGGACAGGTGCGCGTGGACGTTCGGAACCGAGCAGACCGCGACGAACGGCTCGAAGTACAACCTCTCGTTCGGTGGGCGCAACTGGCTGATCCAGCGCAACTGGAACGCATCGACGCAGACCTGTCAGCGCGTCCTCGGTTCGACGAACTAGTCGAGCCGCGTCAGTAGACTGCGCGCTCGACCGACGCCGTCGCGTTCGTCCCGGTGGAGCTCGTGCTGCCGCCGAACAGATAGATGTACGGCCCCTCCACCAGCGCGTTCGAGAACACGCGCTGCACGTTCGGGGTCCCGCCACCGCCGTTGCTCCAGTTCGTCAGCGTCGGGGGGCTCGCGCCCGTGCAGCCGGTCGCAGGACAGAGCTGCGCCGACGACGCGTTCTGGAGCGTGGCGCCACTGTTGAGGCCACCGAGCGTGAATAGGTAGCCCGCGAACGCGACCGCCGCCGCGCCGCCGCTGGCGTTCGAGCTGGTCGAGACGAGCGTACCGAGATCGCCCGTCGCGCTCGCGGTCGTCGTCGAGCCGGTCCGCATCGCGTTGACGAGGGAGAAGCCGGTCGACTTGGCGAGGCCCGAGCCGAAGTACACGTGCGTGGTGCCCGGGGTGACCTGCGACTTGAAGCTGTGGTCCGCCGCGAACGTGCTCGCGAACGAACGCGCGCCG
Organism: Kofleriaceae bacterium; assembly: GCA_043780895.1. Classification (GTDB taxonomy): domain Bacteria; phylum Myxococcota_A; class Polyangia; order Haliangiales; family Haliangiaceae; genus JABFXX01. The sequence goes on along the minus strand of JAYWCI010000206.1, from coordinate 5,736 downwards.
CCGATCGACTGATTCGTCATGGTGCCCGAAATTTTACCGATCGCGAACGCGCTGACGGTCTGCGACCGGTCGGCGAGGTTGATGTCGATCTTCGCCCACTCGTAGTTGTCGAGGAGCGTCGCGCTGGACAGGGTCGGGTCGGTGCCGCCGCCAGCGACGTAGAGGAATATCGTGCTCGTCGTCGCGGTCACCGGGCCTTGCGCGATCGTCGCCGCGCCGCCGAACCGCGCGGTCGTCAGGTTAACGACCTGGTGCCACACGCCGGTCGAGCCGATCGGCAGCGGGGTCCGGGTTGTCGTCGTGAGGCCCGTGTCCTCGAACGAGATGGTCGTGGCGGCCTGCGCGACGTTCGCGAGGAGCTGGACCTGCGTCGCGTCACCACCCGAGGCGGGCGTGCGATAGATGTTGTACGAGACGACGTTCGGCATCGCCGGCCAGCTCAGGGTCACCTTTGCGAGCGGGGTCGTGGTCAGGTTCGACAGATCAGGCAGCGTGACGTTCAGCGGGTCCGAGGCGAGGGTCTCGCCGGCAGGATTCGAGGGGTCGGTGGCCGCGCGCACCGCACTCACCCGGTACACCCACGTACCGGCGGTCAGGCCGGTCGCGCTCGGTGCCAGGTCGATCGTCGGGACGGCGGGTACGTCGAGCGGATCGAGGATTCGCGCGCGCTCGACGGTGTTGTATACGGCCGCACCGTTCGAGCCGCCGATCGCGTAGGTGAACTGACCGACGCGGACCACCGCAGCGCCGGTGCGCGCGATCAGCATCGAGTTGCGCTGGTAGGTCCAGCCGAGCAGGTTGCCGAGCTCGTCGAGCGGGGTCGAGGCGACCGCGCTCGAGGCATTGCTGATCGTGCCGTCGTCACCGCCGATCTGATAGAAGAACCGCGCCTGGGCGGTGACGTGGCCCGCGACCACGCCGAGCCGCGAGCGCGCGACCGGCAGCTGCAACACCGAGTCGGTGTTCGAGCCGGTCGACTGGGTCCAGCTGCCGAGGTTACCCGAGCCCGAGACGAACGCGACCGCCGAGAAGTCCACGAACGGAACGCACGTGCCGCCCGCGGGGCACGGATTGGTCGGGTCGGCGACGGCGCCATTGATGATCCGCAGCACGCACGCCGCGCTCGCGGGGACCGAGCTGGCGTTCACCGTCACGTCGAGAGCCGTCGGGGTCGCGCCGCTGATCGGAGGCAGCGCGAGCGGGAGGGTCGGGAGGGCGACTCCCGCGGGCGCCGTGCACTGCGTGAAGTACGCGGTCGGGGTCGCGCCGGTCGCGAAGCCCGAGCCTGCGACCGCGAGCGTCGTGGTCTGGGTCGCGACGACGGTCGTCGGCGTGACGCTCGCGATCACTGGTGGCGTCGCACGACGTGAAAGCCTGCGGTGAGCACACCGACATGCGCTCCGTTCGCATCGATCGGATCGATCACGATGACGTCGTAGTCGCCCGCGGCGAGCGCGTTGGCCGGGACCACCGCGGAGACCGAGGTCGGCGATTGCCAGCTCACGGCGGAGAGCGCCGTCGCCGTGCCGCCGTTCGAGAGATAGATCCGGGGGGTCTGGGTGAGTGGATAACCCGAGGTCGAGATCGTGATCGCGGTCGCCTGGGTCGGATCGCCGAATGGAGGCAGGACCTTCGCGACCGTGATGTCCGGCGTGCCGACGATCGTGAGCCCGCTCGTCAGGGTCGCGGTGCAGACGCCGTCGGTGACGTTGACGTCATACGCGCCAGCGGTGAGCGTGCCGCTCGTGACGGTGGCCTGGATCTGGTTCGCGTGATTCGCCACCGTCGCGACGTTCGTGAGCTGCGTCGCCGAGCCGCCGGCATGCGGTTGCACGGACACGCCGGTGACCGTCGTCGTCAAGCCCGACATGTAGACCGACACCCGTGCGGTCATGTTCGCACCCAGCACGTTCGGGTCGACGAAGAACATCAGCGGCTTGGCCTCGCCGGTCAGCGTGCCCATCGCCGATGTTCCGTCGGGGTTGGTGACGGTGACCGCGTTGCTGCCATTGACGATCGTGCCGGCAGGGATGGTGACCGTGATGTTCATCGAGTCGGTCACGGTGGCCGAGACCGGTGCGCTATCGACGGTGACCGTCGCGTTGGGGCTGAAGTTCGTGCCGGTGATCGTCAGGGTCATGCCGTCCGAGCACAGCGGGTTCGGCAGCACCGCGGTGACCGCCGGCGCGAGCGCGGCATCGGGCGCCGGCGCATCTGCCGGAGCGTCGTGACTGCCGCCGCACGCGGCGACGAACAGCAATGTGGAGATCCTGAGCAAGCGAAGCGAGGTAGACATTCGTTCCCTTCGGTTAGTTTTCGTCGTACGCAAAACAGCAAGCTGGGTGCCAGGCGCGAGCGCGCGGCATGCTCCGGTTGCCGATGCCGCCCCGGCGAGCGGCGCACGGTTCCGGAACGCCGTGCGCACCGAACGGTGCGCTCATCCCTTCGTGGCGCGCCAGCCGGTCAGAAGATCGGCGTGTAGCAGGCGCAGCCGGTGGTCTGGTTCGCCCCGCACGCCGCGTTCGTGGTCGTGTCGATGCAGGTCGCACCACTGCAACACGCCGACGTGGCGCTGCACGACTGGCCGCTCTGCTGGCACGTGCCGCCCGCGCCGCACGTGCCGTAGGTCTGGCCGTTGCCGAAGATGCACGTCGAGCCGTTGCAGCAGTCGGCGGTCTGCGTGCAGGTCGTACCCATCTGCTGGCATGCCGTGGCGCCGCACACGAGCTGGCCCATGCCGTTCGAGACGCACGGGGTTCCATTGCAACAATCGAGCGAGTCCGCGCAGGTCTGGCCCGCCTGGCGGCACACCGTGCCGAGGCCGTAGCAGCGCGGGATGCCGAGAAGGTCGAGCTTGCACACGGCCGACGGATTACCGCCGAGACCACCACAGCAGTCGTTGCGCGCGGACGAGTTTCCGCAGGTCTGATAGTTCTTGTAGTGGCAGATCTCGCCCTCGGGCGCGCACGCCATCGGGTTGCGGCACACGCCGACCGGATCGGTCGAGTTCTGCCGGATGCACGTGACGTGGCCGTCACCCGGCAGGCCGGTCCCGGCAGCGCCACAGCAGTCGCCGTCCTGATGGCACAGATCGCCGTCGACGCGGCAGCCCTCGGCGGGCTGGCAGATCTTGACGCCGGTCGGGGCGTAGACCTCGCAGAGCCGGCTGCAACAGCCACCGCAATCCGTACACACGGTGCCATCGACACCCGCCGAGCAGTTCGTCGCGCCGGTCATCGGTTGCGTGCACGTGCCGAGCTGCTGGCCACTCGCGATGTTGCAGATTCCACCGCAGCACTCCGCGTCGTGAGCGCACGAGTCGCCGCCCTGCGTGCAGTACGACGACGGGCCGCAGTGGCCGCTCGCGTTGCACGCTTGCGAACAGCACTCGGCCCCACCGACGCACGGGTTGCCGTCGGTCTTGCACGTCGTGTTGAGCGGCGTGCACGTGCCGCCGGCGCCGCACGCACCACCGCAGCACTCGCCATTGGTCGTGCACGCCGCGTTGTCCGCGACACACTGGGTGCCCGAGCACACGCTGTTGACACAGCTCACCGAGCAGCAATCGGTGTTCGAAGAGCACCCGGTGTTCGCGGCACCGCACATCGCGACGTTGACGGCGCATGTCGCGGTGGTTGGGTCGCAGATCCCCGAGCAACAATCGGTATCGCCGACGCACGCGACGCCGAACGTCGCGCAGTTCGCGACCGTGGCATCGCTGCCGCTGCCGCTGCCGCTGCCGCTGCTGTTGCCGTCGACGTTCGCGTCGTGCTTGCCGCCGCACGCGAACAGCAGCATCACCAGGCTAATAAGCAGACCCAAGCTACGTAGTGTCATGGCACCAGGCTACCGCGAGGATAATGTCGGTTGAAAGTTGTTCGATCGATGCGCTGGAACGCGCACCTGTGCCACCTGTACAGCTTGCTACCGCCCGTCCTGTGCGAGCGATCACCGCGGCGAGGGTACAAAGCTGGATGAACAGGACACACCACGACGCCAGGCTCCGCCGATCCTGGCGACCGGAACCCATGACCTCATCTAGATCGCAAACTCGTCGCCACCAATCTCCGCGCGCTGATCGAACAGCTGCTCGACGAGGGCGCAGCGTTGCCGATCAAGGGCTTCCAGGGCGCCTGTCGCAACATCATCGAACACCGCGAGGCGCTGTGGCGCTTTGTGTTCGAACTCGGCGTCGATCCAACGAACAATCACGCCAAGCGAGAGCTGCGTGGCCTCGTCTGCTGGTGCTGGCGTCGGTCCACCGGCGGGAGCCGTAGCGACCCGCCGCAACGGAAGAGAACGACGGTGCGGAAGTTCTCGAAGTTGCGATATCCGAATGCTCGCTTCTTGAGCATCTGGACGACGGAGTTGATCGCTTCGCTGCCGGCGTTGGTGATTCGGTGCTTCAAGTAGGTCAGCACGTTCGGCAGATGGCGCTTCACCATTGCCGCGACCTTTTTGATCGGTGCCAGCTGCGAGCGGACGGCCCAGCTGTACCAGCTCTGCCACCATCGCTTACACGCGTTGCCGCCCCGAGGAGGCGATCCTGTACGCAGTGGTGCGCGACAACCTCGAGACGCTCTACGGCGCGGTGAACGACGGCGCGCTCGGCGTCGCGCTGCCAGCGTTCGTGCGGGCGGAGCTGGAGCGCTATCTGGAGTGGGGTGAGGGGGTTCGCCGTAACCCGTGTCACCGGTTTCAGCTCATCGCCGAGACCAGTAACCGGGTCGGCGGCTCGTGTGCGCGAGTGCCAACACGACGATCTCGTGGGCTGCAATCTGGTACGGGAGCGTGAATGGAAAGCGGTCGAGTACCGCGACGCGGCGATCGGCTCGAGACTTCCACTGCGGAGCTGCTTGCGGGAAGCGACGGATCAGCTCGAATACCGCGTCGATCTCGTCCTCGAGCCCGGTGCCGAGACCAGGCTGACGAGACTCGTAGTAGTCCACCTCGTGGTCGATCTCAGCGACGGCAAGCCGATGGATCCCCAGCTTCATCGAACCGCGCGAGCAGTTCTTCGTGCGCGTACGTGCGCGCGGTATTCGTCGAGGGTCATCGAGTCGGCCGTTCCGGCATCAACCTCTGCGCCTCGGCGGTCGATTTCGATGTCCCACGCTGCGGCTGCATCGGCATCGAGATCTCCGTCGAGGCTGCGAAGTAGCTCGAGGGCGAGCCGCGCGCGTTCCTCGGCCGGAAGCTGGAGGATCTCGGTTAGCACGTCGGTCGCCGCCATGACCTCATTGTAGCAGACGAGTTGAGGTAGCCAGGAAGCTCACTGCAATGGTCCCGATCGCAGCTCGGCCCGTCGGGGTCGCCATTTCTGAGAAGCAGTCGAGGCTGCGTTCAACGTTTTTTTAGAGAACACACCCAGCCTCGCCGCCACCGTCGACACTGCCTCGCCACGCTTCTTGACCGCTCGGATCAGCTCGCGTCCCTCGGAGGACTCTTGCATCGCCACAGTCTCGGCGCCCGAACCTGGGCGCAGCCATGTGAGGTTCACACAGGGCTTACGAAGCCGAGCTCGTCGAGTACTCCGCTGGCTGCTACAGCTACCAATGGGTCGACACGCTCACCGCGATGCCGCCGAAGCGTTCAGCGAAGCTGGAACTCGGTCTCGCCGGAGGTCGCGTTCCGCGAGTTCCGCGGCCGCGATGTCGATACGAACGCCCTGATGCGAGACCGCGGCTTTCCGGTCTAGCGCGCGACCGAATCGAGCCACTGATCGGCCTCGGTCCG
>JAYWCI010000205.1:0-3443 GCA_043780895.1 Kofleriaceae bacterium | reverse complement strand
CCGAAGTTCTGGCTCGCGCTGAACGCCGCGATCGGGCGACCTCCAGTCGCCGCCGAGCTGCTTGGTTCGCCCGCCGACCAGGCACGCATTCGCGGCGAGCTCGCCGATATCTTCCTGCAGAAGACCGCCGCCGAATGGCACGCGCTGCTCGCGCCCCACGACTGCTGCGTCGAGATCGTGACCGAGCTCGAAGAGCTGCCGAGCCATCCGCTCCACGCGGCGCGCGAAGTGTTCTTCGAGATCGACGGCGGCCCCGGCGTTGGCCCGATCATGCAGGTGCGTACCCCGGTCGGTACACCGGCGAAGGCGTCGCCGCCCCCCAAGCACGGCGAGCACACCGCCGAAGTCCTCGCCGAATACGGCGTGACGATCTAGGACGCATCCCCGTCGGCGACTTGCGCCAGCCCGAACGGTCACGAAGCAACGAAGCGCAGAGAGACCGGAAGAGGGTTTCGGCGCCTCGCTCGCGGCCGCCGTAGTCGTCAGCATCGACGCGATCGCTGCGTGTTCACTCGCGGGCCGATGTGCCCTGCGTACCGAAGCAGGCAGAAAGAAACGAAGACCGGAGCGAAGAGAGTTTCGGCGGCTGCGCCGCTCGCACGCGGGCCGTTGCATTCTCGCCATCGACGCACTGGTTTTAGGCACTGCCCTCCGCCTCTGGGGCGGTGCGGCTCGCCCCGCGGCACCCGCGCTTCGGCCGTGCCGAGCGCCAAGTCGACCAGCGTTTTAGAACGGTCGCCGCACAGTTCGGTGGTCGACCGAACGCGGGCTCTCTGCTCGCGCTCGGCACGTCCTCGGGCGCGGGCACCGCGTATGGGCGGAGCCGCACCACCCCAGAGGCTTCGGGAGTTCCCCCGGGAGATCCCCTTCTAACCCCAGTGGCTCGGCGCACACATGGCGCCGAACGCGCACGCGTCAAGACGAGATCGGAGAACCACCATGATGAGCAAGAACGCCGAGGACCAGACTACGACCTACTATCTCGACGAGCAACTCCACTACGACAGCACCGAGCACGAGATCGGCGAGAGCCTCGCGCGCTCGCTCGGTGTCGCACAGATCATTCACAAGGAGCTCTCGCACGCGATCGTCGGAGCCGCGATCGAGGTCCATCGGCGCATCGGCCCTGGCATGCTCGAGCGCGCGTACCAGAAGGCGCTCGAGTGCGAGCTCAGGTTTCGCGGCATTCCATTCCTCGCGCAGGCACCGATCAAGCTGAGCTACCGAGATTGCCAGGTCGATGCGTTCTTCGCGGACTTCATCGTCGACGAGAAGATCATCCTCGAGATCAAAGCCGTCGAGCGATATACGCCACTGCACCGGGCGCAGGTCTACTCGTACCTCGGAGCAGCAAACTTGCACCTCGGCATGCTGATCAACTTCAACGTGCCGGTGCTCTACAAGAGTGTCTCCCGAGTCGTGCGCTGAGCCAGCGACCGAGCATCGGCAGTTGCGGTCACGGTCACTCGACGAGCAACCGCGACTCGGTCGCGACCCACGAGCGCAACCGACGGCTAAATTTAGCGCTAGTCCAAGTGAAAGCTGAACCAAGAAACAGGCCTGGCCTTCAACCTCAAATCGGCTGGGCGATGAACGTCGTGTCGTGATGATTTCGAGCAGCACACGCGCGGCGTGTTCCGGTAGGAATCAAGATAGTTGGCAGCGCGGAAGGGCCGCGATCCAACGCGAGTTTCTTGGCAGATCACTGACGGGATCCGCGTGCACCCCGAGTTCGACGTGTTCGAGAAGACCGTCACGCAGTCATCCGACGCGGAGTTTCTCTGCCTCGCGATCACGCTCGTCTACTGGTTCGACGGCTCCCGAATTACCGCCCGGTAACCCTCGCCACGGGGATGTGGAACGATCCCAGTGTCGACACGGCGCCGGGTTTTCAAGGCGCAACGCGCCACGGTGACTCCGTCGTCCACTTCCCGATCGCCGCCGTTGCCCACGCGTTCGTCCTGTCGGGCTGACACACGATATCGCCGAGCCGGCGACGCCTGATTCAAGCGCGTCGCCATCGCCGGCGGTCAGCTCCGCGTCGAGACGCTCGGCGCTATCGCAGTACGCTCACGTGCGCTACCGCGAGCGCCGACGAGAACTTCGCCGGTGCGGCTCGACGATGGGCTGTGCCTTCTGCTCGCTCGTTGGATCGAATGCATGTGCAGTCCGCTCGCGGTCAGGCACGACGATTCAATACGTCTCGGGTTCTCGGCCGGTTGGGAGAGACTCCAATAGGCTGCTCGTATGAGGAGCATGAACGGACCCACGGTGCGAACCCCGACGAGAGGAGGGCCGAGCTCCTTCCCCGCGGCGAAGCCAGCTCTTCGGCTCTTTGCGGGAGCCGCAGGCCTTCCAAAGAAGTGCCTGCTTCCTGCGCCACGATTGACGCTCGTTCTCCAAGGGACCGAACCTGCTACTGACGTGCCGGCCGTCACGCACACCGAAATCACCACCACGTCGCGCGCGGCGGTTTCGTGCGAGCGCGAGATTCTCGCGACACTCGACCAGGGCGCGGCGGCGGGCGAGCGCATCGCCGACGCGTTCCGCCGCAAAGAGCACGCGCTCGGCAATCTGTTCGGCTCGCTGAGCCTGAACGACGCGCGGCGGCTGCACGAGCGCCTCACAACTCCGATGCCAGACGATCCGATCGTCGTGCGAATGAAGCGATTGACACCGGAGCGCACGGCGCGATTGATCGCATTTCTCGCAGACGCTCGACGCCGTGCGGCGCGGGCAAAGGGCCGGTGAGATGCCACAGAACCTGTACATCGACCAGTCGACCTACGTAGACGCGATCGTGTTGAGGGTCCGGAAGCACCTGCGCGCCGTGGTCGAGGCGACCAAAGCAGGAGCGCTTGTCACGCTTGGTCCCGATGACTGCGAGGACCTGGATCTGCGAAACGAAGGTCGCCACGCGCTGCGCACCGGGGTCGCGATGCCGTTGGTCTCGCTGTGCGAGCGGCTGAACCTTAGTGACACCGAAGAGCTCGCGATCTGGGTCTTGCTCGCGAACGAAATCGATTCGCAATCGAGGCTCCTACTTCGCGATCTCAACACCGAGAACGCGGCGGATCCGACCGTCGACACCCTTCGCCGCGTCGTGTACTCGGCGACGAAGCGGCTCCGCGCCGTGACCGAGCTGTCCCAGGCCGGCTTGCTGCGCCGGCTTCTGCTCGTCGTACGCACGGATCGAGATGAGACGGCGCCGGACTATCGGCAGACCCTCGCACTGTCGAGCCGGAGTGTTGCCGTCGCGTTCGGTGAATCTCGGCTCGACGATGCGTTGGCCGACATCGCCACCGTGGCCGCGTCGATCGATAGCAGCGATCTTGCGGTCGACGGCGCTTCGCTCGACCGGATCCAGCACGCGATGAAGGGGAACGCGCTGCTGATCGTTCGCGGACAACGCGGCGTCGGCCGCCGTTCGTCGATCGTCGCGG
>JAYWCI010000204.1:0-10041 GCA_043780895.1 Kofleriaceae bacterium | reverse complement strand
TCGAGCAGGATCGCGAAGCCGCCGCAGCGAGGCTTGGCGTACGACCAGCGCCGATCGCTGCCCCACCGACAGCGCCGGTACCGATTGCGCCGGTTGTCGCGCCTCCTGTGATCGCGCCTCCTGTGGTCGCTTCGGCAGTTGCCACACGCCGACCCACGGACGGCGAAGGAACCAAGACGCTCGCGATGTGGCAGCTAACGCGGGATCCGATTCCGGATGCGGCTCCGATCCCAGCTCCGATGCCGGCTCCGATGCCGTTGTCGACCGAACGCGACGCTCGATCATTCGCCCGCGTGGCGAGTGGTACGGCGATCGAGTCGAGCGATTCGGGCGACTCGGCCGAGTGGCAGCCACCACAACGGTCGAGGTGGCTGATCGCGACCGTGATCACGGCGGTGGTGGTCGTCGGCATCGTCATCGCGGTGACGCAGCTCGGCTCCGGCCTGGTCGCGAAGCCGACGACCAAGCCGGTCGCACCACCTGGATCGGCCCAAACGGTCGCGCCGACTCCGGTGCCGCCGCCCCCACCCGTCCCACCCGCGCCGATCGAGACCTCGTCACAAAAGCTCACCGCCCTCTACGCGACCGTGGGTCGCGAGCTCGCGACGCTGCGCGCGCGGGTCGGTCGCGAGCTCACCGAAGATCTGATGCGGCGCTATCGCCTCGTTCAGCTCAAGGACGCGCGCTCCACGCCGCCCCGTCGTGCCGTGGCAATGACCGTGCTCGAGCAGATCCGCGCCGACGCCGCGCAGCTTCGCGACGCGAGCAACAGCGCTCGCTAGTGCACGTGTAGATCTGACGGCGGCGGCGATGGCGGCACGGCTGCGTTGTCGTGCGCCGCGTCCGCGAGCTTCGCCGCCTTCGCGGCCGCCTCCTGCGAGCCTTCGACCTCGCGAGTGTCCGCGAGCTGGGCCGCAGCCTCGCTGTGTGGAGCGCGGATATCCGCGAGCACGTCGTTGATCTCGGCGCCGACGAGCAACACGATGTTCGACAACCACAGCCACAGCAAGAAGATGATCGCGCCACCGAGCGTCCCGTACGTCGCCTCGTAGCTGTTGAAGTGCGAGAGATACACTCCGAACAGCGCGCTGATGCCGAGCCACGCGAGGACGCCGATCACGGCGCCCGGCGTGAAGATGTGCAGCGGCGCATCGGTGTTCGGCAGGTACTTGTAAACGAGCGCCCACACGAACATCACGAGCACGCCCGCACCAACCCAGCGACCGACACTCCAGACCATGTCGAACGTGTCGCCGAGGCCGAACCGGCCGAGCGCCCAGTGGCCGACGCTCGGCCCGATCACGAGAAGCGAGAGCGCGAGGATCACGAGGATCGCGACCGCGAACGTCATCCCGATCGCGATCAGCTGGCGGCGCACCCACGAGCGCGTCTCGGGCTTCGTGTAGATCGTCCCGAGTGCGGTGGTGAGGCCCACCACGCCGCGCGAAGCGCCCCACAAGGCCACGACGGCGCCGACGATCGCGAATCCTGCGCTGTTTGCTTTGACGAGCGAATCGACGCGCTCCACGAGGACCTGCCGCACACTGAGCGGTAGCGCCTCGCTCGCCATCCCGACGCCCTGCATCACGGTGGCTTCGGGCAGCACCAAGAACGACAGCGATCCGACGAAGATCACCATCGGAAACAGCGCCATCACCGCGTAGTACGCCATCATCGCCGCGGAGTCGGTGAGGTTGTCGTTGATGATCGCCGTGACCAGCGTCTTGAAGAACCGACGGACCTGCATCCCCGACGCTAATTGCAGTGGGTGTGCCAGTCAGTACGCCCGTGCGACTTCGAGCCTCATCAGATCAGCTGATCGAGCATTGACGTGGCTGTTAGCCTGGACGGTGAGGCGGGGCTTCGAGTTGGCGAAGTGAAAGCACTGCGCTAGCGCGAAGACGTCGACCTGATCGCGAAGACCATCACGGTGAACCGCCAGACGTATCGCAAAGAAACGGGAACGCCCAAGGGTCTCACGCGACGAACGGTGCCGATGACGACGACGCTTTACGAGGCGCTGAAACGGATGTCCACCATCCGTGAAGGTCTCGTGGTCCGAAATCACGACGGCAGCGCGAAGACCGACGACCAAGCCATTTTGGATCATCATGACGCCGACGGCGATCAAGACCGACATGTCGAGGCGTCTCGACGCCAGTGACCGAGCCGCTCCTGCGATGAACATCCAGCCGCACCACAAAACGATCGGTGTCGTGAGCGCCAACAACACCCAGGACCGGGCCAGGGTGCTCAGCGGTAGGTGGATCCCGACCATCTGCCCAATCGGAGAGATCACGACGACCAACGCGGACAGGCTCAGCGCGACCCAAAAACGAGTCCGGATGTCCGCTTCCATCGAAGCAGCCATCGCCGGATCGGACATGTCGTGCGACAGCCCGTGCGATTCGTGATGACCCATTCGCTCCACGTTAGTTGCGATCATATACGGCGATGAGGCGCACCGCGACGATGACCGCGAGCGCCGTGATCGCGACGATGAATGGCAAGAAGTCCGACCGCAACGCGAGATTGCTGGCGAGAAACCGACCGAACGCGAACACGACACCGATGGCAATCCCCCAACGAAGAAAGATCGACCGCGATGTCATCATGTAGGCGCCGATTCCAAGAAGGAGAATAGCGAAGCCGGCCATGAAGCCGCCCCAGGTGTGGAAGACGATACCGAGCCACTCGGCCATCTGTGGAGACACCGCACTCGCGGCGACGCCCGTGAAACGTTGGTCCTCGGACAGCATGGGCGGTCGGAAGTAGACAGCCGTTCCGAGCGTGAGCACGCCGATGGCTAACAGAAGGCCGCCCGCGAAGCTGTCCCGTCGGAATTCGTTCTGCCCTATCCTGCTCACGATTCCGCCGTGATCATCAGTGGCCCACCTGCATGCGCGCCGTCGGTACCTGGCTGCGCACCGTCACCGCCATGCGTTAGCCGCCAACCTCTCCACAGCGTAAAGATCACCGGATAGAGGAGCAATTCGAGCAAGAACGACGTGACCACACCGCCGACCATCGGCGCTGCGATCCGGCGCATCACGTCGGAGCCCGCACCATGGCTCCACATGATCGGAAGCAGACCGAGAAGGATCGCCATGACCGTCATCATCTTCGGTCGGATGCGCTTCACTGCACCGTCCTCGACGGCGTGTTGCAGATCTTGTAGGTTGCGCATGCGACCCTCCTTCTGGAATCGCTCGTACGATTGGTCGAGATACAGAAGCATCACGACGCCGGTCTCGGCATCGACACCGGCCAGCGCGATGATGCCGACCCAGACCGCGACGCTCAGGTTATAGCCGAGCAGCCAGACCAACCAGAACGCACCGATCAGCGAGAACGGCACTGCGAGCAGCACGATCGCGACCTTCGCCGCCTTACGGGTATTGAGGTAGAGCAGCACGATCACGAGCGCGAGCGTCACCGGGATGACGATCTTCAGCCGTTCGGTCGAGCGTTGCATGTACTCGTACTGCCCGCTCCACTCAAGCGTGTAGCCAGCGGGTAACTTCACCCCCTTCGCGACCGCCGCCTTGGCATCGGTCACGTAGCCGCCGAGGTCGCGGTCACCGACATCGATGTAGACGTAGCCAAGTAGCTGCCCTTGCTCCGTGCGAAGCACCGTCGGGCCTGTCGTCACGGCGACGTCCGCGAGCTCGCCGAGTGGGATCTGCGCGCCCGTCGGGGTTGCGATCTGCGTGCGACGAATCTCGTCGACGTCACTGCGATAGGCGCTCTGGTAACGGATGTTGACCGGATAGCGCTCTCGACCTTCGATCGTCGTGGTGACGTTCGCGCCGCCGATCGCCGACTCGATCGCCATCTCGACGTCCGCGATGTTCAGGTTGTAGCGGGCGATCTGCTCGCGTTTGATCGTGAAGTCGAGGTAGTACCCACCGGTCACCCGCTCGGCAAATACGTTGCGCGAACCGGGCACCTCGTTCAGAACGCGTTCGATCTTCGCTCCGAGCTCGTTGATGGTTGCGAGGTCCGGGCCGAACACCTTGATGCCGACGGGTGTGCGAATACCGGTCGACAACATATCGACGCGCGCCTTGATCGGCATCGTCCACGCGTTGACGACCCCGGGCACACGTACGGTGCGATCGAGCTCGGCCACGATCGTCTCGATCGTCGTTCCGGTTCGCCACTTCGACTCGGGCTTGAGGTTGATGACCGTCTCGAACATCTCGGGCGGAGCCGGATCGGTCGCGGTAAGAGCGCGGCCCGCCTTGCCCGACACCGATGCGACTTCCGGCACCTGCATGATGAGCTTGTCTTGGAGCTGAAGCGTCCCTCGCGCGGTCTCGATCGATGCGCCCGGCAGCATCGTCGGCATGTACAAGATGGTGCCCTCGTTGAGCGGTGGCATGAACTCCGAGCCCAACCGCAGGAAGATCGGCACCGTGATGGCCATGAGCGCGCCTGCGGCAACGAGCGTTGCGATACGGTGACGGAGCACGAAGCGAACACACGGGTGGTAGATCCACATCAAGAACCGGTTGATCGGGTTCTTGTGCTCCTCGGGAATCTTCCCCCGAATGAACGCGATCATGAGGAACGGCACGATCACGACAGATGTGATCGCAGCGAAGCCCATGGCGAAGGTCTTCGTGAATGCAAGGGGATGAAACAGCCGGCCCTCCTGCGCTTCGAGGGAGAAGATCGGGAGGAACGACACCGTGATGATGAGGAGGGAATAGAACAACGGCCTGCCGACCTGCTGCGCGGCCTCGATCAGAATCTCCTTACGTGGGCGCTGCGCGGTGTCCGACTCGATGTGCTTGTGGGCGTTCTCGATCATGATGATCGAAGCGTCGACCATCGCGCCGATCGCGATCGCGATCCCGCCGAGGCTCATGATGTTCGCGCCGACGCCGATCAGGTGCATCGCAACGAACGACAGCAGGATCGACAGCGGCAGCGTCACGATCGCGACGAGTGCGCTGCGCAGGTGCCACAGAAACACGATGCAGACCAGCGAGACGATCGCCACCTCCTCGAGCAACTTGCTCTTCAAGGTGTCGATCGCGCGTTCGATCAGATCCGAGCGATCGTAGGTCGTGACGAATTCGACACCTTCGGGAAGCGCGGCTTGGACTTTGTCTTTGATCGTCTTCTTGAGATCTTGAATCACGCCATAGGTGTCGACTCCCTGGCGGATCACCACGATTCCAGCGGCGACATCTCCTTCGCCGTTCAGATCCGCCACTCCGCGTCGGATTTCAGGACCGAGATGAACACGTGCGACATCCCGCACGAGGATCGGGGTGCCGTCTGGACGTGCGCCGAGTGCGATCTCTTCGATGTCCGAGACGGTCTTGACGTAACCGCGCCCGCGGACCATGTACTCGCGCCCCGTCCACTCGACCACGCGTCCACCGACGTCGTTGTTGCTCTTGCGAACGGTCGTGACCACCGTGTCGAGCGGAATCCGATAGGAGGCGAGTGCGTTGGGATCGATCTCGATCTGGTACTGTTTGACGAAACCGCCGTAGGGCGCGACCTCGGCGACGCCGGGCACGCTGCGCAACCAATACTGCACGTACCAATCGTTCAGCGTGCGTAGTTGCGCGAGATCGTGTTTCCCGGACTTATCGACAAGCGCGTATTCGAACCCCCAACCCACACCGGTCGCGTCCGGTCCGAGTTGCGCTCGAACCCCTTCGGGTAAGCGGCCCTGGAGCGAGCTCAAGTACTCGAGCACGCGAGTCCGCGCCCAATACGGATCCGTACCGTCCTCGAAAATCACGTAGACGAACGACACGTCGAAGTACGAGAACCCGCGCACGACCTTCACCTTCGGCGCCGAGATCAGCGTCGTGACGATCGGGTACGTGACCTGGTCCTCGACCAACGTCGGACTCCGGCCTTCCCAGTCCGTCATGATGATGACCTGAACGTCGGAGAGATCCGGAATCGCATCGATCGGTGTCTTCTGGATCGCCCAGTATCCGGCCCCGCCGATCGCGAGGATCAGCAACACGACGAGGAACGCGTTGCGCGCGCTAAAAGCGATCATGCGTTCGATCATGGCGTCCTACATTCCTGGCATCGGTGCCATCGCTGGCGTTGACGCGGCCTTCGGAGTCGGCTTTCCCATCTCCATACCGGGCATGGTCGCGGCCATGCCCTGCATCGCGGCCGCAAGGTTGGTCTCCGAATCGATCAGGAACTGCGCCGAGGTGACGACTCGATCACCCTCGACGACGCCCGCAACGACCGGATAGAAGTCGCCAACCGCGGGACCGATGTGAACGTCGCGCGGCTCGAAGTAGCCATCGGCGAGCGCGAGAAGGACGTACTTGCGTGGACCGGTATCGATCACGGCCTCCTTGGGAAGCACCAAGCGTTCCCTCGCTGCGCCATGCCAGACCAAGGTCACGTAGGTGTCGGGCTTGAGCTTGCCCGCTAGGTTCGGTAACACCGCGCGGAATCGGACGCGGCGCGTTTGCGGATCGACGTCCGGATAGATGAAATCGATCCGTGCTTGGAGCTTCGCCGACTGGTCGTACGGGAACTCGACATCGATCGGATCACCGGGGTGGAGTTGCGCAGCCTCGTACTCGAAGACCTGGCCGAGCACCCAGATCGTCGATAGATCGCCGAGGCGGAACGCCGTCATATCGGGTGTCACGTACTGACCGGCGATCGCGCTCTTCTCGAGAACGACTCCATCGAACGGTGAAGCGACGGTCATCGTTCGGCTCGCGTGCCCGATACGCTCGAGCTCGGAGAGCTGAGTATCCGAGACGTCCCAGAGCTTCATGCGCGTGCGCGATGCTTCGAGAAGGGCGTCAGCGCTGGACCTCGCGTCGGTGGCAACACCCTCGCCGAGTTGATGCCGAGCGCGAGAGGCTGCGAGATAGTCGGTCTGCGCGGTCACGAGATCCGGGCTGTAAAGCGCGAACAGTGGTTGTCCGCGCCGGACCGGCTTGCCGACATAGTCGACGAAGAGCTTCTCGATCCAACCCGACACGCGCGTATGGATTTGCGACGTACGTGTCTCGTCGTACGCGAGGGTTCCCATGGCGCGAACCGTGCCCTCGACCTGCTGTCTTTTCACGGCGGCGCTTCGGACGCCCACGAGTTGCTGACGGCCGGGCGAAATATAGACAGATCCGGATCCAGCGTTGGCAGGCGGCGCTGGGATACGGGTCGCTGCTATTGGTGGTGGTGGTGATCCGGGCGCACGCGACAGCCGAAGCCCAACCATCAGTCCAACGCTCGCAGCCGCGATGCCGATCATCAGCATCGCTCCCCAACGCCGACCAAGGGGTCGTGGCCCGAGAACCTCGTTGGGCGTTGTCGTCGCAGTCTCTGGATTCGTCATGGCGCCCCATCCTTTCCCGTCGCGCGGTCGAGCCGCGCCCACGCGATCCCGAGCTCGGCATGCGCCATCACGAGATCGCGTTGCGCGGACCACAGCGCCTGGGCCGCTTCGATGGTGCTGACGAGAGGTTGCTGATTCGAGGTGTAGGCCGTGAGCGTTGCTGCGGTAGCCTGCTTCGCCTTCGGCACGACGGTATCTCGCAATGCGAGGTAGCGTTCTCGTGCGGCGGCGACTCGCTCGCGGAGAGCCGCCGCCTCGCCACCGATCATCCGACGTGTCGCATCGAGCTCTGCGTTGGCCGAGTCGGCCATCGAATGCGCTTCTCCAACAGCTGCGTGAAGTTTGTCGCGCCAGATCGGAATGCTGAGACCGACCATGATCATCCATCCTGCGCCGTCGCTCATCGTGTACGACGGCCCGGTTCGCACCATCGCCATCGGCGAATACATCGACTGCATGACGGCGACGTCGGCTTCCGAACGTGCGAGCTCTGCCTTGCTCACTTGCAGCTCTGGACGCCAGTCGACCGCAGTCGTTGCAACGTCGCTACCGGAAGGGGGCTCGGCGTCGGAGATCGTGCTGTCGAGGTCGGGAACCGGCGCATCGGTCGTTCGCGCGAGACTCGTGTCCAGCGTCACCTCGCTCGCGCGCACCTCCGCGACGAGCGCGCGGTGCTCGGCTCCGATTCGTGCGACCTCGAGTTGTGCGCGCAAGACATCGGCCTGCGCCCCGGTATTGGTCGAATAGCGAGTCATCGCAGCTGCCACCAGTTGATCGGCGAGTAGGTGTTGCTCGTCGAGGACTTCTACGAGCCCTCGGCTCTCGAACAACATCCAGAACGCCACCGCTGCGTCGAGCTCGACGTCTAGTGCGACCTGGTCGCGTTGTGCAAGCGCGCGCCGCGCTTCTGCTTCCGCGGCCTCGCCGCGATGACGGCGCGCATGAGAGAGTGGAAAGCTTTGTTGGATCGTCAGGCTGATGTCTGCACCGCCACCCATGAATGGGGCGTGATCGATCGAAGGAAAGATTTGTGGGTCTTCGAGTGCGGAGACGATCGCCGGTCGTTGCTTCGCGGCGCTTGCTCGTGCGCTGGCTGCAACCACCTCGGGACGGGACAATCTCGCCAGCCGGACCACTTCTTTGACTCCGAGCGGCGACGGCAATATGAGCGTGACGTCAGCACGTGCGACCGTGGCTCTTGCGATGATCGACACCGCGAGCGCTACAGCGATTCCGGTCGTGTGTCGATCGCGACCTCCCGGCGATTGGATGCTCCGCGCGCTTCACCTCTCAGCACGACTCATGCCGCGAAGCGCCGTTGCAACCGGATGGCTCAGTTACATGCGCGCAGATGTCGCGATATACCGGCGTCGCGTTCGATTCGAACGGTCATCACGCGCGAGCTCTTGCCTTGTCCTGGAAGCGTAGCGGTTGCACCTAACGAAATGGCAGGTCGCAAGCCGGGTGACATGAATGCCTGAAGTGCAGTTCGTGCGCGTTACGTGCCCGTTAGCGAATCGTTTGCGCGGTTCGTATCCAAATCAGTATGTGACCCTGCCAGTTACAGTACACGCGCGCAGATTCCCCCTCGATCGTGCCAGCAATCTGCGCACGTACGAGCGACTCGTGTTTGCAGGGGTCTATGCTGGACGTCATGACAAAGTTTGGAGTGGTGATCGTTTGCGTCCTCGCCCTCACGAGACCCGCTCGTGCAGACGCGCTCTCTGCCTCGGATTTTGTGTCCGCCATCCACGGGCTCACGAGTCGGTTCGACGAACCTGTGGGCCTCGTCGCGGACGCGAAGTCGCCACGGCTCGGGCTCGAGAAGGGCGACCTTCTGATCGCGATCAACGGCGAACCCGCACTTCAGTCCGCGGCCGCTGGAGTCGATTTCAGCCCGAACATGGACCGCGCGGTCCAGACCTTGACCGTGCTGCGCAACAAGAAGGAGCTCGCGATCAGCCTTCATCTCAAGCAGGAGGCGGCGACCGTGCACGTGCAGCGCTCGCTCGTGGTCGAGGGCAAGGAGTACGCCACGGTCAAGCGGAACGGCGTGGCCTCGGGAGTGCTGGTCGCGGGCCGCTCGATCGCGGTCTTGCCGGGACCCATCGCAGGCGACGTCATCCGTCGCATTGATGGTCATCTCGTAACCACCGGTGCCGACGTTGCGAGCGCGTACCTCGCCATCCGAGAGAACCACACGAAGACCCAGTTCACGATCGACCTCGAACGGCTCGGCGAACCGTTTCAGGTCACCGTCGAGCTCGAGGATCCCGATCCGGCGATCGCGAGTGGCATCACCGCGATCAAGAAGATCAACGACACGACCTACGAGGTGCCGAAGACCCTTGTCGATGCGCTCCTGAAGAATCCCATGACCGCGGTCAACGGCGCGCGCTTCGTGCCGTGGATGAAGGATGGGAAATCGGACGGCTTCAAGCTCTATGCGATCCGAGCCTCTTCGGTGTTCGCATCACTCGGCCTCCTTAACGGCGACACGCTGCAGGCGGTCAACGGCCAGGAGCTGACGAGCGCCGACAAGGCCCTCGACGCCTTCACCAAGCTGGCGAGCGCCAAGACCGTGACGCTCCAGATCGTGCGGAGGGGCGCAAAGGTGATCCATACCTACACGCTGAAGTAGGCGGCGGAATCACGCGCGCGAATCAGCGCGGTCGAATGCTCGCGTTCACGCGGGC
>JAYWCI010000203.1:0-51760 GCA_043780895.1 Kofleriaceae bacterium | reverse complement strand
TCGGCCGGCGCGAGCCTCCGCAATCTCCCCGCGCAGAAGTAACCGCGATCTGGCGGGATTGCCGCCCCACGGTGGCGATTCCTTGCGACAAATAGCGCCGCCCGGATCACAGTGGTCGGTACGTTGACGGCAGGGCAGGCAGGGCCCCATCGACACCGTACTCGAACGGCTGCTGGGCGTTAGTCGCCCTGAATGCGCACGCCTTCACTAAAGACGTTCGCCGATGCCCCTGCGGGATCGTGGACAATGAATACGTATCCATCCTCACGAATTTCAACTTCGAGCACAGGAGATGTTGGCGCATCAACAATCACTTCAAGTGACCGTCCTGTCTCAAGTCCAAATTCCTCTCCCCATGGCTCCCAATAGAGGACTGTCGGAGACGATACGAGATTCGAAATTTTCACGCGTGTCTCAGTCACTTTTGCATCTCCAGAAATCTGCTCCGTTTTTGCATCGCGCTTCGATAGAAGTTCAGCGTCGCACGAACCTTGTCGGGATCGAATGTCCGAGCGAGTTCCGGGGTCAATTGAAGCGCGCGAAGGCGCCGGTCGTCTCGTCCGTGAGGAGCTCGAATGCGGCGTAGAACGGCTCGTCGCCATCGGGCAGCGAAACGACGCACGACCACGTGGTGACGATCAAGTTCTCGTTCGCCGCGCTCGATGCCGAGACGCAGCCCGTGCCGCACGTCGACCTCGTCCGGCCGGCGCGAAGAATCGCGGTCGTCACACCGATGCCGGCGATGCGTACGGTGGCCGAGAGCCCGCCGGTGTATTCGCGCCATACGAGAAGGTCGAGATCGAGCGGTCGTTCGTGGACGCGCTCGAGCTTCCAATCGAGTCCCTGGCGTTCGAGCGCGTCGCGCTCGACTTGATCGACGCGCCAAAGCGAGTGCGTCACGAGACGCAGATCATGGATCGCGGAACCTCGATGGTGACGGTGACCGCGGTGATGATCTGCTTGATGGCGCTCAGCGTCGCCGCGACGCTCACTGCTGGCGCCAGCGCGAAAAAGTCGCACTCTAACTCGACCAACGCAGAGGCCACCCACTCTCGACCAAGCCTGGCGCCGGCTCGCAACGTTCTCGGAGTGCTCGCCAAACAGTACTCGCTAGACGCTCAAGTTTGTCCTGGACGGTGTGGACACGTGCATGCTCGCCGACGTCTCGCCGTCGCAACCGAAGTGACGCGCATTTCATGCGCGTTCACTGCGGCGAGCCGCAAACCTTGCGCCGCTCGCGAGCATCAGTCGCTGAATCTTCAAGGGTATGGGTTTGAGCACGCGATCGCCCGCATGGCTCGGAACGTGCTTTACCGTGCTTCGTAACAAGCTCGTTGGAGGTTCGAATGAAGTTCCCGTTCGCTCGCGCAACTGTCCTCACGACCCTCGCTCTCGCGCCGCTCGCGGCTGCCGGAACGATCACTGGCACCGTGAAGGTCAAGGGTGATCAACCCGCGGTGGTCTATGTCGAAACGGCCACCGGGACATTCGCGGCTCCCAAGGCGCACGCGCGCATCGATCAGAAGGGGATGCGATTCATTCCGTATCTGATGCCGATTGTCGTCGGCACCACGGTCGACTTCACGAACAACGACGCGGTGAACCACAACGTGTTCTCTCCCGACAACGAGGGCTACAACCTCGGCACGTGGCCCAAGGGCGAGTCCAAGACGTATACGTTCAAGAAGCTCGGCACGTATACGCAGCTGTGCTCGATCCATCCGGAGATGGAAGCGTTCGTGGTCGTCCTCTCGAATCCTTATTACGCGGTCGCCGACAAGGACGGGAAGTTCTCGATCGCCGACGTCCCCGACGGTCACTACTCGCTCAAGGTGTTCTCGAAGAAGCTCAAGAAGGCGGAGAAGGACAAGAAGTTCCCCGTCGATGTCGCCAAGGGCTCGGGCTCCGCGACCATCACCTTCTGACGGGCGATGACCAGACGTTACGTCCAGCTCGGCGTCGCAGCCCTTGCGACGGCCGCGCTCGGGATCTTTGTGCTCGCGCACGTCGCGCACGCGGGCTCCGAGCCAACGCGTGTCGTCTCGACAATCGAGCTCGTCAACGAGGTGCCGTTCGATCACTCTATCCACGCGGGCAAATACGAGATTCCGTGCCTGGACTGCCACGTCTACGCCGACAAGTCGCCGGTCGCGGGCTTGCCGTCCGGGCGCAAGTGCATGGGCTGTCACAAGTTCGTCGCGAAGGAAAATCCGGACGTCGCGAAACTCGCCTCGCGAGTCGCCGCTGGACAGCCGCTGCGCTGGCTGCGCGTGTTTGCCGTTCCGGACTTCATCTACTTCTCGCACCGCATGCACGTTCGCAAGCAGGTCGAGTGCCGCGAGTGCCACGGCGACATTGCCGCGAAGAAGACGATCACACAAGACGAGCCGTTCACGATGGGACGCTGTCTCGCCTGCCACGCCGAACGCGGCGCGACTCGCGACTGCTTGGGGTGTCACAAATGACCACGACCCGACGAACATTTCTTGGAACCGCCATCGGTGCGATGGGCACGGGGCTGGTCGCCAGCTGCTCGGAGCGATTGCCACGCTTCTTGGTTCCCAACGCGGTCCCGACCGACGATGCCATGCCCGGGGTCGCGCAGTTCTATCGCACCGTGTGCCGCGAGTGCTCCGCCGGCTGCGGCATGACTGCGCGTGTCCGCGAAGGTCGCGTCGTCAAGCTCGAGGGCAGTCTCGATCATCCCGTGAGCCGCGGCGCGTTGTGTCCGCGGGGTCAGGCCGCGATCGAAAGTTTGTACGACCCGGAGCGGCTCGCCGCACCGCACACGATCGCCGGACCGCTCGGCTGGGATGCTGCCGAACATACGTTCGCCGCCGGCATCCAGCGTGCGCTCGACGGTGGCAAGCGCATCGTCGTCCTCAGCCGGCCCGAGCCCGGCAGCACCGGCGCGATGTTCCGGACCTGGCTCGCTGCCCTCGGACAACCCGGCACCCAGCTCGTGACGTTCGAACCGATGGCGGCGACCTGGCTTCGCGAAGGCGCGCACCGCGCGTTCGGGAGCTCGGCGGCGCCGCGACTCGACCTCGCAGCAGCGCGCCTCGTCCTCTCGATCGGCGATGATTTCGTCGAGGACGGATCGCCGGTCGAACACGCGCGAGGGCTCGCGCAACTCCGCGCCGCCAACGGTCGATCGATCTACATCGGACCGCGGCTGTCGCTCACCGCTGCGGCCACCGACGAGTGGATCTCGACCGAGCCGGGCACCGAAATCGTGCTCGTACTCGGCCTCGCGCGTCTGGTGCTCGAGCGCACCGGCGAGCGCGCTGGCCTCTCGGCCGGAACTCTCGAGTCTCGCCTCGCGCCGTACGATCTTGCGACGGTCGCCGCGCGCACGCAGGTCGAGCCCGCCACGATCCGACGACTGGCCACCGCGCTCGTCGACGCGGCGCCGAGCTTGGTCGTCGGGCCGGGGCGCGCGGTCGCGGGCAGCAACGCGGGCGCGCTCGCCGAGGCGGTCTGCGTGCTCAACGCCGTCGCCGGCAACGTCGGCAAGACCCTGCACCTCGCGCCGCGCGGCGATATCGAACCCGCGATGACGCTCGCCGAGCTCGCGACCGCGCACGACATCGGCGCGCTCGTCATCCACCACGCGAACCCGTGCGGGTTCGGTCCGATGTACGCCGATCTCGTCAAGATGATCGAGCGCGTGCCGTTCATCGCGGCGTTCGCCAACCAGCTCGACGAGACCGCACGGTGCGCCCACCTCGTACTGCCGGATCACCACTTTCTCGAGACCTGGTCCGACGTCGCGCCCCGCGCGGGTGTGATCGGGTTGCAGCAACCCGCGATGAGCCCGGTCCTCGATACGCGCGCCGCCGCCGACGAGCTCCTCGTCGTCGCGCGCGCACTCGGCAAGACCACCGGCCTCCCCGACGGCAGCTTTGCCGACGTGGTTCGCGCGGCGTTCGACGCGCCCGCGATCGAACGCGGTGGCAGATTCTCCGAGCCCGCCAACGAGCCGGCAACATTGGCTCCCGATGTCCTCGCGACTGCCGCCGTACACGCGGAGCTCCGCGGGCCGAAAGATGGCTATCCGCTCGTCGTCGCGCCGACGCTCCGCCATCTCGATGGCTTGCGCGCGCGCAGCATGCTGCTCCAAGAACTCCCGGATCCGCTCACCGGTTACACCTGGACTGGATGGGTCGAGCTTCACCCGGCGACGGCACTCGCGCTCGGCGTAGTGAGCGGAGATGTGGTCGCGCTTGACGGCGCGTCAGGTCGCATCGAGCTGCCGGCGCACGTCTCGACTCGCGTTCGCGCAGGACTGCTCGCGGTTCCGGTCGGGTACGTTGCACCCCTGCTCGCCGATGGGTTATTCGGCTTCACGACCCGCGTCCACGCACAGCGCACCGGCGCGCGGATCAAGCCGCCGCACGTGCGCGGAGGCACGAGGCAACACGGGCGCGAGCTCTCGCGCAAGGTGCCGCGTTCGCTGCCGCAACTGCCGAAGGTCGCGCCTCTACCCTCGATGTATCCGCCGGTCGACCATCCGGTGCATCGCTGGGGACTCGCGATCGATCTCGATAGCTGCAACGGCTGCGGTGCCTGCACGGCTGCCTGCTACATCGAGAATAACCTTCCGATCGTCGGCGCCGAGCAAGTCGAACTCGGCCGCGCGATGAGCTGGCTCGACGTTCAGACGTTCGACGACGGCGACGAGGTGTCGTTCCTCCCTCTGATGTGCCAGCACTGCACGAACGCGCCGTGCGAATCGGTATGCCCGACCGAAGCGACCTATCACACCAGCGAGGGTCTCAACGCGCAGGTCTACACGCGCTGTATCGGCACTCGCTACTGCGAGAATAACTGCCCGTACGACGTCCGCCGCTTCAACTTCTTCGACTGGCGGCGCGACAGCCGCGAACGGCTCGGCCTGAATCCCGATGTCACCGTTCGCGAACGCGGTGTGACCGAGAAGTGTACGATGTGCGTGCAGCGCATCCGCACCGGCGAGGAGCAGGCCAAGGTCGAAGGTCGGCCACTGCGCGATGGTGAGATCGTCTCGGCGTGTTCGGCGACCTGCCCCGCGCAGGCGATCACGTTCGGCGACCTCAAGGACCCGGCGTCGGCGATCTCGAAGCTCGCGGCGAGCGGCCGCGCCTACCACCTGCTCGAAGAGCTCAACACCCAACCCGGTGTTGTCTACCTCGCGCGCAAGCGCGACAAAACACGCACATGACCCCGATCTCGCAGATCGAGCACGACACCCTCCAGACGGTGTCCCGCACGACGTGGCGGTACTGGCTCGGCCTCGCGATCGCCGTCGGGTTGATCGCGGTCGGAGGCTGGTGTTGGTCGGAGATGCTCCGTCACGGCCTCGGCGTCTCGGGTCTCAACGCGCCCGTGATGTGGGGCGCGATGATCACGACGTTCGTTTTTTTCATCGGCGTCAGTCACTCCGGCACGCTGGTCTCCGCGATCCTGTTCTTCACGCGCTCGCCATTGCGCGCCGCGATCGGCCGGTCGGCCGAGGGGATGACCGTGATCGCGATCCTCACCGCTGGGCTGTACCCGATCATCCATATCGGCAGGTCGTGGTTGTTCTTCTTCGTGTTGCCGTATCCGAACCAACGCGGGCTGTGGCCGAACTTCCGCTCACCGCTGACCTGGGACGTGTTCGCGATCTGCTCGTACGTCACGGTGAGCGCGCTGTTTCTCTACATGGGGATGCTGCCGGATCTCGCGTTGCTCGCGCGCCGAGTCACCGGCTGGCGCAAGCCGTTTTACCGGATCCTGTCGCTCGGTTTCGCCGGCACTGATGGCGAGTGGTGCCTGTTCGAGAAGGCTTATCCGATCTTCGCCGGCATCGTGATCCCGCTCGCCGTGTCGGTCCACAGCGTCGTGTCGTGGGACTTCGCCATGACGGTGATGCCGGGTTGGCACTCGGCGATCTTCCCGCCTTACTTCGTCGCCGGCGCGATCTTCTCCGGCCTCGCGATGGCAATCCTGCTGCTTGGCGGACTGCGCCGCGGCTATCACCTCGAGCGTTACATCAAGGCCGACCACTTCGACCTGCTCGCCAAGCTCCTGCTCGCGATGTCGATCGTGATGACCTTCGTCTACGCCACCGAGTTCTACGTGGCGTTCTACCGGGGCGGTGGCAGCGAGGCCGAGCTGTTCCGCTGGCGCGCGACCGGAAGCTACGCGCCGTTATTCTGGCTGGTCGTCGCGTGTAACACCGTCGCGCCGCTGGCGTGTTTCTGGAGGCGCGTTCGGCGCAGCCTGCCCGCGATGATCGTGATCGCGGTCCTCGTCACGGTCGGTATGTGGTTCGAGCGCTTCGTGTTCATCGTGACAACGCTCGCACACAGCTTCGATCCCGCTTCGTGGCGGACCTATACGCCATCGCTGCGCGAGCTCGGCGTCTGCCTTGGAGGATTCGGCTTGTTCCTGATGCTGTTCCTCCTGTTCATCAAGGTGTTCCCCTCGATGTCGATCGCCGAGACCATGCAAGGCCAGCACGCTGCCACGAGCGAGGCTGTCGATGAGTGACGAGCTGATCGCCGTCTTCGGGGATCCCGACACCGCCTCGCACGCGCTGACCGCGCTCGTGCGCGAAGGTGTGACGCGCGCACGGATCGCGAGCCCGGCGGCGTTTCCCATCGTCGAAGAGACCGGTCGCCCCGGACCCTGGCGCGTGCTCGGCTGGGTCGCGCTCGTCGCCGGACTCACCGGGCTCGCGTGCGCGATGGCGCTCGAGGTGGTGACGTCGAAGTCGATGGGGCAAATCGTTGGCGGCAAGCCGGTAATCTCGTGGACCGCGTTCGGCGTCGTGATGTTCGAGATGACGATGCTGTTCGCCGGCATCGCGACCTTCATCGCGACGATCGTACTCGCCGCGATCGTGCGGCATCAGGTCGCTCGTCGCGCGCGCGACGCGGTCACGAGCGACCGGATCGTCGTGACCGTCCCGCTCGACGGCGCGAACGCGGACCGTCGCGAGGCGATCACGCGCTGCGTCTCCACCGCGACGGAGGTGCTGCCGTGAGTCGCGGGTTGCTGTTGGCGCTGCTACTCGCAGCGTGCGACGGGTTGTGGCCCGCGAGCATGGAAGACCAGCCCGCGGTGCGACCTCTGGCCGAAGCGCGGCCTGCACCGATCGGGTCGATCCCCCTCGGTGGCGTCGAGGTCCTCGACGATCGCGAAGACGACACCGATACCTCGCCGCCATACCCGCTCGACGAGGCTGCCGCGACACGCGGCGCTGGGCTGTTTGCGATTCACTGCATCGCGTGTCACGGCCGGGAGGGTCGCGGCGACGGTCCCGTGTCCGCGAAGTTCCCGCCCGCGCCGAACCTGCGCCACATCGCGATCTGTCGGCGCACGGATGGCTTCATCTACGGCACGTTGACTGCGGGCGGCCGAGCGATGCCGACCATGCGCGAGGGCACGACCTCGCACGACCGCTGGGATCTCGTCGCATTCGTACGCCGACTCCAGCATGAAGGCTGTACGGGAACGACTGCGGCACCCGGGAGCGACGGATCTGGAGGTGTGCCGTGATGCGCCGGTGGCGTGACGTCCGCAATGCCCTCGGCGACCGCCTCGCGATCGCCGCCGCGATCTGTGTGATCGCCGGTCTCCTCGCGTTCGCGACCGGCCTCGGTGCCGAGGAGCGATCGCGTACATTCGCGACGCTGATCGCGAACTGGTTGTTCTTTGCGGGCCTGGTCGCCGGTGGCGGCGCGTTCCGGGCGTTTTTTCACCTCGTCTCCGCGCAGTGGGCTCGTCCGCTGTCCAACCTCGGCAGCGTGCTGCTCGGCTTCGCTCCGATCGCGCTCGCGATCCTCGTCGTGATCGTAGTCGGCTCGGGCGCCTGGCTGAACGCCGCGCCTTCGGCGTGGATGTCGCGCGCCGGGCTAGGAGCCCGCGAGCTCGTGCTCACCGCGGGGTTGTTCGGTGGCGGCTTTTTCTTGCGCCCGGGTGTGGATCGCGATCGCCGACCGCAAGTCGGGTTCGCGATCGCGTACCTGATCGCGTTCGCGATCGTGTTGTCATTGTGGGCCTTCGACCTCGTGCTCGGTGCGGATGCGATGTTCGAGAGCACGCTGATCGGCGGCTTCGTGTTCATGAGCGCGTTCACCGCCGGGACGGGCTTGGTCGTGCTGCTCGCGTTGCGCCACGGCTTGCTCGCGGAGCGGGCCCGCCGCGATGCCGCGGGGTTGATCTTCGCACTCGCGATCTTCTGGGCCTATCTGTTCTGGTCGCAGTACCTCACGATCTGGTACGGCAACCTGCCCGACGAAGTCACGTTCGCGCTCCGCCGCACAGGCGGCTGGGGCGGGATCGTGCTCGCGGTGATTGGCGCGGTGTTCGCCATCCCGTTCGTGACGCTGTTGCATCCCGCCGCGCGGCGCTCGGCGCGCGCGCTCGGGATCGTCCTCGCTATCCAGCTCGTGGGGCTCTGGCTGTGTTGCCAGTTGCTGATCGTACCGTCGCTCACGCCCGTGGATGCGCCCGTGCTCTCGATCCGCGACGCGCTCGTGGCCGTCGGAATGCTCGGGGCGTTCGCGCTGTCGGTCGCCCGAGGGCTAGAGAACCTGATGTCGGAGAAGAAGACCCATGATTGATTTCAAACGTTCAGCCTTGTTTTTGGTCGCGTCGATCGTCGGCGTCGTCGTGACGTTCGGTACGTCACGCACCGCCGGCGCGATCCCCGCGTTCGCACGCAAGTACGGCACGAGCTGTACGACGTGCCACACCATCTATCCCAAGCTGAACCCTTTCGGCGAAGCGTTTCGCCGCAACGGCTTTCGGTTCCCGGGCACCGACAGCGACGTCGTCAAGCAGCCGACCGTGCCACTCGGCGCCGATGCCTACAAGAAGGTGTTCCCCGACGCGGTGTGGCCCGGCACGCTGCCGTCGTCGATCCCGCTCAGCATCGGATTTAACGGTGAGGTCGTGTTCCATCCGGTCACCACGAGCAGCGGCGGTGCGGCGGATAATGGCGCCGCGGTCGTCGCCGACAACCTGGTGAAGGAAGGCCACCTCTGGGCCGGCGGCAGCTTCGACGACAGCATCACGTATTTCAGCGAGCTCACCGCCTCGGCCGGTGGAATCGAGGTCGAGCGTGCGGTGGTCATCTTCAACGATCTGATCGGCCCGGCGCACGCCGTCAACCTGTGGGTCGGCAAGGGCTCGGGCACGCTGAACAGCTTCGGTCCGCACTCGACGTACATCGGCGACACCATGATCGCGTCCTCTCCCGTGACCGCTCTTTTCGGTGCGACCAGCAACTCGTGGAACCTCACAGATAACTTTCAGACCGCGGAGGTCAACGGCGTCGTCGAAGGACTGGTCGACTACTCGGCCGGCATCACCAACGGTGCGAACACTGCTGTCCACACGCCGACCAACGTCTACGTCCACGTCGGCGCCAAGTTCGGCGGCGTGCGCCTCGACGGCGAGGACAACAGCAGCGTCCCGGATCCCAAACAGCCGTGGGCCGAGACCGCGGTCACCGTCGACGCGTTCTTCTATCATTCGAAGTCGAGCTTCACGACCGTCGATCCGGCGGGGATGACCGGCATGCCGCTTCCGGACCTCGCGCGCAGCGATGTCGCGAACGTCATCGGCGGCCACGTACGCGCCCAGTTGGAGTCGCTCGAGCTCGATGCTGGCGCGAACTACGAGCTGCACAGCAACCCGTCGACGACGGGTAAGGTCGCAGCGCTATCGCAGTTCGACGAGTTGTCGTACGTGGTGTTCCCTTGGCTCGTGCCCGCGGTTCGCTTCGAGTACACGCGGCTCGCGCCCGACCGCGGCACCGCCGTCAGCGACGAGCGGATCTCGGTCGGAGCGGCGGCGCTGGTGCGCCCGAACATCAAGCTGGTGCTGACCGGCCAGCTCGAGGCCGCGACCGGCGTGCCTCCTGCTGGGTGGGGCGCGGTCGGCGGAGTCGCCGCGCCTGCCGATGCCGCGAGCTCGGTCTCGTTGGAGATCGAGTCGATCACGCTCGCGATGGCGTACGCGTACTGAGCTCGAAGCGACGGCGAGCACGCATGATGCAGCGCTCCGCTGCATGCCCGTATCGAGCATGCCGTTGCCGCACGGTTTTTTGACCTCGACGCGGCAGTCCGACGAGCAACCATCACCATTGGCGGTGTTGCCGTCGTCGCATCCCTCGATCGCGATGTCGACGATGCCGTCGCCGCAAACCGAGCCGACCGTTTCGGACTTGCACACCGACGAGCAACCATCGCCGTTGGCGGTGTTGCCATCGACACATTGTTCGCCGCTATCGACGATCCCATCACCACATTCACACGTGCGGTGATCATCGTTAGAAGAACACCCCGCCACACCAATCCGAATGCTCAAGCTGCTCATCGGCGGAAGCGGCGGCGCCATCGCCAAGAGCCTGCGTGCGATGGTCACGTCGCACAACCTCGACGAAGCCGAGACCGTACCCGTCGAGTCTGCAGCTACCTATCTCGTGAACCACACGCGCGAGCTCCACTCGAGGCGCAGGATCGAAAGGCTCTGTGGACCGGCATGCGAGCCTTCGCCAGCTCCTGTGCGAAGCACGTGAACGCCGGCGTGAGTGCACGGCGCGGCTGTCGGCGTCGCGGCACGGTGTTTATCGATCGGTACTACGCGCGGAGCTTGAAGACTCCGCGCGAAGTTCGGCACTGCCTATCGTACGTGCTCAACAACTGGCGTCATCACAAGGCGGATCGCGAGCCGATGCGGCGTTCGTGGAAGATCGATCCGTTTTCGAGCGCACCGGCGTTCGATGGCTGGAAGGAACTTCCGGAAGGGGGGAGGTTCAAAGTTCCGCCCGAATACGACGGCGATTGGATCTGGACGCCAAGCAGCTGGTTGTTGATGACTGGATGGCGACGGCGAGGTCGTGTCAGCATCTACGAAGTGCCGGGCCCCGGCGACGAGTAGAACCCCGGACGTTCGATCTGACAGATCCCATGCACTACTGGTGCGAGATCGCGGATGCTGGTGCGGAGCGATCAGAGGCGCGGGGCACCTTCGATCATGGTCTGGCTCCGGAACGGATCGAAGCTGATCCTTGCTCGAACACCGACCCTGTGCGAGGGATCTGGAGATCTCGAGGTCGCCAGCGCCTGGCGCGACAGCCACCGTCGCGTCGGTGGAGAACCGAACGTCGATGATGTAGTTGCGCATGGTGCTCGCGGTGTTGCCGTCGTCGCACCTATCACGCCGCGAAGCATCGAGGATCCGAAATGATCGGAGCCGAAAATGCTACGGGCCGGCGCTGTCAAAACAGCAAGCCGGCCCACAGTTCGGATCCTGTTGCCGGTTCAGAACCGGCGCCCGGAAGCGCTACATCGGAGTGACGTTGAAGTCGACGAGGTAGAGCGGGTACGCCGTGGTCGCGTGGTAGGGGTGCACCGCGAAATAGTACGTGCCTGGCGCGAGGATACCTTCCGTCGTGTCTCCGCCCCTGTCGAGCGGACCGACGTACGAGCAGAAGCCGTCGCCATCATCGTCGTCGAGCATCGTCGATGCGGCGTCCGAGGTCGGATCTTGCGCCGAGGTGAAGATGGCAGCCAGGGTATCCATCGTGGTGCACTTGAGGTCGAGACTGCTGACGCTCGTGGACACGTACGACGACGCGAAGCCGTTGTAGGTCTCGACCTCGACCTTCGACGCGACCGTCAACGTGAACTTGAAGATGTCCCGGTCACCCGCGGTGAACGAACCCTTGATGATGTGGTGAACCGGCGTGATCACCTGCGCTGCGGCAGCGGTGTCGTTCGGCTCCGTCTCCGTCGTGTCGAACTTGAGCGTGCAGGTGGCCGTGCAGCGTGTGTTCGCCACGCCAAAGGAATCGCACTCTTCTCCAGTATCGATCTGGCCGTTACCGCATCCCTGGCTGCAGATCGATGGCTCGCCGTGGCAGCCATAATTGGTCTCGACCGTACACGTCGCGCTGCAACCATCACCGGCCGTGGTGTTGCCGTCGTCGCACGCTTCGCCCGGATCGACAAAGCCATCGCCGCAAACGACCGTGTGGCAGATCGAGGGTGCGCCGCGGCACGCGTAGCCGGTCTGGATGGCGCACTCGTTCGTGCAGCCGTCGTTGTTGACGTTGTTGCCGTCGTCGCACGTCTCGCTTGCCTGCAGCGTGCCGTCGCCACACGTGGACGGCTGGCCATGGATGGTGAACGTGTAGGCGCCCTCCGAGGTGCTCGTGTAGCCATCGATGGTTACGTAATACGTGCCGGCCGGGAGCTTCGGATAGTTCAGCACTTCGTTCGAGCCGGACGCATGGCGATCAGCGCAGCCATCCGATTTCGCGGTGGCATCGGTCGAAGGGACGGTCTCCGCAACTGCGGTCGACACGTCACAGGCGGCGGTCGTCAGACGCAGCACGGTGTCGAACGCCGACGTGCCGTTGATCGTGATCGTGATCGCCTGGGCTACCGGATTGGTGAACACCCAGGTCTGGTCGGGGCCTGCGCCATCGTTCGTGAACGAATCGCACGCCGCAGCGGTGAAGCCGTTGCTCGACATGCTGGTGTCTCCGCTTCCCATACCGTCGTATGCGGTGCCGGTGTGAGTCATCGTGAAGGCGATGGGCGCGGCACACGTGCCCATCACGACCGGCGTCAAGGTGCACACCGACGGCGAGCCGGTGCACATGAAGCCCATCTCGACCTGGCACGTGGTGCCGCAGCCATCGCCCGCGGTGGTGTTGCGGTCGTCGCAGGTCTCGCCCGTGTCGAGCACGCCGTTGCCGCACGGGGCCACGACCTCGACGCGGCAGTCGGACGAGCAGCCATCACCGCTCACGGTGTTGCCGTCGTCGCACCCTTCGGTCGCGACATCGACGATGCCGTCGCCGCAGATCGAGCCTGCCGTTTCGATCTTGCAGACCGACGAGCAGCCATCGCCGCTGACGGTGTTGCCGTCGTCGCATTGTTCGCCGCTATCGACGACCCCATCACCGCACGCACCCGCGCTGTGATCATTGTTAGAAGAACACCCCACCACCACCACCGCCGCCACCAATCCAAAGAGGATCGAGCCGCACGTTTTGAGCATTTTGTTGGGGTGTTCTTACGCTTGAATCCAAGTCGAGGAAACTGGGATTCGACACCACAGAGCTGCACACCGCGGTTGACACCGCACGGAGCGCTGACTTCACAGAAGATCACGGGCCCACCCTGGCCCGGGCCACGTGCCTGCTAAGCTGGCCGGTGAGTGGCGCGCACGACGTTCAATGCGATCGAGAGCACCTCGGATCAGGCGAAGGCCTTCCAGGAACAGGGGCGGTGGCCCGAGGCCGAGCGGCAGTACCGCGACCTGATCGGTCATACGCATGTAATTAACTACGAGTACGACGACTGGTTGCGCGAGCTCGCGAAGATCTACAACCACATGCAGCGGCCGCGAGAGGCCGCCTTCGTCTACTTGTACCTCCACTACTTCGACCAGGCGCGGACCCAGATCGCGGGCGATGCGCATGTCGGTCTGCGGGCCCGGCTTGCCGAGATGGAGAAGAAATGGAGCGAGGCGGCGACCCTGTACCAGCAGGCCCAGCTGCCGGTCCACGCCGCGGTCGCGTTCGAGAAGGCCAAACAGTACCCGGATGCCGTCGGCGTGTGGAAGTCGCTCGTCCACCACCCGGGCTTGCAGCACAAGGCGTACGAACAGGCGCTCGTGCACTTCGATTACGGGTTGGCAGCCGTGCGCCTCGATCCGAACTCGAGTGAGGCCCGGCGCGCGCTGATCGAGAGCCAGCGCAAGCTCGAGCAGGTCGCGGATGATTTCGAGCAGATCGGCGAGCTCGAGCGCGCGTTCGATTGCTTCCAGATCCTGTTGAAGCTCGGCAAGGAATCGAGCCAGTTCGAGAACCTCGCCGAGGGCTACGTCAACTGCATCCGCGTGCTGCGCGACGACAACCTCAAGTTCTACGTCCTGCAGTACTACGAAGACTTCATCAAGCTCGCGCTCGAGCGCAACGAGCTCCACGCGGCGGCGACCCTGTATCAAGAAGCAGCCGCGTTCGCGTCGCGCGCCGGCCTACCGTACGATCGGCACTACCAGCACAAGAGCGCGCTGACCTGGGTGCGCTGCGCCGAGAAGTTCGTCGAGACCGGCGTGCCGGTGCAGATGGTCGAGAACGCGCTGCTCGCGGCAGCGTCGCAGCACTCCGCGGTCGGTGATTATCCGGCGGTCCGCGAGTGCTTCGAAAAGCTCGCGGCACTCGAGCTTCCGGATCGCGCGAAGAAGCGGTTCACCGCGATCGCGGGGCGCTACAAAGGGCTGAACGCGCCGCCGATCGAGCTGCCGGGATTGCCGGATTATCTCAAGCAGACCCACGCGTACGCCGATATCTGGTTCCTCGATCTGCTCGAATGGGAGATGGGTGGCGATCCGTTCGCGGTCGCGGCTTCGATCGTCGGCGACCTGCGTTATCCCAACGGCATCCGCCGCCGCGCGCTGGTCGTGTTGCTCACGCTCTCGGATGCCGAGCAGCGGAAGGCAACCGACGACGTCCAGATCGCTGCGAAGATCGCCGAGCTCCTCGGCGAGCTCCAGTCGTACGCGGCCCTCTCTCCGCTCGAGAAGCTGTACGAGTCGACCGAGCCGAGCACGCGCGTCGCGGCGGTCAAGGCGCTGCGGTTCCTCTACTTCAAGCGCTCGTTCGTGATCGTGAGAAAGGCGCTCCAGGATGCCGATCCGCAGGTCCGCGAAGCGGCGCTGACCGCGATCGGCGGCTTGCACTTCCCGCACGCGTTCAATCCGCTCGCGCGGATCTATCGCGAGAACCTCGATCCGCGCGTGCGGACCAAGGCGCTCGAATCGATCGGAAAGATCCAGACCGTCGAGGCCGGCGAGTTCCTCGTGATGGTGCTGCGCCAGGAGAGCGGGCCGCTGCGCGAGGCCGCGTACGCCGCGCTCTCCCAGATGGACAACGCCGACGTGGTGCCAATCCTTCGCCAGCACCACGAGATCGAAACGAACGCGCAAGTCCGCGAGTCGCTCGAGCAATTGCTGCGCCGCCACTAGGTTATGATCCCGCGGATGACGCGGAACTTCCTGGTGCTTATCGCGCTGCTCGGCGCGTGTGACTCGCGCGCGAAAGCGGCTGATCCGACCGGCACGCACGGGTCGTCGGAGCAAAAATCGAAGGAGCTCGAGAGCTGCGGCACGAGCTCGCACTGCGTCGATGGCTTGCGTTGCTTCGAGCACATCTGCAAGCGCACCGCGCGGTCCACCGTCGGCGATTTCTACGCGGCGCTCGGCGCGCAACAGCGCATGAAGGGTGACCTCGAGTCGTCGCTGTCCTCGTACGGCCAGGCGCTCGGCCACTACGACGCCGAGAAGATCGCGCTGCCGCCCGATGTCGATTGCGCGTACGGCACGGCGCTCGCGACCGCGAAGTCGAACAAGGAGCACGCCGAGCTCGCCGCGCGCGTGCTGCATCGCTGCTTGCTCGCGGTCCCGGTCGGTAGCAGCCTGCGCGATCGCGCGCTCGTGGATCTTGCCGGGCTCAACGAGGCGGGCCTCGATCCCCTCACGCTCGGGCGCGCCGCGCTCGCGGATGTCTATCTGACGCGCACCCCTTCGACGCCGTCGAGCGACAAGCTCACGGTGACCGCCACGGCGAATCCGGCGGTCACCGGCACGTCGTTCCAGGCGATCCCGAACCGGCTCGACGAGCCGGATACCAAGGGCGGACTGGTCGCGTGCTGGCAGGCCTACAACGCGGCCGCACACAAGGACGCGATCAACGTCGTGATCGGGGTGACCGTCACCTACCGCGCCTCGGAGTACGAGGACGAGCCCGGCTCGTACGTGACCAAGATCGACCCTCCGGTCGCCTTGCCGCCCGGCCCGGATGCGAGCGCGGATGCCTGCGTCCGTGCGGTCGTGGAGCCCGCGATCAAGGATCTGAAGACCTTGCGCGATGCGTTCACGAGCAAGCTGACCGTGACGATTAAATAGAGATTGCCACGACTTAGCGCGCGTAGTAGCTAAGCCCCGTGGAACCAGCCGTGAAACCTGACCTTCGAGCCATGTCGCTCGAGGATGCCGAGACCTTCGCGGTCTCGTTGGGCTGGCAGAAGTTTCGTGGCGAGCAGATCTGGCGGTGGGTTCATGCGCACGGCGTCCGCGACGTCGAGCAGATGACGAACCTCAACAAGGACACCCGCGCCGAGCTCGCCGAGAAGGCGACGATCGGCAGTCTCACGATCGCCGAGCAGCAAGTCTCGACCGATGGCACGCGCAAGCTCCGCTTGCTCACGCGCGATGGCCAGTCGATCGAGAGCGTGTTGATTCCCGATGGCGAGAAGACCACGCAGTGCATCTCGTCGCAGATCGGCTGCGCGGTGAACTGCCAGTTCTGCGCGACCGCGAAGCTCGGCCTGATCCGTAACCTCGATGCCGGCGAGATCGTCGATCAGGTCTACCTCGCGCGGAAGTTACTCGAGGACGTCGAGCCCGGTCGTCGGATCTCGAACATCGTCTACATGGGCATGGGCGAGCCGCTCCATAACTACGACAACCTGATCAAGTCGCTGCAGATCCTGTGCAACGACAAGGGCGCGAAGCTCGCGCAGCGTCGCGTCACCGTCTCGACCTCGGGCCTCGTCCCCAAGCTCGAGAAGCTCGGCAAGGAGACCGTGCGCCCGAACCTCGCGGTCTCGCTCAACGCCGCGAACGATGAAACGCGCGACGAGATCATGCCGATCAATCGTAAGTGGAACATCGGCAAGCTGATGGCCGCGCTCAAGGCGTATCCGCTCGAGCAGCGTCGCCGGATCACGTTCGAGTACGTGCTACTCGCGGGCGTCAACGATTCGCTCCGCGATGCCGCGCAGCTCGCGAAGCTGCTCCGCGGCGTGCGCTGCAAGGTCAATCTCATCCCGTGGAACCCGCACCCCGAGGCGCTGTATCAGCGCCCGTCGGATGCGGCGATCACGGGGTTCCAGAACGAGTGCAAGCGCCTCGGCTTGCCGACGTATCTCCGCACGCCGCGCGGTGACGATATCGATGCTGCGTGCGGCCAACTCGCGAATCGCGCGAAGACCGCGGACGGCAGCTCCGCGCCGCTCGTGCCGCTTCGCATCCGTCGCGAACGCCCCGGTCTGCCGGCCGTTGACTGACGACGATGTCGCCGACGTGGCTGACCCTCCCGGCTCGTTCGGCCAGGGGATCGCGATTGGCGTGGCCGCCACATCGGTGCTGGTGCACATCCTGCTCGTCGGGTTGACCGGCAACTGGGAGAAGATCTTTCGCGAGTTCGGCGATGCGCGGTTGCCGCTCGTCACGAAGATCGCGATCTCCTTACCGTGGCAGCTCGGCGTGCCGGTCCTCGGCGTGGTGGCGATCGGTGCGCTCGTCGTGCGCCGCCCGCGGTCGCTCGTGCCGTATGTCGCTGTGGCGATCGTCTTCGCGCTCGTCGCCGTAGCGACCTACTGGTTACCGATGCTCCCGTTCACGCAGCTCGTCGAGATCAAAGGGCCGGAGTAGCGCCGCGCGTGACGAGGAACAGGTCGGTCGCCATGCTGCCCGCCGCGTTGCTCGAGTAGTAGAAGTCGCACCCATCGGCCGAGGCCCAGCTCGGCAGCTGGTCGGAGCCAGGGTCGGCGAGGCCATCGACCGGCGTCGCGGCACCGAAGCCGTCGCTGATCGCACTGCGGCTCGCGGTGTAGATGTCGAAGTCGGTGCCGTTGTGGCGGCCGAAATAGATCCGGAGCTCGTCGGCGGAGACCACCGGGACGACCTCGATCGCGGCGCTGTTCACACCG
This sequence comes from Kofleriaceae bacterium, assembly GCA_043780895.1. Taxonomy (GTDB): domain Bacteria; phylum Myxococcota_A; class Polyangia; order Haliangiales; family Haliangiaceae; genus JABFXX01. The sequence goes on along the minus strand of JAYWCI010000203.1, from coordinate 33,995 downwards.
CCGAGCACGGCCGCGATGTTCGAGATCGCGCCGCTCGCGTCGATGTCCGCGCGATAGATATCGGCCGAGCCCATCGTCGGCGTGCGCGTGAAATACATCGAGTGCGCGTTCGCGAAGAACGGATGATCGTCACCGCTCGTGCTGCCTTTGACCGAGACCGGCGTGCTCCACGTGGCGGTCAGCGATGCGCGCTTCGAGATCCACGGGCTGTACGCGCTCTGGTTTAGCCGGTTCGACGTGAACAACAGGCTCAAGCCATCCGGCGACAGCGACGGCCAGATGTCGTTGTAGATCGTGTTCGCGGCCGCGACGATCTGTGGTGCGCTGAACGTGCCGCCCTCGGTCGCGCGCGACGAACTGTAGATGTCCCACTGGTTGTTGCTGGTCCGCGACATCACGAGCGAGTTCTCGTCCGGCGAGAACCGCGCGCCGAGGTCCTCGCCCGCGCTATCGAGTGCCGTGAGCGCGATAGGTGGGACGAACGCTCCAGTCGGGCTGCATCGGGCCGTCGGTGCAGCGTCGACCGGCTTGCTCGCGTCGGGCGCGAGCGTGGTCTGTGCGCCTGCACCACATGCTCCGCATACATAAGCGAAGAGGAAGGGTGTCAGGCCACGCACGGTTTCATTGTACGACGCTGCGGTAACCGGCGCGTGGTTTTCGCATCGCGTAAGCTCGGGGTCCGGTGCAGCCGCCGTCTCGAGCATTGTTGATCGTTGCGGGAGCCTTGACCCAGCTGGTCGGGGTGGCGTGCCTGATCCTTAATATCGGTTCGCTACCCTTCGCGCGCGACCTACACGCACACACGCAGTCGATCGTCGCCGCCATCGTCGCGGCGCTCGCGACCGTGATCTGCGGCACCCTGGTGTATCGCGGCCGGCTCGTGCCGATCGCGCTCGCGGCGGGGCTCGATATTGGCTTCGGGATCGGGTTGCCGCGAGGCAATGCGGCCATCGGCACGCTGCTCCACGCGCTGCCGAAAGATGATGTCGACACCGCGCATGCGTTGATCACCGCGGGCGCGATCACGATGTTCCTCGCCGCGATCATGTGCGTGCTCGCGATCCCGGTCGCGCTGCGCTTGCGGGCCTGGGCACGCGCCGAGCTCGAACGCGAAGTGCTCTCCGCGCGTGGCGCAGAAGGCGAACGCGCGAAGCGGCTGTCGGCCGCGTATGTCGTGCCGCCGATCGCGGCGAACACGCTGCGGGGTGTCGGCCCGAAGGTGTTGCCGACGCAGATGATCCGGATCGGCGGTCGTCGCGGCAAGCGCATGGTGATCATCGGCGTCGCGGTCACGCTGACCGTGATCGGCGTCGTGCTGATCACGGCCGTGTCGACGTCGTCGACCTCGGCGACCTCGGCGACCTCGGCGACCTCGGACCCCGCGACGAAGGGCTCGGCGGTCCTGCTGGTCGGGTCTTCCGGCTCCAGTGGGTCCGCAGGATCGGCGGCGATCGCGGGGGTCATGGTCGACGCGATGCCGGCTCCGCCGCAAGATCCGCCGATCGAAGAGATCCTCGCGCGCCTTCACCTCGCGCTCGTCCACGCCAAGCCCGACGAGCTCGGCCTGTTGTTCGACGAGCACGTGTTCGCCTTCGGCATCGAAGCGCACGAGGTCGCGGAGGGCAGGGCCGCGGTGATCGATCTGGTGCAACACGACCTCGGCACACCGCCAGCCGGTGGCTTCGAGGTCTCGCCGCGATTTACGCAGAGCGGTCACGAGGCCGAGACAGGGTGGATCGCCGAGGAGCTCAAGATCGGCGGTAAGACCTACGTCACGACCGCAGTCGTCGATCTGCGCGATGGCGCGTGGTCGATCGCTGCGCTCCAGTTCGCGATGACGATGACGAACGCCGAGGCCTACAAATCCGCGCGCGCTGGCGAGCTAGCGGTTCCCGATGCGATACCGGATAGCCACGACGACTCTCCGCTCGCGAAGGCGATGCGCACCGGCTTCGCGTCGAAGCCCTCGTTCGTCGCGGCGCGCAGCACGCGCAGCGATGCGCTAAACTTCGGCAGCGCTCCCGGCGAGCGCGTGCTCGGCGGCGACAACATCCGAAAGATCTTCACGAAGATCAAAGCCACGATCCGCCTGCACGACGCCGTGAAGGTCGGTCCGGCAGGCGCCCACGGAGGCTGGGGCGCCGCGAATGTCGATTTCAGCGATGCCGATCGCGACGGCAAGGAAGTCACGCAGACCTTCCGCGTGCTCGTCGCATGGGTCGAAGAAGCTGGCGGCTGGCGGATGGTCCAGAGCCAGTGGTCGAACGCGCGTTAGCTCAGCGAGCCAGCGCCGCGAGCTCGGCGGTCGAGAAGAAGAACGCGATCTCCTCCTTCGCCGTCTCCGCTGCGTCCGAACCGTGGACCGCGTTGCGCTCGATGTTCGTCGCGAACTCCTTGCGGATCGTGCCGGCGTCGGCCTTCTCCGGGTTCGTCGCGCCCATCGCGGTACGGTTCGCGAGCACGGCGTTCTCGCCCTCGAGCACCTGCACGACCACCGGACCCTCGGTCATGAACTTCACGAGGTCGTTGTAGAACGGGCGCTCCTTGTGAACGGCGTAGAACGCCTTGGCCTGCGCGTCCGTGAGGCGGACCATCTTCGAGGCGACGATCCGGAGGCCAGCGGCCTCGAGCTTCGCAGTGACGCCACCGATGTGGTTCAGAGCAACAGCGTCGGGCTTGATGATCGAGAAGGTGCGTTCGATTGCCATTTCGGGCGAAAACTAGTCGATCGCCCCGGCGCTGTAAAGCCTGCCGGACTTCGCTACGCGATCAGCTTCGCGAGCGTCGTGCCCATCTCCGCGGGCGTCGGCGCCACGGAGATGCCCGCCTCTTTGAGCGCGGCGATCTTGTCGGACGCCGCACCCTTACCACCCGAGATGATCGCGCCGGCGTGACCCATGCGCTTGCCGGGAGGTGCGGTCAGGCCGCCGATGAAGGCGCCGACCGGCTTCTTGACGTTGTCCTTGATAAACTGCGCGGCGCGCTCTTCGGAGTCGCCACCGATCTCGCCGATCATGAAGATCGACGACGTGCCCGGGTCTTCCGCGAACCACTTGATCGCGTCGATGAAGTCGGTGCCCTTCACCGGATCCCCACCGATGCCGATCGCGGTCGATTGGCCGATGCCGAGCGTGGTGAGCTGATGGACGATCTCGTACGTCAGCGTGCCGGAGCGCGACACGACGCCGACGCCGCCTGGCTTGTGGATGTAGCCCGGCATGATGCCGATCTTGCACTGACCCGGCGTGATGACGCCCGGGCAGTTCGGACCGATGAGGACGGTGCCCGGATAGTCGCGCTCGAGCACGTACTTCACGCGCACCATGTCGCGCACCGGAATGCCCTCGGTGATCGCGACGATCAGTGGGATGCCCGCGGCCGCGCACTCGAGGATCGAATCCGCCGCGAACGGCGGCGGCACGTAGACGACCGCCGCGTTCGCACCGTGATGCTTCACCGATTCTTCGACGGTGTCGTACATCGGGACCTGCTCGAGGCCCGCGACCTTCGCGCCGCCCTTGCCCGGCGTGACGCCCGCGACGACGTTCGTACCGTACTCGATCGCTTGCTTGGTGTGAAATGCACCCGACGCACCGGACATGCCGGTCACGACGAGGCGGGTGTTGTATCCGACGAGGACGCTCACTTCGATGCTCCCTTTGCTGCTTCGACGACTCTTTTGGCGCCGTCGGCCATGTCGGCCGCAGCGACGATGTTCAACTTGGATTCTGCGAGCATCTTCTTACCGATCTCGACGTTCGTTCCCTCGAGGCGCACCACGAGCGGCACCTTGAGACCGACTTCCTTCACGGCCTGGATGACACCCGCCGCGATCGTGTCGCACTTCATGATGCCGCCGAAGATGTTGACGAAGATCGCCTTCACCGCCGGCGACGACGTGATGATCTTGAAGGCCGCGGTGACCTTCTCCGCGGTCGCGCCGCCACCGACATCGAGGAAGTTCGCGGGCGAACCACCATAGTAGTTGATGATGTCCATCGTCGACATCGCGAGGCCGGCGCCGTTCACCATGCAGCCGATGTTGCCGTCGAGCTGGACGTAGCTGAGGTCGTACTTCTTCGCCTCGAGCTCGGCCGGATCCTCTTCATTCGGATCGCGAAGCTCTTCGAGCTCCGGGTGGCGATACATCGCATTGTCATCGAAGTTGATCTTCGCATCGAGCGCGAGGACCTTGCCCTCCTTGGTCGTGATCAACGGATTGATCTCGAGGAGCGAGCAGTCGAGCTCGTCGTAGCACTTGACGAGCGGCTTCATGAACTTGCCGAACTCGACGGCGGCTTTGCCCGAGAGGCCGAGCGCCTTCGCGAGCTTGCGGCCCTGCCAGTCCTGCCAGCCGGTCGCCGGATCGATCGACTCCTTGATGATCTTCTCGGGCGTCTTCTCGGCGACTTCTTCGATGTCCATGCCGCCTTCGATGGACGCCATGACGGTGACCCGGCCGGTCGCCCGGTCGAGGAGCATGCCGAGGTAGTACTCGTGCTCGATCGCGAGGCCTTGCTCGACGAGGAGGCGCTGGACCTTCTTGCCCTCGGGGCCGGTCTGGTGCGTGACGAGCGTCATGCCGTAGATCTGCTTCACGGCGGCTTCCGCATCTGCCTTGGTCTTCGCGACCTTGACGCCGCCGCCCTTGCCGCGACCACCCGCGTGAATCTGGGCTTTGACGACGACGATATCGGTGCCCGAGAGCTGCTGGACCTTCGGAATCGCCGCGATCGCCTCTTCGGCGGTCATGGCAGCGATCCCGATCGGGACCGGCACCCCGTACTTCTGAAACAGCTGCTTGCCCTGATACTCGTGGATCTTCACGCAGCGGGTTTATCATAGCTTCGTGAAACCGACGTGGCTCCTGGCCGTTGCCCTTGCGGGGTGCACTCCGAACACGTTGTTCCAGTGCGCCTCGTCGGAACAATGCCGTTCCGGAGCAACGCCAGGCACGTGTGAAGCATCGGGATTTTGCAGCTTCCCCGACACGATGTGCATGTCGGGCCAGCGCTACGATGCTACCGCGGGTGATCTCGCCGAGACCTGTGTCGAGGGCCTCTCGCTGGGCAACGATAGCGATGGTGATGGGGTCGTCGATGCACTCGATAACTGTCCGACCGTCGCGAATGCAGATCAGGGCAACGAGGACGGCGACAAGTACGGCGACGCGTGCGATCCGTGCCCGCCCGTCGCCGATGACACGTTCGTCGATAGCGACAACGACGGCATCGATGACCAGTGCGATCCGCACATCGGCCAGATCGATCACATCGTATTGTTCGAAGGATTCCATCACGGCATCCCGACCGGCTGGACGAACGCGGGGTGGGTCGCGAGCGGTGACTCCGTCTCGTTTGATGGCATGGGCTTCGGGTCGGGGAGCGCCGACACGACGGCGATCCTCTCCGTGCCGTACACCGGCATGACCTCGGTGACCGCGTCCGCTGGCATCGCGCCGACCACGTTGCCGATCGGAGGCACCGCCGGCGTGATCACGACGGTCAAGGATCGAGATGCACTCCTGTGCGCGGTGACCTACGCGATCAGCGGGACCACGACCCAGAGCAACATGATCATGACGGACACCAAGTCCGGCACCCTCGCCTCGAAGCCGTGGGCGGTTAACACCACGTCGACCTACACGCTCGCGCAGACCTGGAACCTCGGCCTCGCAGCGAGCTGCACGATCTCGGAGGGTGGCGTCTCGGCGATCGCGCCGGTCACGCTTGCGTTCCCGAACAACGAGACCCAAGCCGTCGGCGTCTACGCGAAGAGCTTCGCCGTGCAGATGCAGTGGGTCATGCTCACGTCGCTGTAACGGCTGCGAGCTCTTTTTTGCGCGGCCACCAGATATAGGCCGACACGGCGAACACCAGGGGCACCGCCATCATCGCGACGACGCTGATCAGGATGTCGTTGAGCAGGCCGAGTACGGTCGGCGACCACAGATCGCCGAGCAGGTGGATCGAAAAGATCATCGCGGCCATCGCACTCGCACGAAGCTGCGGCGGCACCGAGCGGAGGCCGATCGCGCTGACCGGGGATGTCGAGAGGAACAGGCCGAACTCGGCGAAGAACGTGAACGCGAAGAACAAGGTTGGCGTCGGCATCGCGAACGCGAGGAACGTCAGCGGCGCCGCGATGATCATGCCCCACGCGCACACCCGCAGCTGCGCATTGATCGCCTGATTGTTCTCGGCCGAGTTCCACGCTGTGTCCGCGGTGATGCGCGGGCCCTTCTTCATCGCGGCATCGGCCCAGCGGCCACCGACGATCGTTCCGATCGCGCCGGCGACGACCGTCACGCCACCGAAGTAGATGTTCGCGGACTTGTTCGTGAGTGCGTGCGTCGTGTCGAGGACGACGTGCAGGATCCCTCTCTGCATGACGAACGACGCGGTCGGCGCGTAGTGCTCGGCGAGGTACTTCGGTGCCCAGTATGCAAACCCACTCACCGCGGCGGTGTACGCGCAGTAGCCGAGCACTGCGCGGCGGAACAGCGGCAGCTTCGCGAGCGAGCGAAGTGAGGTGACGAGGCTGACCTTCACGTCGCGCAGGATGCGCGCGGGCTCGGCGATCATCAGGCACGCGAGTCCGAGGACGATGCCAGGTCCGCCTGCCATGAAGAAGGCGCCACGCCAACCCCAGCGCGCTTCGATCACGCCACCGAGCAGATATCCGAGCGCCGACCCGACGGGAATCGCGAGGTAGAAGATCGCGAGGGTGCGCGATTTCTGATCTGGCGGGGTGATGTCGTCGATGATCGTCGGTGCGAGCGTCGCGAAGCTTGCTTCGCCAATGCCGACGCAGATCCGCGCGATCGCCATCGTCGCGAACGAGTGCGTGAGGCCGGTCGCGAGTGTCGCGACGCTCCAGATCACGACGCCGAGCGCTATCAAACCGGTGCGCTTGCCGCGGTCCGCGCGCGCGCCGAACAGGGGCGATGTCAGGAAGTAGCCGAGCAGAAACGCGGTGCCGAGAAATCCCGCTTCGAGATTCGAGAGGTCGAGACCACCCTCGGCGGCCGGTCCCGACATCTTGCCGAGCACCGCCGCGACGACGAAGCGATCGAGGTAGTTGAGGAGGTTGAGTCCCGTGAGCAACGCGATGATCGCTGTTCGATTCTTGATCATCGAAACCGGACCTCCGTGGTGAGCTCGAGGGGATAGTTCGCACCTGTCGCCGCTCCGGTCGAGTCGGTCTGGCTGTACGCGCGCGCACCGACCGCCGCGAGGATCGAGAAGCCGACCTTGCCGTCGGAATTGATGTCCCAGCGCAGGCCACCCTCGACCAGGTAACCGCTACCGATGCCGCCGCCCGAGTAGCCTGCGACGAGGAACGGCGAGACTGCGGTCGGCAACAACGTCCAGCGAAACAGCGCATCGAACTGCGTGGCACCATTCGCGCGACCGAGCCGGAACACGCCCTCGTACTGGTTCGAGCCGATCGCGAGCTCGCCCAGGCCCGTCGCATTGCCGCTCCCGAGATCCGCGCCACCGACCGCCCCGAGGGCGTACTGCACCGCGAGGCGATTGGGGTTGGTGTTCAGATCGATGCTCGACAGGTCACGCGGCAACCGCGCCTCGACGTTCGTGCTCTCGCCCGATTCGATCTGCGCCGCGGTCTCGTACGGCGTGTACCCGGCCGCGCTGATCCGCACCGTGTGGGGACCGGTGGCGACGTCGAACGTGCCGGGCACCGCGCCGACCGTGATGTTGTCGATCGCGACGAACGCGCCGGCGGGCGTTCCGGACACGTACAGGCGTCCGGGGGTGCCGCTCAGGCTGATCATGACATCCTTGAGCTCGCCGAATTGGAGCTCGATATCCCGCTCCTCGTGGTCACGGCCGCGATCGATCACGACGTGGTGCGAACCGCCTGGCAACGTCACGCTCACGGGCGAGGTTCCGACGACGTTGCCGTCGACCTGCACGCGCGCGCCGCCGGGCAGGGTGCGGACCGAGAGCGATGCCGGTCGGGTCTGCAACTGCGCGAGCAAGCGAGCGGCCTTGTCGTGGTCGGGCCCGGGCGGCGTAGCGGCGAGATAGAGCTCGTAAAAGTGGGCGGCTTCGCGCAGCGCACCGAGCCGCTCGTAATCGGCGGCGATGTTGAACAGCGAGAACGGGTGCGGCACGAGCTCGTTCGCCCGCGTGAAGTGCTGGATCGCGGTGGTGTAGTCCTTGTCCTTGTCGGCCTGCAGGCCGAGCGCGAACTCGGTCCGCGCGATCTCGCGATTGTCAGCCGACGCGACGCGTGCAAGCGCCAACAAGACGAGAATCGCCGTTGCCTTCACCAGAGGCTATTATGGTGGAAGTAGGGGCCGGGACGCGATAGCACTGGGACGTATGAAGCGCCGTTCTTCGCTCTCGGTCGTGTTCCTCGTCCTGGCACTTGCCGCGTGCGAGAAAGACGGCGCTGCCCCCAAGGGCTCCGGTGAGCTCGGCGCCGATGACAAGGCGCTGTTCGCCGTGCTGCCGAGTGGCGCGACCGCGGTGTTCGGCGGGAACTACCTCCGGCTGCAAGACTTCATGTCGTCGACCCTGGGCAAGACTACGACCGCGATGATGGAGAAGTACGGCCCGGGGATGGCGGAGTGGACGAAGTGCTTCGTCGAAATCAAGCGCAACCTTCGGATCGCTGGCGCCGCGAACGTCACCGGGAGCAAGGGCCTCGACCTCCGCATGGTGTGGTCCGGGATGACCCTCGACGATGTCGCGACCTGCGCGGCGAAGGGCAGCTTTCCGACCACGCTCTCGGACGACAAGCAGTTCCTCACCGTCGAGCTGCCGGCGCCGTCGGGCACGCAAGGTTATCTCGTCACGTCGGCCGGTACGCTCTACGTTCGCCAATCGATGGTGATCAGCGCCGCCCCCGTGATCACGCCGTCGTCGCGCACGGAGCTCGAGGCCGACGTCAAGGCCGCGGCTGCGTCGAACGTGCTCTCGGACCCCAAGATGATGGCGCTGATCGCGAAGACCGATCGCACCAAGACCGTGTGGTTCGCGGGTAGTGGCGCGGGCACCGTCGCGGCGACGAAGCTCGGCGAGGTGGTCGGCAGCTTCGATCTCGACGACGGCATCGCGGTCGATGTCAGCGCGCAGGTCCTCGACGACGCGATGCTCGGCAAACTCGAGGATGGGGTCGCGGAGCTCAAGAAGATGTCGGATCAGCTGCCGGGCAACATGAAAGAGATCGTCAGCCAGCTGCAGTTCTCGCGCAAAGGCGATCGCGCGCGGTTCGCGATCAAGGTCAACGACAAGCAGCTGGCCGACCTCGTGAAACAGGCCGGCATGTTCGGCGTTCACTGACCATGGCGGTCCGGATCGAACGCAACGAGCATGTCGCGACGGTGATCCTCGATCGCCCCGACGTGCGCAACGCGGTCGATCGCGACACGGCGCAGGCACTCGCGGATGCGTTTCGCGAGATCGAAGCGGATCCCGAGATCCATGTCGGCGTGCTGTTCGGCGCAGGCGGCCACTTCTGTGGCGGCGCAGACCTCAAGGCGTTCAGCGAGGGGCGCGCGAATCGCGTCGCGCCAGATGGCGACGGGCCGATGGGGCCGACGAGGATGCTGCTCGCCAAGCCGGTGATCGCGGCGGTCGCGGGCTACGCGGTCGCCGGTGGGCTCGAGCTCGCGCTGTGGTGCGACCTGCGCGTCGTCGAGGAGACCGCGACGTTCGGCGTGTTCTGTCGGCGCTGGGGCGTGCCGCTGATCGATGGCGGCACGATCCGGCTACCGCGCTTGATCGGCCACAGCCGGGCCCTCGATCTCATCCTCACGGGCCGGCCGGTCGGCGCCGCCGAAGCACTCGCGATCGGGCTCGCGAATCGCCTGGTGCCGGCAGGCCAAGCGCGTAGCGCTGCCGAAGCCCTTGCCGCGGAGATCGCGCGGTTCCCGCAGGCGACGATGAACAGCGACCGACGCTCGAGCTACGAGCAATGGGATCTGGCTTACGAAACGGCCCTCGCGCGCGAGCTCGAGCTCGGTGCCAAAAATCTCGGAACTGCGGCGGCCGGTGCGGCGCGCTTCGCTGGCGGCAAAGGCCGCGGCGGCGGGTTCGAAGATATCTAGTACGGGTTTGGCATCGAGCCGCCCTGATTCGTCGACGGCGGCAGCTTCTTGATCACGGGCGCGGCCGGGGTCGGTGTGACCTCCGTTCCCGTCGGCGGGAATGGATCGGTCGATCCGCCGGGCTTCGGGATCACGACCGGCGACTTCTTGGGTGTGGAGCCTGCGCCGTTGGAGTGCGAGCTTGTCTTGACGGGAGGCGCGGCGGACCCGGGCGCGCTCGCGGGACGCATCGTGATGACGATCGTCGTGCGCTCGTTCGCGGTGACCAGCTGATCGAGATCCATCGTCGCGTAGCCGGCGAGCTCGGCGTGGAGCTGATGCATGCCGGCCTCGATGCTGACCTGGATCGGCGTCGAGCCGACTTCCTTGCCATCGACGTTCACGATCGCGCCACTCACCGGTGCGGTACGGATCTGCAGATCGCCGATCGTGCCAGGCGCGGGTGGCGGGGTGGTGCTCGTGACGGGCGCGATGGTCGATCCGGGCTTCGGCTCGTCGTGGCGCGTCAGCAACACGGCGGCCGCCGCGATCGCGCCAGCGCCGGCAAACGCGAGGATGCCGCCGAGCCACTTGCGCGACGACCCGCGCGGCGAGTGCATCGTGCGCGCGACCCCGACGCGTCCGGGTGCGGAGAGCTTGGCGCCGGGTGGCACCGAGCTACCGGGGGGTAGCGTCGCGGCCTGCTCGAGCTCGGGCTGCGTGATCGCGACGACTGGCAGTGCCTGCGCGAACGTCTCGCAGTTCGCGAACCGGCTATCGGGATCCTTCTCGAGCGCCTTCGCGACCGCGTTGACGAGCGAGGCCGGTAAGCCCTTGCGCACGTCCGAGAGTAGCGGCGGCTCGGCGGTGAGCAGCTTCGCGACGAGCATGTTGTAGTTCGGCTCGTCGAACGGCGGCCGACCCGCGAGCATCTCGAACAGGATCACGCCGCACGCGTAGATGTCGACGCCGCGCTCGGCGGGTGCACCCATGGCTTGCTCGGGTGCCATGTAGAGCGGCGTGCCCATCACGACACCGGTCGTGGTCAGCCGGGTCGCGGCCGCCATCTCGGCGGTGTCGACCATCTTCGAGATCCCGAAATCGAGCAACTTGACGAAGTCGTGCTCGTCGTCGCGATTGACGATGAAGATGTTGTCGGGCTTGAGGTCGCGATGAATGATGCCCTTGATGTGCGCGGCGCCGACCGCGCGCAGGACCTGGCGCATGATCTGGATCGCGCGCCACGGTTGCATCGGTCCGGTACCGGCGAGGATCGCGGAGAGCGGCTGGCCGTCGAGTAACTCCATCACGACGAACGGCCGACCATCCGGCGCGATGCCGATATGCGTGACGTCGATGATGTGCGGATTGCCGATCCGGCTCGCGGCGAGGGCTTCGCGCTTGAAGCGGATGACCGCCTCTTCGTCGTTCGCGTACTTGTCGAGCATCACCTTGATGGCGATCCGCTTGCCGAGCTCTTTGTGCTCGGCCTCGTAGACCACGCCCATGCCGCCGCGCCCGATCTCCCGAAGGATCGTGTAGCGCTCTTCGAGCGCCTGCCCGATCAGCGGCTGAGATTCTGCGGCCTGCACCCGCGTCTATGGTAGCCGATGATCGGCTCAGTGCAGGTCCGATTTCGTGTGCGATTACGTACGAGTGCGCTACTTCGGGGACGCGGCGACCTCGACCACCGCGTTCGCGTAGGCCACGGCAGCGGCTTCGCAATCGGCGAGGGATCCGGTCAGCCAGCAGGCCGCGAAGTTGGTCTTGGTCGGAGGCGTCATCACGCGGACGGCTCGGACATCCGCGGCCTTGAGCGCGGCATCGAGGGCGATCGAGGCCTCGATCGGTGGAGCGACCAGGTAGGCCATCGGCTCGCCGGGCGCGAGCTTGGCTTCGCGCGAAAGGTATTCACCTAGTGACGTGATCACGTGCGGGAACACCGTGACGGAGCCCTTGGCATCGGCCGCGTAGAAGCAGGCGTCATGTTGCAGGCAGCGGAGCAGGGCCTCGAGCGCGGCATCGATCGCCGCGGGCTCGGAGGCGCCGATCACGCCGAGGATCTCGCCGGACAATCGGCCGCTCGCGTGCTTCGCGCCCGCGTAGAAGCTGCGCGCGAAGATCACGTCGATCGGTGCGTGCTTCGTCGCTTCGTCGAGCGCGACGTAGGTCGGATCATCTTGATCGACGGTGACGAGGCCGAGCGAGCGATGCTTCTCCGGATCACCACCGTACGCGCGGACCATGGCTGGATCGGCGTTCGGCAAGCGCCGGACCGAGAGCACGATCGGCAGGATCGGTTCGAGGATCACGTGCCCACCAACTTCTGCCGAACCTGGGGGGCGCGGGGCGTGCGCTCGCTCGGTTCGCCGAGCTGTGCGAGATCGAGCGCGACCCCGCTGGTGCGCTGCGAGAGCATGCCGGCAGCCAACGACGCGAGCCGATGCGCGGCGTCTTCGATCGGAATGCCACGTGCGTGGATGTTCGAGATCATGTTGCGGTTGCCATCGGTGTTGCCGATCTTCGGACCGAAAACGATGTACGCGGACAGCCCGTCGCCGGTGCCGAGACCGGGGCGCTCGCCGAGCAGGATCATCGCGATCTTCGCACCGGTCTCCTGGCCGATCTCGTCCTCGAGCCAGACCCGTGCGAACCGCGCGCAGACCGGCGTGCCGACCATGAGGCCCTTGGCTTGGCATGCGCGGGCGACCGCATCGTGCAGCGCTTTGCCGGAGCCCATGCACGCGACCGCCGAGAGACCATCGGCGACGATCAGTTGTACGTCGGCGCCTTTGATCGCCTGCGCGCGGAGCTCGCCGAGCGATTCGTCGGACAGCCGGCGCCCGAGATCGGGGCGCAACAAGAACTCGCGATGATCGGTGACGCGCGTGTGCACTCCGAGGAAGCCATTTGCCGCGGCCCACTCGGCCGGGAGCTCGGTATCTACCGCGGCATGCGCGACCGCGAGCTCGGCCTGGAACTGCAGGACGACATCGGTCGCGTAGCGCGTGCCGACATGGCCGATGCCGACGAGCGCCGTCGTGTGCTTCGCAGCTTCAGCAGCGAACGGATGCTTCTCGGGATGCGGCGAGTACACGCGCGCGGGTGGCGCTGGGATGTCCGGAATCGTCGGTGGTGGCGGCAGTGGCGCGGCACCGCCGAGCTCGTCGCGCAGCGCCGCGATCAACTTCCGGGTCCGGCTCACGCTCCGACGACACCACGCGTTGTCCGGCTTGTCCAGCCGGCGGACAGCGATCGTCCGAGTGCCGGCCACGCCCGGACAACCGCGCATGCGTTGTCGCGTAGTTGCGTGCGGCACGCTGATCGCAATGGGCAGGCGTACACGCAAACCGGCAGTCGCCGAGAAATCCGAGCTCGTCATGTCCCATCGCTTCGCATACGTCGCTGTTGTTGTTTCTGCCTGCGCTTCGGCCGATGTCGCTCCCGCGCCCGACGCCCCGCCGGTGTCGACGATCCCGACGATCCTGACCGGCACGTACGACGTCGTCGGGCAGCTCGATCTCGCCACGCTGCCCGCACCCGCGGTCGAGCTACTCGCGGAGCTCTCGGCCGCGACCGACACGCCGGACGATCCGGCGCGCTACCTGGTCGATCACATGGTCGCCGCGTTGCCCGATGGCACCATCAAGGTGATCGCGTCCGGGTTGTCCGGGTTCGTCGCGTCGTACGTCGAGCTCGAGCTCGACAAGATCGCGCCGAACTTCGCGCCCGGGATTCGTGCGTTGAGCATTGGCCTCGACACGATCGGTCGCCACGTCACGACGATCGAGCGGTTGATCATCGCGAGCGACGGCATCATGACGCGCTCGTTGATCGGGTTGCAGCTCGCGAACACGCCGGTCGAACTCGCCGCGGGTGGTGCACCCGACGAGCTCTCGATCACGCGCGCGGCGATCGACGGCGAAGGCACGGTCGCGATCGCGACCCACAAGCTCGCGCTGCCGTACGGCGAGATGTTGCGCCTCGGGCTCGATCGCGCGGTGATACCGCCGATCGATCTCGGCGCCGGCAACCTCGCCGATGCGCTGCGCGACCTCGTCGATTGTCATCAGCTGGGCGCGACCGTCGCCGCGCACGCACTGATCGGTTCGGCCGGGCTGTACGAGACTGCGTGCGCGATCGCGATGACCAAGCTCGCGAGCGACGTCTACGCCAAGCTCGCGGCGATCGACGACGCTCCGTTCGAGCTCAATGTTTCGGGCACTGCGCTCGGTCGCGATCGAGATGGCGATGGCACGATGGACGAGCTGCGCAGCGGCGTGTGGGCCGGCACCACGAGCTATGGCGGAGCAAAGGGCCCGATCGGTGCGGCTACGTTCACCGGCGTTAAAGAGTAGTGCCGCGCTATTCGCGATTGGCTACGCTGAGGCGAAGGAGGCCACGATGGAACACCATCTCAACGCCGACGACGAGCAGCTTTTGACCAGCACGGCCTCCGAGGTTGCCGCGATGGACGAGGTGATGTTTCAAGCGTTTCAGAAAGCTTGTCTCACCTCGCCGCCCGAGGTCGCCAAGCGCAACGGAGCGGATGCCGAGTTGCTCGCCATCCTCGGCGCTCCGGCGCTACCCTACACCGACTCGGAGTAACCCGCGTGTCTTGGCTTGGTTCGAGGCCACCGCCAAGAAGTCGCTCTACACGAGCGTCATGGTCCTCGGTGAGCACAGGCGCGGCGTGGAGCAGGCACGACATCGGGACGCTGCGAAGTCCGACGCGCTCGAGCGCTCGAATCAACAAGCGACCGTACGCTTTCATGGGCGTTGCTTGCCGGTCGACCGGGATGTCTGTGAGATCTGGGGGCGGACCACTGCACACCGCCCAGTTGCGATTGTCGATGGACTATTGGTTGCGACGGCGAAGACGCATGCGCATTCGATGACGTACGTCACTCGCAATACGAAAGACGTCGCCAACCTCGGTGTCGCGCTGCTCGATCCGTTCGCTACTTGATCGCGGCGACGTTACCGAACATCGGGCCGGGGTTGTCGCCGACCCAGATGCCAGCCTTGTCCATCCACGCATCGAACTCGGGCGTCGCGCGCTTGTGGAGTAAGCGCCGCAGCGTCGGGATGTCGTGATAGCTCGTCGATTGATAGTTGAGCATGATGTCGTCGCCGACCGGCAGCGACATCAGGTACGTGCAGCCCGCGGCACCGAGGAGGACCTTCAAGCTCTCGAGCTCGTCCTGGCTCATGCGCGCGTGATACGTGAAGCAGGCATCGCAGCCCATCGGCAAGCCGAGGAGCTTGCCCATGCAGTGATCCTCGAGTGCGGCGCGCGAGATCTGCGGGCCGTCCTCGAGATACTCGGGGCCGATGAAGCCGACGACCGTGTTGACGAGGAAGGGCTTGTAGCGTCGCGCGAAACCGTAGGCGCGCGCTTCGATCGTGACCTGGTCGGCGCCGTGGTGGGTGTTCGAGGACAGCGCCGAGCCCTGGCCGGTCTCGAAGTACATGCAGTTCGGTCCGCGCGCCGAGCCCTTCTCCTTCATCAGCTCGTAGGCCTCGTCGATCAGCTTCACGCTGATCCCGAAGGACCGGTTGCCTCCCTCGGTGCCGGCGACCGACTGAAACATCAGGTCCATCGGACAGTTCAGCGCGAGCGCCTTCATCTGCACGGTCACGTGCGAGAGCACGCAGTGCTGGGTCGGGATCGCGTTGCGCTTCAAAACGTCGTCGATCGCGGTGAGGATCTCGGCGGTCGATTCGGGCGTATCGGTCGCGGGATTCACGCCGATCACGGCGTCGCCGCAGCCATAAGACAGGCCCTCGCGCATCGAGGCGATGATGCCGAGCACGTCGTCGGTCGGATGGTTCGGCTGGCAGCGCGAGGACAACCGCCCCGGCAGGCCCAGCGTGTTATTCGCGCGGACGACGACCGTGCACTTTGCCCCGACCGTCATGAGGTCGAAGTTCGACATCAGCTTCGCGGCCGCGGCGACCATCTCGGGCGTGAGGCCCGGCGCCACGGCACGCAACGTGGCCCCGGTGGTCTCGATCTCGAGTAGCCACTCGCGGAACTGGCCCACACTCAAGTGCGAGACCGCGCGGTACGCTTGTTCGTCGAGGTCGTGCTCGACGAGGCGCGTGAGCTCGTCTTCCTCGTACGGAACCACCGGATTCATTCGAAGATCCGCGAGCGTGAGCTCCGCGAGCACCGCGCGGGCCGCAACGCGCTCGACCGCATCGCGCGCCGAGACGCCGGCCAGGTCGTCGCCACTCTTGGGCGGATTCGCCTTCGCGAGGACTTCCTTCACGGACTCGAAGCGATAACGGACGCCTCGGATCGAGCTGACGAGCTGCACGGCGGCAACACTATAGACGGTTCGGCAAGAGAGAGTTGTGACAACGAAAGACGCACTCCGCTTGCACTCGTATTAAGGTCCGCGGCTATGAAGAAGCTCTCCGTCTCTGTTCTGATGGTGCTCGCCCTCGCGAGCTGCGCGAAGAAAGATCCGGCGGCGCCTGGCGGTTCGGCGGGCTCCGGCACCGTGACCGGCTCGGACATGGGCTCGCCGCCCAAGGGTTCGGCAGAGCCCACGGGCTCGGCCGCGATGGGCGGTTCGGGTTCGGGTTCGGCGGGCTCGGCCGCGATGGCGGGCTCGGCCGCGATGGCGGGCTCGGGCGCAGGCTCGGCGGAGTGGGATTTCGACAAGCTCACGCACGAACAGCAGGTGGCCTTCATGAAGAAGGAAGTCGTACCGACGATGAAGCCGCTGTTCCAGAAGTTCGACGCGAAGCACTACGCGAACTTCGGCTGCAAGACCTGCCACGGTAAGGAGCCGCAGAAGACGAAGTTCAAGATGCCTTCATCGGATCTGCCCAAGCTCGACTTCGTCGCGCTCGAGGCCGGCAAGCAGAAGCCGGAAGTCGCGAAGTTCATGGGCACGGTCGTGAAGCCCGAGATGGCCAAGCTCCTCAAGCAGCCCGAGTTCGACCCGAAGAACCCGAAAGCCGGTGGCTTCGGTTGTCTCGAGTGCCACGAGCAGAAGAAGTAAACCATTCTCGAGGGCGTGGACTGCCCCAAACCAGCGTACTCAGCGCACACGCGAGGTCGCTACGCGAATGACGGAAGCGCTCGTGCGCTCCGCGTTTGCCATCATCTTGCCGTACCAACCCGCGACGCCGATCGACGCGAGGCCGACTACGCCGAGCAGGAGTGGCACCACATCACCGAGCGCTTGGTTCGTCGCACCGTTCTTCCAGATCACCGCGGCGCTCGCGACAAAGAACAGCAGCGCGAGTCCGTTGAACGCGGTGTGGCGCAGGCCGGTCTCGCGCGTGCTCGAGAATGCCGGTGCATTCGCCGCATCGACATAGCCGGGAACGAGCGCTACCAGAGCAGCAACCACCCCCGCGACATTCGCGTAGAGCGCGACGTGATAGAGCCCATTTGCTCCGGTGACCGCGTGCAGGAGGAGCGCGATCACGGTCGCTCCGTAGAGAGCGATCGGAAAGGCGATCAGGGCGGGGTGCACGGTCCGCGGCGTCGTCATGGCGCCACTTAGTGCAGTGGCCATGCCCGAATGAAACGCCGCTCGCAGCGACGAGAGCGAGGCGCTGCGTGCGCTGTCGCTCGGTGGGCGTTCGCGTCGGTGAACGTGAGTGCAGATCTAACCGAGCCGCAGTGCGGCGACCGGACTTGCCGGTGTCGCGTTTTGGTAGTTCGACGTGCGTCTCGTGACGCCGGCTTGGTGCGATCTAGCGCAGCGCGTTGCACACCGCGAGCAGATGCCTGACCGCGGCATGCGATCGCGCGCGCGACTGCCCGTCGATGGCGCGGGGCACGTGCCTTGCTGGGCACGCACACGTGCGTTCGGTGGTGATCCTCCTCGTCGCGACGACGACCGTCTACGCGGGCACCGCGCCCGTCGTCGGCGGCTCGATCGTGCCGAGTGGCAAGTGGCCCGATGCGGTCGCCGTGATCGGCACGAAGGGCACGTGCACCGGCACGTTGATCGCGCCCACCGTGGTGATCACGGCCGGTCATTGCGCCGAGATCGAAGCGCAGCAGGTCATCGCGAACACGACCGACTACGCGAACAATGGTGGCACGCACGCGAACATCAAATCGGTCACCGCGTATCCCGACTGGGAAGACACGTACGACGTCAGCGTGATCGTGCTCGCGACGCCGATCACCGGCATCGCACCGCGAGCGGTCGGCACGGCGTGCACGTTCTCGGCGTTCGCGGCGGCATCGCAAGTTCATCTCGTCGGCTTCGGCCTCACGACCGAGGCGGGCTCCGGTGGCAACACGAAGCTGCACGAGGCGATGGCGAGCGTGCGCGATCCCGACTGCTCGAAGGAGATCGGCTGCGCGCCCGCGATCGCGCCGGGCGGCGAGTTCGTCGCCGGTGGCGACGGCACCGATTCGTGCTTCGGCGATTCCGGTGGTCCGGTCTATCTCGATACCGCGTTCGGCCAGGTGTTGATCGGCGCGGTCTCGCGCGGCGTCGATGGCTCGTCGAGCGCGTGCGGCGGCGGTGGCATCTACGTGCGCACCGACAAGATCGTCGACTGGCTCGAAGCGACGGCCGCGACGACGATCACGAAAGACGATTGTGCTGCGCAGCCGTCGAGTGACGGTTCGGATTCCGGCTCGAGCAGTGCCGGTGCAGGCATAGACACGGGCGGTTGCGCAGCCTCTTCTCCGAGCCTCGCGCTCGCGCCGTTCGCGGCGTTGCTCCTGCGGCGTCGTAGGCGCCGTTAGTCCGACTGTCCGACGGAGGTCGGACGCAGCTGGCCGTACCTCGGACGAGGCAACGCCAGTTGCTTGAAATCACACGCGCGCGTTGTGGCAAGCCGGTTGCTGAAGGCGGGGCCATGCGGAATCTATTTCTCAGCACCCTCCTGTTCACCTCCACCGCCGCGTTCGCGGCCACGCCGGCTCCTGTCGTCGGAGGCACGTCGGTCCCGGCTGGCGAGTATCCAGATGTCGCGCTCGTGATCGCGCCGATGGCGTTGTGCACTGGCACGTTGATCGCGCCGGACGTCGTGCTCACCGCCGGACACTGCATCGATACAAATCCCAAGGAGGTCCTGCTCGGCAGCATCGACTACACGAAGTCGACCGGCGAAGTGATCGCGGTGAAGTCCGCGACCGCGTACCCGTCGTGGGAGAGCGAGTTCGATGTCGGCGTGCTCGTCCTGGAGCACGAGAGCAAGGCGAAGCCGCGTCCGATCGCGGCCGCGTGCACCGCGAAGCACCTCGATGCCGGTGCGAGCGTCAAGCTCGTCGGCTTCGGGCTCACGGATGCCGCGGGCACGGGCGACAACTCGAAGCTCCACCAAGCCATGCTCACGGTCAGCGATCCGAGCTGCACGAGCGATCCGGCGTGCGCGGCGAAGGTCGCGCCGAATGGCGAGTTCGTCGCGGGCGGCGCGGGCAAGGACTCGTGCTTCGGCGACTCCGGAGGTCCGATCTATCTCGAGGACGTCTTGATCGGCGTCGTCTCGCGCGGGGGCGGGACCTCGGCGGAGCCCTGCGGCGGCGGTGGCATCTATGTCCGCGCCGACCGCGTCACCGCCTGGATCGAGCGGGTCAGCGGCCGCAAGGTCACGCGTTCGACGTGCGATGCGCCGGCCGACGATGCAGGTTCAAATCGTCCGGCAGAACTGAGCCCAGAGGACTCGAGTGGCGGCTGTTCGGCGACCGGCGGCGCGGCGAGCTGGTTCGTGCTCGCGCTCGTCGCTGCCTCGGCGGTCGTCTTGGCGCGACGACAGTGATACAACCCGCTGCGCAATGCCAAAGATCAAGGTGAAGAACCCCGTCGTCGAGATGGACGGCGACGAGATGACCCGCATCATCTGGAAGTTCATCAAGGACAAGCTGATCCTCCCGTACCTCGAGATCGATCTGAAGTACTTCGATCTCGGTGTCGAGCATCGCGATCAGACGAACGACCAGGTAACCGTCGACTCGGCGAACGCCACGAAGCAGTACGGCGTCGCCGTGAAGTGCGCGACGATCACGCCCGACGAAGCGCGCGTCAAAGAGTTCAACTTGAAAGAGATGTGGAAGTCCCCCAACGGGACGATCCGCAACATCATCGGCGGCACCATCTTCCGCGAGCCGATCATCTGCAAGAACGTGCCGCGGCTAGTCCCCGGCTGGACCAAGCCGATCGTGATCGGCCGCCACGCGTTCGGTGATCAGTATCGCGCGACCGATTTCCTCGTCCCCGGCGCCGGGACGCTCACGATGACCTTCACGCCGAAGGATGGCGGCAAGCCGATCGAGCACAAGGTCTACGACTTCCAGGCCTCCGGCGTCGCGATGGGCATGTACAACCTCGATGACTCGATCATCGGGTTCGCACGCAGCTCGCTCAACTACGGACTCAACCGCGGTTGGCCGGTCTACCTCTCGACGAAGAACACGATCCTCAAGAAGTACGATGGTCGGTTCAAGGATCTGTTCCAGAAGGTCTACGACGAAGAGTTCAAGGCCAAGTTCGAAGCGGCCACGCTGACCTACGAGCACCGCCTGATCGACGACATGGTCGCCGCGGCGCTCAAGTGGGAAGGCGGCTTCGTCTGGGCCTGCAAGAACTATGATGGCGATGTCCAGTCGGACACCGTCGCGCAGGGCTTCGGCTCGCTCGGCCTCATGACGTCGGTCCTCCTCACCCCTGATGGCAAGACCGTCGAGGCCGAGGCCGCGCACGGCACGGTCACGCGTCACTATCGCGAGCACCAGAAGGGTCGCCCGACCTCGACGAACCCGATCGCCTCGATCTTCGCGTGGACCCAGGGCCTCAAGTACCGCGGCGAGTTCGACGGTACGCCCGAGGTCGTGAAGTTCGCGGATGCGCTCGAGAAGGTCTGCGTCGAGACCGTCGAGTCCGGCAAGATGACCAAGGACCTCGCGGTCCTGATCGGCCCGAACCAGGCCCACCTGACCACCGAGGCCTTCCTCGACGCGCTCGATGCGAACTTGAAGACCAAGCTCGGCGCGTAAGCTCCGGACGCACGAAACGCCACGTCGCCCTCGGGCAGCGCGGCGTTTTGCGATTTCGGAGAATACTCAGGTCAAAAAGCCGCGCGCGATTTCCATGAGCTCTTTGTTGGCAGCGTGCGCCTTGCCGAACGCTTCCTTCTCCGAGGCCGACAGCTCGAACTCGTGGACCGAGACCGCGCCAGCGCTCGTGAGCTTGACCGGCACGCCGAGGAAGGCGCCGGTGACGCCGAACTCGCCATCGAGCTCGACCGAGCAGGGGAGAACGCGGCCCTGGTTGCGGACGATCGCTTCGACCATCAGTGCGGTGCCGGCGCCCGGCGCGAGCCACGCGCTCGTACCGATGAGGCCGGTGAGCGTCGCGCCACCCTTCTTGGTGTTCTCGACGACTTCGGTGATCTTCGCGGCATCGAGGAACTTGGTGACCGGCACGTTGCCGATCATCGCGGTCGAGACGACCGGGACCATGTCCTTGTCGGTGTGCGCGCCGAGCACGATGCCCTGGACGTCCTCGACCGAGACCTTCGCGGCGAGCGCGAGGTAGGTACGGAACCGGGCGCTATCGAGCACGCCGGCCGAGCCGATAACGCGCTCGCGCGGAAAGCCCGTGACCTGCTTGGCGACGAACACCATCGCGTCGAGCGGGTTCGACACCACGACGAGCACGGCGTTCGGCGCGTACTTCTTGATGTCGCCGCAGATGCTCTTGACGATGCCTGCGTTGACGTTGATCAGCTCCTCGCGCGACTGACCGGGCTTGCGCGGAACGCCGGCCGTCATGACGACGACGTCGGCATCCTGCATCGCTTCGAACTTGTCGGTCGCGACGAACGAGGTGTTGTTGAAGCCTTCCCAGGGCGAGCACTGGGTGAGATCGAGCGCGCGACCCTCGGCCGGACCGGCCTTGAGATCGATGAGCACGAGGTCGCCGAGCTCTTTTTGAGCGGCCCACTGAGCGACGGCAGCACCGACGTTACCGCCGGCACCGATGATTGCGATCTTCGGACGCTTGAGCATTTGCGGATCTAATATCACGGCTGCGCCAGCTGGTGCGACTTGCTGCGACGCCACTGCGACGGTGTCGTTCGTCGCACGAGACCCGGGAATCGCACGCATTGCGAGCCGGTTTTGGGTGCACGGCCCGGGGCCAGCGGCTACAGCTAGCAGCACCTGAGGAGGCTTGCATGACGAAATACAGGATCTGGTTCGCGACGCTGGTACTGGGAGTGACAGGAAGCTCCGCATTTGCGGAGGTCGACCCGCAAATCACGGAAGCGCTGAAGCGAGTCAAGGCATCTCAATATCCGAGCGCGAACGCGATCACCGTGCTGTCCGACCAGGCGGTCGTGTACCAGCCCGACGGCCAGTTCACGAATACGATGCACCAGGCGCGGCTCGTGCTCACGCCGACCGGCAAGACCGAAGCGGCGTCGACCTCGCTGTACTACGCGAAGGACGCCGAGAAGATGGAAGTCCTGTCCGCGCAGGTCGTGAAGGCCGACGGCAAGGTGATCACCGTCGATCCGAAGTCGATCCAGGACGTCGAGCAATCCGGCGAAGCGAACATCTACGACCCGAATGGCCGCGCGCTCAAGGTCACGTTCCCGAACCTCGCGGTCGGTGACGTCGTCGATCTCGCGTACAAGCTCACCCGCCTCACGCCGACGCGGATGAACTACTTCAACGACATCTTCGGCTTTCAGAACACCGAGCCGATGCTCGAGGCGAGCTATCTCGTCGACGGTCCGGCGACGATGCCGCTGACGTCACAGATCTATCATGGCGAACGCGGCAGCCCGATCGCGGCGACGAAGTCCAAGGTCGGCGATCGCATGCACTACGGTTGGACGGTCAAGAACGCCCCGCAGTTCGTGCCCGAGGCGGCGATGGACATGTCGCGTGAGATGCCGACGCTCGTCGTCACGACCGACCCGAGCTGGCAACACTTCTCGACGTGGTGGGGCAAGCTCACCGCGCCGCAGCTCGAGGCCACGCCCGAGATCAAGGCGAAGGTCAAAGAGCTGACCAAAGATGCGAAGACCAACGACGACAAGATCAAGGCGCTCTACGATTTCGTCGCGCAGGACATTCGTTATCGCGGCCTCGGCGTCGGCCCGCGCACCGGCTACACGCCGCGCAAGGCGGGCGAGACCTTCACGTCGCGCTGGGGCGTCTGTCGCGATGTCTCGATCCTCTTGACCTCGATGCTGCGCGAGAGCGGCATCGATGCGTATCCCGTGATCACGAACATGGGTGACCCCGTGCTCGACAAGATCGCGTACGACGGCTTCAACCACGCGATCGTCGCGATCGCTGTGCCCGGTGGCGGCTACACCTATATCGACCCGACCGCGAAGAACAACACGTCGCTGCTGCCCGGGTACGAAGCCGAGCAGAGCACGCTCGTCGCGCGCGTCGAAGGCGAGAACCTCTCGCAGACCCCGGCGATCGATCCAGGTGCGAACCTCGGCCACGCGACGGCAACCACGATCATCAGCGCGGACGGCTCGATGAGCTCGAAGATCAGGCTCGAGACCAAGGGCCTGTTCGATCTCGTCGTGCGCGGTGTCGGTGCGGCGATGAGCCACGACCAGCAGCAAGAGATGCTCGAGACGATGCTCCACCACGCGCTACCCGACGCGCAGCTCGTCTCGTTCGAGATCACGAGCGCGCTCGCGCTGTTCACGCCGATGGAGGTCAACGTCGAGCTCTTCGTGCCGAACGCGGCGCCGAAGACCGGCGATTACAAGCTGCTGCGCACGGTCGTCACGTCGGGGGCGCTCGGTCTCGTCGAGAACCTCCTGCCGCAACTCCTCGGTTCGGATCCGAACCGCAAGTACGGTCTCGATGCGCACGTCACGTTCCGGTACGACCAGGACGAGACGATCACGCTGCCGGCCGGCACGAACGTGCTCGCGCTGCCGAACGACGCGAAGGCCTCGAGCAAGGCCTCGAGCCTCGTCGCTTCGTGCGCGAAGGCCGATGCGACCACGGTGAAGTGCCACCGCTCGTTCCAGCTCAAGAGCCGGTTCATCGATACCACCCAGTACAAGGAGCTGCGCGGCTCGATCGGCGCCATGGGCCAGGTCGCGCGTCAGCCGGTCATCCTCGCGGGAGGTAAGTGAGATGAAGAAAGCCCTGATTCTTTCGATGATCTTGTTCGGCGCGTGCAGAGGCCACGAAGACAAAGCCGCGGCGCCTGCGAAAACACTCGAAGCTGCCGATCCGTGGGCGAAGAAGGCCGCGCCGAAGGCCGATAGCTCGAAGGATCCCGATCTCGCCCAGATGACCGAGCTTGCGAAGAGTGGCCCGGGCTCGACCGATTATCCGCAAGCCGATGCCGTGATCGCAGTCGAGCGCGATGACTTCACGCTGAAGGCCGATGGATCGATCGTTCACCACACGAAATCGATCGTGAAGCTGCTCGATGCGCAGCGCGCGAAAGAAAAGTTCGCCGACGTTCACCTGCCCTACGATGGCGCGCGTCAGACGCTCACCGTCGACATGGCGCGGACCGTCAACGATGACGGCGAGGCGCATGCCGCAAGCCCCGACGAGATCCTCGACATCGTGCCGTCGTGGCTCGCCGACGCGACGATCTACTCCGACGTCCGCGAGCGCGTCGTCTCGTTCCCCGCGGTCGACAAGGGCTCGGTCGTCGAGCTCGCGACCACGCGCACGACCAAGCCCGGCCCCGATTCCGCGATGGGTGCCGAGGTGATGCTTGGCCAATGGGACCCGATCCTCGATCGGACGGTCACGGTGACCGCGCCGACCGGCGTGACGCCAAAGCTCGCGGTCGTCGGCATCGATCTCGTGCCGACCGAAACGACCACCGCCGATGCTCACACCTATACCTTCCACCTCGTGAAGCAGCCCGATCGTCAGCGCGAGAACGGCTCGCCGAGCGATGCACTGGTGCTGCCGCGGCTCGTGATCAGCTTCCAGCCCTCGTGGGCCAAGGTGCTCGAGCCGATCGCCGCGCGCTTCCTCGACAGGGCCATCCCGCAGCCCCTACCGGATGACATCAAGAAGGAAGCGGATCGCATCGTCGCGGGTGCGACGACCGAGACCGAGAAGGCGCAGAAGCTCTACGCGTTCGTCGCGCACGACATCCGCAGCGTCAACGTGCCACTCGGCGCGGCGGGCTACGAGCCGCATCCGCCCGCGACCGTGCTCGCCAACAAGTACGCGGACGCGCGCGACAAGGTCGGCCTGCTGCTGGCTCTCGCATCGGCCGAAGGCCTCGCGGGCCGCCCGGTGTTCGTGCGCTCCGGCAAGGTGCCGGTGCTGCAAGGCGTGCCGACGCTCGCGCAGTTCGATCACATCGTCGCGAAGATCTCGGTCGACAAGAAGGACGTGTGGCTGAACCCCACCGACGAGAATGGCCAGTACGGCTTCGTGCTCGCCGGCCAGGACAGCATGGTGCTGCCGATCGAGAAGGGTGGCTCCGAGCTCGGTCAGCGACCCGCGATGGATCCCACGTCGTCGGTGTCCCACGTTACCGCGAACTACGTGCTCGCTGCCAACGGTGATCTGGCGGCGACCTACAAGTACGAGCTCACCGGTTGGTTCGCGAACCAAGCGACCGCGGCGCTGCGTCCCTTGAAGGGCGAGACTCTCGACAAGTACTTCCAGCACTCGGCCGGCGAACTCTCGGCCTCCGCGGTCGACAAGGGCCACGAGGTCAGCGACACGATGTCGGTGCAAGGTCCGATGGTGATCACGCACCAGGTCGCGGTGCCGGGCTACTCGGCCGCACAGGGCAACTTCCGCAACTTCGAGATGCCGCCGGTCACCCTCGGTTTTGCCGAAGAAGTGCCGTCGGTCGGAACGAGCAAGCGCAAGTACCCGCTGTGGGTCGGCGCGCCGCGCACCGAGACCGGCGACGTCACGGTGCAGATTCCGGCGGGCTGGAAGGTCGCGTACGTGCCGGAGAAGCTCGAGGGCCAGGCCGATGGGGTCGCGTTCTCGTCGTCGTGCGCGGTGAACGGTCAGACCGTGACGTGCCACCACGAGATCAAGCTCGACAAGCTCGTCGTCGACAACGCGCAGTACGGCGCGTTCCACGACGCGCTCGCGAAGCTGCAAGCGTACGAGCGCCGCGTCGTGCTGCTGACGAAAGGCTAGTCGGCTACTCTCGATCCCGATGATCCTCGACCCCGAAGACGCATCCCTGTTCTATCGAGCGTGGTGGCCGCTTCTCACATGGGTCAACGATCAACGGGGCGTGGTCCCGCGGTTCGCGACCGCAACACCCGGGCGCCCACTGTCGCCAGCGCTCGCGCTTCCGGTCCGCAATGCGCTCTGGGCGGACGACTCGCTCCGCGAGCAGTTTTTGGCGGAGGGTGCTAGCGAGCTCGGAGCTGCCGAGCGCGAGCTGATTGCATCGTGGAAGCATCGAGTGAGCGACCGCTTTGTCGTGTTCAAGCACCTCAAGAAGCACTCGATCTTCATGAGCAAGGAGGTGTTTGCGGTCGTCGGCCTCTACTCCCGCACGTCCCGATGTTCGTCCAGGCGGTGCTGCTACCGTTTCGAGACCAGATCATCATCGACGGACTCGTCGAGTCGATGCAGATCGGGTTCGGTCCAGGAGCCCGTCGGATGCTTCACTCTCAGTTCACCGAGGCGAAAGCGCACTCCCGGGTGCGTTCGACATTGCGGACGAATCCTCATCTGGGACAGCGACGCACTGGATCTCGTTCAGCCCGCGTTCATCCGGTTCGCGGAAGATCGATTCGGCGAACTTGGCATGATCGTGATCAGTGCCGGCCTCGATAGCCGTTACGGGGAGCGTGATGGCAAGCCGTTCGTCGAGTTCAGCTTCATAGGCGACGACGACGGCCATCCGTGTAGCGGTCGAGGCTGGGCGAGTCTCGAACCCGACGGCACGTTGCATGGACGACTATTTTTCCATCAAGGCGATGACAGCGGCTTCGTCGCGCAGCGATCGGATGAGGGCGCGATGCCGCGGCCGGCGATCCGAAAGCGTCCGGCGGGCCGACGGCGAAGGATGTAGTCGGGCATAAAAACCAGCAACCGTACGCGCGACCGGTCGAAACTAGGCACATGACCGAGTTGCCCCAGGCGATCATCGAGAACCCGCCGCTCCATCGCCGCCCGTGGGTGCGAAAGCTCGGGATCGCGGTCGCGGTGATCGCTGGCCTCGTCGTGGCGAAGCACCTGTGGCAGGCGGCGTGGCGTAGCGATTCCAACAACGGCATCGTTCAGGGCACGTGCCGGCAACTCGGCTACTCGATCCTCGAGAAGGCAACCACGTGGCGGCGGCCCAAACCGATCCGGCGTGATCCGGTGAAAGAGTGCGAGGATGGCTTCGGTTGCCGCGACAAGGCCGAACAGGTCGCGTCGCAGGATCCGGGCGCGGCGTTGAAGATGTATCTGGCCGCGGGTGGGGACCACGACGAGGCGGCCTGTCTGCGCGCTGCAGAGCTCGCGGTCTCGGGCAGCCATGATGATCGCATCAGTGCAGAATTCCAGCTCGAGATGGCCTGCGCGGGCGACCTCGCGAAGACGTGCGCCGCGACAGCGCGCGTGCTGTTGGCTCCCACGCCCGATAAGCCGACTAGCGATTACGAGCGCGAGAAGGCGTTGCCTCTTCTCCTGCGCGGCTGCGATCTCGGGGATCCAGAAGCGTGCACCGCCGCTTTACCGCTCGTGAAGCAATCGAAAGAAGTCGCCGAAGCGGCGACGCTCCTTGCGGGTGCGACGTCGGCGCGTTCCAAGATCTACGGTTCGATCTTCGCGCTCAAGTGGGGCCAGTGGACGAGCCTGGATCGAGGGCAAGCGACGCTGTGGGTCACGAAGGAGCCTGCACATGCGGACGCGAACACACTCGTCATGCGCTTCGATCGCAGCGAGCTCCCGAAGGGACTCGCGATTCCCGACAACGTCGACGTCGTGTATGCGATCGCGAGCAAGACGATTGGCGATCGTTGCACGGTGTGCAAACCGAGCGGCGGCAGCTCGTTCCGAGCAATCGATTGTGTCTGCGTGATCGCGCGCTGACTACTTCGTCACGGCGATCGACCACGGTTGATCGCGGCCGGGTAGGGTGCCCTTGAGCGCTTTGTCGGTGCGCTCGATCCGGATCAAGTCGCCGTGCTTCAGCGCGACCAGGGCCGCGCCCGGCGTGCGCGGCTTGGTGTCGCCGATCCGCCACTCGAGCGGGATGCCATCGGCGCGCACGACGACGTTGTACGTGCCGTCGGGGCCGAGCCAGCGCAGCATGTCGACGTCCGCGCGCGTATCGAGATAACCGCGGAGCTCCTTCGTGAGCTCGAGTGGATTCGCATCGGCATCGGTACCGTTCGGTTCGATCTCGCCGGCCTGCGGATCCTCTTCGATCACGGTCACGGTGTACTCGTCGCTGACGTTCTCGACCGGCAGCTTGCCCTGGGTCAGGGTCTGATCGATCGAGATATCGATCGGGCCGTCGACCGCGCGGCGATGCAGCATCTCGGGCTCGCCGAGCTGGCCCTCGTCGGCGACCGCGCCGTGCAATCCATCACCATCGGTGATTCCTAGATTGATATCGAGGTTCGGCAAACCGGTGACTCGCACCGTGACCACGCGCTTGGTGCTCGCCGGCCACGGCACGATGAAGTTGTCGCGGTCGCCCGCCTGCGGCGAGTGGCGTTTGCCGAGGTGGCCCGTGACGGTGAGTGCGATCTTGTTCGCGTGCGCGACATCGTCGTTCGGCTCCCGCTCTTCGCTGAGCGGCGGATTCGGCCGGGTGAGGAAGTACGCGCCGGCCCCCGCGGCACCGAGCACGAGCGTGAGCATCGCGCCGAGCGAGACGTAGCGCTGGCGCTTGATGCCGCGCTCGAACGCATCGATATCGGAGCGGCGCAGCCGAACGTCGCTCTCTTCGGTCTCGGCAGGCACCGCGAACGCGCGGTTGCGCACCGAGCGCGAACCTTGACCGGTCGCATTCTCGACCGTGTCGGCGTAGACCTCCTCGATCGCCTCGGCGAGCTTCGCGGCGCTCTGGTAGCGGTTCGCCGGATCCTTCGCGAGTGCCTTCTTGCAGATCGCATCGACCTGCGGATCGATGCCGAGCTTCGGCGTGCGCATCGAAGGCGCATCGGGCTCGACGGTGAGGTGCTTCGTGAGCACGCCGACAGCGGTCGAGCCGGTGAACAGATGCTGGCCCGTGAGGCACTCGAACATCAGCGCACCGAACGAATAGATATCGCTGCGCGCATCGACATCGTCGCCGCGAATCTGCTCGGGCGACATGAAGTACGGCGTGCCGACGATCTGCTGACGATCGGTGGCGGTGGTCAGTGCGCGATTCTCTTCGAGTTTGGCGAGGCCGAAATCGAGGACCTTCGCGTAGTCGCGACCATTGCCCGTGCGCGTGATCAAGACATTTTCGGGTTTGAGATCGCGATGCACGATACCGAGGTCATGTGCTTCCGACAGCGCGCCGCAGATCTGCGCGAGCAACGGTGCCGCGCGCTTCCAGGGCAACGGGCCGTCGCGGCTGATGATGCTGCCGAGATCGAGGCCGCGGACGTACTCCATGATCAGGTACCGCGCGCCCTGGGCGGTCCCGAAGTCGAACACCTGCACGGTGTGCGGGTGATGCAGGCGCGACACCGCGGACGCTTCGCGTTCGAACCGCTGCACCACTTCGGAATCTCCGACGAGATCGCGATGCAACACCTTCATCGCGGCGACCTTGCCCATGCGGAGGTGTTCGACGCGATAGACCACACCCATGCCGCCGCGTCCGACGACCTCCATCACCTTGTAACGACCATCGACGATCTTGCCGAGCCACGCTGCGTTCGAATCGTTGAGCCGGCGATCGATCACAGCGTCGCTGCTCTGGCTCGACGCTTCGGTCGGCTGCGTGCTGCGCGCCGCATCGATCGCGCTCGCGCGAGTCATGTCGGCGCCGCACTCGCGACAAAACTGCGCCGGCTCTTCGAACGATGTCCGGCACAGTGGGCACACATACTTTTGCGCCGGGGTGGAGGACAAGCGCCGATGGTACCGCGCCGAGTCACATCCGGCGACGGGCTACGGTTTCTCGGTGAGTGGCTTCCAGCTCCAGGTGGTGCCGTTCACGATCAGCAACCCGGCCGAGGGTGCGCGGGTCTCGGGCAACCGAGGGCTCGCATCGGCGGTCCCCGGCGAGAGCGCGATCCGCGCACCATCGCGCCCTCCAGTCTGCGCCGGCGAGGCGCCCGGTCGGGTCGGGCCGTGGATGACGAGGTCGATCGTGGGACCGGGGACGAGCGCCACATCACCGGTCGGTTCGCCGGCGAGCGTTTCGCGTGGCGCCGCAGCGAGTGCAGCGATTCTCAACCCCGGCTTCGCAGCGAGCTCTTGATAGAGCTGAAGGACATCGTCGCTCTGCCACGCACAGCCATCGGGGCCCGCCGCACCGACCCCTGCGATCGCGCCGATCGTGAGCGACGGGAACTCGATCCACCGCACGAGGCGACCATCGATCACCGGAGTACCCTTGGTCGCGAGCACCGCGATCGACGCAGCTTCAGCCGATACGGATTCGAGATCGCCAGGTAGCGCGATCACGGGCGAACTCGGCTTCGCGAGCACCACTAGCGTTGCTTCGAGCTCGCGTTGCGTCGTGCCCATGCCGCCGAGCACGAGCACGAGATCGGCCTTCTCGTCGTCGAGCTTCGCGCGCAACCGACCGAGCGCGGCGAGTGTTTTCGGATCGGCTCCTCCGGCATCTGCGACCACGCCGATCACGAGTTGCGGCGCGGCGGCGTGCGAGATCGTGTTGCGTGCGACCTGCCAGCTGCCGACCGTGGCGGTGGCGAGCTCGGGCAGATCATCGGCGGTGCAGCGCCACGGTGCATGCGTAAGATCGGCGGCCGTCAGCGTTGCTACGAGCGCGGTCGCGATGCGCGGTGCCGCGCTGCTCGGCGCTTTCGCACCGCCACACGCGACGAGCAAGACCAGCAGCCTACGGCTCGCCGGAGACATGACCACTGGCGCCGCGCCACGCATCGAGCACCTTCGGAGATTCGTAATACTCGGACAACGTGCGCTGCGGCTCGCGCGCGAGGACCTCGGCGAAGACCGCCTTCGCACCGGCCATATCACCGGTCGCGACGAGTGCTTTCCCGAGGAGGATACCGATGTGATCGAGTAGTGGCTGATCGAGGAACTCGAGCTTCTTCGCGAACGGCCCGAGCTCTTTCGCGATCTCGCCGTAGTTGCCTTGCATCGCGGCCACGCGTGCGGCGGGAAGCGCCGCCGCTGCACCGTCATTCGTCGCGCGATGATTCTGCCGGCGAGCGAGCGCATCGGCATCGGGTGCCGGCAAGCGCTCGGGCCGAACGTGCACCGACATCACCGGCACGACGACCGTGTCGCCTTTTTCGATGCCGGTCTTGTCGCCGAGTGTGTTGTAGAGCCGGATCAGATCCGCTTGCTTCGCGTTCTCGAAATAGAAGTTCGAGATCTGCGCGAATGTCTCGGTGCTCAGCGCGGTGTGCGTGATGTGAAATGGGAGATCGAGCACCACGCCCGCCGCGGGCAGATCGGTCGGCTGGAGATTGTTGTACTGCGCGAGATACGGCGCACGACTCGCATCACCGAGGTGTTGCTTCGCGAGGGCGTCGAGCGTGTCGCCCCTCGCGACCGTGATCTCTCTGGTCACCGGAATGCGAATGCGCTCGCCTGGATTGATCTTGCGATACGTCTTCCACTTGTTCGCATCGACGATGAACACGACGGTGCGTGCGTGATCGCCGTAGTACTCCGCGGCGATCAAATCGATCGTGTCGCCGGGGCGAACCTTGTACGTGATGTAGTCGGGCTCCTCCGCGTGCGCGATCGTGGCGACGCTGATCACCGCTGCGATGATGGCTAACTTCACGGCTGCTCCTCCGGCGCGGGCTTGTGCTTGCCCGGTGCGAGCGTGCCTTGCTTCTCGAAATCGATCATCACGGTCACCGCGGTGTCGTTCGCGCTGATGTCGATCTGCTTTTCGATCGGCTGATACCAATCATGCTCGAAGCGTACGAGATGCGGACCGTCGAACGTATCGAGCGGTCTCGCGAATGGCGTCGTGCCCGCTGGTTTTCCGTCGACGAATACCCGCGCCCACGGTCGCGCATCGATGCGAATCGTTGCGGGATGTTTCTTCGCTTCGGTGATCGTGCGCGTGCGCGGCGTCGCGCCGAGTGGTGCGACGTGAATCAATCCTAGGAACAAGAGCAGCACGCCGAGTGCAACGCCGTGGGCAACTGCACCCGCGCGCACCATGTTGCGCGCTTGTAGATTCGGTTGCTGCAACGCACCGCCGCCGGCCCCGAGCGCGGCGGGATTCAAATATTCTTCGGCCTCGAGCTCGGTGATCACGCCTTGTGCTTTCAAGAACAGCACGAGGCGCGCGTGGTGATTCATCTCGACGTGCTTCGCGAGGAAACGCTCGAGTGCCATCACCATGTGCTGCGCGGATCGCCAGCGATCGCGAGGCTGTTTCTCGAGGCAGCGGTCGATGATGTTCGTGAGCTCGCGAGGTACATCGGGGTTCACAGCGCGCGCACTCTCGTGCTTCTCGAGCCGGATCTTGTGCATCGCGGACTTCTTCTCGTCCTCGACGAACGGCTTCTTGCCAGTGACCATCTGATACAGCACGACGCCGAGCGAGAAGATGTCGCTACGTGCATCGAGCTTGTCGCCAAGCACTTGCTCGGGAGACATGTACGCCGGCGTGCCGATGCCGGTGCCCGCTTCGGTCAGGTCACCGAAGCTCGTGTCGCGGGCGATGCCGAAGTCCATGACCTTCGTGCCGCCGGTCCGGGCGATCATGATGTTCGCCGGCTTGATGTCGCGGTGCACGATGCCCCGGTAGTGCACGTAGTCCAGCGCTCGGGCGACCTGCATGGCCAGGACGGCGGCCACGTCGTACGGAAGCCGGCCGCATTTCTCCAGGAGGTCGTACAGGTCGATCCCCTGCACGTACTCCATCACGATGAACATCGCGCCGCGTTCGTGGTGAAAGTCGTAGACGTGAATAATGTTCTCGTGCTGCAAGTTGGCAAGGCTCTTGGCCTCGCGCTCGAACCGAGTTACGACATTTTCCTCAGCAGCTGCGCTAGTTTTGAGCGCTTTGATGGCGACCGTACGACCGAGCGGTTCCTGAATTGCTCGGTAGACGACGGCCATTCCGCCAGAGGCGATTTCTTCCACGATGCGGCAGTTGCCGATCCGTTCCAGCATTTGGGCTCCGCGCGGAGTGTACAGAAAACTTCGATCCAAAAGGTTTAGAAGAACAGAGGCTTACGAGATTCTTCCAGGATTCGCAGATCTTTTCAGGATCCAAGTTGACGACAAAGGGGTGCGCACGTATAAGCAGCTTCCCCGGCGCGAAAGCAAACGGGACGGCGGCGAAAGCCACCGGGTGGCGAAGGCTACCGAATCGGTCTCTGAAAACTGGATAGCAAGTTTGATGATAGAAGTGAGTTTCGTATGTAACGAAACCATTCCATCTCGGACACGTCTCTCTCCCCCCGGGAGGTAGGCGTTATCAGCCGAGGTAGAGCGGGCTTCAAATTTTCTATGGAGAGTTTGATCCTGGCTCAGAGCGAACGTTAGCGGCGGGCCTAACACATGCAAGTCGAGCGAGAAAAGGGCTTCGGCCCTGAGTAAAGCGGCGGACGGGTGAGTAACACGTAGGTAATCTTCCCTTGAGCGGGGGACAACGAGGCGAAAGCCTCGCTAATACCGCATACGTTTCTCGGGACTCTGGTCCTGAGAAGGAAAGCTAGGTAGCAATATCCGGCACTCGATGAGGAGCCTGCGTCGCATCAGCTAGTTGGTGGGGTAATGGCCTACCAAGGCGAAGACGCGTAGCTGGTCTGAGAGGATGATCAGCCACACTGGGACTGAGACACGGCCCAGACTCCTACGGGAGGCAGCAGTGGGGAATATTGGACAATGGGCGCAAGC
>JAYWCI010000202.1:0-15575 GCA_043780895.1 Kofleriaceae bacterium | reverse complement strand
ATGCGCGAGCCCGCGAAGCACACGGATACGCTCGCGGCTTCGATGAAGTCCGATCCGAAGGCGACCGCCGATGCGATGGCGTTCATGTTCCAGACCGATCTGCGCGGCGACCTCGTGAAGATCAAGGCGCCGATCCTGACCATCGCCGCGGATACCGACGGCCAGGCGCCGCGCGCCGCGATCGAGGCCGCCTGGAACGCGCAGGTCGAGCACATCCCGACGCACGAGCTGATCGTGATCGAGCACTCGAAGCACTTCGTGATGTTCGATCAGCCCGAAGCCTTTTATGCAGCGCTCGACGCCTTCCTCGCGAAACACCAGGGTTCTTAGCCGACGAGCTGGCGCAGCTGCCAGGCTTGTAGCTCGACCTGGCGGCTGCTCTCGCGTTGCCGCTCTGCCATCGTGCGCGACAACACCGCGACGACACCGAACAGGGCGATCAGGAGCAGGGCGAGGCCGATCTGGACGGGAAGCGCATGGAACTCGATCACCGGCGAGCGCAGCACGATCGTCCCCGCGACGAACTGATACGTCGGCGACAGGAGCCCCGCGATCTCGAGCATCCATGGCACCGCAATACCGGCGCCCAGGATCGCGCCGACGATCCAGATCCGACCGAACCTCGGATGCGCCGCGTAGGCCATCAACGTCGTCGCAGCGAGCGTTGGCGCGATGATGAATGGCCCGACGATCCGACAGATCACGGCGATCAGGATCGCGTTGATGCACGCGTTGAGATAGATCGGCGCCGAGGTCAGGCGATCGCGACGAATCAGCAACAGCATCTGCAGCCCCGAGGCGATCGCGACGGCGACGAACAAGCACACGACCGTGGCATCGCGCACGCCGGTCCACACGAGCAGCGGCACGAACGCGAGGTACCCGAGCATGCTGATCGCGGACAGGCGGCCCTGGACCTTCGCCATCTCGGTATCCAGGCGGGCGACCGTATCCTCGACGGCAGCGGGCACGACGGCGGGCGGACTGAGCATCAACCTACTGACCAGCTCTGCAGCCTCCGTGGCGGTCGGATCGAGGGCGAGTGCGCGCCCTGCTGCTCGCATCGCGATGCGTCGACTCGCCTCGTCGTTGGAGCTCATCGCGCGCCGGGCTTCTTCGACGTGTTGCGCGACCAGCTCGCGTCGAACCGCGAGATCGCGATCTCCATCGAGGTACGCCTGGACCCCTTCGCCGAGCGCACGTGCGGTTGCGATTCGCTCGGTGGGATCGCTCGCCGTCGCGCGCTCGCACAGGACATCTAGCTCGGGGGCAGCCTCGCGCACGAGCGAGGGCCGAGCATCCAGCGGCTCGACGATGCTCGCGTGGGTACGACGCGTGCGATGTAGCGGCACGCCTGCGACGATTTCATACAAGGTGCAACCGAGCGCATAGAGATCCGCCGCCGGCCCCACGGACTCACCGGCGAGCTGCTCGGGGGCCATGTACGCGGGCGTACCGAGCACGGTGCCGGCGCTGGTCTCACCCGTCGTGAGCTCGAGGCCGCGCTGACTCGGGCGAAGCACGTCGGCGTCGTCGACGACCATCCGCGCGATGCCCCAATCGAGGACGTACACCTCGCCGAAGTCGCCGAGCATGATGTTCGCGGGCTTGAGGTCGCGATGCACGATGCCCTTGGAGTGAGCGAACTCGACCGCGAGACAGACGTCCGCGAACGCGCGCAGGAGCCGGCGGCGCTTCGCATGATCGTCGACCGCAGCACTCTTCAAGATGTCGCTCATCACGACGCCGTTGAGCCGCTTCATCACGAAGAAGGGCTGCCCCTGCGCATCGACCACGAGATCGTGAACCGGCACCACCGCGGGGTGCTCGAGCCGGCCCTGGAGCAGGGCTTCGCGGACGAAGCGAGCGAGCTGCTCCGCGCTCGGGCTCGGCGATCGGATCCGTTTGACCGCGACCTCACGCCCGATCTGGCGATCGCGAGCAGAGAGAACTTCGCCCATGCCGCCCTGCCCGAGCAAGTCGCCGAGCTCGTACCGCGTACTCGCGACAGCGGGTGTGTGTCCGGTGCCGGTAGCCGAGGGCGTCGTCGGAGATGAAAACGTGTCCATCGCTGCCGTCGCAGCCATCGCCGTACTGGCCGCGAGCATACCTGGATCGGTGCGGGCGGCTGCAGCTCCCTTCAACGTGTCGGCTGCGATCGTTGGATCGGTGCTGCCATCATCGCGATCATCCACCATCGATCCATCATAGGTGACCACTCGTGGTCCCGCTCTCACACAGCACTTTCGTTTTGCAACCGCGGAGCCTCGCCGCACGTCCGCCGCGTGGGAGGCTCGGGCGATGCTCGACTGGGTGTGTGAGGTCATGCAAGCGCGCGCCGCGCAGCCGACCGAGCGCATCCAGCGGTTATGGGGTGGCTATGGCGAGGTCGTGCGCGTACGGCTCGATGGCGGGCTCGCCCCGACGGTGGTCGTCAAGCGCATCGCACCACCCGTCGAAGCCGACTCGATCGGCGATGCGCGCAAGCGCCGCTCGTACGCAATCGAAGAGAGGTTCTATCGTGACTACGCGCCACGCTGCCCTCCGCACTGCCGCGTCGCGCGCATGTTCGGTAGCAAGCACGAAGATGGTGCGTGGTGGTTCGTACTCGAGGATCTCGATGCGGCGGGCTTTTCCGAGCGGCGTGATCCGCCAACCCTGCGTGGGCTCGAGGCGTGCCTCGCGTGGCTCGCCGCCTTTCACGCGCGCTTTCTCGGCGACCCTTGCGAAGGGTTGTGGCCCGAGGGCACGTACTGGCACCTCGCGACGCGCCTCGACGAGCTCGCGATCGAGCCAGCGCGAGCTCACGCCCTCGATCGCGCGCTCGCAGGTGCACGGTTCCAGACGCTCCTCCACGGCGATGCAAAGGAAGCGAACTTCTGCTTCGCGCGCGACGAACGCACCGTCGCGGCGGTCGACTTCCAGTACACGGGGCGCGGGTGCGGCATGAAGGATGTCGCGTACCTCTTGTACGGCCATCCCGATCTCCACCTCGAGACCTACTTCGACTACCTCCGCGCTGCGCTGGGTGACACCGGCGAGCTCGAGCGCGAGTGGCGCGCGCTGTTTCCGATCGCGCAACAAGACTTCCAGCGATTCCTGGTCGGCTGGCGCGGTTAGCAAGTTGGCCCCAGGTCCGTCCGCCGCGTCGAGCGTGCGTTCAAGATGCCGGTCGATCAGGCTGGAGAGATCATCGTCGCCGCCATCGAGGCGCGCAACGATCGCGTGCTCGTCGGCTCCGACGCCAAGGCCGCGGCGTTCCTCGAGCGCATCGCACCCACGCACTACTGGGATCTCGCGAAGCGGACCATGCGCTGATTACTTCAGCGTGACGACGCCGAATTCGCGCGCGTCGCAGTAGGGCGCAGCTGTCGTCCCGTCGCTGCAGCCGCAGGTCGGCAGATCGCAGCGCTGGTACCAGTAGACCTCGGAGGTCTGCTTCGTACCGTTGCCGCCCTCGAAGCCAATGTCGAACCCCATCGTGCTGCCGAAGCTCGTGAGCCCGAACGTGCTCGGTTCGACCGCGAGCTCGATCGTGAACACCGAGCCCGTCGTGCGTGCGGCGCTCGTGATGTTCGTCAGAGCGACAGGCATCGCGCTGTTGAACGCCTGCCGCCGATTCGCGTGATCGATCACGATCTGCGCGGCGTCGCTATCGTACGTCGCTGAGAGGAACGACCCATCGCCATCGATGTAGAACGAGATCGAGTTGTTTTCGTAGATCGCCGGTGGGGTGGCATCGCCGAGCGGCAACACGCCATGGACTTCCGCGGCGACATACAGGTGCGTCGCATCGTGCGCGACCGAGAACGTGCCCGTGGGATACATGTTCATCGCGCCGTGATCGAGCACGATACCGGTCGTGGTGTCGAGCGTGACGAAGCACGCGGTCCAATCCGCGAGGTCACCATCGATCGTGGGCGTGAACGCGGATGCCATGATCGCACCGGTTGCGGTCGCGATCGGGGTGCACGCAAACGCATCGGGATCTTGCAACGCGTGCGCGACGCATTCACCGTGCGAGCACAGCAGGGGCGATGGGCATACGCCCTGCGCGGTGCAGGCGGCGCCCTCGACCGGATTCGGCGAGTAGCACGCACCCACGAGGACGATGAACAGCAGCCCGCGCAACGCCACGAGTATCGCACCGTTAGCCGGCGCGAGAGCGAAGAACTCGCGGAACGCAAGTCAGCGCCCCGATCCGGGCCGCTTCGGATAAAGGTTGTCGAAGATCGTGCTCATGTCGGCCGCGCACAGATCCATCACGGCGCTCGCGAGATCTAGGATCGCGACCGTGTAGCGCCCGTTCGCGAACGCGGACGAAACCACGAAGGCGCGATCCGGAACCTCGTAGGTGAACTGCCGCGTCGTCTGCCAGCCCTTGCGCCCGGGCGCATCGTCGCCTCTCGGCGCCTCGAGCTTCAGCTCGGGTCGATATAGCGCGAGCGCCGTATCGCGCGCCGTCTCCGGATCACCCGCGGTGGTCTCCACGAGCAACACATGTGAATGCTCGTCGAGCGGCGGGGTAAGGTTTGTCAGCGAGTCATTCTCGGAGACGGTCCAGTTGGAGGGCACCACGAACGTGGTTCCAGCGTTGGTGGCGTGCGGGGCATTCGCAGCTGTCGCCGGGGAGTGCCCAGCCACAGGTGGCCGCGGAGCTGATCCACAGGCGGCAAGAATCAAGACCAAGAGCAACCGCTGCATGCGTGGATCCGATCGATCCACACCTTCGGATCGGGGGGCACCGGGTAGCGCCGAATCCCTCGCTTGGTCTCCGGCTTGCCGAGCGTGGCGTGCAGCTCCTCGTTCACCATCGCGAAGGTGTCGGCGACCGTTGGTTTCCTTGCCATTCGTAAATCTATCGCGACCTCCGCTAGATTCAGACGGTCCGCAAGCATCGCGGGCCTCGCATTCACGGTCCCGAAGGCAACGAAGCCGCGGTTTGGGGCAACCCCTTTGCGACCAAGGGCTACGGCGTCGCCTTCGCGGCGTCCACCGGCATCGCGGCCGGCAACGTCCACTCCAGTGGGCCGGGAGTCAGGTCGTAGCGTCCGCCGCCGAATCCGACGAGCAAGCGGCCATCGCCCGACACGGCCTTGACGTTCGCAACCACGTCTTGCTCGTAGCCGTTGCGAAGGATCGATCGTGAGGGCGGGACGCCTATTGCCTGGCCGGTGGCCAGATCGACGAGGATCGGTTCGAGGTAGAGGAGCGTGCCCGTGCGGATCGCGGTCGGGTAGCGTTCGACGCTTCCAAGCACCCGCTCGTGCGTGCCATCGATCGCGATCACGACATTGCCGCGCTGCACGATCGCGAGATCGCCGTGCGCGTACTCCAGGTTCTGGAAGAAGCCGGTCTCGCGCTTGGTGCCGAGCTTCAGATCGATGACGACGCTGTTGCCATCCTTGCCGCTGTCGAGGATAAACCGGCCCTCGTCGAACCCCGCATCCGTGGTCGGTGGCGTGATGCTGACACCGACCGAGCGTGGCTTCGCTCCCGCCTTGTATTCGACGAGCTGACCACTCTTGCACGCGACCACCACGGACCCGACGAAGGGGTCGCTGGCCACGACAAATCCGGCGCACGTCGCCGGCACGAGCTCGTGCATGATGCCGTCGGCACCTTCGGTGACGAGTGCGCCGTCCTTGGTTCGCCGCAATAACTGCGTACCGAGCGTGTGGATCAGATCCGGAACGACCCGCGCCGTGCCGCCGCCGATCGGGATCAACGTGTCGATCGGGGGCGTGCCATGTTCGGTGATGACGTCCGAGCTCGTGCCGACCCAGCATCGTCGCGGCTTGTGTGGCTTCTGGACAGCCCACTGGCCCTTCTTCGCGAGCATCTTCACCATCACCCACCCATCCTCGACGCTGCACGAGTAGATCACGCCTGGTCCCGGGTCGAGCTCGATCTCGTGATCGGTGGCGAGCTCGCGGACGCGGAGATGCTCGACCTTGCCGGCGTTCACCCTGTAGACCAGGTGGTCGCCCGAGGGATCGAACTGCGCGCTCGTCGCGCCGAGCTTGGTCAGGTCGAGCTCCGGCTTCGGCGGCTGGAACAGGAGCAAGCGCTTGTTACGCTCGATCACGAGCCGACGCTTCGATGGATCGTTCGCGATGATGTCGTCGACGGCGGCTCCGTCGCCGCTACCCGTGACGAGGTAGGCGGCGAGCTGATCACCCGTCAGCCCCCAGTTCGTACTCTTCACGTCGACCGAGCCGTCGTGATCGGTGTCGACGCGCGCCTGACACAGCGCGAGCCAGCTACCGTCCGCAGCGGCGGCTGCGACGTCGGTCGGGCCTGCCGCACCAACCGTCACCGCGCCGGGGGCTGTCACCGCCGGCGTCGCGACGACCTTTGCCTTCTGCGCCGCCGCCGGCATCACCAATAGAATGATCAGCAGGGCGTGGCGCATCTTGGATGGACAACAATAGCAGGCCGCAGTTCCGCCGATCAGCGGTCGTGCATCGCGACCGTGGCGCCTGCTGCACCCAGCCCCAGCGCGACGAGGTTCAACCCCGGGACGAGCAGCATTCCAGCAGTCGCCGCGCCGAGCCCGAACGTGCGCGAGCGGTGCTCGGCGAGATATGCGAGCTTGTCGCGATAGGCCATCCCTCGACGCGCGAGCACCGCGTCGTAGCAGTCATAGGCTGACGCGCGCGCCGCGAATAGAAACCCGAGCACGAGCGCAGCGATCGTGCCGATGCCCGGCACGAAGCCGAGCGCGATCACGACGACCGTGCCGAGGATCGCGACGGTCACGCGACGCACCGCGTGTGTAGCCCCACGCGCGACCTCGTGGAGAAACTGGCGCAGCACGAACGGTGGTACCGATGTTCCGAGCAGCCGCGCCTCGAGTTGCTCCGACAGCCGCTCGTTGAACGGGCCGGCGACCACGCCCGCGAGCGTCGCGAAGATCAGCAGCCCGCCCATCGCGAGACCTGCGATCACCACGATCGCGAGCAACGTCCCCGCGATCGACGCGATCACGCCGGGGAGGTGATGCTCGACCGACGCGATCAGCGGCGCCACGAAGTGAACGATCGTGGCGATCACCGCGACGAGGATCGCGAGGGAGAGCACGGCCGGCGCGACGAGCCACTTCCACAGCCCAGGATACCGGCGCAGCGCAGCGAGACCGCGGGACACGTCGTGTGCACCTCGTGCGAGCTCGCGCATATCCGGACCTTAGCACTGTCACTGAAACGGAAGGTTCAGCGCGGGGTCGGCCTTGCGCTCCGCGATCTGCGCGACTGCCGACGCGAGCTGCTCGTCGGTGATGCCATCGTGGCGGGCTTGCACGAGCATCAAGTCGCTCTGTGCGGCGAGATGCTTGGTGAGCTGCTGCAGCAGGCTCGCCTGCCCCATCGCGATCGAGATCAACTGATTCTGCTGTTGCCGCAATGGTGCGGTCGCCGCGGTCGTCGCGGCCTTCATGACAAAGTAGAGGACGAACCACCACAACACCAAGAAGATGATGGCGACGAGGAATTGGAACAGTTGAACTCCCGACATCCAACGATCGTACACCGTGCTACCCCTTCACAAATGACGACCGACTACGTGCCGCGGCCGGTGTGGACCTGGAACAAAGCGAACGGTGGCCAGTTCGCCAACATCAACCGCCCGATCTCCGGATCGACGCACGACGCCGAGCTGCCGGTCGGCAAGCATCCGTTCCAGCTCTACTCGCTCGCCACGCCGAATGGCCAGAAGGTCACGATCATGCTCGAGGAGCTGCTCGCGGCCGGCCACGCGAGCGCCGAGTACGACGCGTGGCTGATCAAGATCAATGAAGGAGATCAGTTCGGCTCGGGCTTCGTCGCGGTGAATCCGAACTCGAAGATTCCGGCGCTACTCGATCGCAGCGGTCGTACGCCCATCCGCGTGTTCGAGTCGGGCTCGATCCTCCTGTACCTCGCCGAGAAGTTCGGGGCATTCGTTCCCACGGAGCGCGCCGCGCGTGCCGAGTGCCTGTCGTGGCTGTTCTGGCAGATGGGTAGCGCGCCGTATCTCGGCGGTGGCTTCGGCCATTTCTACGCGTACGCGCCGATCAAGATCGAGTACGCGATCGATCGCTTCGCGATGGAGGTGAAGCGCGAGCTCGACGTGCTCGACAAGCGCCTCGCGACGAGCCAGTTCCTCGGCGGCGAGGACTACACGATCGCGGATATCGCGGTGTGGCCCTGGTACGGCCAGCTCTGCATCGGCGCCGGGCTCTACAAATCGGCCGAGTTCTTGGCGGTCCACGAGTACACGCACGTGCTTCGCTGGGCCGCAGCGATCGGCGGACGTACGGCGGTCGAGCGCGGAGTGATCGTCAATCGTCCGTTCGGTGACATCCAGCTTCCCGAGCGTCACGCCGCCGCGGACATCGACGCCAAGCTCGCTACCAAAGACCGGACGTGATCGTCGTCGTCGACTCAGGGCGCACGCTCACTTCCGTCGATCGGAACCAGAACGCGCCGGACTTGCGCGTCTTCAGCAGCCCGCGAGACGTGCGAAAGCGCTCGAGCGCGCTAGTGCTCCCAGGACGTGCGGAGTGGGCTGGGCTAGCGCGCACACGCGTGCGTGGTCGCCCGACACGGCGTCGGCGCGCTCCGGTCCCGGTCAACTTTTCTGCGTACTTGGCAGTGCATCTCTCATCTTCAACGAAGCTAACTTCAGCACGCTGTTTGCTAGCAAGGCAGTCACGTGCTGGTCGAGACTCAACACACGATAGATAGCGGCTCCGCTGGGAGCTGCTTGTGTGATGGCGACTGTGTAACCTGCGCGGGCGCCGCGCTGGGGGAGCTGGAGCCGGGTCAGGTACTCGGCTCGTACAGGATCGTCTCGCTTCTCCGAGAGGGGGGCATGGGGCGCGTGTACATCGCCGAGCACATGCTCCTCGGTCGTCAAGTCGCGCTCAAGGTGCTGCGTCCTCAGTACAGCGCGAACCGCAACGCCGTCACACGGCTCTTCGCAGAGGCGCGGGCAGTCAATCGCATCTCGCACGAGAACATCGTGGAGATCACCGACTTCTGCGAGAGCAGCGACGGGCACAACTACTTGATCATGGAGTTGCTGAAGGGCCAGGACGTCGGCGACCTCCTGCTCAAGCTTGGCGTGGTGCCAATCCACCGTGCCGTCGATATTGCGATCCAAGTGGCAGGGGCGCTCACCGTCGTGCACGCCGGTCGAATCATCCACCGCGACCTCAAGCCCGACAACATCTACCTCATCGATCGCCCGAGTCGGATCGGCTTCGTCAAGCTCCTCGATTTCGGTGTCGCGAAGCAGGGTGACCCGAGCGGTGAAGGCATCCAGCTCGGAACCACCGCCCAGGGCCAGATCATCGGTACGCCCGAGTACATGTCGCCGGAACAGGCGACTGGCGAGGTCATCGACCACCGCAGCGACATCTTCTCGCTCGGCGTGATCCTCTACGAGATGGTGACTGGCGTGCTTCCGTTCTGCGCTGCCAATTTCGGTGAGCTGGTCGTCCAGTTGTTGACCGTGGAGCCAACGCCGCCGCGTTGCCACGTGCTACCGCACGAGGTTCCGGTAGCGCTCGAGCAGTTGATCCTGCACATGCTCGCAAAGAAGGCAGAGGATCGCCCGCAATCGATGAGCGAAATCGAGCAGCGGCTGCGCGTGATTCAAGACGATCTGATGCCCGTGATGGAGGAGTCGATCTCGGCGAGGCCGCGGCAAGGAACTGATCGAGCTCCGACACTCGCAGTTGCGGTATCGGCAGGAACCAAGTCGCTCACCCAACCGCGCCGTCGGTCGCGCAAACCCTCGGTCGTCGCGGCGGTGA
The DNA here is from genome assembly GCA_043780895.1 of Kofleriaceae bacterium. Taxonomy (GTDB): domain Bacteria; phylum Myxococcota_A; class Polyangia; order Haliangiales; family Haliangiaceae; genus JABFXX01. Next base: position 5,776 of record JAYWCI010000202.1, on the reverse strand, counting down.
CGATCTGCGCCGCGATCGCCAGCGCAGGCTGGTACGCGCTGCCCGAGGGCACGCCGAAGGTCGACGTCGCGGTTCCCGCGGCTCTACCACGAGTCGCGCCCGCCCCGATCCAGGCGCCCCCGACGCCCCCGATGCCCGTCGCGATTCAATTTCGCTCCACACCCGAGGGTGCGCAGGTTCGTGCCATCGGTAGCGACGAGGTGTTGGGCGTGACCCCGTTCTCGCACCGGTTCGAGCGCGAGGCTACGGTTCGTGCGTTTCGGTTCGACCTCCGGGCCCACATCCCGAGCACGCAAGAGATCGTGGTCTCGCGCGACGGAGCCATCGCCGCGTCGCTCGCGCCAACTCCGTCGACGCCGCAAGCGCGAAAGACCGTCGCCGTCCCGCCTCCGATGAGTCGTCACGTCGACCGCAACAGCACCATGAAAGTCTTCGAGTAGCCTCGTGAATTCTCGCAGCTGTACGGTCGCGATCGCGGTCGCCTTGTCCTTCGGAAACGCACATGCCGACCCGAAGCAAGACGCGAAACCCCACGTGGTCGCTGCAGATCACCAGTATCAGCTCGGGCGGTTCAGCCAAGCGCTCGCCGAGTACAGTGAAGCATACGAGCTCTATGCGACGCCGCCACTGCTTTTCAACATCGCGCAATGCCATCGCGGGTTGAAAAATTGGGAGCGCGCGATCTTCTTCTTCGATGGCTACCTTGCCGCCCGTCCCGAGGCGGCGAACCGTAAGGTCGTCGAGGACCTCATCGCGGAAGCGCAGGCAGAGCTCGACAAGGCGCGCGACGCCGAGGCAGCCGCCAGACGCCGAGCCGACGCGGACGAGAAGCTGCGGCAACGCGCCGTGCAGCTGCGCCTCGAAGAAGACCTGAAGTTACGAACCGAGGCCGAGCATCAGAAGCTCGAGGACTCGCGCCGGTTCGAAGTCGTGCCGCACGCGGACCCCGATCGCCTGACGCGAAAGTGGTGGTTCTGGACGGTGGTAGGCAGCGCGGCATTGGTCGCCGGTGGGACCGCCTACTACTTCTCTGGCTCGACGACGATGGTACCTCCTACCGGCTCGCTCGGGGGGCTGGATCGGCGATGAGAATCGGTGTCGTGGCGCTCCTCTTCGGATTGCTGGTCGGATGCACGGATGCGAGGACCGTCACCGATTCGAATGTCACCGCTGTCGAGGTCGCGATGCAGGTCGATGCGGCCCTCGGGGTGACCCAGTTCCGGATCTCCGCTGCGGGGCAGGTGCCGGCGTTCGCTGCGGGGAACGTGCCCGACGCGCCGCGAGCGCTCTCCGGCGCACAGACCTTCGTGGTCCTCCTACCGGATGATCTTGACGGTCGTGACCTCGTCGTGCGCGTCGATGGAACCGTAAACGGCGCGATCGTGACCTCGGGAGGCGCGATGCTGACTGTTCGCGCGCACCGCATCACGCACGTCGACGTAACGCTGGGCACCCCTGCCGTCTGCGGCGACGGTGTGATCGATCAGCCGATCGAGAATTGCGATGACGGGAACACCACTGCGACCGATGGTTGTGGAGCGACTTGCTTCGTCGAGCCCGGGTGGGTCTGTTCCGGGCCCGGGCCCTCGACCTGCACGGTGAGCTCGTTCGACGTGGCGAGCGCCGCTGCGAGTTCGAATCGAACGCTGGTGGTCATGTTTACCGAGCCGCCGAATCCGGTCGAAGCAACCGTCCTCGCCAACTACTCGGCTCCCGGGCTCACGTTGATGGGGACTCCGTTTCTCTCGGGCAACCACGTAACGCTCGTCACGTCGTCGCAATCAGCCATCGGCTACGATCTCTTGGTCTCGCACATCACGCGCGCGAGCGACGCGAGCTCGCTGGCCTCGGGGCTGGCGACCTTCTCGGGGCGGACCGCATTCGATGTCGATAGCGCTCGTTCCACCTCGGTCACGGCCATGAGCGTGTCGTTCGATGCGGCTCCCGAGCCCACGACAGCCACCACGGTCGCGAACTATTCCGTGCCAGGTCTGACCTTGAGCGCACCAATCTTGGCTGGCAACACCGTCACGTTTACGACGTCGATGCAGAATGCGATCACCTACACCGCCGCGATCGGCAACGTAGCTCGTGCCGGCGATGGCGAACCACTCACCATGACGAGCGCCACGTTCAGCGGGCGGGATGGCTTCGACCTTGCCGGCGCCGTTTCCACCGGAAACCGCCAGATCGCGATCACGTTCAACGCCGCTCCCACCGCGAGCCAGGCCATCGTGCTCGGTAACTACAGCGTCCCGGGGCTGACGTTGACCGGCACGCCCAGCCTGTCGGCCAACACGGTCACCATCGCGACGTCGGCGCAACTGGCGATGCCGTACACGGTCACGGTCTCGAATGTCTCGCGCGCGAGCGATGCCCAGGCGCTCGGCATCGCGACGGCGACATTCACGGGGGAGTCGCTCGCGAATCCGACGGTCACCGCGGTCACCGTGCTCTCCACGAATCCCAATAATCAGATCACCCCGTTCAACACGGGGACGGTGACCGTGAGACTCGCCGGGACCCAGTTCACGACGGTCACCTGTCCAAGCGGGGTCCGGCTCGACGATCTGGACGGCCTCGGAGCGGCGGTCAACACGCAGGCGACGAGTTGCACCGTGGATAGTGACAGTCAGATCACGGCGACGTTCCCTGCCGGATTGCGGACCAATGGCGCGACGGGATGGAACGTGATCGTCACCAATACGATCGGTTTCAACGGGACTAGCGCCAAGCTCGTTCCTCGCGCGGGCCTCGTCATCAGCGAGGTGATGTCCACGGGCGGCGGTGGTGGCAAGCACCACTTCATCGAGCTCTACAATCCGACGATGACCGAACTCGACACACCATCGCTCGTGCGCTTGCACGTGCGCAGCGCCGCCGGCAGCGACACGGTGATGTCGGCGAGCTTCACGCACCCGGTCATCCCGAGCCATCGCTTCCAGCTGCTCGCGTCGATGAAGTCCAACAACGGCGACGCGTGGTTCGGTCATCGCGACGGCACGTACAACGACGACCTGACCGCCAATGGCTGCGTCTACCTTTCGCTGCAAGCCGGCGCGCAAGCGCAGGTCATCGACAAGCTCGGATGGGGAACCCAACCCCCTGGCGGCTATGAAGGCGCCGCAACCGCGGATCTCCCCGCGGATCAGAGCGTCCAGCGCAAACCGGCCGGTGGCGCTGCTCCGGCTACGGACACCGACAACAATGCGTCCGATTTCGATCCGCCCAGCTCCTCGATCACACCTCTCGGTACCCTCGACCCCGCAGCTCCCTGACCGGGCTAGGGAGTCAGGGCCATGCCCGCCGCGATGTGCTCGGCGCGATAGCGCAGACACTTCTCGTCGCCGGGCTCGACCTGGCGACACGGTGATGGCCGCTCGCGATAGATGCCACACGTCACCGCACCGATCGGGCCGCGAAGCGAGAGACAGCGGCCGTCATGAGCCACCCGCAGGTGCGGCACGCCGGCAGGATCGCGGGTGACGAGTGCCTTGACGAGGTCGGCTCGGCGCAAGATGCGATCGCTCTCGGTAATCTCGACCCAGTACATGAAGCCCTGCGCGCGATTCGAGGGCAGGTTCACGCAGCACGCCCCACAGCTCCGACAGTCGAGCGTATCCATGGAGCCGCAGCCTACTCCGAGATCGAGACGAAGCGGTCGTCGGCGTCCGCCGCGCCGTCGTGTGCTCTGCGAGAGTCTAACGCAGCCGCTCGGCGTGCCACACGAGGTGATCGCCGACGAACGTCTCGATGAACCAGTAGCTGTGGTCGTAGCCTTCGTGACGGCGCAGTGTCAGCGCCTGGCCCGAAGCCGCGGCCGCGGCCTCGAGCGCCTCGGGGCGTAGCTGGTTCGCGAGGAACTGATCGGCGAGCCCCTGATCGACGAGGATGTCGCCTGGGAACGCCTTGTCTCGCATCAGGAAGCTCGCGTCGTACGCCACCCAGCGCGCGCGATCCGCGCCGAGGTAGTTACCGAACGCTTTCTCACCCCACGGCACCGCGACCGGATTCGCGACCGGCGCGAACGCCGACACCGAGCGATAGCGCCCCGGGTTGCGGAAGGCGATCACGAGCGCGCCGTGCCCGCCCATCGAATGACCCATGATGCCGCGGCGATCCGAGACCGGGAAGTTGTGCTCGATCAGCGCGGGCAGCTCGTCGACGACATAGCTGTACATCTGGTAGTGCTTCGCCCACGGCGCTTCGGTCGCGTCGACGTAGAACCCGGCGCCGACGCCGAAGTCCCAGCTCGCCGCATCGCCCGGCAGATCGAGCCCGCGCGGACTCGTATCGAGCGTGACCACGACCAGCCCGAGCTCCGCCGCGAGCCGCTGCGCGCCGGCCTTGATCGCGAAGGTCTCCTCGGTGCAGGTCAACCCGGCGAGGTAGTACAGCACCGGCAGCTTCGTGCCCTCGAGGTGCGGCGGCACGTAGACGCCGATCTTCATGTCCGTACCCGTCGAGCTCGACGCGTGCGTGTAGAAGCCCTGCGTACCGCCGAAGCAGCGCTGCTCGCTGCGCGCCGTGATCGTCATCGACATGGTCAGAACTCGACGACCGCGCGGATCGAGGTGCCCGCGTGCATCAGATCGAAGGCTTCGTTGATCCGCTCGAGCGGGAGCTTGTGCGTGATCAGCGAATCGATCTCGATCTTCTTGTCGACGTACCAATCGACGAGCTTCGGCACGTCGGTCCGCCCGCGCGCACCGCCGAAGGCCGAGCCTTTCCACACCCGCCCCGTGACGAGCTGGAACGGGCGCGTCGCGATCTCCTGGCCGGATCCCGCGACGCCGATCACCACGCTCACGCCCCAGCCGCGATGACAGCACTCGAGCGCCTGGCGCATCAGCGTGGTGTTACCGACGCACTCGAACGAATAATCGGCGCCACCCCCGGTGAGCTCGACGAGATGCGCGACGAGGTCGCCCTTGATCTCTTTCGGGTTCACGAAGTGCGTCATGCCGAACGCGCGGCCGGTCGCCTCGCGCGCGGGATTGATATCGACGCCGATGATCTTGTCGGCGCCGACCATGCGCGCGCCCTGGATCACGTTGAGGCCGATACCGCCGAGGCCGAACACGACGACACTCGCGCCGGCCTCTACCTTCGCCGTCCACAGCACGGCCCCGATGCCGGTGGTCACGCCGCAGCCCAGATAGCAGATCGACGAGAACGACGCGTCGGTGCGCACCTTGGCGACCGCGATCTCCGGCAGCACCGTGAAGTTCGAGAACGTCGAGCAGCCCATGTAGTGATGGATCTTCTGCCCCTTGTACGAGAACCGGCTCGTGCCATCCGGCATGAGGCCCTTGCCCTGCGTCGCGCGGATCGCGGTGCACAAGTTGGTCTTGCGCGACAGGCACGACTTGCAGTTGCGGCACTCCGGCGTGTAGAGCGGGATCACGTGATCGCCCGGCTTCACCGAGGTCACGCCGGCACCGACCTCGCGCACGATGCCCGCGCCTTCGTGCCCGAAGATCGCCGGGAACAGGCCTTCGGGATCCGCGCCGGAGCGCGTGAACTCGTCGGTGTGACAGACGCCCGTCGCCATGAGCTCGACGAGCACCTCGCCGGCTTTCGGTCCCTCGAGATCGAGCTCTTCGATCACGAGTGGCTTGCCGACCTCGAACGCCACCGCGGCGCGGGTCTTCACGACTTGCCCTGCTTCGCTGCGCCCTGCTTCGCGGCAAACGTCGCGAGCGCATCCATCAGCGGATGGTTCAGGCAGTCATACGGGTGAAGGCCGAGCTTGGTCAGCGCGTCGCGAATGCCG
>JAYWCI010000201.1:0-12050 GCA_043780895.1 Kofleriaceae bacterium | reverse complement strand
CGCCGTCGAGATCGTGATGCCGCGAGCCTTCTCTTCCGGCGCCTTGTCGATCTGATCGAACGCCGTGAACTTCGCGAAGCCCTTGGTCGACTGCACCTTCGTGATCGCAGCGGTCAACGTGGTCTTGCCGTGATCGACGTGACCGATCGTGCCGATGTTGACGTGGGGTTTGTTGCGGACGAATTTCTCTTTAGACATGGGCGCTTTCCTATTTGCTGGCCTGGCGACCGGTCAGCTCTTCGCGAATCTGTAAAGGCACTTCGGCGTAATGATCGAGTTCCATCGAGTACGTGGCCCGCCCCCGGCTACGGGAGCGAAGGTCAGACGCATATCCAAACATCGAGGCCATGGGGACGAAACAGGCGACGGCTTGTACACCAGGACGTGCGGCAATTCCAGCCACTTTTCCGCGTCGTGCATGCAAATCACCGAGGACGTCACCGACTGATTCCTCGGGGCTCACGACCTCGAGCGCCATGATCGGCTCGAGCACGGTCGGAGCGGCCTTGTTCGCGGCTGCCACAAACGCCTTGGACCCCGCGACTTTAAAGGCGAAATTGTTCGAATCGACCGGGTGGTACGAGCCGCCGACGACCTGAACGCGGAGGTCGGTCATGGGGTACCCAGCGATCACTCCGCGCTCGACCGCTTCGGTCACTCCCGCTTCGATCGCGGGTGCGTGCTCGGAGGGGATCTCGGTTTGGGAGGCGCGGTTCTCGTAAACGTAGCCGCCGCCGCGGTCCGTTGGTTCGACCACCAGGCGGACGTGGCCGTACTCGCCACGCGGCCCACCGGGGCCCGCAGCGACCCGCACGAACTTGTTCTCGCCCTCGGCGCGGCGCGTGATCGTCTCGCGGTAGGAGACCGCAGGCTTGCCCACGCGAGCCTTCACACCGTACTCGCGGCGGAGCCGGTCGACGACGATCTCGAGGTGGAGCTCGCCCATGCCCGAGATCATGATCTGGCCGGACTCGACGTCGGTCTTGATCTTGAACGACGGGTCTTCGATCGCAAGGCGCTCGAGCGAGGCGACGAGCTTGACCGCGTCTTCATCGGTATCGGGCTCGACGATCACGTTGATCACGGTCTGGGGGATCGCGATCTGATCGAGGAGGATTGGATGCCGCGGATCGCAGAGCGTGTCGCCCGTCGCGAGCTTGCCCGCGGTCATCGCGCTCGCGGTCATCACGATCGCGCCGATCATGCCGGACTCGATCGCGCGAATGTCTTCGCGACGATTCGCGAACATCCGCACGAGGCGACCGACTTCGACGAGCTGGCCCCGCGTCGCGTTCAACACCGCATCACCGACGCGAAGCGAACCTGCATAGACGCGAACGAACGTGAGCTGACCACCGTTGTCGTCGGATTGAACCTTGAACGCGAGCGCCGCGAGCGGCTGGTCGTCGCCGCTCGAGCGAATGATCGTCGCGGTGCTCGCGGGATCTTGCGGGTCGCGGCCGCGCACGGCCTCGAGATCGGCAGGCGACGGCAGATATTCGATCACCGCGTCGAGGAGGTTGTGGATGCCGAGGTTCTTGAACGCGGCCCCGACGAGCGTGGGCACGCACTGGTGCGCCTGCCGCGCCCGGCCGAGCGTGACGCGACGGAGGGCGGCCTTGATCTGCTCGACCGAGAGCTCGCAACCTGCGACCCACGCGGCCATCAACTCGTCGTCGTGATCCGCGATCGCTTCGATCATCTCCTCGCGCGCGCGGGAGGCGGCCGGCATATGAGCGTGCGGGATCGGGCCGTCGTCGAACGTGCGGCCCAGGGTGTCGAGATCCCACGTGCGCGCGCGCATCGAGATGAGATCGATCACCGAAGCAAATGAAGCCCCGATCCCGATCGGAAGCTGGATCAGGATCGGCGTGGCACCGAGCCGGCTCTTCATCTCGGCGACGACGCGCGCGGGATCCGCACCGACGCGATCGCACTTATTGATGAACGCGAGCCGTGGGATCCCGTAGCGGTCCGCCTGGCGCCACACGGTCTCGCTCTGCGACTCGACGCCTTCGACGGCGTCGAACACGGCGATCGCTCCATCGAGCACGCGGAGCGAGCGCTCGACTTCCATGGTGAAGTCGACGTGGCCCGGCGTGTCGATCAGGTTGACGACGTGGCTCTTCCAGCCGAACGTCGTCGCAGCGGCGGTGATCGAGATCCCGCGCTCCTGCTCTTGCTGCATCCAATCGGTGAATGCAGCACCGTCGTCGACCTCACCGATGCGGGAGGTGACGCCCGTGTAGAACAGCATCCGTTCCGTCGTCGTGGTCTTACCCGCGTCGACGTGCGCCATGATCCCGATGTTTCGGGTCCGGTCTTGGGAGACCGTGCGGGTATCTGGGCGGGTTGCCATTTGTTCGAGCCTGGTGGTTTGGGCCTTCGCCCACCTGCCGAGCTCCTTTCGAACCGGAGTGCTGTCTTACCAGCGATAGTGAGCGAACGCCTTGTTGGCGTCTGCCATCTTGTGGACGTCTTCGCGCTTTTTGACCGCGTTGCCACGGTTTTGCGCGGCGTCGACGATCTCGTTCGCGAGACGATCGATCATCGTCTTCTCGTTGCGGCCGCGAGCGTACTCGACGAGCCAACGCATACCGAGGGCGAGCGAGCGGTCCGGACGGACATCGACGGGCACCTGGTACGTCGAACCACCCACGCGGCGGCTCTTCACTTCGACGCGCGGGCGAACGTTGCCCAGCGCACGCTCCCACACCTTCAACGGATCGTCTTTGGCGCGCTCTGCGACGAGATCCATCGCACCGTAGACGATGCCTTCGGCGACGGCTTTTTTGCCGTCGGACATCACGACATTGACGAACTTCGTGATCCGCTTGCGCAGATCACTCGGAGCATCGGTGTACTTCGGGTCCGGGAGGACCTGACGCTTGGGAACTTCACCTTTACGCGGCATCGTCGATCCTTCTTACTTCGGGCGCTTCGCGCCGTACTTGGAGCGCGATTGCTTGCGGTTCGTGACACCGGTGGTGTCAAGCGTGCCGCGGATGATGTGATAGCGAACGCCCGGAAGATCCTTGACGCGACCGCCGCGGATCAAAACGACCGAGTGCTCCTGCAGGTTATGCCCCTCGCCGGGGATGTACGACGTAACTTCCATGCCGTTCGTGAGACGAACGCGAGCGACCTTACGGAGGGCCGAATTCGGCTTCTTCGGAGTCGTCGTGTAGACGCGCGTGCAGACGCCGCGTTTCTGCGGGCAGTCTTTGAGCGCCGGCGAAGCGGACTTCGTCCGAACCTTCTCGCGACCGTTGCGGACAAGCTGATTGATCGTAGGCATCTAAATCCTGCTGGCGTGACTAGGCCGAAAAGCTCGGCGAGCGCGGAATCTTATGGATCCGCGCTGTTCTGTCAAGGCTCGTGATTGCCACGCTTAACGGATCTGCTTGGCTAGAGCTGCGGCGGTCTTCTTTACGACCGGATTTGGATCGTGCGCAGCGGCGTATTTGACGTAGATCGCGCCCGGGTGGCCGATGCCGCGAAGAAAGTTCGATGCCCGGGTTCGCGTCCGCGAGCTGCTCAACATCTTGATTAGATTCCGGTTGATCACCGGGTTGCTCTTGTACTGGGCGTTCTTGTGGATGGCTTCGGCATAGTTGTCCATCGCTACCGACCACCAGGTCTTGTCGAAATGGAGGTTGCCCATGAGAAATGGGACGTACGCACTGGCCGGCGATCTTTTCTTCAGGACGCGAAGGCTGGCGAGCGCTTCTTCGCGATGACCGGCCTTGATGAGGTTCACGGCGTCGTGAACATTGGTCGCGAGCTGGGGCGCGGTGGGCGCCTTTTTCTCGGCTTCTTCATTGGACGCCGGCGCGTCGGCGGCTTCGTCTTCGGCGGTGTCCGCCGAGCCCTTCGACGGATCGAGATCCTCTGCCTTCTCCGGATCCATCTCGATCTCGGCGTCGTCAGAACCGTCCGTCACCGCCGCATCGGGCGTAACGGTAACGACCACCGCCGCATCGGGCGTAACGGTAGCGACCACCGCCGCATCGGGCGTAACGGTAGCGACCACCGTCGCATCGGCGGCGATCGCGATAGGCGCTTCGGGCTTCGGCGCCGGCTTGGCTGTCTCAGCCTGACCGATGCGATGGATCAAGTAGCCCGCCATCGCCGCGGTGCCACCGATCAAGATCATCGCCGCGATCATGGTGCGCCAGAACCGCGAGCGCTTGACCGGCAGATCGCCATCCATCGCCATCCCGCTCGGACGCATCGGCACGAGCTTCGTCGCATCGACATCGAGCTGCGTCGACGCAGCGCCGATCGCGCCCGCACCGACCGAGCGCTTGACGCCCTTGGACTCGATCCTCTTCTGTGCTTCGATCACGATGCCCGGCGACGACTTGAGCCCCGTGATCTCGTCGATCGCGTTCGCCATCTCGATCGCGGTTTGAAACCGCGCATCGGGCGACTTGGCCATCGCTTTGTCGATCAGCGCCTGCAGCCCGTCGGGAAGCGTGGTGTCCTCGTCGACCCGATCGGCGAGGCGCGGAATCGGCGCGCCGCGATGCATGCCGAGGAGCGTGAGCGTATCTTCGGCGGCGAACGGGCGCTCGCCGACCACCATCTCGAACAGCACGACCCCGAGTGCATAGAGATCCGTGCGCGCGTCGATCGTGCCGCCCGGCACCGTCTGCTCGGGCGCCATGTAGTTCGGCGTGCCGACGACCATGTTCGTCTGCGTCGCATCACGACCGACATTGCCGCGCAAACGCGCGAGTCCAAAATCGAGGATGCGCACGCGCTCGCCATGCCCGATCTCGTCGGAGATCATGATGTTGGCGGGCTTCACGTCGCGGTGGATGATGCCCTGCTCGTGCGCGTGCGCGAGGCCGGCCGTGATCTGACGGGCGAGTGCGAGGGCCTTGTCCGGAGGGAGCGCGCCTCGATCGTCGAGGCGCTTGCGCAGCGTCTCGCCGTTGACGAAGTCCATCACGAGGTACGGCGTGTCGTGCCACACGCCGAAATCGACGACGGAGACGCAGTTCGGATGCGCGAGCTTCGACATCACGCGGGTCTCGCGATCGAAGCGGGCCTGGAACTCGTGGTCGGAGATGAAAGACGCGTGGAGGAACTTGATCGCGACGAGCTTGCCGACGGGGACGCGCTCGGCCTTGAAGACCTCGCCCATCGCGCCAGCGGCCATCACCTCGAGCAGCTTGTAGCGATCGTCGACGACCTGGCCTACTCGGCCGTCCGCGGTGTCGTCGGTCACGACGGCTAAACTAGCACGCCTAGTGCGTCCACTTCTCTTCGCGGCGGTGCTCGGTGTCTTCGTACTCGTGCGCCATCACGAAGTGGTAGGCCACCTCGCGGGTCTTCTCGTTCTCGACGAAGCACTCGAACATCCACTCGCCCTCGGTCTCGGTCGGCTCGGCCTGGACGTACGCGATCTCGGTCGAGAACACGAGCATCTCGCCGACCAGATCCTTCGCACGGGCGAGCTGGACGACGCGGGTGTGGTCGTCCTCCTTGATCAGGGTCCAGTGAAAATCGTCGTGGTCGAGCAGCACGGTCTCCGGCGTACCCGCGCGGACGATGCAGTTCGCGTGGCCACCGAGCCAGGTCCAGAACTTCTCGAACGTGAGGGTGGTTGCCACCGCCGCGAGCCGCTTACCCGTGGTGCCCATACGGGGCTTGTACCCACCGCGGCGCCGCGAGGCAAGGCTTAGCGCCCGCCCTAGTCATTGGCGCCCTCTCCGACCCGGCGGGCTTCGATCAGGGTGGCTTCTTAGAACTGGCTGGTCAGCACGGCCCAGCTGGCGGCACCGAGCGCGAGCAACGCGACCGCGACATACTTCAAGGTTTGTCCTTTCCGAATACGTCGATGATGTCAGCACCTGATACGCGACGACGCCGAACGCGTAGTAGTCGGCACGGTGGTCGACGTCCTTGCCGCGGCATTGCTCCGGCGACATGTAGTACGGCGTGACGATCGGGATGCCGGTGCCGCGTCGGGCGTGCCACACGCGACCGCAATCGCGAAGATCCCGAAACTGAAACCGCTCCTCATGTAGCGACTGTAGCGCTACGGGAGGAGCGGGATTCGAAATGCTGCTGCTAGTTACTCGGCAGCGAGATCTTCGACATCGCGATCGCGTGCACCAGCGTGGTCATGCGCCCCGATGTAGCCATCCGCCACTTCGTCATCGTCACCATCATCGGCGATGGGAGCGACATCGACGGTCAGGCGCTTGTACGCGCCGAGACCGGTACCGGCCGGGATGAGCCGACCCATGATGACGTTCTCCTTGAGACCGCGGAGATAATCGACGCGACCGTTGATGGACGCTTCGGTGAGGACCTTCGTGGTTTCTTGGAACGACGACGCCGAGATGAACGACTCGGTCGACAGCGACGCCTTCGTGATGCCGAGGAGGAGTGCATCACCCTTCGCCGGCTGGCCGCCAGCGACGATCACGCGCTCGTTCTCTTCTTCGAAGATGTGCTTCTCGACCGGCTCGTCGACCAGGAAGTTGGTGTCGCCCGGGTCGGTCACGGTCACGCGACGCAGCATCTGGCGAACGATCACCTCGATGTGCTTGTCGTTGATGCGAACGCCCTGGAGCCGATAGACCTCCTGGATCTCGTCGACGAGGTACTTCGCCAGGGCGCGCTCGCCCAACACCTTGAGGATGTCGTGCGGGTTCGCCGGGCCATCCATCAAGGCTTCGCCGGCACGGACGCGGTCGCCTTCGCGAACCGAGAGGTGCTTGCCCTTCGGGATGAGGTACTCCGCCGGATCACCGACCTCGGGAACCACGAGCACCTTGCGCTTGCCCTTGGTGTCCTTGCCGAAGTGCACGGTGCCGTCGATCTCGCAGATGACTGCGTGATCCTTCGGCTTGCGCGCTTCGAACAGCTCGGCAACACGCGGCAGACCGCCGGTGATGTCCTTGGTCTTCGTCGTCTCGCGAGCGATCTTCGCGATCACGTCGCCAGCTTCGACGAAGTCGCCGTCGTTGATGAAGATGTTCGAGTCGACGGGCAGGAAGTAGCGAGCCTCGCCCGAGCTCGGAAGCATGACGGTGTTGCCGTCCGCGTCCTTCACGGTGATGCGAGGACGGCTATCCGCGTCCTTCGATTCGGTGATCTGCTTGCGCGACAGACCAGTCACTTCATCGAGTGACTCCTGCATCGTGACGCCGTCGACGATGTCGCCGTACTTCACGTAGCCGGAGACCTCCGTCACGATCGGCATCGCGAACGGGTCCCACTCGGCCATGACCTGGCCCGCCTTGACCTTCGTGCCGTCCTCGACGAGGAGGCGTGCACCGTAGGTCAGGCCGTAACGCTCGCGCTCGCGACCGATCTCGTCCACGAGGACGAGCTCGCCTTGGCGCGACATGACGACCCAGTAGTCCTTCTTCTTCACCAGCTGAACGGTGTTGAGACGGACCGTGCCTTCATTGCGGGACTCGATCGCCGATTGCTCGGTACGAATCTGACCGACGCCACCGATATGGAACGTACGCATCGTGAGCTGGGTGCCCGGCTCACCGATCGACTGCGCCGCGATGACACCGACGGCTTCGCCGATGTTCACCATGATGCCGCGGGACAGATCGCGGCCGTAACACAGCGAGCAGATACCGCGACGGGTCTCGCACGCGAGCACCGAGCGGATCTTCACGCGGTCGATACCGGCGTTGTCGATGATCTTGACGTGCTCTTCCGTGATGTCGGCATTCGCTGGCAGGAGGACTTCGCCGGTGTATGGATCGACGATGTCCTCGAGCACGACGCGACCGAGGATACGGTCACCGAGGCGTTCGATGATCTCGCCACCTTCGATCAGCGGCATCATCTCGACGCCCTGGCGGGTGCCGCAATCGAACTCGCTGATGATGGTGTCCTGCGAGACGTCGACGAGACGACGCGTGAGGTAGCCCGAGTTCGCCGTCTTCAGCGCGGTATCCGCGAGGCCCTTACGAGCGCCGTGGGTCGAGATGAAGTACTGGTGAACCGAGAGACCTTCACGGAAGTTCGTCGTGATCGGCGTCTCGATGATCTCACCGGACGGCTTGGCCATGAGGCCACGCATACCGGCGAGCTGCCGCATCTGCTGCTGCGAGCCACGAGCGCCCGAGTCCGCCATGATGAAGATCGAGTTGAAGGACGGTGCCTTCTTGATCGTCGCCGAGTGCGGATCCTTGAACTCGTCGGTCGAGATCGCCTTCATCATGTCTTTGGCGATGGCTTCTGCAACCTGCGCCCAGATGTCGACGACCTTGTTGTAGCGCTCGCCGTCGGTGATGAGACCTTCGGTGTACTGCTCCTCGATCTCGGCGACTTCCTTCTGGGCTTCGCCCAGGAGGACTTCCTTCGAGGCCGGAATCACCATGTCGTCGATGCACACCGAGATGCCGGCGCGCGTCGCGTAGGTGTAACCGGTCGTGCGGAGAGCATCCGCGAGGAGCACGGTGGCCTTCTGGCCAGCCTCGCGATAGACGAGATCGATCAGCTCGGCGAGCTGCTTCTTGCCCATCACCTTGTTGATCGCCTCGAACGGGACCTGCGGCGGGCAGATGTCCTTGAGAAGCGCACGACCCACGGTGGTCGTGACGAGCTCGGTACCGGTCGCGGCACCCGAGCCACCCTCGGCCGAACCTTCGACGCGCGGCATGCGGAGCTTGATCGCGGCCTGGAGGTGAACCTCGCCGTGGTCATGCGCCATGCGCACTTCGTCGATCGACGCGAACACGCCTTGAGTCGGACGACCCTTCTTGTCCTCGCGATACTCGCCACGCGCGTACGGACGCTCGCGGGTGAGGTTGTACAGACCGAGCACGATGTCCTGCGACGGTACGATGATCGGCTTGCCGTTCGCGGGGCTGAGGATGTTGTTCGTCGACATCATCAGCACGCGCGCTTCCATCTGAGCTTCGATGGAGAGCGGCACGTGGACGGCCATCTGATCACCGTCGAAGTCGGCGTTGAACGCCGCGCAGACGAGCGGGTGCAGCTGGATCGCCTTGCCTTCGGTCAACACGGGCTCGAAGGCCTGGATGCCGAGGCGGTGGAGCGTCGGTGCGCGGTTGAGCATCACCGGGTGCTCTTTGATCACCTCTTCGAGGATGTCCCACACCTCGGGACGCTCCTTCTCGACGAGCTTCTTGGCGCTCTTGATCGTGGTGACCAAGTGGCGCTCTTCGAGCTTGTTGTAGATGAACGGCGTGAACAGCTCGAGCGCCATCTTCTTCGGCAGGCCGCACTGGTGCAGCTTGAGCTCGGGGCCGATCACGATGACCGAACGACCCGAGTAGTCGACGCGCTTGCCGAGGAGGTTCTGACGGAACCGACCCTGCTTGCCCTTCAACATGTCCGACAGCGACTTGAGCGGGCGCTTGTTCGGACCCGTGATCGTCTTGCCGCGGCGACCGTTGTCGAACAGAGCGTCGACGGCCTCCTGAAGCATGCGCTTCTCGTTGCGGATGATGATCTCGGGAGCGTTGAGCTCCTGGAGGCGGCGCAGACGGTTGTTACGGTTGATGACGCGGCGATAGAGATCGTTGAGATCCGACGTCGCGAACCGGCCGCCATCGAGCGGGACCAGGGGACGCAGATCCGGCGGAATCACCGGGATGATCGTGAGCATCATCCAATCGGGCTTGTTGCCCGACTCGCGGAACGCTTCGACGACCTTGAGGCGCTTCGCGATCTTCTTGCGCTTCGCCTCGGACGTGATCTCGCGCATCTCGGCGCGCAGGGTCTCTGCGAGCGTGATGATGTCAAGACCGCCCGGGTTGGTCACCGTCTTGTTCGCGAGCAGCTTGAGGATCGCCTCGGCGCCCATGCCGGCGTCGAACGCATCGTAGCCCATCTCGTCGAGCAGCTTGCCGTAGCGCTCCTCGGTGAGGAGCTCGGTCGCCGTGAGGCCCGACTGCTTCGGGTCGATGACGATGTATGCCTCGCAGTAGAGGACCTTCTCGAGATCCTTGAGCGGGATGTCGAGGAGGTTACCGATGCGCGACGGGAGGCTCTTCAAGAACCAGATGTGTGCGACCGGCGTGGCGAGCGAGATGTGGCCCATGCGCTCGCGGCGCACCTTGGCCTGGATGACCTCGACGCCACACTTCTCGCAGACGACGCCGCGGTGCTTCATGCGCTTGTACTTGCCGCAGTTGCACTCGTAGTCCTTCACCGGACCAAAGATCTTGGCGCAGAACAGGCCGTCACGCTCGGGCTTGAACGTGCGGTAGTTGATCGTCTCGGGCTTCTTGACCTCGCCGTGGCTCCACTCGCGGATCTTCTCCGGCGATGCGAGCGCGATGCGAATCGCGCTGAAGAGCTTGGGGTCTTTCGGCTTCTCGAAGAAATTAAAGATGTCCTTCATCGTGTGCTCCTTTTTTTCCTTCGTTACTCAGCCTGCGCTGCCCATTTTATCGGCGACTTCACGTGCAAGAGCGGCAAGGCCCGCCGGGATGCCCGGCTGCTGTTGCTGCTCCATGCGACGCGGCATCGTCGGGTCTTCGACGAGCTCGACATCCAGACAAAGAGCTTGGAGCTCCTTGAGGAGGACGTTGAACGACTCGGGGAGACCTGCTTCGAGAACGTGCTCGCCCTTGACGATCGACTCGTACATGCGGGTACGACCCAGCACGTCGTCGGACTTCACCGTCAAGAACTCCTGCAGCGCGTAGGCCGCGCCGTAGGCTTCCATCGCCCAAACTTCCATCTCGCCGAGGCGCTGACCACCGAACTGCGCCTTACCACCGAGCGGCTGCTGGGTGACGAGCGAGTACGGTCCAATGCTGCGAGCGTGGATCTTGTCATCGACAAGGTGGTGCAGCTTGAGCATGTACATCACGCCCACGGTGACCTTGTTGTCGAACGGCTCGCCGGTCTTGCCGTCGATGAGCTGTGCCTGACCCGAGAGCGGGAGGCCGGCCATCTTGAGCGCGGTCTTGATCTCGGCTTCGTTCGCGCCATCGAACACCGGCGTCGCGAGGTGGACGCCCGTCTGGAGCGTCTTCGCGAAGCGGCCGACATCGGTGTCGTTCAGCTTGTCGATGAACGGGACGTGCTCGGGGAACAGCTTGCGCAGCTTCTCCTTGAGGATATCCGCCGACCAGTTGGTCTGGAGGTACGACTCGATCTGGTTGCCAAGCGACTTGGCAGCCCAACCGAGGTGCACTTCGAGGATCTGGCCGATGTTCATACGGCTCGGGACGCCGAGCGGGTTGAGCACGATGTCAACCGGCGTACCGTCCTCGAGGTACGGCATATCCTCCTCGGGGAGGAGGCGCGACACGACGCCCTTGTTGCCGTGACGACCGGCCATCTTGTCACCGACCGAGAGCTTCCTCTTGATCGCGAGATAGACCTTTACGAGCTTGATGACACCCGGAGGCAGCTCGTCGCCCTTGGTGAGCTTCGAGATCTTCTCGGAGTACTGCGCCTCGATGTTGAAGACATCTTCTTCACGCTTCGCGGCGAGCTGCTCGAGCTGCTCTTCGATCTTTCCGTCGCCCGAGTCGAGCTGGATCTCGTGCCAGTAGCGGTGCGGCACTTCATTGAGCGCTTCGAGCTCGATCTTGTCGCCCTTGGCGATCAGGACCTTGCCCTTGTCGTCGACCAGACGCGACGCCGTGGTCTTGCCGACCAGTAGCTCGCGCATCTTGTTGTAGTAGGCCTCCGAGATGATCTTGACCTCGTCACGCTTGTTCAGCATGAAGAGCTCCTTCTCGGCGTCCTCGATCATCTGAGCGCGCTCGTCCTTCTCGGTCCCCTTGCGTGCGAACACGCGAGCACCGATCACGACGCCGACCACGCCCGGGGGGACACGCAGCGACGTATCGCGAACATCGCCGGCGCGCTCGCCGAAGATGGCGCGAAGGAGCTTCTCTTCCGGCGACAATTGCGTCTCGCCCTTCGGCGTGATCTTGCCGACGAGGATATCGCCCGACTTGACCTCTGCACCGATGCGGACGATGCCCGACTCGTCGAGATCCTTGAGCGCTTCTTCACCGACGTTCGGGATATCGCGCGTGATCTCTTCTTTGCCGAGCTTGGTGTCGCGAGCGACG
>JAYWCI010000200.1:0-16909 GCA_043780895.1 Kofleriaceae bacterium | reverse complement strand
GGCGACATTCTCCCGGTCGCACGAACGATCCGCCGGGCGCTGGCGAGGCTCGCCGCGCGCCGGGGTCCTGCGTTCACCGCGTCACTTTACGCGGTCCCTGGGTCAGCGACGAGCTGCGCCGGGGGTACGATGGTGGCGCGATGATCGAGCAGCTCGCGCGCGTCCTCGAGGAGGCCGAGGCCGGTCAGCTGCCCGCGCTGATCGCCGAGTGGTCGACCGCCGATGCGTCGCGCCGGGCGATCGCGGGCGCGCTGCGCGTCGACCTCGCGGTGCTGGTCGCCCATCCCGGGCTCGTGATCCCGTGCCTCGCGCGACGGCGCGAGCGGATCGCGCGCGCCGGCCAGCGGAGCTCGCGCGGCGTGCTCGACGCGTGGACCGCGACGTGGAGCCACGGCAAGCGCTGGCTGCGCTCGTGCGACCTCGACCTGCCGCCCGGGATCGTCGAGGAGTACCGCACCGGAATACGCGGGCGGCTCGCGGTCGCCGACGCCGAGGGCGCCGGGGTGATCGGCGTCGTCGGCGAGCACGCCGCGATCGCCTGGGACCGCGGCACCGGGCGCCGGATCGATCCGCACGCCCTGCGCGTATCGGAGCCTCGCTGGCGACCCGCCGATCGGGATCCGCGACGTGAAGGCCGCGCCGAGCTCACCGACGGCCATCGCACGATCAAGCTCGCGATCGGCGGCGACGAGTCCGCGACCGGCGTGTTGCCGGTCGACGACCACCACGCCCTCGTCACGACCCGGTTCTTCGAGAACGATGACTACACCCACGTCGCGTACCTCGTCGACCTCGCGACCGGCAGGTCGCGCTGGCGGATCGAGGACCAGATCCTCGCCTGCGCCGGCCGCGGGGACGCGCTGGTCGCGATCGCTCCAGAGGTCATCGCGCTCCGCGATCTGACGACCGGCGCCGTGCGCGGGAGCTGGGACTGCACCGATCCCGGCGAGGTCGAGGTCGCGCCGGACGGCGCGATCGTCACGCGAAGTGGCAGCGTGATCCGGGTGTGGGATCCGGTCGCCGCGATCGCGGCGAACGAGGTCCGGGCGCGGCGCTCGGAGTCGTGGATCGACGCGGCGTTCTCGCCCGACGGCGCCTACGTGCTCGCCGGCGCGGACCTGAGCGCCACGCGCGATCACGCCCACGTGGACGCGCTGCCGCTCAACGGCCCGGGCTGGCTCGAGGGTGGCCCGCCGCGCGACTGCCAGCGGCTCGCAAACGAGGCCGTCCTCGAGATCACACCGTACGGGTTCAGCGCGTGGCGAACTCGGGATGGCACGCGGATCGTCGAGGATCGCAACCGCAGAGCGCGGTACGGCGACGTCGTCGCGTTCGATCCGATCGGCAGCCTGCACGCGGTGTGGTGGCGACGCGGCCGTCGCCTCGCGGTGTTCGAGGTCGCGTCCGGCCGTCCCGTGTTCGAGGTCGCCGGGCTCGCCGACGTCGAGCGCCTCGGGTTCTCGCCGGACAGCGCCGTGCTGTCGTGGCAACACGGCAGCGCGATCAGCGAGCTCGACCTCGCGACGGCGACCGTGCGCGACGTCCCCGAGGCCCGCTGGGAGCCGCCACCCCGCGAGGTCACCGTCGTCGACGGCCTGCTCGTGCTCGATGGCGCCGCCATCCCGTGCGACGCCGCGTGCGTCGTCGTGGCGTCGACCGGACGTGCCGCCGTGAGCCGTCACGAGTACTACATGTTCGAGTGGTGCGTGTGAATCGGGTATGCGGTGTATGGGCTCGCGTTCGGATGGTGGGGGCTGAGTTCCTCTGGCTCCAGTCCGCTGGCGAAGCACCAGCGCACGGATGTTGTCGTCGCACGCGCTCAGGAGCTTCTGCACTCGATGTACGACTACTTCAACCGCGGCTGTTTGGCGGCACGTTGCGACCTGTGTGATCTTGAACTTCGCGCGCGCGGCGTGCCGCGCGGCGTGGGGCCGATGGAGTCGGTGGTCCCGACGGAGTTCGATGACAGCACGCCAGCGCCGCAGACGATGAGTGATGTGGCGAGCGCCGGGCACGAGCAACTCGGCGTGCTCGCACGCGAGGTGATGTCGCGGTCGGCACCGGACGCCGCGGCCTGGATCGCTCGCTCGATCGGGCTGGATCCGATCTGAGCTCTTCGCGTCAGCGGCGCTGGTAGGGGGGAGCCGCGCTGAGAGCGGCGAGGGACGACCACGCGGCCAGTGGTCGCGCGACTTTGGCAGAGCGGGAGCCCGAGCCGCGCACGGCCGCATCGCTTGCGCGTCGACGCGCAAGCGATGCGCGGTCTACTCGCCTAGCGAGCGGCGCATCGAGCGCGCATCCGCGAACCCGAGGCGGTGCGAGATCTCCGTGGGAGACAGGCCCGCGCGAGCGAGCTGATCGCGATGCTGGGTACGCACGTGAGCGAGCACCGTGCGGAAGCTCGTCCCAGCGGCCGCGAGACCGCGCTGCAGGCTACGCGGCGTGGTCGCCATCGCGTGCGAGATCGCGGCGATATCGACTTCGCCGTGCGCGATGCGAACCTCGATCACGCGGACGACTTGCGAGACCAGATCGTGCGTGCCGACGAACGCGAGCTGCGCCTTGGCCTGCGCGAGCAAGAAGGCGAACAGCGCATCGTCGGTGGTGCGCGGCGCGCGCGCGAGGGCGGCGGTCGAGACCGCGAAACCACAATCGGACTGCTTGAACGCGACCGGCGCACCGAACCATTGGCCGACCTCGGCTTCACCGGAGGTCCGCGCGTGCGAGAACCACACGCGGGTGAGCTGGATGTCCGGAAGCACGGAGCGCAGCTGCTTGACCACGTACGCGAGCGTGAACTCGTTGAGGTGGCTCTCGAGCGTGACCTTGGAGCCCGCGATCGAGTAGTGAAGATCGCCGCCCATGTCGTCGGTGAGCCAGCGGAACTCGCCGATCGCGTTGATCAGCGGCGCGAACTCGCACAACCGCGCGAGGCCGACCTCGAGGTTCGGTGCACTGCGCACGAGGAACTCCGCGATCCCGTACGCACCACTCGGCACGAGCTCGGCGAGGATGAGCCCGAGGTGCGGTTGCTTGAGGCGTTCGGCGAATAGCTGCACGCACTTGATCACCCGCACGACCGGCGCGGTGACCTCGCCATTGAGCGCCTCGGCTGGCAGGCCCGCCTTGGCGACGAGCGCGGCTGAATCGACCCCCTTCGTGCTCGCCAGCCGGGCGAGCAACGGGATCATGCGAAAGGTAAAAAGGCGATCGCTTGCCATCTAAGGGGAGTCGACCCGGTCAGGAAGATCGGCGACGACATAGGCGAGCACCGCCATGGCCGCGACGTCCTTCGCGAGGGTCTGCGGATCCACCTTGTCGAGCGTATCGGCGTCGGTGTGGTGAAAGTCGAAGTAGGTCGAGACATCGTGCATGAGCCCGACCATCGGAACTCCCGACCGGCCCATCGGCTCGACATCGGTCTCGCCTTCGGTCTCGATCGTGCGCGTGGCCTGGAGCGGCTGCAAGAGCGTCGCGATCTGGGCGACGCGTGCGACGACGCGCTTCGAGGTAGCCCGGTCGACCGCGCCGGCGGAGAACCCCGTCGGTGCAGCGCCACCGGTGTCGCTCTCGACCGCCATCACGGTCTTCGCGAGCTCGTCCTTGTGAGCCTCGGCATACGCGGCCGCGCCGCGCACCCCGTTCTCCTCGTTCGTCCACAACACCACGCGTATCGTACGACGAGGCTGGAGGCCGAGGGTCTTGAGGAGCTCGATCGTTTGCATCATGATCACGCAGCCCGCGCCGTCATCGATCGCGCCCTGGCCAACGTCCCACGAATCGAGGTGACCACCGATGACGACGATCTCGTCGGGCTTGTCCTTGCCGATGAAGTCCGCGACCACGTTCGCGGATTCGGCATCCGGCAAGAGCTGCTCGTCGAGCTTCAGGTGGAACGTGACCGGACCGCGCTGCACGAGCCGATCGAGGAACTGCGAGTCTTCGGTCGTGATCGCGGCGCCTGGGATCTTCGCGACGCCCTCGGCGAGATCCGTGTACGACAGCCTGCCGGCGTGGAGCGTGGCGATCGATCGCGCGGTGACCGATCGCATCAACACGCCGACCGCGCCGTACGCCGCCGCCTTCGCGGCCCCGCGCGAGCGATAGCCGACGGTCTTGCCATAGCCGGTCGAATCGAAGCCCGGGGCGTGGGCATCGAACGCCGGCATCGCGACGTCGTAGAGCACGATCGCACCCTTCACGGCGGCCTTCTGCGCGTCGAGCTCGTCCCAGTTGTGGACGACAACGAGCGGCGCGGTGATGCCGCCCTTCGGCGTGGCGACGCTCATGCCGAGGCCGAGCACGCGGATCGCACGCGGGTTCGGGGTGACCACCGCTCCTTCCTCCGCACCGCGCACCCAGTGCGGGACCATCACCTTCTCGGTGTGGACGGCGAAGCCCTTCGCTTTCATCGTAACGACGGCCCACGCGATCGCGCGATCGAGCTCCGGTGAGCCGGCGAGCCGGTGACCGATCGTATCGGTGAGCTCGGCCAGCTTCGTGTACGCGCCACGATCGTCGCGCGCGGCGGCGAGGATCTTGTCAGCGGCACCGCGATAGCGATCCGCGATCGCATTCGATGCATTCGCCTCCGACGTGTTTTGTGCGTACGTCGAGGTGTCGGCGATCCAGGTGACCGGCGCGGCCGCCGGTCCGGAGGCAGTGGGCGTAGCGCAGGCGGTGAGGACAGCGAGCGCTAGCTTCTTCATGCGGAGGTCTCCGGTAGCGGCAGGTCGTCGAGCGAGCTCGGCGTGCCGGGTTGCGGCTCGACCCCGCGCTCCGCAACCTCGACGAGGAGCTCGATCACCGCGGCCAGGCGATCCGCGGTCGCGGGCCGACCGGTCGCGAGATCCGAGAGAGGGAGCGGATGATCGAGCTGCGCACCGCGCCCGGGATAGACCCGATACCGCAACCCTTCTCGCTCCCAGTAGGCGAGCCAGCCATCGAGCGACGCGGCGACTCGTGCGCGCAGGGTCTCGTCGATCAGCTTCTGGAACGACCGCGCGCTACCGCGGCTGCGGAACCGCGCATCGAAGACGTCGTCGCCCGACTTGAACTGCGGCGCGGCCGGCGGGCCATGCGGATTGATGCCGAGCGTGCGCGACGTGATCGCCCACAGCGACCAGGTCGCGCCGCGAACTTCATCGATCTCGCGCCCGACGACGACATCGACCGCGATCACGCTGCCCTCGATGCGCTCGATCCGGATCCGCACTGGCAGGTTGTTGCGCTCGCCAACGAACTGGGTGGTGGTCAAGCCGCCTTCGCCGCGGGTGGTGACGGTGTGGACCTCGCCGATCAACCGCTCGAGCGCGATCTTCGCCGCGCCGATGTACGCGGCCCACGCGCCATCTTGCACCGCCGGTGCTACCGACGTGATCGGCAACCCGGCGAGCTCTTCATCGCGCACCGTGCGCGCGCCATCCGCGATCATCCACAGGCCGAGCAGCGGCAACAGGTAGTGATGCGGCCACTCGAAGGCGTAGCCGCCGAGCACGACCAGCGCGATGCCACTTCCGATCTGACGGCGCGCGGCGGCGGCGGCGAGCAGACACGAGGCGAGCGTCCACGCGAGCGTGGCGAACGCGAGCAGATAGATCGCCAGCCGCGGATCGGCTTGATCCTGATCGAGCGAGACGCCGAGCACGAGCGTCGCGATCTTCGACATCTGCGGATACCAGAGCCGCGCGGCGACCGCGCCACCGGCGGCGATCGTCATCGCAAACACGACCGGCGCCGGTCGCGTCACCGCACGCGAGAACGGCCGCGGCGCGAACACGTACGGCGAGATCAGCGCCGCCAAGCACAACCCCATCAACCCCGTGCGCTCGACCGCGACGATCTTGCCGTCGTACGCGGTCTCCGGCCACAGGTAGCGCGCGCCGAGCACGTTGACGGTGTGGATCAGCAGGGGAATGCCGACGGCCACCAACCCTATCTGCACGCCGAGATCACGATCGCGCGCGAAGCCCGCGACGATCAATGCGATCACCGCCACCGCGAACGCGCTCGCGATCGCGACGATCAAGACCTCGTGGCGCGCGACCACGAGGGGCGTCGCGGCGAGCACCGCGGCGAGCACGGTCGCGAGCTGCGCGACGTGGTCCCGCGTACCGCGACCCTCGCGCTCGCGCAGCGCACCGGACGCATGCGACACCAGCAACACGACCGCGAGCGTCGCCGCGAAGTAGTGCAGGAACAGGCCCGCGTAGTTGAGCGCGACGTCCCAGCCCGGAGGCGCGCCTTCCTGGGGCCGCGCGAGCGGCACGGCGATCCGTTCGATCGCGATCTCGAGCATCGCGACGCAGAGCAGGATCCGCGTGGGCGTTAAGCCCCCTGTTGGCCGACGTCGAGACAAGTTCTAAAACCGTAGCGTTGTGCAGCAGTTGCGTCAACCGTAGGGCCAAAAACTAGGCCCGGATCAAAAGCCACGAGATCCTGTATTCGTGAAGCTCGGCATTGCTTTAGTGGTCGCCTTGGTGGGAGCACCCGCGCTCGCAACTCCGCTCGTCGTCCTCGACCCCGGGCACGGCGGATCGAACCCCGGCGCCGAGGGTCCCGGCGCCAAAGGCACGGTCGCCAACCTGCACGAAAAGCAGCTCACGCTCGCGATCGCTGTCCAGGTCGCCGCGAAGCTCCGCGACCACGGCATCTCGGTCGAGTTGACCCGTACCGACGACCGCACGCTGACGCTGCGCCAGCGGACCGAGCACGCCGATCGGGTCAACGCAGACCTGTTCGTGAGCATCCACGCGAACGCCTCGCCGACCCGCACCCAGCGCGGCTACGAGACCTACGTGCTCACGACCAAGGGCGTCGACATCGATGCCCGCGCGCTCCGCGGCGAAGCGATGACGCCACGCCCGGGGGTCGATCCAGACATCGCGCTCGTCCTCGACGATGTCGAGCGCGGTGCCGCGCAGTGGGAAGCCGCCGACCTCGCCGCTCGCATGCAGCGCGCGCTGCGCGACCACCGCGGTCCCGAAGGTGATCGCGGGGTTCGCCAGGACTCCGACCACGTGCTGCTCGGCGCGACGATGCCGTCGGTGCTGGTGGAGGTCGGCTTCATCGATCATCTGATCGAGGGCAAGCAGCTCGCCGAGCCAGCGACGCAAGCGCAGCTCGCCGCGGCGATCGCGGAAGCGATCGAAGACCGCCTCGCCGACTAGGGCGACGCGGTGCACGTGCCGTCGTAGCCGTCGGGCGAGTGGCCGCAATCAGCATGACAGTTCGTGCAGCTCTTGATGTTCGTGTCGATCGTGTTGAAGCTCGCGTCGACCTTCCGCCAGGTCCAGTCCTGAGCAGCGACGTCGGTGCCGATCGGCAGCTTCTTCATGACCGTGTAGAACTGGAGCGCGCCGCTGCACGGGTCGTCATCCTGGCCGTACTCCTTCTTGACGACCACGGAGCCGGTCGGAAATGGATCCGACCGATTCATGTACGGTGCGAACGCCGCCTCGTCGGCAAGCACCTTGATGTGCATCAAGTCGTGCTCGATGCTCAACCGGCAAGCGCGCGTCTGCTGGTAGGTCGCTTTGTACGTCGACGGCAGTTCGCCGGGCGTGGCCGAGTCCGTCGCACAACCGACGATCACGAACACGAGGAGCCCCGCGAAGCACGGGACCGCCCGGCGGGATGACCGACGTCCACGTGGAGCCGTCGGTGTTCTCGAACAGCGCGCCATCGAAATCGCCACCCGCTGCGATCATTCGATCGCGCTGCGCAGCGACGGAGAACAGCGACGAGTCGGTCCCTGCGTCGTAGCGCGTCAGCATGGTGCCGTCCCAGTGGAACGTCGAACCGCTGGTGCCGGTCATCCAGAGATCGGTGCTCGAGCGACCGTTGACCTTCCAGATCCTGCCCTGACTCGTGATGTCGGCAGGCACCTGGACTGGCGGAAAGCCGAGTGCCGGATCGTCGGACTGCGCGCGAGCGGAGACGCCGGGGGTCTCGCGAAGCCAGCCCCGGCGCGCAGCGAAGCAGCGACCGGGCGAGCGGTGCAACGCGCGTGACCGCCGCTGGCCGCGTCGCGCGCGTGGTTGGCGAGTCCGCTTGCCTTCCTCCCTCACCGCCAACGAAAAACGCCGCGCTGTTGAGGCGCGGCGTTCAGATCAGCAGATCAAGAAGTGATCAGCGCGGGGGATACCCACCGCCACCTTGCGGCGGGTAACCACCGCCACCTTGCGGCGGATAACCACCACCACCCTGCGGAGGATAGCCACCCCCACCTTGCGGAGGATAGCCACCGCCACCTTGCGGAGGATAACCGCCCTGCGGAGGATAACCACCACCCTGCGGCGGGTAGTGCGGAGGCGCCGTCGGAGGCGGCGCGACCGGCATCGTCCAACCCGAGAGCGCACCGAAGCGGCTAATCGAGACGAAGAGCACGGCGCCACCGACCAGGCTGCCAGCTAGCGACGAGGCATTCATGGCCCACCCGAAGCTGTTGAACAGGCCTGTGAGGAGTGCGTTGACCTCGATCAGTGCGTACACGCCGAACGTGACGGCCAGGGCTCCGAGGAAGTAGCGCTCGGGCTGCTTCTGGGTCGCGGTGTTCGTGCGTGGCAGGAGCGCCTTCACGACGACCACGACGAGGACCGAGCCGACGATGATCGAGGGCAGCGTGCCTTTGATCGCGGCGCTGCCCTCTTTGAGGCCGCCGAGGATCGAGCCGAGGAGGGACTGCAAGCCGCCGGCTGCTGTGCCGACGCCGAAGAGGGCGAGGGCGAACAGCACCAGCTTGAGGCCGGCTTGGGTATCGTCTTTCGACGGGCTTGTCGCCCGCTGACGATCGAGGGAGAGCATGAAGTATCCGAAGGCCACAAAGGCCACCGCGACACCGGTTGCAAGGATGCTCGCTGGGCTAAGGCCCATCATCATCAGTTCGGAACCCACGAAACCCTCCTTGGTCGGTCTGTATGTCGATCAGCCTGTCGGACGAGGACCAACAGGGGCAGCCGGGGGAGTCCCTGGGTGCCAGATGTTGGTGTGCTGGTACTGCGAACTATCCATCAAGGTGAACCCGACAAACAAGGAAGCTGCACAAATAGCGCTCACGAAAACGACCGTATGGAACAGGCGATCGTAGCGAAGATGCATGAAAAATAGGATGACGAGGGTGGCCTTCGTCACCGCGATCACCATGGCGAGTGCCAGGTTGATGTTGGCGCCGAAGTCGACCTTGGTCGCGAGGACGGTGACAATCGTCAACAGGAGGAGCGTGCCGCCGGTGCCGACCAGCGTCTTGACGCTGGCGACGTGCGAGATCGAGTTCTCGTGGTGATCGTCGTGGTGTTCTGCGTGATCAGCCATAGGTCCTCTAGTGGATCAGGTAGAGAAGCGGGAACAGGAAGATCCAGATCAAGTCGACGATGTGCCAGTAGAGGGCAGCGAAGTCGACCGGACCGAAGTAATCCTCGGTGAAGTGGCCCTTGATCGCGCGGATCAGGAGCCAGAAGAACACGCCGATACCGACGAGGACGTGGATGCCGTGGAGGCCCGTCATCGCGAAGTAGATCGTGAAGAACATGCTCGTGTGCTCCGGCGGCGGGCCGAGTGCCTCGATCTCGTGTTCTTCGTGGGTGGTCGGGACGTGGATCGGATGGATCGCGCTCTCGCCGAGCTCGGTGGGCTGGACCCTCTCCGAGGTCTGGAGAGCCGTCATCGCGGGCTTGACCGCCGGTGCCTTGCAGGTCGCCTTGACGCGGATGCCCTCGCGCTCGAGCTTGTCGTTGTACTCGACGAGGATGCCGACCTGCGGCTTGCTACCGCCGCCGTGGATTCGCTGATCCGCGGTCAATAGATCCGGGCACACCGCCGGCTGGTACGCCGGGCGCCAGCACGGGAACTTCGGCGCGGCCGCCTTCTTGGCCTCGGGGATCACGCCCTCCTTGCCCGCATTGCCATTGAGGATGTCGAGGAGCTCGTCGGTGCACTTCTCGGTGATCACGGCCGGCGATTCGCTCGGCGGTGGGACGCCGACTTCCTTGCCCTTCTCGTCGACCTTGACGACCGTGACCTGGCAGTCGGCCTGGACGCCGGCGAGCTTCGGATCGAGATCGAGCTTGTCGATCTCGAAGCAACTGCCGTCGGCACCCTTGCCCCCACCCGCGCCGGACGAGGAGTCGGCCTCCCAGAGCATCGTCGACTTGGTGCCCGAACACAGGTTGTTCTTGGTCAGCAGCTCTTCGCCGCCCGGGCTCACGCACGGATCGAAGTAGCGACCGAACAGGATGTGCTCGTGAATCTTGTGCGTGTACTCGATGTACTTGATGCCGAGGAAGCCGCAGGCACACAGGATCGTGACCGCGAGACAACCGATCAGCAGCTTCTTCTGACCGAGCTGCGCCGCGCGGACGGCCCACGCCGCCGTGAGCGAAGAGAAGATCAGAACGCCGGTGTTGATCGCGCCGTACTTAACGTCGAGCCACTTGTGCGCGTACGAGTAGACCTCGGGGTGATGCACCCGATACACGATGTACGCGACGAACAGCGCGGAGAAGAACAGCACTTCCTGCGCGAGGAAGAGCCAGATGCCGAACTTGCCGGCATCGAACTGATGCTGGGCGTCGTCGTAGTGGTGCTGGATGAACCGGGACTGATTCCCGTGTCCCCCATGGTCGCTGTGGTCAGCTCCCGCGGCGCCGTGATCGTGTCCGCCACTCATCAGTGATGGTCCTTCGCAGGAGCAGGTGCGGCGGCAACGTAGTCAGGTGCGTCGCTGAGCCGCTCCCAGCGATCCGGCGCAACCTCGACGAGGTCGTCGTAGTTGTAGAGCTCGTGCACGATCGGCGGCGTCTCGAAGTTGTAGAGCGTCGGCGGCGTCGGCGCCTGCCACTCGAGCGAGCTACCGCCCCATGGATTGCGTGCGGCCTTCTCGCCGGTCCAGAACGACGCCATCAGGTACACCACGACGATGAACATCGAGATGCCGAGGATGAACGCGCCGATCGTCGAGATCTGATGGAAGATTTGATACTGCGGATCGTAATCCCAGTACCGACGCGGCATCCCACGCGCACCCATCACGAACTGCGGGAGGAACGTGGTGTTGAAGCCGATGAACACGCCGATCGCGCAGAGCCGACCGAGTGACTCGTTGTACATCTTGCCGGTGAACTTCGGCCACCAGTGATGGAGGCCACCGAGGAACGCGACGAGCGTCGAACCCATCATCACGTAGTGGAAGTGCGCGACCACGAAGTAGGTGTCGTGGAGGTGGACGTCGACCGAGAGGATGCCGAGGAACAAGCCCGTGAGACCACCGATCGTGAACAGCAACAGGAACGAGAGCGCGTAGAGCATGCCGGTCTTCAACCGGATGTCGCCCTTGTAGAGGGTGGCGACCCAGTTGAACACCTTGATGGCAGACGGGATGCCGACGGTGAATGTCAGCGCCGAGAACACCATGTTCGCGAGCCGCGACTGGCCCGAGACGAACATGTGGTGCCCCCACACGAGGAACGAGAGCAGCGCGAGCGACAGCGAGGAGTACGCGACGAAGCGATAGCCGAACAAGGGCTTGCGCGCGTAGGTCGAGATCAGCTCGCTGATCACGCCCATGGCCGGGATGATCATGATGTAGACGGCCGGGTGCGAGTAGAACCAGAAGAAGTGCTGGAACAGCACCGGGTCGCCACCGAGGGTGGGATCGAAGATGCCGATGTGACCGAAGCGCTCGACGGTCAGCAGCATCACGGTGATGCCGAGCACCGGCGTCGCGAGCACCTGCATGATCGCGGTGCCGTAGATCGCCCAGATGTTGAGCGGCAGCTGGAACCAACCCATGCCTTGCGGGCGGAACTTGTGGATCGTCACGAGCATGTTGAGGCCCGTGAAGATCGAGGAGAAGCCGAGCAAGAACACGCCGAGCGTCGCGATCATGACGGCCGAGTGGGTCTCGAGCGAGTACGGCGTGTAGAGCGTCCAGCCGGTATCGAGGCCGCCGAACGGGATCGTGAGCACGAGCAGGGTCGCGCCACCGATCCACAGATAGAACGAGCTCAAGTTGAGCTTCGGGAACGCGACATCAGGTGCGCCGAGCTGGATCGGCAAGATGATGTTGCCGAGCGCGGCCGGGATGCCCGGGATGATGACGAGGAACACCATCACCGAGCCGTGCAGCGTGAAGAACTGGTTGTACGTATCAGCGCCGACGATCGTCTTGCCGGGCGACCACAACTCGGTGCGGAGCAGCAGTGCGAAGGTACCGCCGAGCAACAACGAGAACAGGATGCCGAACAAGTACATCAGACCGATGCGCTTGTGATCGAGCGTCGAGAGCCAGCTCCACAGGCCCTTGCTCGCGTTCAGATAGTCCGGTTCTTTGACCGGACCTTGGGGGAGGTTCTTCAGGGATTCAGGAATCGCAGGGGTCGCCATGATCGTCCTCGTTACTGCTTAAGCGACTTGATGTAAGCGATGAGGCCGGTGAGCTCTTTGTCCTTCAGCTGACCTTCGAAGGACGGCATCGAGTTCGGGTAACCGGGTCGCGCCTTCTTTGCGGGATACAAGATCGATTCACGGACGTAGTTCTCGTCCATCTTGACGGTGCCGCCGACGATCGCGATGTCTTTGCCCCAATCGGGCGACTTCCACGAGGGGCCGACACGCGCGCTACCGTCGATGGTGTGACACGACGAGCAGCCCTTCTTGTCGTAGAGCATCTTGCCGAGATCCTCGGGAGCCATGTTGAGCTGGTCCTGGATCTTGTCGTTGAGATAGCGCTGGTACTCCTCGAGATCCTTGTGGACCACGACGACCGCACGCCGGTTGCAGTGACCGTTCACCGGATCGGTATCGAGACACGCCATCTGTGCGTGGCTCGTGCCGCAGTACTCCGCGCAGGTCAGGCGGTACGTGCCCGGCTTGGTCGCGTCGAACCAGATGTACGTGTAGCGCCGCGGCACCACGTCCTGCTTCACGCGGAACGCCGGCACGTAGAAGCTGTGCAGGACGTCCTTCGAGGTCATGACGAGCCGGACCGGCACGCCCGCGGGGACGTGAAGATCCGAATCGGTGACGCCGTTCTCGTGCGTGAACTGCCAGTTCCAGCGCCACGCGAGCACGTCGATCTCGACGGCCTTCTGCGGCGGGGTGACGACCTTGATGTACGAGTGCCAGCCGTACCAGAACAGGAACACGCAGATGATCGTCGGGATGACCGTCCACGTGATCTCGAGGACGTCGTTGTGCGCAGCGCTCGGCTCGGCCGTGTGACCGGGACGATGGCGATACTTGACGGTGAGATAGACGACCGCGATCGCGATCGCGAAGAAGAAGAACGCCGACAGCGCGAGGACGGCGTAGAACATCATGTCCGAATCGTCGGCCGCGAGGTTCACCGATTTGGGCATCCAGAACGTACCGTCCTCTTCGACCGTCTTGTCGGCGAGGACGTCGTACCAGGCTTTGACGGCCGGGCCCTTCGACGCGGCGGCGGCGCTCCCGGCGCCACTACCGCTGGTCGCTTGGTTGTTGCGGCTGGTCGCGCTGCCCGAGCCGGGGGTCGCGCTGCCGGCTTGCGCCGCGCTTCCCGCACCCGGATCTGCGGCGGGCACCGCCATCGGTGCGTTGGTAGGAGTCGGGGCAGCGGCGCTGCCGCCGGGAGCTTGGGCAGATGCCGTGCTCGCCACGAACAGAGCGATGAGAACTGGCAGGACTCGCTTCATGATTCACTCACTTGATTCGGCTCCGGCTTGCGCTGCTTCCGAAGAAACCTCGCCAAGCCAAGTCCAGAGAGCAGTAGAACGATCGTGCTCACGGCGCCGATGCGCAGGGCGAGCACGCCGGCGCGCGCATGACTGTTCGCGTCCGGGTCGTAGTGATAGCAGCGGTTCATAAATCCGACGGCGGTCGACGGTTCCGCCGTGCCCGCTTTGAGTAACGACTCGCGCATCACCGCGGGCGAGAACTCGATGCCGTAGACGTAGCGAGTCACTGCCCCGGAAGATGCCAGAAAGATCAACGCCGCGGGATGCGCCCATTCAGCGCGCTCCGGAACGTACATGTAAGAGAAACCCACAGACTCCGCGACGCGGCGAATCTGGGTCTGGTCGTTCGGGAGGTCGGCGAGCAGGAACGTCCAGCCGGCCTTGGCCGACTCGCGTTGGCTCTCCGGTAGCAGCGCGATGTACTTGTCGCGCATCTTCTCGATCTTGTCGGCGGTCTCGTTGGGCTCGAGATCGATCGTGACGATCCGGAACTGCGCGCCGGGTCGCAGCATGACGCCATCGACCTTGTCGGCGATCTTGGGTAGCGCTGCCGAGAGCCCGTTCAGCTGCAAGCTGCAGAGCATCGGGCAGTCGGAGTAGTTGAACGTCAAGATGGTCGGGAGGTCACCACCGACGTGGAGCACCTGACCGAGCGTGACGTGCTTGCCGTCTGCGGTGCGGAACTTCGCGTCGAGCGGGACCTTCGCGCCGAGCTTCTCCGCGACAGTGACGCCCTCGCCTTTCCAGGCTTGCGACGTCAGCACCTTGTCGCCGACGTCCGTGGGCATGTCTGCGGGCGCAGGTTGGCTATCGGGATGCGCGTAGCTACGCGACCCGAGCGCCGTGGCGAGCACGGCGACGACCAGCGCCTGGTTAGGGCGCATGACCTCCAGGAGCCAGCGCGGCGGAACCCTGCGTCGTACCCGCCGGAGCGCCACCGGCACCACCCACACCGCCGTGCGTGCCGTCCGCCGGCGAGCCCGTCGCGTGACCGGTGACCGGTGCGGCCGAGCCTGCGCCCGAACCTTGAGCCGCGGCCGGCGCGGCCGGCGGAACCACCATCGGGATGAGCTCCGGCGCCCCTGGATGCGGAACTTCCGTTGCCACCGGATGCCAATCGGACTTCTGCACCGCCGGCACGAGGCGCGACGGATCTTTTCGAGCCGCGACGACGAGCGCCATCGCCTTATCGATCGGGACCCCCTGTGTGCCGATGTCTGGCGTCGTGATGTGGAGCAGCTCGGCAGCCTTGTGGCTCTTCGCCGTCGTGTCCTGACCGCCGTAGTCGGCCATGGTCTGGACCTCGGACGTGTCGTTCATGTAGAAGGCCTGCAGAGCCGTGATGGTCACGTAGACCATCACCGCGCCGCAGATGCCGACCACGACGATACCGATCGTGTTCATGCTGTCGGGATTGCGCTTGGGACCTGACATGGTTGGCTCCTACAGCTGCTCGTGGGCCAACGACAGCCCGAGGGTGGGATCCTTGACCGGGATCAAGTTGCCGGTGAGCCCGCGGCCGATGCCGACGAGCAAGAAACCGACGAGAGCGAGCCACACGGTGACATCGAGTGGCGTGAAGCCGACGTGGTGCAATGCGATCTGGTTCGCGAGCGGACCTTCGACGAGCGTCTGGCCGGCGTGCGACACCGTCGTCCAGTCGTAGTTCGGCATCGCGGTCCAGTAGAGATCGACCCAGTGGAACACGAGCTGCCACACCGCGAAGAACACGAGGGCCGGCACGATTCGCTTGGTCCAGCGCGACATCAAGAACAGGAACGGGAAGGCCCAGTAGCCGACGAGGACCGCGATCGACACCCACTGCCACTCGCCGAACATTCGGTATTTGTACCAAACGGTCTCTTCCGGCAAGTTGCCGTACCACTGCAGCATGAACTGCGAGAACGCGGTGTAGGCCCAGAAGAACGTGAACGTGAACATCCACTTGCCGATGTCGTGGTAGTGCTCCTCGGTCACCGAGTGGACGAGGCGACCGTTGCGCTGGATCCAGAGCACGATCAGGGCGAGCGCGGCGAACGCGCCGATGTTGCCCGAGCCCCAGAACGTGACGCCGTAGATCGTCGAGTACCACTTGGGCGACAGCGACATCAGCACGTCGAACGACAGGAACACCGTCGTGAACGCGTAGAGGATCATCGCCGGACCCGAGGCGCGACGTAGCGTGTCGCTGATCTTCGGGTCACCGGACTCGTCCTGCTCCTTCGACTTCTTCCAGAAATAGAACGAGATCGCGGTGTAGATGGCGCCGTACGCGAGGTAGCGCACGAACCAGAAGCCGGGCGACAGCCAGGCGAGCTTGTGGACGATCGTCGGGTTGAGGAACTCGTTGTGAGCGACGTCCGCCGTCCAGTAGTAGAGCGTCTTGTTGCCGAAGACGACCGGCAACGCGAAGCCGAGGCCCGCGACGAAGACCAGCGGGATCGAGGCCGCCATCACTTCACAGATCCGGCGAACGACGGTGGTCCAGCGACCGCGGCAGAGGTGGTGCAGGAGCACCAACCACAACATGCCGATCGGAATCGTGGCGATCCACGACCACCCGATGACGTACGCGTACAGGAAACGCTTCATCGAGTCGCCGTGCATCGAGCCGAGGATCAGCGAGATGACCATCATGACCACGAACAGGCCGACGCCCGCCTTGACCATGTTGGAACCGAGCTTCCCGGCTTTGAACTTCTCGTCGGGATGCAGTGTCTTGGTGAGGCTCATCGCGAACCTTTCTGATCGTCAGCGGAGGCAATCTGCGAGCGCTCGAGCGCGCGGACGTAGGCGACGATGGCCCAGCGATCGGCAGCCGGGATCTGCGCGCCGTAACCCATCATCCCGGGCGGGAATCCGTTCGTGATCGTGTTGAACAGCTGGCCGTTCGGCTGCTGGACCACGGTGCCAGCGCGATCGACGAGATTGCGCGCCTGCCACGAGCCGCCACCCTGCTGCACGCGGGTGGGGATCATGCCCATGCCGCGACCATCGTAGCCGTGGCAGGGCGTGCAGTAGATGTTGAAGCGATTCTGACCGCGCGCGAGCAGCTTCGTGTCGACCTCGAACGGCGTGCCGCGAAGGGCCGGCGTGATGCCGGGGACGTTCGGGTACGTCGCCGGGAAGCCATCGATCCACTGGCCACCGGTCTCGGCGGTGAGGCCGTAGTAGTAGCTCGGGTCTTCCTCGAGCCA
>JAYWCI010000199.1:0-21785 GCA_043780895.1 Kofleriaceae bacterium | reverse complement strand
ACGCGCTGATGACGCGCCCGAAGAGCACGCGGTCTCGGGCGAGCAGGAATCGCACCTGCCGTGGCAACGACAGCACCCACTGGCGATACGGCGCGGTCGGCAGCACGCGCTCGACGAGGTGCGCAGCGGTACCGGTCATCCGGCGGCTCGTGCACGACGGACAGAAGCCGCGCGTCTTGCACGAGAACGCGACGAGCCGCTCGTCACCGCAATCGCCACAGCGCACGAACCCGTGACATAGCAAGCCGCACGCAAGGAACTTTTCGAACTCGCGCTCGACGAAGCGCGGATAGCCGAACCCATACTCCGAGCGATCGCGTGCCTCGTCGAGCAAGCTCGCGAAGTGGTCGCGGACAACCTCGTAGAGCACGGTGGTCTCGGGCTGGCGGCGGGCATGCGTCGTCGTCGATGGGACCGCAGTCGTGAACATGCTCGTCGCGAAGAGGCAGATGTCGTGCCACGCGGCCACCCTGTTATCTTGGTGACTTGGACGGGCGATGTCCGGCGCGGCTTCCGTAAGGCGGACGCTCTTGTCCGGTTTGCGGACATCAAACATGGACCATCGGACGGTCGACAACGGCTGAACGCGGAGTCTCGGTGCCCGGGACTGATCGCGACCTCAAGCATCTAACTCACGTCGGCTGCTTGATTTCTGTTTCTAGCGGCCGGGTGTAACTCGTATAGCTCGTGTAACTCGGGTGACTCTCATCCTGATCACGCAGCCCGCTCCGCCGGTCGTTCGGCGCGAGTGCATGAAGCTGAGGGTATTGATCTTCCATCGGGATCCCGCGCGCTTCATCCGTACGCTTAGCGTTGGACCAGGATGCCCTCGGCGAGCAGCAGCAGCAACACGATCGCGGCGAGCGCGTGCCAGAGCTCGACGCGCCGCGTGTTGTCGGAGGGCGCCGACGCACCACCGGTGCCAGAGGCTGGTAGCGCTGACGCGGATGCGGCGGTCAGATCGGAGCCGCGCGGATCGAGGTTGATCGCGAACGCGAGCTCGTCGCGCTCGTGCGTCGCGCCGGTTTGATCGGTGCCGATCACGCGGTAGATGCCCGGCTTCTCGGTGCGGCCGTAGCGGACCGAGCTGCGGTTCATGATCCGATCGCCCTCGAACACGGCGCCGAGGTTGTCAGGGCCGCGGACCTCGAGCTTGCGGAGATCGCCGGTGGGGAGCGCGACCGAGGCGCCGACCAGGTGCTCGGATTCGATGCCCAGGGCGTGCTTGCGCGCGAGGTGGCGCACGGCGCCCTGGATCAGCGGGAGGAAGCCGGGATGGATCGGCAGGTCGTTCCAGTCGCGATCGAGCGTCGAGGTGAACAGGAGCGTGCGGCCCGAGCCGATCGAGGCTTCGACGAGCGCGGCGGCGCCATTCGTGAAGCGCGCGAGGACCTTGCGATCGGAGGTGGCGGTCGTCGGGCCGAGCAGCGAGATCTTGTAGAACTTCGCGTCGGCGAGCTCGGGCGCGTCCTTGGAGAACGGCGCGAAGATCGGGTGATCGGCTTCCCACTTCACGAGGTGGAGCGCGCGGCTGTCCTTGTCCTCGGGGGAGGCGCCCCAGGTGGTGTCGATCGGATCGCGGAGGCTCTGCGGCATCAGCGCGAGCATGGTCTTGTCGTAGGCGGCGGGATCGACGCGATCGCCAGGTGCGACGAGGATGCTGCCACCGGCGCGCACCCACTCGGCTAGGACGGCGACGCGCTCGGGCGGGAGGGCGGCGACGTTCGCGAGCACGACGACGTCGAAGTCGTCGAGGTTGATCGTGGCGGGCTTGCCCGCGATCTTCGTGATGCCGGCGAGCTCCTCGGCGGTGATCGATCGGACCGAGGTGCCGGAGTCTTCACGATCGCCGGGGCGGAGGGCGGCCTCGAGATAGAACAACTCGTCGTCGTGGCGGACGGTGCGAGGATCGCCATCGACGAGCAGCACGCGAACTTCGTCGCGCAGGGTGGCGCGCACGAAGCGGCGATCGTCGCTAGGCAGTGCGTCGGGTGTGCCGAGCGAGACCGAGGCATCGCTCGCGCGACTGCCGGCTGGGAGGGCCGCGAGGAAGCGCTTGGTCTTCTTCTCGTGCGCCCCGAGCTCGAGCTGGCCGCGCGCGACGACGTGATCGGCGATCGTGAGCGAGAGCTCGACCTTCTGCGCGGTATCGCTGAAGTTGCCGACCTCGGCGTCGAAGCCCACGCCTCGTGTACCGGTGCCTGGATCGGAATCGACCTTGAGGCTCGTGATCGCGAGGTTCGGCATCGCGCTCGGGCGTAGATCCAGCGTGACGAGGGTGGGGCCGTCTTTCCCCCACGCTGCCTCGTCGGCCTGGATGCCCGATTTCGCGACGAGCGAGATCAAGAACACCGTCTTCCTCTCGTGGCTCGAGGCCGAGAGCAGGTGGGCGGCGCGGGTCAGGGCGCGGGTCGTATCGGCGGGGCGTGCGCTGGGTTCGAGCGCGAGCAGTTGATCGCGGAGGCGCAGGTGATCGCGCGTCAGCTCGGTCGGTTGCTCGGCACCCTCGGAGGCGCGGACGATCGCGATCTCGGCTTCGGGGCCGAGCTGGGTGAGGATCCGGCGCGCCTCGTCGCTCGCGCGCTTGATCCACGGCTTGCCCTCGACGAGATAGCCGGCGGCGAACGAGTCATCGATCACGAGCACCGCGGCTTGCGGGCCCCGGGTGACCTGCGGGCCCTTGCGCTCGCACGAGGTGAACGGCTTCGCGAGCGCGATCGCGATCGCGAGGCAGGCGAGGGCGCGGACGAGCAGCACCATGCGCTCGCGTAGCTGCAGGCGACGCGCGGTCTTGCGCTTCGTCGCCATCAAGAAGTCGAGCGCCGCGAACGGCACGATCTTCGCGCGCCGCCGGCCGATCAGATGGATCGCGATCGGAACGCTGATCGCGAGCGCACCGATCAGCATGAAGGGGGCGAGGAAGCCCACTAGCCGGTCCTCCCAGCATCCCGACGGGCGCCGGGCAGTAACCGCGCGCGCGAGACGAGCAGCTCGAGCAGCGTCTCTTCGAGTGGACGATCGGTCGAGACCTCGTGATAATCGACGCCGGCGTTCGCCAGCGTGCCGCGGCACTTCGCGACGAACGCATCCATCCGTTCGAGGTAGTCCTTGCGGATCGCGAGCGGGTTCGCGAGCAGCTTCGCGCCCGACTCGAGCGCCTGGAACTCGGTGAGGCCTTCGTACGGGAACGTGCGCTCGTGCGGATCGAGGACGTGGAGGACCGAGACATCGTGGTGCTGGGCGCGCAGGTTCGAGAGCGCGCGGACGGTCTCGTCCGCGGGATCGAACAGGTCACTCGCGAGGATGATCAGCGAGCGGCGGCGGCGCGAGCGCTCGGCGATCCGGCCGAGCGCTTCGGCGGGAGACTCGTCGCCGGCGCCGCCCTTCTGCATCAGCTGATCGAGCACGCCGAGGAGATCGTGGAGATGCGAGCTGCGCGCGCGCGGCGGCACCATCGTCTCGATGCCGCGGTCGCCGCACGCGACGAGGCCGACCTTGTCTTGCTGCTGGATCACGAGGTATGCGAGCGCGGCGAGTGCGAGCCCGGCGTACTCGAGCTTCGCGAGACCACCGCCGGCGAACTTCATCGACGCGGAGGCATCGAGGACGAGGTAGACCGTGAGCTGCGATTCCTGCTCGAACTGCTTCACGTAGTAGCGATCGAGCTTCGCGTACGCCTTCCAGTCGACATGCCGGAGCTCGTCGCCGATCGAGTATTCCTTGTGCTCGGCAAACTCGACGGAGCTGCCGCGGACGCTCGCGCGGTGCAGTCCAGACAGGGCGCCCTCGACGATCACGCGCGCCTTGATCGGCAAGCTGCCGAGTCGTTGGAGCTGCGCAGGATCGAGCTTCACGTGACCTCAGGGCGCCACGACGGACAGCAGCCGATCGACCAGATCGCCGGCGCGCAGCCCCTCGGCCTCGGCGCGATAGTTGAGGATCAAGCGATGCTGGAGCGTCGGGCGTGCGAGGGCCGCGACGTCGTCGGTGGACACCGCGAACCGGCCCGCGAGGATCGCGCGCGCTTTCGCGGCGAGGATCAAGAACTGCGACGCGCGCGGGCCTGCGCCCCACGACACCGCATCCCTGATGAACTGCGGCGCCATCGGCGTGGTCGGGCGCGTCGCACGAGCGAGCGCGACCGCGTACTTCACGACGTGATCGGCCGCGGGCACGCGACGCACGAGCTGCTGGAGCTCGAGGATCCGCTGCGGCGAGAGCACGCGCGCGAGCACCGGGCGGTGATCGCTTGTCTGCTGGCGCACGATCTCTTCTTCTTCGCTCTCGGACGGATAGTCGACGTCGATCTGGAACATGAAGCGATCGAGCTGCGCTTCGGGCAACGGGTACGTGCCTTCTTGCTCGATCGGGTTCTGGGTCGCGAACACCAGGAACGGCAGCGGAAGATCGTGCGTGGTACCGCCCGCGGTGACGCGGAATTCCTGCATCGATTGCAGCAGGGCGGCCTGGGTCTTCGGCGGCGTGCGGTTGATCTCGTCGGCGAGCACGAGGTTCGCGAACACCGGACCCTTGAGGAACCGGAACGCGCGCCGACCGGTCGTATGATCTTCTTCGAGGATCTCGGTGCCGGTGATATCGGCCGGCATGAGGTCCGGCGTGAACTGGATGCGCTGGAACGACAGGTTCAGCGTCTCGGCCAGTGTCGAGATCAACAGCGTCTTCGCGAGCCCGGGCACGCCGACGAACAGCGTGTGACCGCGCGCGAACAACGCGACGAGCAACTGATCGACGACCTTGCGCTGGCCGATGATCCGCTTCTCGATCTCCTTGACGATCTGCGCGTGCGCTTCGGCGAGCTCCTTGACCGCGTCCAGATCGGACTTCTGCAGCGGCGCAGCGGCGGCAGCTTCGGCCACGACCGGGTTCACTTCCGTGGGCTGCTCGATGTGCAGCGGCGTGATCGGCGTGAGGTTTTCGGTGGACGATTTCATCGCGAGGCTAGTTCTTCAACAGGTCACACGCGGCTCGCTCGCGAGCACTCCGTGCATCCTTCATCTTGGCATACGCTTCGGCAAGACCGCAGCGAGTTTGCGGATCGAACGGACTCACGCGCAATGCTTGTTCATACGCCACGATCGCCTCGGCCCAGTCTTGTTTCGCGGACCGGGCCATGCCGAGCGTCACGGACGCCACCGCATCGTCGGCATCGGCCGCCGCCAGAGGGGTAGCGAGCTCGATCGCACGGTCGTAGCGGCCGAGCTCGACCAGGGTCCGTGCCAGCTTGCCTGCGACAAAGGGCTCCGGCGTCCCACCGCCGGCGGCCAAGGCTTTGTCGTATTCGACCGCCGCGGCCTCGAGCGCACCGCGCGCCCGCAGCATGCCGCCGAGCCGAGCGTGCTTGCGGGCACGGGTCGAGACCTGCTCGATCCCGACGTTCTCTGAATCCGCGCCACCTTTGCCGAACTTGATGGGGCGGCCCGCGCGCGCCTTGCCGTCGCCGACCTTGAGGTGCGCGTGCCACTCCTTCTCGACCTGAGGCCACGGCAGGTTCATCGCCTCGGTCACCGCGCGCTTCGCGCTCTTGCCGTCTTTTTGGAGCGCGAGCAGGTCGCGCAGGCCCTTGTAGCCGACCTTGGTCTGGATCCAGCCGATCAGCGTGTAGACCTCGGCGTAGGCGAGGGCGGCGGCCTCCTGGCTCGGCAGCTTCGCCATCGACGGATGCATCTCGTCGAACGTGATCAACCGGCCCTTGCGGAGGCCCGCGGTCAGCAGCGCTTGTTCGGTCGCGGTCAACACCACCTCGGGCGGCCGACGCCAGCGCGTCTGCTCGAACCGTGCGAGCCCTTCCTGCATCCACACCGGCACGGTGTCGTGCGAGATCCGCGACACGATCAGGTGCGTGTACTCGTGCGCGAGCGTGTCCATCCACGGATAGCCGAACAGCGTCGCGCGGGGCGACACCACCATCAGCTTGTTGTACTTCGAGAGGGCGATCGTGCCGGTCGTCTCGATCTCGGTCTCCGAGAGTGGAGACATCTGCGCGAGATCCTTCGGCGCGCCGAGGATCTCGACCCGGATCAGATCTGCCGGCTGGAGGCCGAGGTCTTCGCCCGTGGTCTGCCATGCGGCATCGAGGATGTCGCCGGCGAGCTCCGCGATCGCCGCATCTTTGCCAGGCGCATAGCGGATCAAGAAGTGACCCTTTGGCGACCTGGTCTCGACGAAGCTCTCGGTGACGGCGAGCGTCGAGGCCGCGAGCTTCTTGGTCTGACCGGCCATGCCGTCGGCCGCGTCGTCGGCGACCTTGTCGAGGCTCCTCACGGCGGCGGCGTAATCGCCGGTCTGGAACGCGAGCTCGGCGGCGAGCCACTTCACATCCGGGTTGTCGCCCGCGCGCTTCTCGAGGTCCAGCAACACGACGCGCGCTTCATCGAGCCGCGACGATTGCAGGAGGCGCGCAGCCTTGATCACGTCGCCGGTGACGGTGCGATCGTGGCGCGCACCCGCCGTACTCGTGATCAACAACGCTGCAACGACGAGCCTCGCGCTCATTTGATGAGGTCCTCGTAGTAGCGCTTGATCTGATCATCGTAGCCCTCGGGCGCCTTCGCGCCACGCTTCTTCGCGGCCTCGAGGATGTCCTCGCGATAGCGCTCGGGCGCACGATACTCGTCGGCACCGGGGATCCGGATCGGCTCGTCACCGACCGCATTCTGCTGGGCCTGGCGGGCGGCGCTGCGTGCCCGATCGCGTGCCTTCGCGAGATCGTCCGCGGCCGAGCGCGTGGCCTCGCGCGCGCCCGAAGGATCCTTGCCCTTCATCCGCTCGTCGGCCTTGCCCATGTGATCGAGCGCGGAGCCGAGCTTCTTGCCGAGCTCGCCGGCGGTGTCGCCCGGGAGCTCGCCACCGAGTTGCTTGGTGCGATCGCCGAGCCGCTTCGCGCGTTGCTGGTTCATGGCCTGGCGCCGACGCAAGCGCTCGAGCGACTTCTGATCATCGCCGCTCATGATCTGATCGGGCCGGGGCGACAGCGCGGACAGCTCCTCGATCAAGTCCTTCGCGACCGGCTGGGTCTTCTCGACCCCGTCGAGCGCATCGGCGGTCGCATCGGCCCACTTTGATTTCGGATCGTCATTGATCGCGGATTCGAGCTCGCCGGCGATGGTCTCGAGGCTGGTCTTGGCCTGACGCGCCATGCCGAGCGCCTCGGCGAGATCGCCATCGCCGACCATGTGCTCGACGTCGCCGAGCCGGCGCTGGACGATATCGAGCTCTTCCTTCGCGAACGGCGTGAGCCCGGCTTCGTTGATCGCGTCGATCCGCTTCTTCAACTTCTCGACCAGCGCGCCGACCTTCTTGCTCGCTTCGCGGCGGTGATCGCGTGCGACCTCGTCGGCCTTCTGCGCGTACGACTCGAACAACCGGTTCGATTCGGCCGCGATATCGTCCTGATCCTTCGCGACATCCGCGAGCTCGTTCATCACCTCGTCGAGCTTCTTCTGCTCGTCGCTGAACTTGTCACCGCGCAGCTGCGCGAGCGAGCCCTCGAGCGACGACGCCGCGCGCTGGTGCTGGAGCCGGCAGGTCTCGAGCTTGGCTTGCGCCGCCGCGGTCTTGCCCGCGTGGACGAGCGCCGCGACCTCGGCCACGCAGCTCGAGCCTTGCTGCGCCTGGACCGCATCGCGGCTGACGTACTGATCCATCACATCTTCGGGCATGCCCTGTTGATGCTTCTGGAGCTCGGCGTACGTGCGATCGAGCGCGCGCATCTCGCGATCGATCTCCTCGAGCAAGCGCGGATCCTTCGTGCGCGCGTACTGCGCGAGCAGGTCCGCGAGCCGTTTCTGGTGAGCCGCGATCTCGTCGGTGAGATCGAGGAGGCCCTCGACCCGCTCGCGATCCAGCCAATCGGCGAGGTTGATCGTGTCGTCTTCGAGCTCGCCGATGATCTTCGGATCGATCACGCCGAACGTACCGGATTTCGCCTTCGTCGCGCCCTTCGGCACGAACTTCGATTCGATCAGCTGCTCGGAGCTCGCGAGCTTGTCGAGCCGCTCGCTCATCGCCGCGAGCGACTTGCGCATGAGATCCGACGCGTGCGGATCTTTTTCGAACGCCGCGCTCACCGAGCGCAGCTCGACGATCCCGTCGCGCATCTGATGCTCGAGCTCGTCGCGCATCGCGATGTCATCACCCGGGCCGACCAGCCGCGCGCCGAGGTTCTTCAACACCTTCTCGGCGACCGCTTGCTGGCGGTTCAGGGTCTCTTCGTGGCGCTCGCGCGGCGAGATCACGCGAAGGTGCAGCTCGCGCGACTTGCCGAGGTTCGGGCCACCGACGGAGTCGTTGTCCTTCGCTTCGATCCAGTAGCGAACCTCACCGCCGGATTGAACCTGGACCTCGGCGATGTCCCAGGTCAGCTTGCCTTGCGCGCGCGCGCCCTGTGTCGCCTGGCCGGCGAGGCCGATCGGTTTGCGTCCGCGATCCTTGCCGGCTTCCCACACGAGCTCGGCCGAGGTGATGGCGAAGTCGTCCTCGATCACGTACGCGAGCTCGACCGACTTCAAGTTCGAGACATCGAGCGGATCGCCCGGCGCCATCAGCTGCACGGTCGGCGCTTGATCGACTTCGGCTTCGATCGCGCGCGGCGTCGCTTCGATCGATCGGGCGCCGCTCGGATCGGTGACGGCAAACCGGTAGCGCGCGGAGTGTTCGATCGTGAACGCGGCCGTGAGCGTGTCGCCTTCGATCTTCGCGGGGATGGGCTTGGGCGTGCCTGCGGTGCCTGCGAGCGGCTCGATCACGAGCTCGGCCGCGGTGGCGGGCACGAGCAACTTCGCCTTGAACGCGACCGCCGTCCCGGGCAAGCCGCGCAGATCGCCCGACGACGACGGCAGCTCGACGACCTTGCGCTTGGCATACGCGGGCGCGGTCAGCGTGACGCCGAGATCGCCTACGAGTGGCACGGCCGAGAGCTCTGCCCCATCGAACGGCGCGGGCGGCGCGGCGACCAGCGCTCGCCAACCGAATGCGACGAAGTGCGGCACGATCACCACGAGCGCGAGATTCGCGGCAAGGGCGCCGAGCATCCACGCGCGCGCACGCACGGTCTCGTGCGTCGGCAGCAACGCGATCGGCTCGAGCTTGTCGAGCTGCGCCGTGGTCGACGCGATCAAGGCACCGACCAGATCTCCCGAGGGCGCACCGACGCGATCGGGCGAGCACGTGAGCTCGACCGACGACAACAGATCCGATGCGACCGGCGCGTGGCGCCGCCCGACCCAGCGCGCGAGCTCGCGATCGTGCGCGTAGGACCGGCGCGGTGCGATCCAGCCGATCACGGTCGCGGCGATCGCGACGAGGATCGCGAGCAGGCCGCCGATGCCGAGCACGGCCATCGCGAGGGGGCGATTCGTCGACGTGGCGTGACCGATCAAGGGCAACACCAGCGCGAGCCCACCGAGGGCCGCGATCGCGGTGAACGAGGCGCGCTTGGCCTCGTGGCGATAGACGAGG
Organism: Kofleriaceae bacterium; assembly: GCA_043780895.1. GTDB lineage: Bacteria > Myxococcota_A > Polyangia > Haliangiales > Haliangiaceae > JABFXX01. The sequence goes on along the minus strand of JAYWCI010000199.1, from coordinate 12,308 downwards.
CCTCGCACGCGCAGCAAAAAGCCGCCAATCTGCGTTGGCCGGTCTTGGCGTTCCGCTAGCGGAGCTAGCTCCGTCGATGTACGCACCTCGGCCACGTGTCGCTCGATTATGACCTCACCGGGATGCCGGGCCTATGGCGGTGATATAACTCCTCGTCAAGTGAGCGTGAATAAGGGAGGACAGCCCTCGTCCACTGGACGTGAAGCTGTCGACGATCGGGACCTGGTACTCGCCGCGCAACGCGGCGATCGCGAGGCGTTCCGCACCCTGTTCGAACGCTACCACCGCCGTGCCTATGCCCTGGCTGTTGGCGTCGTGCGGAATCAGGAAGACGCCCTCGACGTCGTTCAAGACGCTTTCATTAAAGCTCACAAGTACTTAGACAAATTCGAGGGCAACTCGAGCTTCTATACCTGGCTGTACCGGATCGTCATGAACCTCGCCATCGACCACCTGCGCAAGCATCGTCGGGTGACTCCCGTCGAGCTCGACGAGACTCACCTCGACCAGGCTGCGGACGAAGGGTTCCTCCCCAAGGTGCTCGGCGGCAACCCCAGCCGAGCCCTGATGGACAAGGAGATTCGCGCTCGAATCGATGCGGCGCTCGCCTTGCTCTCGGAAAATCACCGGTCCGTGCTCGTGATGCGCGAGCTCGAGGGCTTGTCGTATGACGAGATGGCCAAGGCGATGAGCTGCTCGAAGGGCACGATCATGTCGCGGCTGTTTCACGCGCGAAAGAACATGCAGCGTCAGCTCGTCGATCTCGTCGACGGTGCAACGCTGCCTGCGGAAGACGATGGCAAGGGCGAGATGGATGACGCCGCGGCGTCGAGGAGCCGATCGTGAGTAAAGATCGCGATCTGGATCTGATGGAGCACGCCGACGGTGAAGCGACAACGAAGCTCGGGGAGCTCGGGGAGCTCGACGCCGAGGGACAGCGCAAGGTCGATGCCTTGCGCGAGCTCGGCGAGCTCGTGCGCGGTCGGCTCGAGCTCGCCGCCGATGACGTGCCCGAGGCGAAGTTCGCCTCGATGTGGCGCGAGATCGACAAGCAGATCGATCTCGGCGCGTCGCTCGCCGCACCCGTGCGGTCGCCGGCTCCGGCCCCAGCCTCCAATGCCGGCTTCCTCACGCGGCTCGGTCGGTTCCTCGAGCGCTACCGCAGCCAGATCATCACCGGTGCCGTGTCGGCCGGCGCGGTCGCGGCGCTCGCATTGATCCTGCGTAGTGGCGGTGACCCGGGCACGCACCGCGAGAGCCACGATCCGATCAAGGTCCAGACTGTTTCGCATCGCCCGGCCGAGATCGAAGCGCTCGACACGCCGGATGGCACCAGCTCCGTCTTCAATGTCGATGACGAAGATGGAAGCACGACCGTGATCTGGGTGACTCCAGAGGATACTGTGGAGGGCATATGAGGTTTGCGAGCATCGCGATCATCTTCGCGATCACCGCTGCGAGCTCGATCGTCCGCGCGGAGCCGGATGTCAAAGCGGACTGCGAGTACCTCGAGATCTCCGCGACCACGGGTAACTCACCTGCGGTCGATCCTGAGCTCAAGGCCCTCGACAAGAAGCTCAAGAAGCCGCCGTTCTCGTCGTGGAATACGTTCCACAAGCTATCGGGCGGCCCGATCTCGCTCGCGAAGCAAAAGCCAAATGCGCTCAAGCTCGCGCAAGGCGGAGCCTCGTTGTTGCTCCGCGACCGGACCGACAAGAAGCTAGAGCTCACCGTCACGATCGATGGGGCGGACGGCAAGCGCGTGCTCGATAACAAGCAGGCGCTCGCGGTGGGGGACTGGTCGGTCTGGGGCTACAGCGTCAAAGACGACGGCCATATCCTCGCCCTGCAGTGTAAGTAACCGCGACAGCTCGCGAATGAAGATCGGCAAGCCGGGACTTGCTCCTGGCGCTTCGCACTGCCGAAGGGCAGTGCGAAGGTAAGATCGATCGTATGAACCCCGGCTCGACGTCGTTGTATAAGCCGCGGATGAGCAGTAGCAGGGTGGTCTCTCGTCGCTGGCTCGTCGCCGGCGGCGTCGTGGTGATCCTGTTCGTGCTCGTCGTCGTGGGGCTCGCGGTCGTCTATCCCAAGGTCGCCGCGCGCATGATCCGGACCCGGGCGGATCGGTTCGCGACCAAGCTCGATCGCAAGATCGAGATCGGCACGATCGAGGTCTCGCTCGGTCACGCGGTCGTGCACGACATCTCGGTGAAGGGACCGCACGACGGTGACCTGCCGCTGCTCCACATCTCGCGCGTCGATGTCGACTTCGATGCGTGGCACTCGCTGTTCGGCAAGATCGAGCTCGGCGAAGCGAAGATCGATGGCGTCACCGCGACGCTGCGCCGGGATGCGACCGGAGTCGATAACGTGCGCGACGCGCTCGAGCACTACAAGGAATCGTCCTCGGGAGAGGCGGCCACCGGCGGTCACTCGCCGCGGCCGACGAAGGTGACGGTCAGCCACGTCCGCGTGCTCGCGAACGACGAGCAATCGGGTGCGACCGGGCTCGTCGGTGATGGTGATGCCGTCTGGACGCCCGACCTCGTCGTCGCGCACGGCAAGAACATCACGGCGACGACGACCGGCGCCCCGAAAGCGAACGTCGCCTCGATCGAGGTGCGCCGCGCCCAAGGCGAGGCGCCGATCGTGAAGGTCGAAGGCGGCGAGCTCGAGCTGTGGCCGCGGATGGCGCTGTCGGGCATCGCGGGCTCGATCGCCGCCGATCCGAAGCAGCCGGGCCTCTACACGCTGAACCTCGCTGGCGGCTACGGCGGCGTGCCGGGCCAGCTGTGGACCGCGAAGGGCGACCTCGATCCGAAGGGCCAGACCGCGCACGTCGATCTCGAAGCCGCGAAGTTCCAGCTCGATCGGCTCGCCCCGATCCTCGCGCAGTCCGCGGTCGTCGATTATCAGGCGACCGCGATCGATACTAAAATCCACGTCGACGTGACGAAGCTCGGCGCGGCGTTCGACGGCGGGTTTCACCTCACCGGCTTGAACATCGGCCATCCCTACATCGCCGACAAGGAGGTCCACGACCTCGATCTCTCGGGGCAGATCACGGGCAGCTTCGATCGCGCGACGCGCAAGCTCGAGCTCACGCGCGGCGACTTCCTGTCGCGCAACGTGCCGTTCTCGATCACCGGCACGGCGCTCGCGCCGCGCGAGGTCCATCTCGATGTCGAACCCCCGGTGAAGAACGCGGATGGCACCGAACGGACGCCGCCGATGCGCGGTCCCCACGGGATCGAGCAGGTGCAGGTGCGGCTCGTGATTCCGCCGATCGATTGCCAGCGCATGATCGATGCGTTTCCCGTCGAGATGGTGCCGTACATGCACGGCTACAAGATCCGCGGCGTGTTCGATGTCGACATCCATACCAACATCGACTGGATGGACCTCGATGCCCTCGAGCTCGGCGGTCACATCGCGATCAACAAGTGCAAGGTGGTCGACGAGCCCGCCGATTCGCCGAAGCGCCTCAAGGAGGAGTTCGAGCAGTACGTCGAGACCGAGAAGGGCGAGTGGGAGTCGTTCGTCGTCGGTCCGACGAACCCGGAGTTCGTGCCGATCGATCAGATCTCGCCGTACCTCACCAAGTCGATCCAATCGAGCGAAGACTTCGGGTTCTACAAGCACCACGGCTTCATCCCGACCGAGTTTCGCACCGCGCTGATCAACAACCTCAAGCACGAGAAGTTCGTGCAGGGTGCCTCGTCGATCACGATGCAGATGGTGAAGAACGTGCTGCTGTTCCGCGAGAAAACGCTCGCGCGCAAGCTCCAGGAGCTGTTCCTCACGTGGCACGTCGAGAACACGCTCGAGAAGGATCGGATCTTCGAAATCTATCTCAACGTGATCGAGTTCGGTCCAGGCCTCTACGGCATCGGTCCGGCGACGAAGTACTACTTCGGCAAGCCGCCCAAGGATCTCAACCCGGTCGAGGCTGCGTTCTTCTCGACGATCCTCCCGAACCCCAAGGACCGGTCGTCGCAGTACTGCACGAACATCGTGACCAAGTGGACCAAGACCAAGATCGAACACATCCTGGCGAACGAGCTCCATCGCAAGCAGCTGACGCAGGAGGAGTACGACAAGGCCGCCGTGACGCCGCTGTTGTTCTACAAGACCGACGATGCCGAGTCCGAAGAGGACTGCATGAAGCGGGTCAAGAAGGCGATCAAGAACGCTCGGCCCACGAACCCGCTACGCGACCGCGAGGACGACCTCGCCAAGCAGCACGGGCGCGACAAAACGCCCGAGGACAAGCCTCACAAGAAGCCCAAACACAAGCCTGAATAGACCGGGGTCTAGTGCTACACAGCAGGCATGCGGTTCCTGCTGGCCTTCGGTTTTGTCGTCGCTCTCGCGGCGCCTGCGCTCGCGGAACCGCCGACCATCGAGCGCCCGCACGAGATCCTCAGCGATCGCCCGTCGGGGTTCTGGACCTCGAACCGGCCCGCGATCGGCGGTGCGTACAAGTACCGGCTGCTCGGCGTCGGCGTCGTGGTCGCGTCGCTCACCGGTTTCTTCATGGTGCGATTGATCAAGAACGCGAAGGGTCCGCGCCAGCGGATCGTCAGTTCGTCGCCGCCCCGAACCACGCCGTAAGACTCCACACCGCGCTCGGCATGGGCTCGGAAAAATCGTAGATCCGCGCGCCCTGGAGCGAGCTGAACAAGCGCTTCGCCCACGCGACGCGCAGCTCCGCCGCGCCGGCACCTTCATGCGGGCTCGCCGCGGCCCACAACGCGGCCTGGACGCGCTTGGCCATCGGCGCGCCCGCGCTCGCCGTCGCGAGCACGCCGAGGCCTGGACGATCGCGGATGCCGAGCTCGAGCCACCCAGTCGGTGCGGCGATGCCTGCGGTCAGGCCGAACGATGCGCCTTGCAGCTCGCCCGCGCGAGCGCGTTGCCACAGATCCGCGCGCTCGACGCGATACAGCGGGCCGAACATCGACCCTGCGGTGCCACTGCCCCCGCGCGCATCACCGCGAATCGAGTAGCGGGTCTCGCCGACCGCGATCGACGAATCGATATATCCGACCGCCTGAAATCCGAGCCCGAGCTCGGCCACGATCGACGTGCCGAGATCCGTACGCGACTGATCGTTCTCGAATCGCCGGCTCACGCCTGCTTCGATCACCCCGGCGGTCCGGGTCGCGCCAGGCATCGTCGGTTGAGCGGGATCGATCGCGAACGCTGCATGCGCGCCCCACGGCGGCGCGAGCTGGTAGGCCACCGCGCCCGCGATCAGCGCGGGATCGAGCACGTCGTCGATCTCGAGGGTCGCTTCGGTGTCGGTGGTGGCGAGTCCGGCGCGAATGCCGGTGCGCCAGCGATCGTCGAGCGTGGCGCGATAGCCATCCGCGATCCGCGCGACGTGACTCGGCGCGAGCCGCCCCGCGGCGATCGCGAGATGACCACCGTCATCCAGTCGCGTCGTCGCAGCGAAGTCCCGGATGATCGTGACGAGGTCCTCGACCCCGTTCCAATCACTCTTGCGGAACACGCCGTCGTCCCACACGCCGCGAACCCCGAGCCCGAGGCGCGCGTCGTGCCACTGCTGATCCAATCGGAGCTCGAGTGCGCCGTACGTCGCGTTGCCCTGCGCGCCTGCACCGACCGAAGCGCTGACCGACGCGTCATCGGCGTGCGCGCCGCGTCCCCCGATCCACATCGCGAAACCGACCACGAACCAGCGCATTGCGGCAGGTTCGCCCTGGTAGGTAGGTGCGGGCCAATTTGTTGCCGCCTACGCAACGCGTGAATACACCGTGGTGCCGCAGTTGAAGAACCGTGATCGGCACGCCGGCTGGTCTTGGTCAGGGTGTGCTGAATCGATGGTCACTCGTCGCTTTCGACGCGTGCATCACGAAGCAGTCGTGCACGCTGCTGTCTCGCGACGCGTTCGGTCTCGACGGCTGCACGACAGTCGGCTAACCCGCTCGTGAGAGCCCGATGAGTGAGGTTTGTCGCGCGACACAAGACTATGAATCGCGCGCGCAGCTCGCTACAGTCTGCGTGTGCTCTGTAGGTTTTCGCTTGTCGTACTGGCCGCTTGCGGCGGAGGTAACTCCTCCACCGTCGATGCGCCCCCTGTCGATGTCTCGACCGATGGTCGCTTGCACGTCGACGATGGCACGCCGACGCGGCAGGCCTGCACGAGCAACTTCGGCCAGCTCCTCGGTGCCTCGGGCACCTACGGTCGGCTCGACGGGTACCTCGTCGCGATCGTGCCGCCGAGCGGCATGAACAGCTGCAACGCGGATACGTCGCACGTCCACCTTCAAGTCCGGATGAACAACGCGATCTACGATGTCGCCGTCGACGCGACCGATGGCGCGACGAACATGGACGATGTCCACACCACGCAGATCGAGCACGACATGCCGAACCTGCCGTGGGCCGAAGGCTGGCACGCGCCGGTGAACAGCGACTACACCACGCTCGGGTTGCACTCGACCGACTTGCCGTTTCAGACCAAGCAGCAAGTCGTCGGCGATCTGAACGGCGACTTTGCGACGACGAATCACATCAGCGTCTACATGACGACGTACGGCGGCGATGGTGGCCACCTCGTCCACCGCAACGGCAACGGTCGTGACGGCATGATCGTGACCGAGCCGCTGTCGACGCCGGCGAAGCTCAGGGTGTTGAGCTTCACCAATATCATTTTTTAGAGGACGCCGAGGCGGGTGAGGATGCCCGTCACGACCGACGTGACTTTCACCTTGTCGAGCAGGTCGTCGATCGTGTCGATCCCGGTGAACGCGTAGAACCGGCGCAGCACGTCGGCTGCCCGCGCCGCGTCGCGAATGCCCGCGATCTCGAACATGTGCTGCTTGTCGTGCGCGTAGAGCGCCGCATCGACATGCTTCCACTTCACGAACGAGTCGGGCTCGACCAGCGGCCAGAGCTGACACGGAGTGGCCGTCGAGCCCGCGCGCTGGAGGATCACGTTGACGGCGTGGCGCGCCGCTTCGTTCGCGCCTTCCATCGTGGCGAGGTCGGTCTTCGTGCGGATGTAGTCGCCCGCGAGCACGAGGTTCGGGATCGCCGTGCCCGGCTCCGGACGCGTCGCCCACGAGCCTGGCGGATGGATGAGCAAGCGCGACTTGTTCACCGGCGGCAACGTGCCACCCGAGAAGTCGAGATCGTCGTCGAGGTGCGCCGAGTGCAACAGCTCGTCGGTCAGCACCTTGTCGGTCGGGCTGTTGATCGCGGCCTTCATCTGCGCCCAGATCTCCTGCTTGATCTCGTCGGGCGTGCACATCTTCGCGGGCTTCGGAATCAGCATGCCCGGCGTGTTCCATTCCGAGACGTCGATCGAGATCAAGCCGCCGACCGCGCCGTCGCCGTAGCGCGCACGGAACAGGCCGAGGTCGCGCCAGAACTGAGGCTGCGAGATCGAGGTCAAGGCCCACGGCGAGTCCGGATAGAACATGTGGCCGCGGACGAGCGGCACGTCCTCGTAGAGGAAGTACTGGATGCCGACCATCCACGACACCAGGTCCTCGGCATTCTTCGTGCGCAGGTTCTCGAGCACGGGATCCATCGCGCCCATCGCGGGTGTGATCATGCCGATCGCCTTGTCGATCGGCACCGCGAGCACGTAGAAGTCCGCGGTGACGACCGTGTTGTCGTCGAGCTTGATGCCGCTGATCTCGGTCGGTCCGGTCTGGATCTCGGTGACCGTCTTGCCGGCGTGCAAGCCGACGCCGAGCGACGTGAGATGCGCGAACCACGGATCGAACCACATCTCGGAGGTCGGTCCGCCCATGGTTCGATCGTTGTTCATGCCCGACGTCGCGAAGTCGAGGATCAGCTGCATCGAGACCGTCCCGACGGTGCGCGCCGAGCCGCGCTTCGGATCCATCGCGACCATCGTGCGCGGTACCGAGCGGAGCAGGCGCTGGAAGCTCGGCGAGTAGAGGTCGCCCTCGAGGAACGTCCACCACGAGATGCCTTCGTATTCGCCGAGCCGGCGCTCGTCGCACGAGGTCAAGTACTGGAGCACCTTCGCCGCGAACAGGCCGACGTCCTCGGCATCGAAGTCGAGGTCCTGGAAGAACAGCTCGAGCGCTTCGACGACCTCGTACGGCTTGTCGGGCAGCTTGCGAAAGAACCGGTACCAGGTCTCGTTGTCGATCATCGCGATGCCCGACTCGGTCGTCCCGCGCAGGTGATCGACGACGTTGCCGGTCCCCGAAGGAATGCGGCTCATCGTATCGATCACGTGCGTGTAGAACCTCGGATAGAACCGGAAGCCGTGCTCGCCGGGAAGGTCCTTGCGGGCATCGGTACCGCTACCGATCACGGGTTGCGAACGCGCCTTGCCGCCCCAGGTGGGGCGCTGTTCGTAGACATCGACCTTGAAGCCGCGCTCGATCAATTCGTGCGCCGCAGTGAGACCCGCGACACCGCCGCCGATCACGATCGCAGAAGGACTAGTCATGCCTCACTCCTCTAACTACGAGACGACGCCCCCGGTGAACCACTTCACCGCGAAGGCCAAGGGACCCGGATCGATCGGTGCGCCCGAGAGCGCCGCGATCGCGAGCTGATCGACTTTACCGCCGCGTTCGGAGGCGACTCGGCGCGCGCGCACGAAGATCGCTCGCGCGGAATCGGCACGACCGAGCAGCTGCTCGGCTTGGCCCCACAGGCGCAGCGCGGTCGCGGCGTAGAACGAGGACTTGCTGCGGCGGTACATCGCGCGCGCCCGATCGCGAGCGCGGTGCGCGGCCGAGCGCTCGCCGCTGGCCGCCCGGCCGATATCGGCGGTCGCGCTCACGAGATCGATCATCGCGGAGATCGCCGGCATCGTCGAGAGCCACTGCTTGCGCGCGGACTGCTGGCTCTCCTGGCCGATCGCCGCGGCGCGCCAGTAGTCGCCCTCGGCCAGCGCGAGCTCGCCACCGAGCACCTGGCGATAGACCGACGCCATGCCGTGGCGCGCGGCCGGTGAGCACGCGAGCTCGCGCTCGAGCGCGCGTGCGGCGGGCAGGTCCGTGCCGGCGAGCACCAGCGCGCGACCGCGATAGCTGCCGAGCAACGCGCGAGCGATCAGATCATCGCTCTCGGCGGCGAGCTCGTCGAGCATCGCGAGCGAGCGGCGCGGCTCTCCGGCATAGAGCTCGCCGAGCGCCCAGTAGCTGCGCAGGAATGACGCCTCCCAGGATCGCTCCATGCCGAGCCGCGTGCAGATCTGGCGCCCTTCTTCGTGCGCGATCCGCATGCCGCTCCAGTTGCCGCGTAGTGTGGCGAGGATGCCGGCGGCGCCGGCGGCGACCATGCGTGGATACGGCGCGCCACTCTCGATCGAGAGCCGCTGGGCGCTCGTGATCGCGCGATCACCGAACCGGCCGAGCGTGCCCGCGGCGAGATACGCGGCGAGCATCGCCATGCCCATGCCGTGCTGGGCGCGATCACCCGCGCGCTCGGCGGCGGCGATGTCGCGGACGACGTACTCGAATGCTTCGACGGGGTAGGGCGTCGAGAGAAACTTCGCGATCACGCGCTGGGCGGCGATCACGACCTCGTCGGTCTCGCCGCGCGAGCGCAACCGCTTCGGTACGAGCCAGCGCGATGCGACGCCGACGACGCGGAGCGCACTGATCACGCGCTGCTTCGTGCGCTTCTCGCCGCGCCGCTCGAGCACGCCATCGATGATCTCGAGCCCGGTCTCGATCTCGCCGAGCTTGATGTGCGATTCGGCGGCGCGGACGTGCCAGCGATCGCCCGCGTTGCCGCGCTCGGCGCGCGCGAGCGTATCGAACTCGATCGCGGCCGCCGCGAGCTTGCCGCCGATGAACAGCGCCTCGGCACGCTTGGCACGCAGCTCGCTCTTCGCGTTCGGGTCGTCGCACAGATCGAGCGCGCGGCCATACCAGTCTGCGGCGAGTGCCCAGGCGAGCTGACCGTACGCGGCTTCGGCGGCGACGATCGCCCAGTGCGCGGCGCGCTTCGGCTCGCCCGCTTCGGACCAGTGATATGCGAGCTGATCCGGCGTCGCGTGCTCCGCTTGGAGGAGCTCGGCGTAGCGCTGGTGGAGCTTCTTCTTCGCGGCTGGCGCGATCGTCGCGGTCGCGGCGGTGCGCAGGCGCTGGTGATAGAACACGTATGCCGGATCGCCATTGGCGGTCGGTGTCGAGCGCACGATCCGGCCATCCTCGAGCCCGCGCAGCGCGGATTGCAGTTGGACCGAAGGCAGGTCGGCGAGCGCGCGGAGCTGCTCGAATGTCGCGGCGCCGGCGGCGAGCGACGCGACCTCGGCGACGATCCGCTCGTCATGCACGAGGCGCTCGAGCCGGCGAAGCTCGGCGTGGTGCGGATCGACGAGGCCGGCATCGGCGAGCTCGCGCCCGATCAGCTCGGCCAGATACGGGCTGCCGGCGGCGAGCTCGGCGGCGGCTTGCAGGCGATCGAGCGCGGCGAGCGGCGCGATGTCCGCGATCATCGCGGCGAGATCCTGCGTCATCATCGGTGCGAGATCGAGCATCTCGACGCGCGGACCGAGTCGCTCGAGCAGTCCTGGCAGGGGCGGATGCGGAGCGTCGCCCGTCCCCGTGGTCCCCGTGGGGGAGATCGTCGTAAATGACGCGACGATCGTCAGCGGGCTCGCGACCTTCTCGACGAGCAGCGCGAGGAGCTCGAGGCTATCGTCGTCGGCCCACTGCAGATCATCGATCACGAGGATCGCGCGCGCGGCCGCACCCGAGGAGGATTTCGCGCCGCGCGGCAGCGCGACGACGTGGCGGAACAGCTGCGTCATCGCGGCCAACGCACGCTCGCGCTCGACGCGAAGATCGTCGGCGACCGGAAGCTTCGGCGCATCCTCGAGCAGCGTGCCGAGCGTGGGGAACACGCGCGCGAGCGCACCGGCGTGCTCGATCTGCGCGACGAGGACCGCGTTGCCGGCGAGCTCGGTCGCGAGGTCATCGATCACGAAATCGAAGGCGCGATATGGCACCCGCTCGCGCTCGTGGCAGCGACCGCGCCAGGTCGCGTCGTCGGGCGAACCGTCGAGCCGAACCCGGCCGAGCGCTTCGTCGATCAAGAAGCTCTTGCCGACCCCCGAGGGACCGGTGACGAGCACGAGCCGACCTTCGGGCGCGGGATCCGTGAGCCGCATCTGCAGGCGATGGAGCTCGGTCTCGCGGCCGATGAACTTCGAGGCGCGCTTGAGCTGGCGCGGCTGCGACAGCTCGCCGTTGAGGCGCACGGCGACCTCGAGCGCGGTCGGGCGCTTCGCCGGATCTTGTTGCAGCATGCGATCGATGAGGTCATCGATCTCTTTGGGCGTGTCGTGATTGATCGCACTCGCACGCGGCAACGAGACCACGCGATTGAGCCGCGACAACATGTGGAACGCGCCGCCGAACGGAGGAGCGCCGGTGACGAGCTCGAACGCGACGACGCCGAGCGCGTAGACATCCATCGCCGGGCTCACGATCAAGCGCTCGACGTACTCCGGTGCGAGATAGGCAGCGGTACCGACGACGCGGGTCTCGCGCGATAGCTCCTGTTCGGCCCGGCGATGCTCGAGCGCGAGCCCGAAATCGAGCAGCTTCACTGCGCCATCGGTGACGATCGCATTCGAAGGTTTGACATCGCGATGGATCACGCCGCGCGCATGGAGGAATGCGAGGCCTTCGGCGAGCTGCGCGAGCACCACGCGGACGCGTCCGAAATCGACCTGCGGAACGACGCGAAGCTGGATCGAAGCGGGGGTCGTGATCACCGAGATCTCGGTGTTCGCGTGCTGGATCGGCACCGCGGTCCGCGTGGTCGCGTCGCTCGACGCGATCGCGGGCACCGACAGCTCGCCCTCACGCTCGACCCAGCGGCGCGGATCGATGCCGGGGAGGTACTCCATCGTGAAGTAACAAGACTCTTCGTGCGCGACCAGCTCGTAGAGCTCGACGAGGTTCGGGTGGCGCAACGTGGCCACCGCACGGAACTCGCGCTTCAACCACAGGGTCGCGCTGTTGTGGGTGACGCCGCGGACCTTGATCGCGACGTCCATGTCGCGGCGCAGATCGCGGCCCAGGTAGACGACGCCCATGCCGCCGCGGCCGAGCTCGCGTACGACGTGATAGCGATCGCCTACGAACCGGCCGATGCCCTCGGTCGCAAACACCCGTCGCGACGCTATCATAGTAAAAGGACCGTCCTGTGACTGACGCGCCCCCTGATGCGCCCCGCAACGATGCGCCCCGCACGGACGCGCCCCGCACGGACGCGCCCCGCACGGACGCGCCCCGCACGGACGCGCCCCGCACGGACGCGCCCCGCAC
>JAYWCI010000198.1:0-5830 GCA_043780895.1 Kofleriaceae bacterium | reverse complement strand
GCTCTCCGCACGAGCGGCGACTTCGACGACTACTGGCAGTTCCACGTTGCGCAGGAGCACGAACGCACGCACGCGTCACGCTACGCGGACGGCGACGTGTCGAACCCGCTGCCCGTCTCGCGCTCGCACCTGACGCTCGTCAAGTGATCGGAATTGCGCCCGTTGCGCGCGCCCGGAAAGAGCTGCACCCTCGTCTTTTGAGTTGGCTTTGCCCATGGAGACGTATGCAGAAGTCGTGCATCGACGTTTTCTTGGCCGCAGGTTTCTCGCTCGTTTTGCTAAAAGCGATCTGCCAAGAGTTTGTGCTCTTGAATGAAACAAGGCGCTCCTGTTCCGTGAATCCGCCAGCCCAATACTGCCTGTGCGGCGCGTTCGTCAATACGCCGCAGTTCCTGCTCGCAGGGATCGCAGGCCGCGGCGGCGAGGTCCCGAAGCTCACGCCGGCGAACGCGAGCTACCCCGCGATCTGCGCCGAGGTCGCGTCACATGTTCCCGGTGCGACGTGCACCGCGAATGGTGCTGCGGGCGCCGTCACCCTGCCGTGGCACCGCCGTAGCACCTGAGATGTGGTGCCGCCGCCATGCAGCTCGAGACAGTGTCGCGGTAGTCGAAGCTTACTTCGTCGGGATCGGTGTTCTCGTCGAGCCACGCAAGGCCAGCATCGATTGCGGCGCCGCCCGTTGTCCTCGCCGTAGCCAGGCCGCGAGGTCGTCCGCCTCGCCGTGCCACGCGGGATCGTCGTGCCACGCGGCGAGGGCCGTGCGTGCGAGCGCGCGATCCCCAGTGAGCTTCGCGAGCGCGGCCTGGGTCTGCGCGAGATAGCCCGCGGCCATATGCGCGCGCGTCTGGGCGGCGAGCGCGTGCTCGAGGAGCGCGCGGGCGTCGGGGTCGCGGTGATCCTCGACGTAGATGCCGGCGAGCTCGCGCTCGACATCGCCCGTCCGCGGATCTTCGGGCCCGTACGCGATGCGCGCATCGGCGAGCACGCCGGTGAGCAGCATCCGCGCGCGATCGCGATCACCGAGCATCCGGGCCTGCGCGCCGGCCTGCATGCGCGCGAACATCGTCTGTTCGGCGCGCGGTCCGAGCCGGGCCTCGAACAGCGCCGTGGCGGCGTCGCTGTCGGCGAGCGCGGCACGCCACTCGTGCAGCGCGGCGCGGGCCGACGCGCGCAGGTTGAGCGCGGCGCCGCGCACAAGCTCGCTCATCTCGATCGCGAGTGCCTGATCGATGGTCTTCGCGCACAGCTCCGGCTGCCCCTCGTCAAGCTGGATGAAGCCGAGCACGAGTAATGCCTGTGCGGTCAGCGGATCGCGCTCGCCGGCTGACTTCCTCGCGAGCTCGAGCGCCGCCTGGGCTTCGCGATGCGCAGGGGCGAGGTCGTCCAGATGATACAGGCACTCGGCGTACATCATGCGAAACCGCGCGGCATCCGCGTCGCGTTCATGCGCGAGTGCCGGCAACAGCGTCTCGAGGTACGCGCGCTCGGTCGCGAAGTCGGCGCGGGCCCCGGCGGCGGTCGCGAGGGCACGCATCGCGAGGCCGCGGCGATGTGGATCATCGCCGGCGAGGGCGGCGGCGGCCTGCGCGTGACGCTCGGCCGCGCGCGGATCCGAGTGTTGCCAGGCACGGCCCGCGGACTCCTGTTCCCAGCGGGCGCGCAGCATCGGTGGGTTGCCGGCGCGGTCGATGGCCCAGCTCGCTTGAGTGAACGCGAGGTCGGTCACCGCGGCGTCGGCATTCGCATCGCCGCGTGCGAGCGCGAGTGCCAGCCACGCGCGCGCGGCGGTGGTCACGTGCCCCTCGCGTTCGGCGAGCTCGACGGCGCGCTCGAGCAGCGCGATGCGTTCGGCGGTGGTCGGCTCGTGCGCGTACGCGGCCTGATCGAGCAAGCGCTCGGCTTCGAGCGAGGTCAGCGGCGCGACGTGCCACGGCGTGCCCGCCGTGGCCATGAACCGCGCGCGGGCGAGCGCGCGCCGATCATCATCGGCTGGCGGCAACACGGCGTCGAGGCGCGCGGCGGGGGACGCGCAGGTCGCGGGCCACGGCAAGGCGAGCGCGTCGTCGAGCTCGTCGTAGCTTGGCCAGCGCACGGCGAGCGCACGTGCGAGCTCGGTCTCCTCGATCGCGTGATCGTGGCGGCAGCTGATCCACGCGCGCCGGGCGGCATCGTCATCCACCGCGCACACGCGATGCTGCAGCGCGGACACCTCGCTCGCGCGGGCGTCGAACAGCTCGGTGACGCGCTGCTGCACCCACGACGGTGCCAGCGGGATCTGCACGCGTGCCGGAGCGGGTGCGGACGCGCACTGGGCGGCGAGATCTTGCGAGTGCGGCCACAGGAGAATCGCGGTCGCGGCGGCAGCGATGACGCACGCGCCCGTGATGATCGCGAGGCGATGGCGTCGCGGCCGCAGCGAGAGGATGAGCTCGTCGAGCGACGGCCTGGCAGCGGGATCCATCGCGAGTCCGCGCAGCGCGATCGCGGGAACGCCGCGCGGGAGCTTCGGAATCACGCGCATGGCGTCGCGCAGCTCGGTGAGGTTGCCGCCGAGGAACGGCCGCGCGCCGGAGAGCGCCTCCCACAGCGCGACGCAGAACGCGTAGACATCGACGCGCTCGTCGATCGGCCGGCCATCGATCTGCTCGGGCGCCATGTAGGCAGGGGTGCCGGCGGACCCGGTGCCCCGTTCACTGCGGCTGATCGCGAGCCCGAAATCGGCGACGAGCACGCGGGTCTCTTTGCCGCGCACCTCGACGAGCACGTTGTCGGGCTTGAAGTCGCGATGCACGAGCCCGTGGTCGTGCGCGGCCGCGAGCCCCTCGGCGGCGCGGCGATACAGCGCGAGGATCTCGTTGCGATCGCGGCCCGCGCAGTGGGCGCGCAGCGTGGTACCGGGGATGAGCTCGGTCGCGAGGTAGAGCGAGCCTTCGAGCTCGCCGGCCTCGTACACCGTGAGCACGGCAGGGTGGCGGATCCGCGCCATCGCGCGGGCTTCCTCGAGGAGCGAACCATCGTGGTCGCCGCGCATGAGCTTGAGCGCGACGGCACGCCCGAGCCGGTGATCGATCGCCTCGTACACCACGCCCATGCCGCCGGCGCCAAGCCGGCGCACGAGCTCGAACGGGCCGAGGTGAAGCCCGCGCGCGTGATCGCCGTCGAGCCCGATCGCCGGCTCGGTGTGGCGTGCCGAAAAGCCGACGGCGATGCCGAGGCGGCACGGATCGCAGACGTCGAGGTGATCGCGGATGCGATCGCTGTGACCATCGGGCAGCAGCTGCTGCACGAAGCGTGTCAGCTCGTGCTCGCTGGGGCAGATGGTTGCGGGCTGCACGTTGCGGCGGACGCTAGCGCGATCTAGTCTGGATCGGTGAGCGATTTCGAGGCGGTCGTCGACGGGATCTGGGCGAAAGGGGTCGCAGTCTGGCCGAAATTATTCGTCGACAAATCCGCGGCGCGTGGCCTCGTCACCGTGGCCCACGTGCCGCTCCATGCGGCGGATCTCTATCTCGCGATCGGCTGCGCGCTGGGCGATCCGATCGCGCTGCAGCTGTTCGAAGACGGCATCCTCACGGATGCGGCGCGCGCGATCCGGCGGTACGACTCGAGTCACGCATTCGGCGCCGAGGTGATGCAGCGGATCCGCATCCACCTGCTCGTCGCCGACAGAGACGTGCCGCGGATCGGGCGGTACGACGGTCGCGCGAGCCTGCGTGCATGGGTCGGCACGTGCGCCGTGCGGATGGCCCTGTACGTGATGCGCGGCGTGCGTAACGCGAAAGAGATCGCGATCGAGTGGCCCGACGTGATCGCGGAGCTGCCGACCGGGCAGCCCGAGCTCGAGGTCGTGCGCCTGCGCTATGCCGACGCATTTCGTACGGCATGGCGGGATGCCTGTGCGCGGCTCACGCCGCGACATCGCACGATGCTACGGATGTGCTTCGTCGAGGGTGCGTCGGTCGATCACATCGCGACGACCTACGCGGTACATCGCGTGACCGTGTGGCGCTGGCTCGAGGACGCGAAGGCGCGCGTGCTCGTCGGCATGCGCGTTCGGCTGGGCGAGCTCCTGCCGGCGAGCGATCCGGGAACGGGGTCGCTACTTGCGCTGATCGGCAGCCAGCTCGAGCTCGGGCTGTCGGTTCTGTCGTAATTTCGGTGTGTTGTGCGTGATGCAACACGCGAGGCCGCTCTGCATAGAGCCGGTATGAAGAAGCTCTTGTTGATCGTGGTCGTGACTGGGTGCGCGCTCAAGGGGGCGCTCATGGGTGGTGCGTCCGTGGACGGAACGTCGTCGACCGCGACGGCGGGGCCGACGGCGTCGCAGCAGGCGGTGAATCAGCCGACGGCGATTCCCGTCGGGCTCTCCGAGTATGCGACGCGGTTCGTCCGGTGGTCGAACGAGCTCAAGGAGAAGTGTCCCGCTGGGCCCACGGCGCCATCGCCCGACTACAGCTCGATCTGCATCAACAAGGCGGATTCGGCGGAGAACCTCTACAAGTCGGTCGACGAGAAGTCGAACCCGCAGGTCCAGGAGGCGGTCGCGTACCTCGCGGAGCTGCGCAAGAGCCTGAAGCACTGGGACGCCACCGCGGCCGCGGGCGAGGCGAAGCGCGATCGCGATTCCAAGATGTCGCACGATAGCGAAATCTCGGCGCACAACGCGAGCGAGCTCCTGAGCCAGCTCGGGGCTGCGCGCGCCGGCAAGATCACGTCGACGCTCATCAGCTTCGACAACCGCGACGCGGGCTACGTCGCGCACCGCGTGGGCATGCTGAAGCAGGAGATGCCGGATGTCGCCGACATCGCGAAGGGCTGTGGCTCCGGCGTGGGGACGAAGGACCTCTGCGATCTCGCGATCAATCGCGACACGTACTTCGCGAAGCTGATGGCGCTGCAGTTCGACGCGATCGTCGCCGAGCGGCTCCAGGCCTGGACGAGCACGATCAACGGGATGAAGGACGATGGGCTCGTCGCGGTCGTGAACTACAACGAGATCGGCGATCTCAAGGAGCTCGGCGCGGAACTCGGCGGAGAGCTCGGCGACATCGGCAAGGCGCTCGGTCAGACGAACACGAAGGCGACGATCGCCGCGAAGCTCGAGCAGCTGCATCGCGACTTCCTGGCGGCGGTGAAGTCGAAGGAATCGACGAACGCGTGGGCCGCGCACGCGAAGGACGCGAAGTTTCAGGATGCGGCAGCGACGAAGGCAGTCCGGCAGATCGACGGGCTGTCGCTGGTGCGCATGGCTGCGAACGACCCGACGTGGGAGGTGATCCGCGGCGACTTCAATCAGCCGGTGCAGCGCAACCGGTACGTGTGGGCGTTGATGCGCAAGGGCGGGGAGAGCTTCTGCCGGCTCTACGCGTTCACCGTGGCCGAGGATCACATGGGCGGCGGGCGCTACGGCGAGCCGCGTGTCCAGGTCGACTCGCCGCCCGAGTTCTACGTCTCGACGTGCAAGTGATCAGGCGCTCGCGGTGATGACGAGCGTGCGGACGCGGCCAGGGAGCTGCAGCTGCGCGTACCCGGCCCCCCATGCAAGCACGAGATCCTCGAGGCGCAGCCGGGGCAGGGCAGCGGACAGATCGGGCTGGGCCCGCGCGCGCTCGGCGACGTACTGCACGAACGTCGTATCGGGGTTTGTATCGGGCCAGCGACCACGCGCGGGTGGCGGGCTCGAGCTGCGAGACGGCCTCGATCATCGAGCGCGCGACCGCCTCGCGATCGGGGGCGGTGCGAATCGCCTCGAGCGCCACCTCCTTCTCGCTCGAGTCCTCGGCGCGAGGCGTGCGGGTCTTGGTGCGCGAGGTCGCGATCTCGCTGCGC
>JAYWCI010000197.1:0-9957 GCA_043780895.1 Kofleriaceae bacterium | reverse complement strand
ACCGGCATCTCGCCGAGCAAGGCCTCGCGCGCCGCTCGCAGCCAGCGCGCCGGTGCGCTGGTGCTGGTCTTCAACCAGCTCACGAGCTGCGTCCAGGTAGTCACCGCCTGCTACGGTACACGAGCCCGATGATCGACAGCCACTGTCACCTCGACCTTGCGGCCTTCGCCGCCGATCGTGACGACGTCCTCGCGCGCGCCCGCACGGCTGGCGTGATCGGGATTCTCGTCCCGGCGATCCGGCCGAGCACGTGGCCCGCGCTGAAGGAGCTCGCGTGGCTCGATCTCCCGCGGATCGCACTCGGTATTCATCCTCAGATCGTTCCCGAGCTCACCGCCGCAGAGCTCGCGCTGACCGAGAACGAGCTCGCCGCGCAGGCATTCGGGCTGCCCGCGCTCGCGATCGGCGAGTGTGGTCTCGATGGCGCGACCGCGATGCCGGAGCTCCAGGAGTCGCTGCTGCGGATGCAGATCCGCGTCGCGCGGCAGCTGAACCGCCCGCTCGTGGTGCATTGCGTTCGCGCGCACGATCGCTTGCCGAAGATCCTGCGCGAGGAAAAAGCGCACGAATGCGGTGGCGTGATGCACGGCTACTCCGGCGGTGCGGAGCTCGTGCCGGTCTATCGCGACCTCGGCTTCTCGTTCTCGTTCGCCGGTCCGGTGACCTATCCGAATGCGCGCAAGCCGCTCGAGGCCGTGCGCGTGGTGCCCGACGAGCTCTTGCTCGTCGAGACCGATGGCCCCGACCAGTCGCCGACCAGCCACCGCGGGCAGCGCTCCGAGCCCGCGTTTCTTCCCGAGATCGTGGCCGCGATCGCGGCCGCACGCGAGGTCGAGCCGGCGCACATCGCCCAAGTCACCGAATTCAACGCCCGCCGCATGTTCAAGGCCTGGAACTGGCCGCCGCGCTGACGATTCGAAACTACGAAATCAACTCCGGTCCGGTTCGGCACGACTCCACTCCGGTTTTGAAAACTTCGCGATTGACAGCGGGCCGCCGTCGAGAACAATGCGCGCCATGCCTACCCACCGGCGCTTCGATAGGGCCGCCCGACTCCTCGGCGATGAAGGCATCGCCAAGCTCGCGCGCTCGACGGTCACCGTGTTCGGTGTCGGCGGTGTCGGTTCGTTCGCGGCGGAAGGACTCGTCCGCTCGGGCATCGGTCGAGTGATTCTCGTCGACTTCGATCGGATCTGCGTGACGAACGTGAACCGTCAACTCCACGCGATGAAGGGCACGCTCGGCAAGGCCAAGGTCGAGGTAATGGCCGAGCGGCTGCGAATGATCAACCCCGACGCGGTGATCGAGACGCGTAACGAGTTCTACAGCGCGGAGACCAGCGCACGCTTGCTCGTGCCCGAGCCGGATGTGGTGATCGATGCGATCGATAACCAGACCGCGAAGATGCATTTGATCGCGACGTGCGTGCGCGAGCGGATTCGTATCGTCTCTGCGATGGGCTCGGCCGCGCGGCTCGATCCCACGCAAGTGCGTACCGCGGATCTGAGCGAGACGCGCATCGATCCGTTCGCGCGCGCGCTACGCCACAACCTGCGCAAGAAGTATGGCTTCGATTTCGGCAAGCCGATCGGGGTGACCGCGGTGTTCAGCGAAGAGCCACCGCTCGAGCCTTACGAGCTCGCGTACGATCGCGACGGATTTCAGTGCGTTTGTCCTGGAGGCGAGAACGGGCTCGACGACTGCGGGCATCGCAATCGCGTCGAGGGCTCGATCGCATTCGTGCCTTCGGTCTTCGGGATGACCGCGGCGTCCGTCGCGGTGAAGCTGTTGTCGGGTGTCGTGACCACGGCGCGCGGCAGTGTCACCGCGCCTGTTGTCGAAGCCTCGTGAGGCGCGCGCTGGCTTTGATCGCGCTCGTCGCGTGTCACGAGCCGCCCGTGGCCACGAAACTCGGAACACCTGACGATCTGGCAGACTATCTCCGCACGGTCGCAGGGATGGATACCGCCACGCGTACGCGTGAAGTCACCGGCTGGATCGTCGACGAGACGACGTGGAGTCGCGACATCGTCGAGCCCTTTCGCTCGTTGTATGCCGAGTACGTCAAGGCGTTCGATGCGCAAGTCCCGGGCCTGGTCGCGCGGCTCGCATCGCTCGGACCCGTCACTGCGCGTCGTCACTTCGCCGGTGATCCGCGTGCTCTACCCTCGCAGATCCGGACACGCTGGGCAGTGCCGGTGCAGTTTCCGAGCGCTGTCGCCGAGCTCGGAGATCAGCCGATCGAGGCCGTGTTCATTCACGATGGTGAGCACTGGCGCGCGCTACTCGGGCTCGATCAGATCGTCGTCGCGCATGTCGCGGCACTCGACCCCGCCTGCGCGAAGAAACTCCAGCTCGCCGGTCCGCCCGGACGCTGCACCGAAGTGGCGTGGCTCGTCGCGGATTCAGCGTTACGCGCGCAGCTGGAACGTTTTGCTCACGCCTGCCAGCTGGCGAGCACGCACTGTGGTAACTCCGTGCCATGACGATCGCAGTCGGTTCGAAGCTTCCCTCGGTCACCATCAAGCAAGCCACCGTGGAAGGCGCCGCGGACGTCGATCCTGCGGCCCTGTTTGCCGGTAAAAAAGTCGTCATGTTCTCGCTGCCCGGCGCGTACACGCCGACGTGCTCGCAGAAGCACCTCCCGGGTTACGTCAAGGAGCTCGATGCGCTCAAGGCGAAGGGCATCGAGCTCGTCGCGTGCCTCTCGGTCAACGATGCGTTCGTGATGGGCGCATGGGCGAAGGAGCACGACGCACTCGGTAAGATCGTGATGCTCGCCGACGGCGCCGCAGAATTCTCGAAGGCGCTCGGCATCGACGTCGACCTCTCGAAATTCGGCATGGGGGTTCGCGCGAGCCGCGGCGTGTTCGTGATCGAAGACGGCGTGGTGAAATCGGTCGAGATGGAAGCACCCGGCAAGTTCGACGTCTCGGGCGCCGAAGCCTGCATGATGAAGCTCGGCGCGTAAGCGTGTTTCACCGCCTGTTCATCGCAAACCGCGGCGACGTTGCCGTTCGCGTTGCACGCGCGTGCGACACGCTAGGCATCGTGCCGGTATTCGGCGTGAGCGAGGCGGATCGCGACGCGCCCTACGTCCGTGGCTGCGAGCATGTCGTGCTCGGGCCCGGGCGAGCGGCGCAGAGCTACCTCGATGTCGAACGCGTCGTGCAGGCGGCGGTGCAGAGCCGTTGCTCGGCACTGCATCCGGGCTGGGGTTTTCTCTCGGAGAATCCGTTGCTCGCGACGCTGTGTGCGCAACACGGCGTGACGTTCGTCGGGCCACCGCCGCACGTCACGGCGATGATGGGCAGCAAGACCAAGGCGAAGGCTGCGATGGAGGCGGCCGGCCTAGCGACGATTCCCGGCAGCGCTGGCGTGCTGCAATCGGCCGAGCAAGCGCGCGCGATCGCGGATTCGATCGGCTATCCGGTGCTGTTCAAAGCGGAGAACGGTGGCGGTGGGCGAGGCATGCGCATCGCGCGCGCTGCGCATGAAGTCGACACCGCGTACGCCGAAGCGCAAGCCGAAGCGCGAGCCGCCTTCGGCGGCGACAAGGTCTACGTCGAGAAGCTGATCGAAGGCGGTCGTCACGTCGAGATCCAGGTGTTCGCCGATCGTTACGGTCGCGCGGTGCATCTCGGCGAGCGCGATTGCACCGTGCAACGCAACCATCAGAAGCTGATCGAGGAGAGCCCGTCGCCCGCGATCACTGCCGATCAACGCGCGGCCACGTGCGATGCCGCGGCACGCGCCTGCGCCCGCATCGGTTATGTCGGTGCCGGCACGATGGAGATGCTCTATGACCACGGCACGCTCCGCTTCATGGAGATGAACTGCCGGCTACAGGTCGAGCACACGGTCTCCGAGATGCGCACCGGCAAGGACCTCGTGATCGCCCAGCTCCAGGTCGCCGTCGGTGCAGCGTTGCCATGGCCCCAACCCGAGCTGTCTCCGACGCACGTGATCGAATGCCGGATCAACGCCGAGGATCCCGCAAACAACTTCGCGCCCGCCCCCGGCACCATCACCGCATGGCAGCCGCCGAGCGGCGACGGGATCCGAGTCGACACGCATGTCGAGGCCGGGTACGTCGTGCCACCGTTCTACGATTCACTGCTGGCGAAGGTGATCGTGAGCGCGCCCGATCGCACCGCCGCGATCGCGAAGATGCTCGCGGCCCTGGGCTCCTTCACGATCGAAGGCGTCCCGACCACGGTTGCCATGCACCGCCAGATCTTGGCGAGCCCGGCTTTCCAAAACGGCACCTACGATACACGCTCGATTCCCGGTTGGCCCTGAGCTAACCGACTGGAACTACGAGGCCGGTGTCGTTGTTTACGTACATGTTGCGCTGCGTCATTTTGTTGTTATCATGATGACAACAAGGACAATCGCAATGCTCTCTCTCTTCACCTGGTTCGCGTTTCACGTCCTCATCCTGGCCGCCGGCGCTGCAGTGATCGTCGCGGTCAAGCCCGACTCAGCCGCCAAATAGCTCGCGCATCACGCGCTCGCGGTGATCGAAGATCTGCGCGAGCTGGCGCCTGACGAATGCCGCATGAACGACTCGTCCGAGCGGCCCGAACGGCAACTCGTAGACCACCCGATCGCCGAGCTGGGTGCCACCTTCGACGTCGACAAAAGTATGCGTGTGTCGCCACATAGCGTACGGCCCTTTCAGCTGCACATCGATGAAGCGATCGTCGGGGTCATACTCCTCGATCACCGTCTTCCACTTCATCGGAATGCCGTAGAGCTTGATCCGGTAGTCGATCTGAGCGCCCTTCTTCATCTCGATGGGCTGCGGCGTCAGGATCGTGAAACCGAGTTGCGGCGGCGTCATGCGCTCGAGGTTCGCAGCGTCGGCGAAGAACGCAAACACCTCCGCACGCGCTGTGGTGACTCGTTGGCTGCGCTCCAGGACGTACACGTACCTTAGAGGCGTGAAGGGAGGGTGCGTTACAGCCCGTCGCGCACGATCTGGAGCAACTCCTTGGTCACCATCGGCTTCTCCAGGATGCGATCCGAAACCCCCGCAGCACTCCTCACGAGCACGTGCTCGGGCGCGTGGCCGGTGATGAAGATGATGCGCGAGGTGTAGTTGTTGTCACGGAGCCAGTGAGCGACGTCTACGCCGGTGGGCTGTCCTGCCCCGAGGTTGATATCGAGGAGTGCGGTCGTTAGCGTCGGCAGCAGCGCGCCCAGCGCTTGGACCTCTTCCAGGGACGAGGCGCAAACATGCGGAATGTTGGACCTCGCAAACAGGGTATCCAACATCCGTAGAAGATCGCCATCGTCGTCCACGACCAGCAGCATTCCGGCATTGTACCTGTCGGGGTCCTGCGGGGTACGTGTTGGGAGCCAGACGAAGATGCTTCGCCAGGACGGTCGATTCGGATCCCTAGCAACTCGATGACGCGCGCCCCAGCATCCGCAGCACCCATGGTGCGAACCGTCGCGCTCGTGGCGCTGCTCGTCATGTTTACGAATTTCTTCGCGCTCGGTCTCGATCCGCGTGACCGCGTCGATGAGACGGTCTTCGTGGTCGATGCATGTCACGGCATCTTGGCCATGCTCGTGATGTTGTGGCTCGTCAAGAGTCCGGCGAAGCGGTCGGTCGTTACCTGCGAGCTGGCGTTTGCTGCAGTCGCGTTGCCGTTCTTGTTCGGACTCTGGCTTCCAGCGAGGGTTGATCTCGCGGCGGGTCACCTCTCGGAGCCGTTGATGCCGCATCACTTCTTGCTGATCAGCATCGTGATCAGTGCGCCGACCCGGCGGTCCGGTGCGGCGCTCCTGGTGATCTTCGCCGTCCAGGCGCTCGTCCTCGGTTACGTGATTCGCGCGGCCACGTCGTCGGCCACGTTGCCGCACGAACCGTGGATGACGTTGCTGTTCGGTGCGCTCGCCGGCATGCTGCTCTATACGCGGCATCGCCGACGCGAGCTCGAGCTCCGTGTCGCCACCGCAGAGGAGCGCGTGCGCATGTTGGCCGAGGTCGCACGCATGTTGCTCGCACTGAGGGATCGCGCCAATACACCGCTCCAGACGATCGAGATCGCGATCGCACTGATCGCCGAGGACCATGCGCCGTCCGAGCAGATCGCGGTGATCCAGCGGGCACTGGTGCGGCTCGCGAACGTCCAGCAGACGCTCTCGCGTACCGGGGCCGAGCTCACGTCATTCGCCGACGAAGCCTCGATGTCGCCGGTCGATCTCGAGCAATCGCTACGCGACCTGTTGCAGCCACGCACCTGAGTCACGACGGGAGATGTTCGTCGATCGCGCGACGCTATCGATCCGCACGAACGCATAGAGTCCTGCGGCCTCCTGAGCGCCATGGCTACCGGCACCGGTGTGCACGAGAGAGGGTCGGCCCCGCCTGCGCGGTCGGACAAACCATCAGCAGTGCGCCGAGGGGCTTCATAGCTCGATGAAACGCATGGCCGATGCGAACGATCCTCCCCGAGATACGGTAGGTTGCGGCCATGTCGTTCGTGCCGTTGGTTCCGATCGGAGACACGCTCGGGACGCTCGTCGATGACCGCACCGCGGCGGATCAGCGCGCTGCGCTCGCCGTGCTCGAAGACCGTCTGCGCGAGCGACGCGTCGAGGTTCACCAGGGCTGGGGCGCCGCGTACATCGAGCGCGTCCACAAGAAGCAAAAGCTTACTGCACGCGAGCGACTCGCACGCGTGATCGATCCGGGCACCCGCCCGTTCGAAGTCGGCACGTTCGTGAACTACGGCGACGTATTCCCCGGCGATCAGAAGTCACCCGGTGCCGGCGTCGTCACCGCGTTCGCGCAGATCGAAGGTCGCTGGTGCATGGTGATCGCGAACGACAACACCGTCGCCTCGGGCGCCTGGTGGCCGCGCACCCCGGAGAAGATCGAGCGCGCCCAGACGATGGCGCTGCGCCTGCGCATCCCGACCGTGTATCTGGTCGACTGCAGCGGGCTGTTCCTGCCCGAGCAATCGAAGAGCTTCCCGGGCGCGCTGGGTGCCGGACACATCTTCAAGATGAACAGCCTGCTCTCCGCGCACGGCGTGCCGCAGATCGCCGGCGTCTTCGGCGACTGCATCGCGGGCGGCGGCTACATGCCGATCATCTCGGATCGTGTGTACATGACCGAGCAGGCGTACATGGTGATCGCCGGCGCGGCGCTGATCAAAGGTGCGAAGAGCCAGAAGCTCACGTCGCTCGACATTGGTGGCCCCGAAGTTCACGTCCAGCAATCGGGCTGCGCCGACGTCCGCGTCCCCGACGACATCACGTTGATCGAGTGCATTCGCCGCGACGTCGCGCGACTGCCCTCGAGTGGCGCGGATTTCTATCGCGGCGGCCTCGGCCCGATCGATCCGCGGTTCGGCGATGGCGAGCTCGCGGCGCTCCTGCCGAGCGATCACCGCGAGGCCTACGACGCCAAGCAAGTGCTCGCGCGCCTCTGCGATCAATCGCTGTTCTGGGAGGTCATGCCGCAGGTCGGCGACGAGATGATCTGCGGCGTCGGCCGGGTCAACGGGCTCTACGCCGGCTTCGTGATCAATCGCCAGGGCCTGGTCGACGATCCGGAACATCCGGGCAAGCAACGCCCGTCGGGCATCTTGTATCGCGCGGGCATCGCGAAGATCAGCGCATTCTCGCGCGCGTGCAACGACGACGGCATTCCACTGATCTGGCTGCAGGACATCTCCGGTTTCGATATCGGCACCGAAGCCGAAGCGCATGGCCTGCTCGCCTACGGCAGCTCGCTGATCTACACGAACTCCACGAACACCACGCCGATGTTCACGGTGCTGCTGCGCAAGGCCTCTGGCGCGGGCTACTACGCGATGGCCGGCCTGCCGTACGATCCGATCGTCCAGCTCTCGACGAGCTACGCGCGGCTCTCGGTGATGGAAGGCCGCACGCTCGCGATCGCGGCCTACAACACCAAGCTCGACGACGATTTTCAGATCCTCGCGACGGATCCAGCCGAGCGCGAGAAGATCGCCGCCGGGATGCGCGCTACCGAAGCCCGCATCGAGCGCGACATGGATCCGTTCGTCGCCGCGAAGCAGATGGACACTGACGAGATCGTCGAGCTCGGCGAGCTGCGTGCGTATCTCGGCGCGCTCGTCGAGATGACGTATCAGAACACCGGCTCGCGCCGGATCAAGAACCCCCGGATCTGGTCGATGCACGACCTCGCCGTGCTCGTCGGAGGTCCACGATGAATCGCGACCTCACGGCACTCCTTGGTGGAGAAGACGAGCTGCGCGCGCCGATGCCCGGTTGGTTTCGCGCGACCGTCGCGGCGGATCATCTCGTGCTACCCGGCGATCCGATCGGCTTGCTCGAGGTCCTCGGCCACACCGCGCGCGTGCTCGCGCCGGCAAAGATCCGCGGGCTCGCGAAGCTAGTGCCGAGTGATGGCGCGCGTGCGGTCGGTTACGGCGATGTGCTCGTGCGCGTCGTGGCGGGCGGCCTCGCTGCGGCCGACACCGACACCGAGACCGCTGACGAAGCCCACGCCGTCACGGGCCTCGTCTATCGCGCACCGACCAGCGGTCGCTACTACAGCCGGCCGACGCCCGAGAAGCCCGCATTCGTCACCGTGGGCGCCGAGCTCGCGCCGGGCGCGACCGTGTGCTTGCTCGAGGTGATGAAGACCTTCAACCGCGTGACATATAGCGGGGCGCGCGTGCGAGTCACCGAGTTGCTCGTCGCAGACGGCGCGGACGTCAACGCAGGCGATCCGCTGCTCGCACTCGAAGCGATCTGACTTACACTCGCGGAGGTAAGTGCCCGATCGGCGTGTCTCTGGGTGTGCCTCGCGGTGGGATGCGGTCGGGTGGCTTCGATCTTTTCGGGGGCCTAAGGCGTGTTCCGCAGCCAGACGCGTGGGACGTCGGCGCCGATCTACTGCCTCGAGGAGTAAGGCTACTTCTTCTCGGACTCGCCACTCGGCGCGTTTGCATTTTGCAAGCACGTCGCGAGCTCCGCACTGATCTTGGTGACCGCGGCCGATTCGGTCTTGGTCAGCTTCACCGCGGGCTTGGTGTTGAATGCGGTGAGCTCGCCGATCACACCCTGTGCACAGGCCGGATCGGCGCAGGCGCACATCTTGGTCTTGATCTCGGTCAGCCTCGAGAGGGTCTCGCCGCCGATGCCCTTCTCCTCGATCGGAGCCGCTGCGGTAGCGTCCTCCTTCTTGCCGTTGCAGGCGGCGACGGCGAGAAGCACTCCGAACACGCACGCGTTGAACATGACGCCAGCATAACGCGTGTTGGTTCGGTGTTTGCAACCCGCCTTGTCATGACTGGACTACGCGAACAACTCGGCAGCACGATCGGCGGGCTGTGGTCGCCGATCGTCAATCGCATCTCGCACTTGCGCCACGCGCGGATGTTCCACCCCGAAGGATTGCTGTTCAGCGGCGAGCTCGAGGTCATTCCGGGTGGCCCGTACGAGCAGATCGCCTTGCAGCTCGGACGCACCGTGCTCGCGCGTCTGTCCGGTGCATTGCGGCGCGGTGGGCGCGAGAGCCTCGATGTGCTCGGTATCGGGCTCCGCATGCATCGCGGTCACAAGCTGAGGGTGCACGCGATCGCGACCGATCAAGACCTCTTGTTCGCGACGATTCGTAGTCCGTTCACGATGGGCCTCGCGCCGTTCACCACGAGCTCTCACGACTTCTTCGCGAATCGCTACTACGCGGTATCGCCGTTCGCGCTCGAGGGCATGCACCGCGTCGAGCTGCGGCTCTCGCCGATCATGCGGCCGGATCACGAGGGTTCGCGCGCCGACAAGTTGCGCGCCGCAGTCGCCGCGGGCGAAGCCCAGTTCGAGCTCGCCGCGCGCAAGACGCTGCACTTCGGTTGGGCGCCGATCGCGAAGATCACGCTGACCAAGGAGAGCGAGCTCGACCAGGAGACGCTGCGGTTCGACCCGTACCAGAACGGTGCCGGCATC
>JAYWCI010000196.1:0-20669 GCA_043780895.1 Kofleriaceae bacterium | reverse complement strand
CACGTCGGTGCGCGCGTCGAGCGGCATGCCGCGGATCTGCTCGGGCGACATGTAGCTGAACTTGCCCTTGAGGATCCCGATCTCGCTCGTGAACTTCATCAGCGCTTGCGCGATGCCAAAATCGAGCAGCTTGACGTCGCCGTCGTACGACATCCGCACGTTCGAAGGCGAGACATCGCGGTTCACGATGTTGAGCGGGCGACCATCGGGACCCAGGAGCGTGTGCGCGAAGTGCAGGCCTTCGGCGATCCGCGCGGCGATGTACACGGCGTGAGGGACCGGGATGCGTTGCTGCGTCTCCTGGCAGCGGCGCAGCACCTGCGTGAGGTCGCGACCCGCGACGTACTCCATCGCGATGTAGTGGCGGTTGTCGCTCTGGCCGATCTCGACGGTGTCGACGATGCAGCGGTTCGACAACATCATCGCGAGCTTGCCCTCGCGATTGAACATGTCGATGAACCGAGCCTCGCGCGCGAGCTGCGGTCGCATGACCTTGACGGCGAGCAGGCGGTTCGGTCCGGTCGGCTGCTGCAAGCGCGCGCGATAGACCTCGGCCATGCCGCCGCGGGCGATCAAACCCAACAGGTAGTACTTACCGAACGCGACTGGATCGTTCGGTGCACCCGGCTGCATGTTGCCCGCTTGGGATGGGCGCTCCGAGACCACGTCGTCGCCACCCTACCACGTCACCACGAGGCGCTGGCCTGGCTCGATCTGAACCAGGCGCTCCTCGGTGCGTAAACCGGAATCGTCCTTCAGGACCATCTTCAACTTGCGGCCATCGGCAGCGACGGCAACGCCGACCTCCGCCGAGGTGATGCCGAGGTCGACCATCGTGCCGGGCACCTTCGGATTCTCGAGCGCGATCCGCCCGAGCGGGTGGTCGAGCTTGTTCGCGATGATCGCCCAGCGAAACGTCATCGCGGCCGGCTTGCCTGGCTCCACGGTCGCGTATTCGAACAGCGCCATCTCGTACTTGGGATTGAAGCACAGTCCCTTGTAGCTACCCGGCGCCACGACCAGACCCTTGTCGGGAAGCTTCGTGCTGATCTTCTGACGGTTCACCCAGAGCTCGCTGCACGGCAGGCTCGAGCTGACCAGCAGGGTGCCGAGCGCGTCCCGGTCCTTCGCGAGCTCCTCGCGGACGACATCGGCGTTCGGACCGAACGGGCGCTGGACGAGGTAGCGACGATAGAGCTCGCGCTTGCGATCGGCCGCATCGAGCTTGTCGTACGTCGCGCCGAGCTCCCGCAGAAAGCCCGGCTGATCGGGCGCGAGCGCGTACCCGATGTGAAAGTCGACGAGCGCATCGCCATAGTTCTTCGCGCTGAACGCGCTGCGTGCGGACGCGAACGCGACCTTCGCCTCGGCGATGAAGGGTGCGAGCGCGAGCTTCTCCACGAATGGATCGGGCGAGCTCGACAGCCGCGTCGCTTCGGCGAGCCCGTCGCTCTTTTCTTTGCCCTCGCTCGCACTCGCGTAGACCGCCCAGGCATCGGCCGCATCGCTATTCTGTCCGGCCGCGGCCCACAACCTGGCGAGCTGCTTTTGCTCGGCGCTCCCCGGACCGCGTGCGACGGCGAGCGCTTGGTACAGCGGAATCGCGTGCGGATAATCGTGCGCCTTCGCGGCCTTTTCGGCCGGCTTGACGAGCGCGGCCGACAGCTCGGTCCGTGACTTCTTCGTCGCGACGGTTTGATAGAGCTCTGCTGGTGGATCGCCGTCGGCCTGCGCCGACCCAGTGCACGCGATGATGACCGCCGCGACCACGTACTCCCTCACAGCCGGTATCCTAGCGCAGGACTGGTTCTCGCCCGACATCGAGTCAGGTGATAGATTTCGTTGGGGGCATGCAGGTCGTAATCCTCGAGCGCAACAAGCTTGTCGGTCGCAAGGTCGCGCGGCAGTTCGCGGCGATCGGTGCAACCGTGACCGTCGTCGAGGAGCCTGGCGCGGTGATCCTCGACGGAGCCGACGTGCTGTGCGGGGATGCCTTCGACGCCGAGTGGATCGCCGAGCAGGTCCGCGCGCAGCCGAAATTACGCGGGGTGTTGTGGACGGCCGAGCCGCTGAAGCGCTCGCTGCGCTACCTCGACGGGATCGATCACGTGCTCGGGCGGCGAGATTTCGAGTCGCCGCCACGCCCGTGGGAGGTCCTGATGGTCGCGCGCAGGTTCGCCGGCGGCGGGGCGCCGATCGCGGGATTCGTGGAGTGGGGCGCGGAGGTGACCGAGCTCGCGGTGCGCTCTCCTGCCGAGCGCGATGCGGCCGTGCTCGCGATCGGCGCGCAGATCGGCACGCTCGCGGTGCCGCAGCGAGTCGTCGAGATGCTCGGCGAGCTCGTGCACGAGCTGATCATGAACGCGCTCTACGATGCGCCGTGCGATGCCCAGGGGCGCGCGCTGTACGCGGCCGATCGCAAGGCCGTGATCGTGCTCCCCGAAGCCGACCGCGCGATCGTGCGGCTCGCGTGTGATGGCTCGCGGCTCGTGCTCCAGGTCCGCGATCCTTTCGGTCGACTCGAGCGCCACCACGTCTTCGACGGGCTCGCGCGCGGCCTGGCCGGTGGCGAACAAGATCGATCACACGGAGGTGCAGGGTTGGGACTGTTGATCTGTCATCATGCGACGACCGCGCTGTTCTTCGATGTCGCACGCGGTACCTCGACCGAGGTGACCGCGGTGTTCGAGCTCGATCTCAACCTGCGCGAGCTGCGGACGCAGGCCAAGTCCCTGCACTGGTGGTCGGCGTGATCGAGCGCTTCACCGATGGGGGGATCACGTGCCTGAAGTTCGCCGGCACTCTCGACGAGAGCTTCGAGGGAATCCAGGCCGCGGCGGACATCAACTGCGAGACCCTCGTGCTCGATCTCGGCGGCGTGCGAAAGATCTCGTCGTTCGGTATTCGCGAGTGGGTCGATTTCATCACCGCGGCGGCCACCGGTGCGAATTCGATCGTAATGATCGAGTGCGCGCCGAAGGTCGTCGACCAGCTCAACATGGTCGCGAACTTCGCGGGCTCGGCGCGCGTGTACAGCTTCTACGCGCCGTTCCGCTGCGACTACTGCAACTCCGAGCATCGCGTGCTGCTCGATGTCGGCAAGGACTTCGACGCGATCAAGGCGATGAAGCTGTCCGAGCGCCCGTGTCCGACATGCAAAGAGAGCATGTACTTCGACGACGACGGCGCGACCTTCTTCTCGTACCTCGCCAGCCAGGGCACGTTCGCGCTCGAGCCTGCCGTGATCTCGTTCCTCGCGGCAAAGCTCGACTATCGGGTCGCGACCGCCGAGGCGAAGCTCAAGATCGACAAGGTCATCGAAGGCCGCGTGACGTATCTGCGGCTGACCGGCGGTCTCGACGGCGCGTTCCCTCGCGACAAGCTCGCCGAGGGCCTAGAGGGCATCGTCATCGTCGATCTGATCGGCATCACGCGGATCGATCCGGCGGGTGCTGCGGAGTGGCGCAGCTTCGTCGGTCAGGTCACTCCGCACATCGATCTGCTCGGCGTCCAGCCCGTGATCTTCGAGAAGATCTGTCGGTCCGAGGAGCTCGGTCTCAAGACCCAAGTGCTCGACTGCATGCTGCCGTACGCGTGCAAGGCCTGCGGTCACGCTGCCACGCACACGATCGATATCGCCGAGCATCGTGCCGTGCTCGAGTTCGCGACCGCACCCGAGCTGCCGTGCCCGCGATGCAGAGCGCCGACGCAGACCACCGCGAGCGAGGCGCAGATGGTGATCCTGCGCGGCTTGCCGGTGCCGTCGATCTCGAACGATCTGGCGCGTACGATCGCCGCGCTCCGGGCGCGTCGTCTCGACAAGCGGGTCTCGGCGGGCCTGGCGCCGCAGCTGGCGCCGCCTCCGCCGGCGCGCGATCACAGGCCGGCGAGCGTGATCGCGATCTGGCTCGCGATCGGTGTGCTGGTCGTCGCCGCCGCGATCACCGTTGTCCTCTATCTGCACGCGACCGCGAAGCCCTCGACCACCCAGCCGATCACGCGCAGCGCCGAGACCCGCCCGAGCTGGATCCGCGACGCCCGACCCGGCAGTGCGAGCTGCGTACACGACCGGGCGCTCCACTGCACTGGGGTGTCGCAGCCGCTCGCCAGCGAGCAAGAAGCTGAGGACGAAGCGAGCGACGTGGCGTACGAGGTCCTCGCGTTCGAGCGCGCGAAGGCGCCCACCGAAGCGCCAAACGAACCGCGCGCGGCGGCGTTCGCAGCTGCTGCGCGCGATCCGCAGAGCGCGCAAGCAATGCGCGATCTTCACGACGGTCGCCACGCCGTCGCACGCCTCGTCAAGCGTAGCGCGGGTCCGATCGACGCGCGCTACTGGGAACAATTCGCGACCAGCGATGGGCCGAAGTTCATCGCCTACGCGCACGTGCTCGCACGCGCCGAGCTCGCGCCCAGGACGCTGTTCCACGAGGCAAGCGCACTCGGTGCGACGGTGAGCGACCTCGCACCCGAGCTCGCGTGGCGCTTCCCGAAGCTCGACCACGGTGCGGTGGTCACCAAGCTCGACCACGGTCCGCTCCAGGATCTCGGGCTCTCCGAGCGCGCGATCGTCCTCGCGATCGCGGGTCACGATGTCACCGATGCCGCCACGTTCGCGAAGATCGCCGAGACCGAATACGCGGCGCTCGTCGAGCGCGGCGGCACGTTGCGCTTGCTCGTTCAGACCGAGACCGGTGACCCGCGCGAGCTCGCCACCCAGATCGCGGGCAAGCAAGTCGTCGTTCCGGAACCCACCCATCCAGTCACGCCGCCCGTCGATCATTCGCAGGGCGTGAATGTCTGGGACCGCTTCGATCTCAACGCGCCCAAGCACTGAACGCAGAGTTCCCAGAGTTCCCTGAGTGAGCGTGGGCGCTCGTCGAGCGCCGAGATCTCGGCCCGGCCTGCGAGGACCGTGAAAAGACCTCGACGAGGATCCGATCGGTCGCCGTCGGCGCGACGCTTGCTACTCTGAACCTCGTGCCCGAACAACCGAACCCTCCGACGCAGGAACCCGAGATTCCGCCGCAGACCCAGCCTCCGCGGCCCGAGTCCGCCCCTGATCCGTCGTCTCCTCCCACGGAAATTCCGAACAGCGAACCCAACCGACCCGAAGGCCCTGGCGAGGTGATCGACTAACCGTCGTCGGCGCTCGATCCCGACGGTGTGGGTGCGCCATGGGCATCGACGGAAACGCACACGGACGTGTGCGTCTCGGGATCGCGCGCTGCGGAGTGGGATGGCGGATCCCACATGCTCGGGGCGGCGCGCTAGCTCAGTTCGCGAGTCGCTTGAGCTCGACGCGGAGCTGCATGTCTTTCGTGTCTCCCGCGCACGCGATCAACAGATCGTGGACGGCGGGCTCGTGCTTGAACGTCGCGAGCGCTTCCGCAGCGGCGAGCGCATCTTCGGCAGGGCCCGTCCGGATCACCGTCGCGAGCTCGGCATTCGCGGCATCGCTGCGCAGCAGCGCGAGCGCGAGATAGCCGATCCGATGGCGGCTGTCTTTCGTCGCGCGACCACACCACGCGATCAGCGCCTCGGTGGCCTCGGCCACGCGCTGGCTACCGAGCGCGAGGGCGGCGGCCTCGGCGCGTGCATCTTCGTGCTGGAGCATCGCGATGCAAAAGCTGATCGCGGGGTCGCGGCGCAGCCCGAATAGACCATCGAAGCACGCCGCCATCACCTCGCTGTCGTCGGGGCCGAGCGCCAGCTTGAAGCGCAGCGTCGCCGTCGCATCGATCCGACCGCTCTCGCCGAGGCCGCGTGCCGCGCCGATGCGTGCGGGCACCCAGCGATCGGCGAGCATCTCCGCGCAGACGTCGAGGCAGTCGGCGCGCAACAGGTGCACGTGCGCTTGCGCGCAAGCACCGCGCACTGCCGCACCGAAATCGAAGCGGTTGTTCGGATCGCCTTCGAGCTGCACGAGCGTGAGGCCGCGCTCGAACACGTCCGCGGCCCAGTGATCGAGCGCGTGCAACGCGATCACGATCGCCAGGCGGCCCGTGCAACCCGGATCGCGCTTCGCCGCGTAGAGCGCATCGAACGCGGCGACGAGCTCCGGAATCGCATCGCGGAGGCCATGCGTCTCGACCGCCTTCGCCGCCGCGGCGACCACGTAGCCGGAACACGCCTTGAGCTTGAGCGCCATCCGCACCATGTCGACGGCATCGGGGCTCGTCGGATCGAGACGCGCCAACCCCGCAACGATCTGATCCATCGACGAGCGCGCCATGAAGCGACGCTAGCAGTGGAACTGGCCGGGATGACCGATTCGCGCGCACTGGGTGACCTGCGACATATTTCGGCTCTATGAAGATCATCGAGATCTCGCTCATCGCTGCAACGCTTACCGCTCCGGCGATCGCGCGCGCCGACGACGCTCGAGCCAAGCACGACGCCAAGCAGAGGGGCTCACGACGCGAAGGCCAAGGCCGAGCTCGACAAGGCCGAGCGGGTGTCGCCCCGGCCTGCGGCGGACGGAAAAAAGGACGCGGCCAAGCCGGCGAGGGACGCCCCGGCGCCAGCTCCCGCCTAAGAAGTAGTTTCGTTCCCTGGTGGCACATCGCTTGCTGTGGCCCCTAGCGAGCTATCACGCCCGAGGCTGCCGACCTCTCGGTCAGCGCGCAGGTCCAGCAGGCTGGGGCGACCTCGCGCTAGGGACCAGCTGGCGCGGGCCGGTGCATGCAGCTCGAGGCGCTCGGCGTCTTCCATCTCCAAGTCCAGGTTCTAGACTCCGTCCGAGGGCGCGGCTACCATCGCAGACGAGGGACGTGCGCGCTGTTGCCACAGGTCTCCTCGCGTTGTTTGCGGGGTGCGTCGAAGAGTTTCAGGGATCGAACATCCAGTTCGACTTCTCGCCGGCGACGGCTGTTTCGGGCGCGAGCGATCATCTGACGCTCTACGCGTATCAAGACGATCCGCTCGTCGGCCGGTTGTTCGAGCTCCAGCGCTTCGAGATCCACAAGGTCGCGAACCTCGACTCGCCATGCTTCATCGACGTCGGCGATCACGTGCCGCATGCCGGTCTTCACGTCAGCCAGTACGCGAAGGTGATCGGCAACGACGTCGGCATCCCCGACATCACGAACCCGCCTGCGAACGCGACCGAGCAAGCGAAGATTACCGCCGCGACTGCGGTGCAGCGCCAGAACAACGTCGCGCTCCTGTTCGGCGACGGCGGCATCAAGGCCGTCACGTCGGCATCGCGGAGTAACTACGGCCTCGTCGCCGCCGACTGCGCGGCCGCCGAAGGCATCCCACCACCCCAGTGCACCGACGACGTCTCGAACGAACGCCGGCTCGCGGCGTGTCAGGAGGTGTGGAATGCCGATCCGGACTACTACGAAGGTACCGATCGCGTGCTCACGTCGCCGCTCAACGGCACGGCGGCAGGCAACGTCGACGGCACGAACCCGATCAACCTCGCACCCGTCGGTGGCGCGCAGTTCTACATCGACGAGATCGTCACCAACTTCGACGGCTATGCGCTCTACGCCCAGTCCGATGATCAGACGACGCCGGGTGGTGACCTCGTGTTGTTCGGCACGCCGGGCATCCCTACGCGCGGCGTGATCCACGTCCACATGACGAACGCGACGACGCCATTGCTGTTCGCCGACCTCGCGATCTTCTCCGACCTCGGTCAGGACGATGTCTCTTTCTAGGAGCTCCATGCGCGCAGCACTTCTGATCACCGCCGTGGCGTTCGCACCCGCGTGCAAGAGCGTCGAGTGTGCGAAGGGCACGATCGAGCGCGGCGGCACGTGTCAGCCGGCCGACGAGACGACGAGCACGGCGAAGTGCGGCCCGTTCACGATCTTGCAAGGCGATCAGTGCATGCCGATGTTCCCGCCGACCGTATGCGATCCCGCGTCGACGACCGCAGACCTCGATTCCTCGACGGGCGTGACCACGTGTATCGGCACCGGCACCGGCGGCGGCTGTAGCGGAACGTTCGCGTGTCCGGCGCCCGCCTCGGGCAAGCAAACGATCTGCGGTCAGCTCTACAACTTCGCGGACAACACCAAGTTCGCGGCGACCGGCGCGACCGGCGCGCAATGTCCGGCGACGCCAGGCACCTCGGGCCCGTGCGCGCTGCAGATGCTCGCGTTCGATGCGTTCGCATTCGCCGCCGCACCCACCTCGACCGCGCCGCAAACGACGGGCCCGGTCTACATCGATGACTGTGGTCGATATCGGATCCCCGATATCACGCCGCCGTCGGGCCCGTTCATCGCGCTGGGCATCGACGACGCCGGCCAACCGTTCGGACCCACGGGCGTGACCGTGACGACCGGCATCGCGATCCAGCGCGTCGCCGACATGAAGAACACGAACGTCGAGGCGTGGATCGTCGATCAGACCACCGTCGGCACGTGGCAAGCGACCGGTGGCCCGATGCTCGCCAACGGCATCTACGCCGCGGTGTTTCGCCAGCACAGCTGCAACTCGGTCGGCACGTGCACGGGCGATGGCTTCGCGAATCAAGCGGGCGTGACGATCACGAAGAGCATGCAGCAACAGCCGGCGAGCGATGCGTACTTTCAGGCCGAAGCAGGTCGGTTGCACATCGATACGGCCGCGACGTCGACGTCGCAGAACGGCACCACGCTGTACACCGGCGCGTCAGTCAGCGACGGGCTCGTGTACTCCGGCACCGGCGGGCTCACCGATACGACGAACTGCCAGTGGGAGACCCACGCAGCAGCTTCGATTCCAGGGCTCGTGTTCATCCAGACGTTCCGCCCGACCGCTGTCGTGACTCACACGTGTACCGAATAAGCGCGCTCGCACTTTTGCTGTTGTCCGGATCCGCGCACGCGGATCCGACGAGCGGTGTCGATTCGGCGCTGTTCCGTCCTTCGTACGACACGAACGGTATCTTCGCCGTGGAAGGCGCGCGGCTGATGGAGGTGCGCGACCTCGCGTTCAAGCTCCTCGCCGGCTACGGCAAGTCGCCGATCACGGTCGCGATCCCGGGCATCGGCGATGGCGGCAAGGATCACATCCTCGACTACCTCGTCACGCTCGACATGGTGTTCGGCATGACGATCACCGATCGCATCGCGATCGGCTTCGACGCGGCGGCGTATCGCACGGACACCGCGCCTGGCTACGGCGTGCGCGGGTTATACGTGGCGCATTCGGCGACGCCGCCTACCTCGACGGGCCTCATCGCGCTGCGCCCGCTCTCGAACATCGATCCTTCGGCGAGCTCGTCGCAGAGCAAGCTCGGCGACGAGCTCGCAGGGCCGCTCGATGCACGTGTCGCGCTCAAGGTTTCGCTCTATCAAGATCCCACGCTCGCGCTGACCGCGGTCGGCACCGTCGTGTTGCCGTTCGGTGACGACGAGATGCTGCTCGGCGATCACGACATCGTCTACGAGCCGAAGCTCGCGTTCGAGTGGCGCCCCGATCGCTATCACCAGACCCGCATCGTCGCGAACGCGGCGGCACGGATCCGCCGGCGTACCGCGCTCGAGAGCTACGACCACACCACGCAGACCGCTGCCGATGCGAAGGTCTTTCTCGATATCGGCTCGGAGGCCGTCGCGGGCCTTGGCGCGATGGTCGAGCTGTCGCCGCGCGTGCTGCTCGGTGTGGAGGCGCAAGCGTTCATCTCGCTCCCCGATGCCTTCGACTACGGCGCGTGTACTCGCTACAATGGCGCGCGCTGCTCGACGATCACGGGCGCCGGCTACTTCGCGAATACGAAGCGCGGCGATTTCACCGTGCTCGGTGTCGGTGGCCTCAGCGTGCGCGTCGATGCGGATCTCACGGCGCAACTGATGGTCGGCACCGCGCAAGGCGGCGCACGCGGCGACGAGCTGCGGATCACGACGGGCATCGTGTGGGCACCGCAACCCGAGGGCGCCGCGGCCCCGGGTCGCAACGATAGGGACGGCGACGGCATTCCGGATTCCGTCGACGCGTGTCCCGACGAGCCCGAGGACAAGGACGGCTTTCAAGACGAGGACGGCTGCCCGGACCTCGACAACGATGGCGACGGCATTCCCGACAAGGACGATCAGTGCCCGAACGATCCGGAAGACAAAGATGGCTTCCAGGACACCGACGGTTGCCCCGAGCGCGACAACGATAACGACGGCATCCCCGACACGCTCGACAAGTGCCCGAACGAGGCCGAGGACAAGGATGGCTTCGAAGACGACGACGGCTGCCCGGATCTCGACAACGACGGAGACGGGATTCCCGATAAAGATGACAAGTGCCCGAACGATCCGGAGACCGTCAACGGGTTCGAAGATGAAGACGGTTGTCCCGACGTGCGGGCGACCACCGGTCCGGAAGAGCGGCCCGATCGCATCGATCTCAAGGGCCAGCCCCTCGCGTTCGATCGCAACAACAAGCTGACGCCCGCCGCGAAGGCGCTGCTCGTCCAGGTCGCCACGATCGTCAAGCAGCGCAAGCTCTCGATCCGCGTCGAGGTCCACACCGCGCTCGGCACCAAGTCGCAGAACGCGCAGGTGATCGCGGCGCAGAAGAAGAAAGATAAACAAGCCGCGCAGAAGCGCGCGACCGACGTGCTCGACTTCTTGATCGGGCAGGGCGTTCCGCAAGCGCAGATCCAGGCGGTAGCGATCGGTTCGGATCGTCCACTCGGCGCCTCGAATCCGCACGACGCGCTCAACGAACGCATCGACCTGATCAAGGCGCAGCAGGGGGCGCCGTGAAGGCAGCGCTGCTCCTCCTTCTGATCTCCTCGGCCGCGTCGGCCCAGCCGGTCAGCGACATCGAGGTGCCGGTCGTCGTGATCGATCAAGGCGGTGCCGACTCCGCGTTCGGTCGCACCGACGAAGCGCTCGATCTCGCGAACATCGTGCAGTCCGCCGCGAAGGGCATCACGACGGTGCAAGAGGCACCCGCGATCGTCACGGTCGTGACCTCCGACGAGATCAAGGATCGCCAGTTCCAGACCCTCGAAGATCTGATCGATACCGTACCGGGCTGGTACCGCAGCTCGGTGTACTACTCGAACTTTCCGCAGCCGCTCGTGCGCGGTCAGGTCCAGGCCGTCCAGTACCTCCACGACGGCCTCTCGATGTTCGATGTCCAGGCGAACATCCCGAGCATCAACCGCGTGATGCCGCTCGAGCTCGTCAAGCGCGTCGAGATGATCACCGGCCCGGGTGGCGTGCTGTGGGGCTCGAACTCCTTGCTCGGCATCCTGAACGTGATCACGAAGGACGCCGAGGACGTCGACGGGATCGAGGTCGGTGGCGGGCTCGGCGATGGCAAGGGCGATCGCAATATGGCCCGCGCGTACGTCATGGGCGGCAAGGTCGCCGGCAAGCTCAAGGTGTTCGGCCACGCGAGCGTCGAGAGCTATCAGGGCGCCGGCTTCGACATGCCGATCCTGTTCTTCCACGATGCGTTGCCGCAGCCGAACTCGGCGAACGTCTACGGCCCGCTGACCGAGACGCATCAAGCACGGTCGCTGATCGTCGATCTCACGGCGAAGATCACGTACGACAAGCTCCAGTTCCGGGTCTCGTTCCCGACCGGTAAGATGTACAAGCCGCTCGGGCTCTCGGGCAATCCGTCGGAAGACTCCGCGAACCCCGCGGATCCGATGAACGTCTCGCAGCTCAACCGCTCCGATACGTTCGATCGCTACGCGGTGCTCGAGTATCGCGATCGGTTCGCGCACGATCGCGCCGGCATCACCGCGCACGGCTACGTCCAGCAGTTCGTGCGCGGCTTCGGTCCGCTGCAGGTGCTCACGCCATCGAAGCTGTTGCCCGGTGGCCTGTCGTTCAACACCGACATCCTCAGCTATCGCTCGGGCGTCGCGGTCGATGGCGATGTCGAGGTCGCCAAGAGCGTGCGCGTGCTGTACGGCGTCGAAGCGTTCCGCGAGTGGAAGCCGGCCGACGAGGTCTCGACGCTGCCGAGCCCCTACGACTACAACCGGCTGCCGCTCCTTTGCCCGCGGGTCTACGATCCGACGACGATGGCGCTCGCCCAGGTCCCCGGCTGTCCGATCCAGTTCGCGTACCCCGGCGCTCGCACGGTGCTCGGCGCGTATGTCGATCCGCAGTGGCGCCCGACCAAGAAGCTGATCCTCGATCTCGGTGGTCGCGTGCAAGTCGCGCCCGGTGCGCTCGGCTCGATCGCGTACGATGCCACCACCACGATCGCCGGCACGCTGGTGTGGAACTTCATCCCGAACTGGCACTTCAAGGCGAACTACGCCGAGGGCTTCCGTCCACCCGTGTTCGACAACATCCTCTCGAACGGTGAGGGCGTGCAGATCGGTGGCAATCCGAACCTCAAGGTCGAGCAATCCAAAGCAGTGCAGGGCGAGATCAACGCTCGTATCTTCAAGGGCGAGCGCCGCATCCGCGAGCTCTCGTTCCGCATCGACGGCAGCTACACCAAGATCCAGAACGCGATCCAGGTCCAGGCCGGCAACTACTTGAACTCCGGTGATCGCGGCCTCCGCTCCGGCGAGTTCCTCGCGAAGCTCTACCTCCAGGGTGGTCACCGCATCGAGTTTGGCTACACCTACCTGGTGGGCGAGACGACGGACAAGGGCCGGTTGGTCTCCTTGCCGGAGAACTGGTTCAACCTCGCGACGGTGTGGAACCTGGTCACGAACAAGCTGACCGCGACCACGAACCTCAAGGTCGCGGGCGCCGCCGAAGATCCGAATCGCCTGGTCGAGTATCGCAACCTCGGTTTCGATGCCATGGGCAACCCGACCGGCACCGTGAGCGTGGCCGCGACGGACCTCGTGCTCGACCGCTTGCCTCCGATCGCGGAGCTCACGATCGGTCTGCAGTACAGCCCGACTCCAAAATTGTCGGTGCGCGCGACGATCTACGACGCCTTGTTCGCTCACGCATATCAGCCGGACGCGTTCGGCGACTACGAGCCGCATCTCGAGTACCTGCCGAACCCATACGAAGGGTTCCGCGCGTACCTCGCTGCTTCGTATCAATATTAGCCAGCATATTGACACGGCGAGTCATTCGGAAGACATTACCTACCGGTCGGTCGGTAGGTATAAGTTATACCCCATGCCGTGTTAGAAAACATCGGTGAATTCGCGGGTATCGAGCCCGAAGCTGCGGAGCATTCTGCAGCAGGCGGCGAAGCTCATCTACCTCAAGGGGTACGAGGGGACGAGCATGCAGGACATCGCGGATGCCTGCGGGATGACGAAGGCCGGGCTCTACCATCACATCGCGACGAAGGAAGCGCTGTTGCTTTCGATCATGCACTTCGGGATGGATCTGTTCGAGGAGCTCGTCCTCGATCCTGTCCAGGACATCACGGATCCTCTGGCGCGCCTCAAGCAGACGATGGCGCGCAACGTCGAGCTCGTGACGAACGACACGACGAAGGAAGTCACGATCATCCTGCACGAGCACTCGACGCTGACCGGCGATGCGCAGAAGGCGATCAACGCGCGCAAGAAGGTCTACGTGCGGTTCCTCGAGACCGCGTTCGAGCAAGCGATGGCGAGCGGTCAGATTCGCAAGGTCAACTCGACGCTCGCGGCGTTCAGCTTTCTCGGCACGGTGCTGTGGATGTACAAGTGGTACCGCTCGGACGGAGCGCTCACGCCGCAACAGTTGGCCGATGGCATCGGCGATCTATTCTTCAAGGGTCTCGAACCCGCCCCGTAGGGGACGTGTGAGAGCCGGGATCGACGCGATGGCCGTGGCCATTCCGCGCCGGTACATCGCGCTCGCCGACCTCGCGAACGCGCGCCACGTCGATCCCGCGAAGTACACCCAGGGCCTCGGCGCGCTCGAGATGGCGATCGCGGATCCGAGCGAGGACACCGTATCGCTCGCCGCCGAAGCCGGTCGTCGCGCGCTCGCGAACGCGGGCCTCGATCCGAAACAGCTCGGTATGCTCGTCGTCGGTACCGAGACCGGGGTCGATCACCGCAAGCCCGTCGCGTCGTTCGTGCACGGCCTGCTCGATCTGCCGCGCGCGATGCGCGTCTACGATACCCAGCACGCGTGTTACGGCGGCACCGCCGGGCTGTGGGCCGCGGTCGAATGGATCGCCTCGGGCGCCGCGCGTGGGCGCAGCGCGCTCGTGATCTGTTCCGATATCGCGCGCTACGGCATCGGCACCGCGGGCGAGCCCACGCAAGGGGCGGGCGCGGTCGCGATGGTGGTCTCGGAGAACCCGGCGATGCTCGCGTTCGATGTTGGCATCTCGGGCGCTTCGTCGACGCACGTCCATGATTTCTGGCGCCCGCTCGGCCACCGCGTCGCCGAGGTCGACGGGCACTACTCGGTGCAGTGTTACCTCGACGCGCTCGCCGGCGCGTATCGCGGTTGGAAGGAACGCGCACTCGAGGCCGG
Source organism: Kofleriaceae bacterium (assembly GCA_043780895.1). Classification (GTDB taxonomy): domain Bacteria; phylum Myxococcota_A; class Polyangia; order Haliangiales; family Haliangiaceae; genus JABFXX01. Next base: position 6,321 of record JAYWCI010000196.1, on the reverse strand, counting down.
GCTCGTCGACACGCACTCGCTCGCGAGCGAACAACTCGCGCGCATCTGCTACCACGTGCCGTTCTGCAAGATGGCGAAGAAGGCCCACGTCCAGGTCCGTGGGATGCCGCGCTCGAGGAAGCGGCCTCGCTCGCGAGCTTTCGCGCGCAGAGTGAAGCCTCGCTCTCGGCGAATTCAAAGATCGGCAACATCTACACGGGCTCGCTCTACCTCGCGCTCGCAGGCTTGCTCGATCGCGATGCCACCGAGCTGATCGGCACGCGCGTCGGCATGTTCTCGTACGGCAGTGGCTGCACGAGCGAGTTCTTCTCCGGCACGGTCGGAGCCCACGTGGTCGACCGGGTCCGCGCGCTCGATCTTGCCGGGCTGCTCGCCGCGCGCGAGCAGATCAGCATCCCGGAGTACGAGCGGCTGATGGGGCTCACCGTCCCGGTCGAACGCCCGCGCGCTGGCAGCTTCGCGTTTGTCGGTGTCGAAGCTCACCGGCGCCAGTACTCGCGGATGTAAGCTCCTTCCATGGTGCGACATCGCGAGCGTCATACGTCGAACCGCGTCGGGTGGTTGCGCGCGGCGGTGCTCGGCTCGAACGATGCGATCGTCTCGACCTCCTCGCTGATGATGGGCGTCGCGGCAGCCAATGCCACGACCCGTTCCGTGCTCGTCGCCGGCATCGCGGGGCTCGCCGCGGGCGCGATGTCGATGGCGGTGGGTGAGCTCGTCTCGGTGTTCTCTCAGCACGACGCCGAGGCCGCCGATATCGCGAAAGAATCGGCCGAGCTGAAGCATTCGCCCGAGGGCGAGCTCAAGGAGCTCGCCGGCATCTATCGCGAACGCGGCCTCGATCCCGACCTCGCGATGCGGGTCGCGAAGCAGCTGAGCGAGCATGACGACCTCGCCACACACCTGCGCGAAGAGCTCGGGATCGACGCGCGGACCCGCGCGCGCCCCTTCCAGGCGGCGGTCGCTTCGGCGATCAGCTTCGCGATCTTCGCGCTCGTCCCGATCCTCGTGTTACTGGTGTCGCCGCGCTCGGCGGCGCTGTACACGATTCCGGCGGCCTCCCTGGTCGCCCTCGCCGGGCTTGGCGCTTTCGGCGCGTATCTTGGCGGTGCGCCGATGCCGCGGGCGGCCCTGCGAGTCACGGTTGGCGGTGGATGTGCGATGGCGCTAACCGCGTTCATCGGGCACTTCCTCGGCGTCTCGACCGGGTGAGCTTCGGCCGGCGGGCCCACGCGCCTTCTGCCAACGACAGGTGGTACAGTAACGAAGTCGCGGGCCGCTGTTCGGCCACGCCACGGGGACCATTGTCGAAGCGCGTTCTCGCGATCTCTTCCGACCTCGACCAGCTCCGGCGGATCGTCGCGACCCTCGAGCGCGCGGGCGCGGAGGTCGATGCTGTTCGGAGCCCGTCGGCGATCGCGAGCGACGTGATTCCGCACCGCTACGTGTTCTACGCGACCAGCGGTGGGGACACCGGTCAGATCGCACCGCTGATCCGCAAGCTCCGCGATCGCGCGCACGTCACGATCGTCACCCAGCAGGCAAAGCTCGCCGATCTCACGAGCTACCTCCGCGACGATCGCGTCAACCACGTGGTGGTCGGCGACGAGCTCGATCACGGCGTGTTCGTCACCGCGCAGAAGCTCCTCACCGGCGACATCTTCGGGATCGAGAAGTACTTGCCGGAGGGCACGCCCGTGCAGTACGCGCGGATCCGCGACTTCGAGGGCCGTGGCAAGGCGATCCAGTCCATCCTCGATTTCGCCGAAGCCGCGAAGATGCGGCGCCAGGTGCGGAGCGCGATCGGCTCGGTCTGCGAAGAGCTGCTGATGAACGCGCTGTACGACGCGCCGATCGACGAAGAGGGCAACTCGGTGTTCGCCGAAGTCGATCCGCACGAGCGCGTGAAGTCGCGGTCGCCGCGCCCGGTCTCGATTCGCTACGCGGTGACCGATCAGACGTTCGCGGTCGCCGTGCGCGATCGCTTCGGTCGGCTCGCGAAGAACACGATCCTGTCGTACATCGACAAGTGCATCCAGCAACCGAACCAGATCGATCGCAAGACGTACGGCGCGGGGCTCGGGCTCTATCTCGTCGCGAATGCCGCGGCGTCGTACGTGGTGAATGTCGCGTACGGCATCGCGACCGAGGTCGTGTGTACGTTCGATCGCGGCGCGAAGACGCCACTCCAGCTCGTCGGGGTATTCGTCCATCCCGGCAATTCCGAGATGTTGAAGACCGGCCCCACCGCCGAGATCACGCTCGATCTGCCCGTGGACTCCCGTGGCTGAGCGGCAGTTCGGTCCGTATCGGCTCGTCCGCCAGATCGCGGTCGGAGGCATGGCCGAGATCCATCTCGCCAAGACGAAGGGCATCGCCGGCTTCGAGAAGTACGTCGCGCTCAAGATGATCCATCCGAACTTCGCGGAGGACGACCAGTTCATCCAGATGCTGGTCGACGAGGCGAAGATCGCGGTCCAGCTCAATCACGGCAACATCGCGCAGACGTTCGACCTCGGTCGTGTCGGCGAGACATTCTACATCACGATGGAGTACGTCGACGGCGCGGATCTCTACAAGATCCTCCGTCGCGGTAGCGAGCAAGACTTCGAGATGCCGCTCGATATCTGCGCGTTCGTGATGAAGGAAGTCGCGAGCGCGCTCGATCACGCGCATCGCAAGCGGGACCACGGCGGTAAATCGCTCGGCATCGTTCATCGCGATGTTTCGCCGCAGAACGTCCTGATCAGCTACGCGGGCGAAGTGAAACTCGTCGACTTCGGCATCGCGAAGGCGACGATGAAGGCGCGCCAGACCGCGGCCGGTGTGATCAAGGGCAAGTACTACTACATGAGCCCCGAGCAGGCCTGGGGCGACCCGATCGACTTCCGCTCCGACATCTTCTCGGCAGGCATCGTGCTCTACGAGATGATGACGGGACAGATGCTCTATCTCGAGGAGGATTTGCACAAGCTCCTCGATATGGCGCGGCGCGCGGAGATCGAACCGCCGTCGGTTTTGCGCAAAGGCATTCCGCCGCAACTCGAGCGTATCGTGATGCAGGCGCTCGCGAAGGTGCCGGGCGAGCGATACCAGAGCGCGGGCGACATGGCGTCGGATCTCGAGCGGTTCCTGCATGGCTACGCGCCGGTGTTCACCTCGGGCAAGGTCGCCGCGCTGATCCGTAATGTCATCGGCGATCCGGTCGAAGTGCCGGTGCAAGAAGTCGAGATGCGCGACGGTCCGATCTCGACGCATACGCTCGATCCCGACGATCTCATTCACAGCGGTGAGGAGCTCCGCGACGAGAACAGCATGATCTTCAGCCTCGATGACCTCCCCGGTGCGCCGGTCGCGCCGGTCGCGCCGCCATCGGGTCCGCCAGCGGGCGCGCGGGTCACGCGGCAAGCCGCGCTCGCGGACATCGCTCCGCCGAGGCCGATCCCCTCGATCACGAAACTGAAACCGGCGGCGCCGGTCGCGGCCCCGCGCGCGCTGCCGCGTGCACCGACGAAGCCGCGCGACGCGCAGGAGATGACGCGCGAAGTTGCGCCCGCACCCCTCAGCGGCGACGAGAGCGGCCTGCTCGAGGTCAAGACGCCGCCCTCGCCGTGGGGTGCCGAGAGCGACGACGAGCTCGAGAACATCGGGGATCTCACGATGGTCACCGGCATGTCCGCCGGTGGGTTCATGATCGATGCGCTCACCGAGGACAGTGTCGACGCGACGACGGTCACGACGGTGCCGCAACAGCCGCCGACGGATGTCGACGACGGTGATGACCTCGACGATCAGGAGACCCTGACCGGGCAACGCCCGCAGCAAGACGACGAGAGCTCGACGACGCGTGACTTCCTCACCCAACCGCGCACCGGCAAGCGCGGTGCCCCGGCGCCCGCTGCCCTCGCCGGCAAGATCCACGCGCCGGCGGTGAGCGAGCTCAGAAAGCCGCGCGCCTCTCGCAAGACGCCGGCCAGCGGGCTTCCGACCCCACCCCCGAACGTGTTGCAACAGATGCTCGGCGGACAGCAGCACGAGCCGATGCCCGAGCCTCCGACGCGACAGCCAGCGATGCGCCAGGACGGCAGCGTGCCGGTGCTGCCGCCTCAACAGCCGGCACCGCAACCGCCGCCGTACCAGGGCTATGCTGTCGATGCCTCGGGCATGCCGCTACCGTCGCACCTTCAACCGTATGCGCAGCAAGGCTATCCGCCGAGCTATCCGCAGCAACAACCGCAGCAATCGTGGAATGGCGATCCGAACTATCCACCGAAGCAGGTGTCGCCGGGTGCGCTCTATCAGCTGAACCCGTACGGTTCGCCGACGCCGCAACCGATGTCCCTGACCGGGCAACAGCTGCTCTGGGAGGCCGACGAGGTGCCGGCGCAGTACCGCGTTCGAGGTAACCCGAGTAAGTGGATCAAGCTCGTGCTCGCCGGGGCGCTCGCGATCGGCGGCGCCGCGGGTGCGACGTTCTTCCTCATCCGGTCAAGTCGCGACAACACGGTGACCACCGGAACCATCCGCATCGACTCCGTTCCGGGCGGCGGCGAGATCTTTCTCGACGGCACACACGTAACGGGTGTCACACCACAGACGTTGCCCTTCGATCTTCCAGCCGGTTCGCGCCACGAGATCCGCGTAGAACTGGCCCGCCACAAGCCGCACGTCGAGAATGTCGATATCCCCAAAGACGGTGGGGCGGTCGCCGTGAACGCCTTGATGGATCCGATCACCGGTCGGCTTCGTATCTCCACGGTACCGGCGGGCGCGGATATCATCATCGACGGAAAACTTCGTGGTCGTACTCCTACCACCATCAACGACATCGATCTCGAAACGGCGAAGAAGCTCGAGCTCCGCCTCAAGGACTACTCCCCCTACATTCAGAGTTTGTCGTGGCCGGCGAACGGCGAAATCGACATCGACACGAAGCTCACGCACTAACCCCGAACTTCTCGTCTCCGAAATCCTCGACGATCACGAATCGTGGTCGAGATGATATGGTGATCGCTATGGGCCGACGCAGCGTAGCTGTACTCATGTTCTTCGCCGCGTGCGCTCACCACGACAAAGGTACCGGCGACGACACGCAGCAAGATGCTGCGAACACCACCGATGCATGCGTGGGCTTGCGTTGCTTCCAGGTCGATTGCGAAGCGAAGGGACTGCCCTCGACGACGATCTCCGGAACGGTCTACGCACCGAACGGAACGCTGCCGCTGTTCGGCGTGAACGTCTACGTTCCCGAAACCGATCCGGGTCCGCTTCCCGATGGTGCGACGTGCTCGCGTTGCACCGATGGTCTGCGAGGTGGCGCGATCGTCTCCGCGGTCACCGACGAGGCCGGTAACTTCACGCTCAGTGGTGTGCCGGCAACAAGCGACGTCCCCCTCGTCGTGCAGGTCGGCAAGTGGCGCCGCCAGTTGAAGGTGCCGAACGTCGCTGCGTGTCAGGACCTCCAGATCGATGTCGCGGAGACCACGCTGCCCAAGAGCATGACCGATCTGACCGCGGCGACGACGAGCGTCGACATGCCGCGCATCGCGATCTCGGTCGGTGGTGCGGATGCGCTCGAGTGCCTGATCCGCAAGATCGGTGTCGCGGACAATGAGATCACGACCACCGGAGGAACGGGTCGCGTCAGCTTGTTCTCGAACTTCGCCATCGGGAATGCGAAGGGCCGCAGCGCCTTTGTCGCGGGCTTCAGTGGGGGCTCGGGCGCGTTCGCCGATTCGCAAAACCTCTGGAACCCGACGACCCCGTACACCGGTGGTGTCGACAAGCTCAAGGCGTACGACATGGTGTTCCTGTCGTGCGAGGGCGGGCAGTTCCCGGCGACGAAGCCGCAGAACGCGCTGCAAGCGATGTCGGATTACTCGGACCTCGGCGGTCGCGTGTTCATGTCGCACTGGCACAACATCTGGGCGAGCGGCGAGCAAGGCAATCAAGCGGCGCACGGCATCCCGAGCTGGGAAGCGACCGCGACGTGGACGTTCGCCGGCAACCCGAGCCCTGACACGCTGACCGCGACGATCGACGAGGTCGGTAATCCGAAGGGTAAGCACTTCGCGAAGTGGATGGACAACGTCGGCGGCTCGGTGACCCACGGTCTGATCAACCCGGTCGAGCAGTCGCGGAACACTGCCTCGGCCGTCAACGGTGATACCGAGCGCTGGGTCTATCTCGATCCCGCGACCTCGCCGATCACGGCCGGTGCGATGAACTTCCAGTTCACGACGCCGCAAGCCGTCGCTGCCGATCAACGCTGCGGCAAGGTCGTGTTCAGTGACATGCACGTCTCGGCCGACTCCGTCGGTG
>JAYWCI010000195.1:0-14820 GCA_043780895.1 Kofleriaceae bacterium | reverse complement strand
CGACGAGCCAGGTGCCGAGGGAGAGCTCCTTGAACCGCGCATCGCGCACGCGCCGACACTGGCGCTGCTGGACATCGTCGCCCGCGTCGCACACCGCGGTCGCCGCCCATACGAGGCCTTCGATGCGATGGAGCTTCTGCGCGCTCTGCGCCTTGGCTTCGAACGTCTCGTCGTCGGCATAGGCGCGGGCGCTGAGCGTTAACAGGGTGGCGAGGACGAGCGACTTCATGACAGCTTGTGGGTCAGATACGACTTCAAGCGGAGCTCGGCATCGGCCGGATCCTTGATCACGATCGGCACGTTCTTCTCGAGCTCTTCATCGAGCTCCTTGTAGAGCGTCGTGCGCAGGGCGGCATCCTCGACGAGCTGCGCCGGCGTGCGATTGCGAACCTTGGCCTCGCCGAGCTTCGCGGTGTACGCCTTGAGCTTGTCGTAGACCGGACCGCCGAGGAACTTCACGATCGCGTCCGACTCGTTGGTCAGCCGCTCGAACGCCGCTTCGGCGCTCGCCGGCAGATCGCCCTTCGCGTGATCTTGCGCGAGCTGCGCCGCGACGCGAAGGATCATCACGTCGTCGATGACTCCGATACCCTCGTTCCAGTCCGGGATGAGGTCCATCTTCGACACCAGGTACTGCAACGCTCCACCCGCAAGCTCGCGCGCTTTCGCGTCTGCCTTGCCCGCTTCGAGGAGCGCTTTGAACGCCGCGATATCCTGACGGATGGTATCGGCCCAGCTCTTAAAGACGTCGATGTGTGCCACGCGGTCTCCTCCCTTCGACCGTACTACAGATAAGATCGAGGAATGCGGAGCCTGGCGTTCGTGTCCCTGGCGTTCGTGTCCCTCACGGCGATCTGCGCGTGCAGCGGTGACGAGCCGCCTGCGGCGGTGAACAAGTGCAGCGGTGCGACGTATGACTTGTGCGCGAGCGAGCACGATTGCACGGCGTTCGACTGCCGCCCCTTCGGAACGTTCCAGGCGTGCACGCAAGCGTGCAGTGATTCGGCGGCGTGCCCGAAGGACGAGAACGGCGACTCGGCGACGTGCACGAACAGCGTGTGCGTGCCGAACGTGCCGAACACGTGCACGCTCTGAACTAGCGCGAATCGACTCGAGCCGGCTCGTCGCCGTCGCGCGGACAAATCACGCGGGCCGCTCGTCGTCGCCCACGTTTGCGCCGACGCGCCGACGCGAGCGCGAGCGTCAGTTCGCGAGCAGATCTTTGACGAGCTTCGTCGGCTGACCCGCGTTGATCTGGATCATCACGGTCTTGTTGATCCCGGCGGCCTCGTTGACGAGCGTGACCTTGTGCGCACCCGCGGGCAGCTCCATCGCACGTTGCGGCGTCGACAGCCCGGTCGCCTTGCCATCGACGAGGATGTCGCACGGCGGCTTGCTCGACAGCATCAGCGTGCCCATCCCACGGGTCCCACCCGGTGCGGCGAGCGCGGTCTCGGCGGGCGCAGAATCAAAGCCCGGATCGGCGAGCGCAGCGGTGGGTGCCGAGTGCACGGGCTTCGCGGTCGCGACGTGGTGATGAACGACCGGAGCGACGACCACCGGGGCCGCGGCGACCGTCTTCGCGGCGCGCTTGAAGTCGAACGACACGCGCGTGGTCTTCGCGGGATCGAGGTGCGTGGTCTGCAGCGCGTGACCCGCGAGCTCGAGCTCGACCTCGAACTGATGCGAGGTATCGACCGAGGTCGCGATCGGCGTCGAGCCGATGAACGAGCGCTTGTCGCCCGAGGCCGTGTGCTCGACGAGCGTGACAGTCGCGCCCGGCGGCTTCGAATCGATGCGGACATCCGCGAGCTTCACGACACCCCGCGTGGTCTGGACCTCGTGAACATCGGTGCTCTGCGGAGCGACCGGAGCGGCCGGAGCGGCCGGAGCGCCTGCAGCGACTGCAGCCGGCAACGGCGTCTCCGTGCTCGGCGCCGGGATGCCTGTGTTCGTGCCGTTCGCGATCGCGGCGGCGCGCTGTACGTTCGCGGCGGTGGCTCGCGTCGCGACGGGTGCGGGTGCGGCAGTAGCGACGGGTGCGGCGGGTTTCGTATCACCGCGGAACGCGATGAAGCCGCCGATCGCCGCGCCGATCACGATGAAGCCGATCGCGAGGAGGATCAGCTTCTTGACGAGGCTGACGCCATCCTTGCCGCGGTCGTACTTCACGTGTGGAGACGTGCCGACATAGGTCTCGTCGTCGAACTTCTCGACGGCGCGGCTCGATTCGAACCAGTTCTCGGCGCGCACGACATCGCCGGTCATGTCGACCGTGGTCGGCATCGGCATCGGGGCCAGCGGTGGCGAGCCATCCGGTGCGCGTGTCGTGAACACTGGCGGCGATATCCGCGCGTTCGAGGAGAACACCGGCGCCGAGGGACGGTGGGTGATCGGTGGAGGAAGTGGCGGAACGGTCATGCGACGGCGGGCCTGGTGCTCGGGCAGCGTGAGCTGCGAGGTGCCGATCGGTGCACGCGTGCGCGGCAGCGGAGGCACCGGACCCGCGGTCTGGAGCGCAGGCAAGTTGCCGGTCATCCGCGACAGCGCGGCGGTCGGCTTCGGGATCACGGGCATCGCGCCCGGCGTGTTCTTCAGCTGCTTTTGGGTCGGGCGCTTGGCGAACAGATCATCATCGGGATGAACGATCGGCTTCGACGTGCGCTCGTTGTTCTGCGTCAGCGCGATCAGGTTGTTCACCGCGGTCGACTCGGTCTTCGGCATCGCATGCGAGACTACGAAACGCGCTCAGTCGTTCAATCGAAAACGTGCGGTCGGCCCGGAGGAAACGAGATCGAACGAGGTGAGGTGCCCGGGCGCAGCGATCGGAGAGCGCTTGTGATGCCGTTTTACTTCGGGCGGGTGTCTTTCGATAAGTGATCGTGCGGCCTGGAGAATCCTGTTCGTATCCACAGGATCCGTAGCTAAGCTCGCGAAAATTCATTGACGAGTGAATGACCATACATCTAGTGTATGGCCACAGATGGGTGCGGAAACCTCGTTCGTCGACCTGCGCAGGCTCGCCGAGTGGTTCGCAACTCATCCCACCCGGCCGTCGCCCCACATCGAGAAGATCGTCGAGCGGCTCGGCGCGATCGGCGTGCCGCTACTCGGCCGCGAGCTCTGCTCCGCGCAGCCGCAGCGACGCGATGCCGCTCGCACGGCCCTCGCCCAGCTCGCGAACATGCGGCGTGATGTCAGGCCGCGCGTGATCGCCGAGCTCCGCGCGATCACCGATGGCGAAGCGCCGGATGCGGGCAAGGTCGGCGCGCTCGGGCTCCTCGGAGAGCTCGGCGAGCGTGGTGCCGCGCGCTTCAACGATCCCGAAACGATCCAGCGCACATCCGCGATCAACCTCGCATCGCAGCTCGAGACTGCGGCCGATGTCGCCTCGGCGGCAGACCTCATGGTCGGCAAGCTGTCCTCGGACGACATGGTGTCGCTGCTCGCGATCATGGCGCAGGCGGCACCGGATCGCGCGCATCGCCTCGCGACCGAGCTGTGTGCACGCCTCGATCTTTCGGCCGAGCAGCGCGAGCGCGTGGCCGAGGTCGCCCTGCTCCATCAGACACCCGCGGTCGCTCCAGAATCGGCCGCGAAGCGCCCGCAGCGCCCTACGCACGTCACCGTGCTCGTCGACGGTGCCGCACGCTGTGTCGTCGTCGCCACGCGCAAGATCAGCGGCGAGCGGCGCTGGCGTCGCTGGGCGGTGTTGATCGCCGGCAACGGCGCGATCGAAGATTGCATCCACGAGGATCACACCGGCGGCGATGGCGGTGCCGCCGGGTTGATCGCGAACCTGTGCGCCGATGGATATCGCGTTGCCTCGCACGAGCTCGAGCGGGCTCGCTCGCTGGTCGCGCTGGCGGCGCGTGGTGATGCCGAGCGCTTGCCGTCGGCGTACTACCTCGGCCGCGACCTCCTCGATCTCGGCGAAGCTCATCTCTCGCACGCTCGAGTCAACGCGACCTCCGCCACGCTCGGCCGCGCGGTCGAGTTGATCGCCGATGGTGATCTGCCGCGCGCTCGCTTGCTGCTCGCGCGTTGCGAAGCGAACGCCGATGTCGAGGCTGCGAATGCCGCGTGCTTGCTCGCCCAAGATCGCGTCGCCGAAGCCGCTGCCTGCCTGGGTCGTGCGATCGAGGCCGAGCCGAGCTGGCCGATGCATCACTGGAACCTCGCCGCGGCGCTGTATCGCCTCGGCGATCAAGCAGGCTGCTACGCCGCCCTCGTCCGCTTCGTCGGGACGAGCAGCGAGCCAACCGGCCTGTTCGGCGATCCCGATCAGCCGGCGCGCGTCGGCCGAGCCTCGCGCATGATGGCGGAGCTCGAGCGCACCGCCCGGCTCTCCGGGATACGCCTCACGCCGAAGAAGCGTCGCCGCAAAGACCAGCTGAATTCGTAGGCGACGCGAGCTGCTAGCAGCCGCGTGCGGAGGCCTACTTCTTGGTCGGAGCTTCGGGCTTGGCCGCCGTGAGAACGTAGTCGAGCGAGATCCGCGTCGAGCTCGGCGCGCCCGTCCCGTTCGCGCGCTTCGGCAGCGTCCACTTCTTCGCGCGGTCACTGACGCACGTCGAGACCATCGCGAGCTCCTGGAGACCGCCGCGCGGCTCCGTCGAGACACCCTTGATCGCGCCGGTCTGATCCGACTCGAGGTTGAGCACGAGCGTGCCCGCGACCTTGGGGTTCGCCGAGAGCGCCTGCTCGTAGCAAGCCTGAACCTCTTGGTTGTGGCGCTTGAGCAGCGCGCCGAGCGCGGCCGGATCGTGGGTGCCCGCGCCGGCCTTCATGACCTTGAACGTCCCGTCGAGGTTCACTTGATCCTTCTGCGCGTCGGTGCGGAGCTTGTCGTTCATCGTGATAAGCGGCACCGCAGAGGCGTAGAGATCGTGCGCCGGCTCGTAGTAGCGATCATCGTGCGCGGTCGCGTACAGGATGTGGAACAGGCGTCCCATGATGTAGACGCTCTCGACGATGTTCTCCTTGTCCTGATCCTTGCACTTGGTGCCGCACGCCGGCAGGGCCGCGACGGCCTCCGTCGCGAACTTCGCCGCGATCGTCGGGTTGTCGAGCCGAACCGTGTAGTCGCCCTGGGTGTAGCGCAGCACCGGGAGATCGTTGACCGGAACCTTGTCGCCTTCGACCTCGATCGCCTTCTCGATCGCGGTCACGCCGTCCTGCCAGCGACCCGCGTACTGGTACGACTGGAGGCCGAGCTTCGCGAGCATCTCGTACTGCGCGTCTTTGGTCTTGCCGTAGAGCGGCATCAGCGTCGCGACCACATCGGTGAACGAGCCACCCGCGCGGCCGGCGAACAGCAGCACGTCGCGATCGACGATGTCCTTGTTCGCGTTCGTGCCCCAGCCCTTCGCGGCGGCGACGATCGCGGCCCACGCGCCGGCGTTGTCGTTGGTGCGCCACTTCGCCCACGCGGTCACGTACGCGAGCTCCGGCTGCTTCTCCGAGAGCGGCTGATCCTTGACCGCGGCGAGGGCCTCAGCATTCTTGAAGTTCTTGAGCAGCGAGTACGCCCACCACGCGCGGTTGAACAAGGCGTCCTTGTCCTTCGGCGCGTTCGCGACGAGCGTGCCCCACGCCTTCTCGGCCGCGGGGTAGTCCTCGAGGATCAGCTCGTAGCTGCCGAGCAGGCGCAGCGTGATCTCGTCGACCTTTTCGCCGGAGACCTGCGCGGCATCGCGCAGCGTGTCGCGCGCTTCCTTGAGCAGCGCCTGCTGATCGTCGCCCTTCGCGTCCTTCGACTTGCGATAGAGCATCGTCGCGAGGATCGCGCCTTGCGCTTCCTTCGTGACCGGATCCTTGGTGTCCTTGAACACTCGGCGCTGCTTGTCGAGCGTGAGCGCGCGCTTCGCATCGATGAGTGGCATACCGGGGCGGCCGAGCGCCTCGGGCTCGAACATCACACCCTTGATCTCGATCCCGGGGACTTCGAAGGTCACGTCGCCGGCAGCGCCGGGCTTCACGCCACTGCCCGCACCGGTCGGCGTCTTCGGTCCCTCGGTTGCACCGCCGCCACACGCGGCAGTCAGCGCGATCAAGCCTGCAAGAAATCTCATATGCGCAGTGTGTACACCGGAACGACCCGCTTCTGGAATCACTGGTGTTATGTTGCGCGCCCGTGCTCGGAGTCGGCCGTCGCTTGCTAGTCGTGTTCGCGCTGACCGGACTCGGGACCGATCTCGCGGGATGCGTTGCGGTCCGCGCTCATCAACGCGAGAACCTCGCGAAGCGGTCGATGACGAACGACCGCGACGCCGGCGAGACCCGGTTCGGCGCGCACGAACGCGGCGCACGCGAAGCCGCCGACGGCGGCACGGGCCAACCCGGTGGCGGATGCGGCTGCAACTAGCCCTCGTCGCGCTGACCGTGGTTTTGAGCGCGCGCATCGCCTCGGCAGACGGCGAGCTCACCGCGCGCGGCGTCTACTACAAGGAGCGCTCGACGCGCGTGATGCAGCCGATGCTCGACGGCATGTTCGATGCGGGCGAGCGTGGCCTCGCCACGGCGCACTTCCTCGTCGACGCGATCACCTCGGCGTCGGCTGGCTCCGGTGCCGCGAATGCGAAGCCGTTCACCGAGAGGCGCTACGAAGGCGGCGGCGGCTACACCCACGAGTTCGACGGCCCGAAAGACTCGATCCTCGACCGCTATCGGATCGGCGGTGACGCGAAGTACTCGACCGAGTCCGACTACGATTCGCTCTACATCGGCGCACGGTTCGAAGCCGATCTCGCGCAGAAGAATGCGAGTTTCGGCCTCGGAGTCGGCATCGGCGGCGACACGATCACGAACGCCGGCGCGCAGAGCCCGATGGGCGGCCCGCAGATCCAGTGCGATGTCACCTCGCCCGCGACCGCGACGCAGTGCTCGCTGTCGACCTACTCGCTGTCGACCTCGCTCAGCCAGATCCTGTCCAAGAACATGACCGTCGCGGTCAGCTACGATCTCGAGAAGCTCGACGGGTATCAGGCCAACCCGTATCGCACCGTGATCACCGCGACCGGCCTCGTGCCCGAGGTCCATCCGAACCAGCGCCTGCGCCAGGCCTTCGCCGGCACGCTGCGGTACTACGTGGCCGCGACCCATACGACCCTGATCGGCGCGTATCGCTACTATCACGACGACTGGAAGATCCACGCGCACACCCCGGAGCTTCGGATCGTCCAGGCGGTCGGCACGATGGCGGATGCGTCGATCCGCTATCGCTACTACCGGCAGACCGCCTCGTATTTCTACGAAGACCGATATCCGACGCTCGATACCGCGAAGATTAACTACGTCACAGACGATCCGAAGATGTCAGGGTTTGATGGCTCGACGATGGAAGCCAAGCTCGGCGTGCTCGGCGAGGCTTTCGGGCTGTCCGGTAACTGGGCCGGCGCTCGCTTCGAGACGGTTCTCGAGTACATCATCCAGCACAATCGTTTCGGTGATGCCGTGGTGGCCCATGTCGCGCTTACTCTACCTTTCAGCTATTAGCTCGCTCGTGTCCGTCGCCGCTGCCTGCAGCGACAACGCATCGTGCGGTCAATCCGGCTCGAACTTCGGCCTCACGGTGTCGAGTGATCAAGTCAGCTTGATCTACGGCGGCTTCGCATCCGGCGCGAACAACGATTGCCCCGATGCGAGCGCGCCCGCGGGCGTCGTCAGCCTGACCGTGACCGGCACGCAGAGCGACAGCCTCGGTGGCCTGATCACGCTGTGCATCCCGCGCCCGGATCAGCTCGCGACCGAAGGCGCGCTCGGGACCGCGGTGAAGATCATCGATCTCACCGGCACCGATACCAGTGCGTGCACGTACACGTACGACTCGTTCCGTCCGCCGACCGGCACGGTCAAGGGTGTCGGCGTCTGTTCGAATGGCACCGATCCAGCCGGCTACGGCCTGGTGTTCGACGGCTTCGTCGGCCTCAAGCGCACGTGCGCGGGCACGACGGACTCGGTCTCGGTCGGGATGAGAGGCGCGATCGCCGTGACCGTCCAATAGTCGACGTCGCTACGCAGCCGCGCGGTGATCGGTCAACCCCGCACTGCCATGCGGCAGCGCGGCTTCGCGCGGCAAAGCCGCGTTCGCGGTGACGAGCGGCAAGCCCTCGCGCGACCACTCTTTGGTGCCGCCTTCGAGGCTGTAGAGGTTCGTGTAGCCGAAGCGATCGGCGAGCTTCGCGGCGGCGAGGCTGCGGACGCCCTTCGCGCAGATGAAGACGATCGGCCGGGTCTTCGACAGGACAATGTCCGGATCGGCTTGTAGCTGCGGCAGCGGCACGAGGCGGGAGCCTTCGATGTGGCCGGTGTCCCATTCCTCAGGATTGCGGACATCGACCAGGTCCACCTGGTGGGCTGCGACCAGGTCGGCGAGCTCCTTCGGTGAAACCGTCTGAATCATGGTCTCTGTTATAGCGGAGACCGTGATAGTTGGCAAGGGCTCTGTTTGAGCGGATCCGTTTAACCGGATGCCTGGATCCGCTTGAGCGTCGCGACCATCGCGTCGATGTCCTCGCAAACATTGTAGAAAGCGAGAGATGCGCGGACGGTGCCTTCGTGTCCGAAGCGTCGCAAGATCGGCTGGGCGCAGTGGTGACCGGACCTCACGGCGATCCCGTCCTGGTCGAGCGCGTGGCCGACATCCTCGGTTCGCTTGCCCTCCAGGACGAACGACATGACGCCGGCTCGGTTGCGCGGGTTGCCGACCATCTGGAGGTTGGGAACCGTCGCGAGCTGAGCGAGCGAGTACTCGAGCAGCGAGTGCTCGTAGCGCTCGATCGTGGGCATCCCGATCCGCATCACGTACTCGAGTGCGGCGCCCATGCCCGCGGCATCGGCAATGTTGCCGGTGCCCGCTTCGAACTTCCACGGCGGCGGTTGGTACTGCGTCTTCTCGAACGTGACGTCGGCGATCATGTTGCCGCCGCCCTGCCACGGCGGCATCGCCTCGAGCAGCGCCTTCTTGCCGAACACCGCGCCGATACCGGTCGGGGCGAACACCTTGTGACCGGAGAACACGTAGAAGTCGCAATCGAGCGCCTGGACGTCGACCGGCATGTGCGAGACCGCTTGCGCACCGTCGAGCACCACCGTCGCGCCCCAGCGGTGCGCGATCGCGATCATCTCCGCGGCTGGCGTCACGGTGCCGATGGCGTTCGAGACCTGCGTGAACGCGACGAGCTTCGTGCGCGAGCAGAACAGCTTCTCGTAGGCCTCGAGCTCGACGTCGCCGCGATCGTCGACCGGGGCGACGCGCAACGTCGCCCCGACCTCGGCGCACAGCATCTGCCACGGCACGATGTTCGCGTGGTGCTCGAGGTGCGTGATGATGATCTCGTCACCGCGCTCGACGTGGCGCTTGCCGAACGTGCGCGCGATCAGATTGATGCCCTCGGTCGCGCCGCGCACGAAGATGATCTCGCTCGCCGACGGCGCGTTGAGGAACTTGCGCGTGGTCTCGCGCGCGCCTTCGTACGCGTCGGTCGCGCGCGCCGCGAGCACGTGCGCCGCGCGATGCACGTTCGAGTTCTCGTGCTCGTAGAAGTACGAGATCCGATCGATGACCTTCTTCGGCTTCTGCGTGGTGGCGCCGTTGTCGAGCCAGATCAGCCGCTTGCCGTTGTGGACGCGTTCCTCGAGGATCGGGAAGTCGCGACGCACGACATACGGATCGAACGCACCGGCACTGCCCGCACGGATCGGCGAATCGACCGGGGCCTGCGCCGCAGGTTCACCGCCGGTGGTGCGAGGCCGCTCGCTCGGTTGGTGTTCGTCGACCAACGAGATCCGCTCGGGCTCGGGCGCGAACGCGAGGTCGGTCGGAAACGCGAACCGCGAAGCCGCCAACGGCGAGAAGGGGTTCGCATGCTCGGAGCGCACGAACGATCCGA
This sequence comes from Kofleriaceae bacterium, assembly GCA_043780895.1. Taxonomy (GTDB): domain Bacteria; phylum Myxococcota_A; class Polyangia; order Haliangiales; family Haliangiaceae; genus JABFXX01. The sequence continues at coordinate 4,927 of JAYWCI010000195.1, read as the reverse complement.
GATCTCCGGTCGCGTGCGTCGGGATGCTACCGACCGGACCCGTTGGACTCGTTGGACCCGTTGGACTCGTTGGACTCGTTGGACTCGTTGGACGCGTTGGACTCGGGGGATCGACGAGTGGCACGTAGGTCACGTCGCCGAATGGATGTTGCGCGCTGTGGATCGCGCGCACGATCGTCGCGGCGTCGTCACCCGGCAACGTAGGCGCGAATCCGGTCGGCGCGAACGCGGCCGTCGCCAGGCCCGGCGATCCGGCCGTGATCGCGGTCGGTCCTGGCGGATGGCCCGCCATCAGATCGTTGCGGTCGAGCTGCGCTGCGAGTGCAGCGAGCTCGTGCGGCGGCAGATATCCCGATGCGTCGCTCACTTGTATTCGTGGTAGCGGTCGACCTCGACGCCCTCGAGCACGCCGATCGCATCCTCGGTGAGCACCGCGGCCGAGCAGTAGAGCGCGAGCAGGTACTGCGCCGCACCCTGCTGGTTGATACCCATGAACCGGATCGACAGGCTCGGATTGACCTCGCCCGGGATGCCCGGCTGGAACAGGCCGACCACGCCGCGCTTCTTCTCGCCGGTGCGCATCAACAAGATGTCGGTCTTCTTGCCGCTGACGTGGAGCTTGTCGCACGGCACGAGCGGCAGGCCACGCCACGTGAGCACGGGCGTGCCGAACAAGTTGATCGTCGGGGGCGGCACGCCGCGGCGCGTGCATTCGCGACCGAACGCCGCGATGGCGCGCGGGTGCGCGAGGAAGAACGCGGGCTCTTTCCAGACGCGCGCGATCAGCTCGTCGAGATCATCCGGCGTCGGTGCGGGGCCGCGCGGCTTGACGCGCATGCTCTCGTGCACGCTGTTGAGCAGGCCGTACGCGCCGTTGTTGATCAGCTCGTCTTCCTGGCGCTCTTTGAGCTTCTCGACCGCGATGGTCAGCTGCTCTTTGGTCTGATCCATCGGGCTGCGAAACAGATCCGAGATCCGCGTGTGGATCTCGACGGTCTTCGTACACGTCGAGAGCACGTACTCGCGCGGCTTCTCGTCGTAGCGAATGTGATCGAGCGTGCGCGGCTCGTCGTCGTCAGGGCTGCACACCGTGTTCTGCGCGTCGTCGATGACGCGGTTGACGCGGTAGACGCCCGCTTCGGTCGGCGTCCACGGGATCAGCTGGGTCAACCAGCGTGGCGTGATGCCCACCCATTGCGGGGGCGTCTTCGTGGTGTTCGAGAGCTGCCTCGCGGCGCGCTCGCCAAGGGTACGCGGCGGTTCGGTTGCGTCGGCCATGCAGCAGCGTTCGTACACCTGCAAACCGAGCGATGCCGCACATCCGGCAAACGATGGAGATCACTTACGTCGCTTTACTCCGCAATCTTGGATCCGTGATCTTGGATCAGCCGACGGGCCAGTCGATGTAGCCCTTGTCGCCGTGCGAGAAGAACAACGTGTGATCCGCCTGAGCGAGGGCGCTCCGGTCGTCAACTTCAGCATCGGTCACGAGGCGCCAGCCCGTGATCTGTTCCGGGCTGAACACGCCCGGGATGCTCGAGTGACCCGGCTCCCCCATCGCTCGTTCGCGAAGAGACTATTGCTGATTTAGCGCCGAGCGCCGGCTGGTAGCCCGCCGACCACCTCGTCGTCGCGGAGCTGGCCGCGCAACCACCTGGTCCGGCTGACCATCTTGCGAAACACCGCGATCATCGCCGCTTCGACTGCTTCGCCCCTGTCGCCCTCGAGGATCCGCATCGCGCGCGCGATCGCCTCGAGCGTCGCGAGGCCGCCGTCCTTCGGTTCGCGCCGGAGGCCGTACTCCGTCGGGCTCGCGGCGACATCCTGGAGCGTGACGTGCTGGGCCGCGGCGACGCCCGGCACGCGCTTCGCCATCTTCGCCGCCTGACGCCAGTTGCCATCGGGCACGATCAGCGTGCGAGGCAGCTCGGGGTTCAGAGCGATCGCCTGCGCGATCGGGATCGCATCGTCGGCGGGATAGAGCAACAGCGCGTGCTCGCCGATCGCCGGCAGGTCGGGCCGATCGCGATCGCCGATGATGCCGATCTCGCTGTTCGGCATGCAGCGCGCCGCGAGCTGGCCGGTGTTGGTCGGCTTGCGCGCCTCGCGGTAGTGGATCAAGAGCACGAGGCGCGAGCGCGTGACGAGCTTCGGGATCTCGGCGCAGATGCAGAGCTCGAGGTACATCATGCACGCGGGGCAGCGCGCGTCGACGTGATCGCGCCGGCTCACGCGAGCACCTCCAGCGTCTCGGCGAACGCGCGCGCGCGCAGGACGCGTGGCCGGAGCGCCGGCAACATTCCACTGTGGCGCTTCGCGGATGCGACCCCGCCACGCTCGCCGCGCGCCGCAACGCTCGCTTCGACGATCGCGCGGTAGACCGTGCGGCGCTCGAGCTCGGTCGGCGGCGTGTACGTGTGGCCCGCGAGCAGCGCGCGCGCTTCGCGAAAGATCCACGGATGCGCGATCGCGGCGCGGCCGATCATCACGCCCGCGCAGCCGGTCTCGGCGAGCGCGCGCACGGCGGCTTCGGCGGTGCGAACATCGCCATTCACGATCACCGGAATCGAGACCGCCTCGCGCGCGCGGCGAGCCCACGACCAATCGGCATCGCCGGTGTGCCCCATCTGCGCGGTGCGGCAGTGGATCGCGAGCGCGGCGATGCCCGCATCCTCGAGCCGCCGCGCGAGATCGACGATCGGCATCGGCGCCTCGGGTCCCCAGCCGATCCTGGTCTTGACGGTCACGGGGACCTCGATCTCGGCGGCGATCGCGCGGACCATCGCGACCATCGCGGCCGGATCACGCAGCCAGGCCGCGCCGGCCCCACGACCGACGACATTCGGTACCCAGCACCCGCAGTTGAGATCGAGGAACGCGGGGCGAGCGGCGGCGGCGATGCGCGCCGCGGCGAGCAAGAGCTTGGCATCGGCGCCATAGATCTGGATCGCGGTCGGGACATCCTCGGCTGCGAGCTGCGTCTTCTTCCGGCACGCGTCCGAATCCGCGATCACTTGCTCGACGCCGACGAACTCCGTGACGCAGACATGCGCGCCGAGCGAGCGGCACACACGGCGAAAGCCCGCATCGGTCACGTCCTCCATTGGCGCGAGCACGACGGGCGAGACCGCCAGCAACGACCGGATCATCAGCGAGGATCTCGCTAGAACGAGAGCTTGCGGATGCGCTCGACGAACGGGCGCAGCACATCGCGTGCGCTCGTGCGCAGCACGTCCGATTCACCGATGATGTTCGCGACCAACGGGCCGAACGTGTAATACGCCTCGACGCCGAATTCGCCGATCGCGTTCGAGCGCAGCTTCGAGTCGCGGAAGTGACGCAGCATCTCGACGTCGTTCGCCATCAGCGAGCCGTATGCGGCTGTCGCGACGAAGCACGCATCGACCGAACCGTTGACGCGTGCATCGGTCGTGATCTTCGTGATCGCGAGCGCACCGTTGTTGTGGCAGCCGTCGTAGGCGCGAATGCCGACCCAGTAGTCGGTCTCGGGGAGCAGGCCGGTGAGGTCGAAGGTCTGGAGGTGACCGGCATCCTCGGGGGTGACCTTCGCAGTCACCGGCATCGAGTCCGCGAAGTTGGTGGCCGTCAACTCGGTGCCCGCGCGGACGCGGACCTCGTACCCCGAGACGCGGAGCTGTTGGGTGCCGACACCCGGGGCGACGAACGACAGCGACATACCGGCGCTGTTGATGTCGGTCGCGACGAACTGCGCCGGCTGCGCCGGCACTTCGGTCGGCGAGTTCGGGCTGACGTCGACCTTCACGCGATACATGTCCGACCCGTCAGCGACGAGCTCGAGGCGCGAAGCACCGGTGCCCGGTGTATCACGCGAGATCGTGGCATCGGGTGGCCGGATCGTGCCGTCGCCGCCGTTCGGATCGCCGTAGCCGAAGTAGGTGTTCGTCGACGCGGTCGTCGTCATCGCGGCGATCGTGAACGGCACGCGATAGATCACCGACGGCTGACCGCGGTACGGCTTGCCGTACTCCGCCCAGTAGATGCCGGCCGGCGACGGATACGCTGCCGTGGTGTACGTGCTGTTAAAGTCGAACTCCTTCGAGACCTCGACGAACAGCTGGTAGTCCCCGGGCGGCAGATCCGAGGGCACCGGCCACGGCGTGTGGGTGAGCGTTCCACCGACCGGCGTTGGCTGCGAGACCGCATCGAACGGGTTCAGCGATTTGTAGAGATCGACCGACGACGAATCGTACGTCCCGCGCAAGACATCGGTGCGCGGCGGATAGCCGGTCTTGACTGCCGAGGTCGAGAACTTGCCCTTGTCGGAGAACGCGCTCGTCGCGCACGTGCCGGTGTCCCAGCTCGCTTCGCTCGGCATCAGCGGCCGGCAGAAGTGCGACTCCGCGGAGCTCTGGTTGAACGGGTGGCTGAGGTTGTTCTCGCCGCACTGCTGGTAGTCGTTGCCGGTCGCCGTGAAGCACGCGCCTGGATCCTCGGACGTGTCGTTCTGATAGATGACCTGATCGAACGCCTGGCCATTGCCGTGCGCCCACACCGGGAAGGTCGTGAGACGACGGCCGTACGGCCAGATCGGGCCGGAGTTGAAGTCGAAGCGACCCGGGCGATTGCCAAGGCCGAACGTGCCGGTCTGCTGGGTGATGAAGATCGTGTCCTTGTAAGTGCCGGCGGAGTCCGCGACCCAGGCGACGATCTGGAGATTGTCGCTCGGCGTGAATTGCACGTCGATGCAGCGCCCCGGATCGTCGGCGTGCGCGAGCGACGGTCCGAGCATCACCGCGAGCAGGAGCAGCTTGCGGCCACCGAACATCGGGTGATTATTGACCACTGATCTCGACATTGCCTAGCACTCTTGGATGTCTTACGAGCGGGCGCGTTACGTCGCAACACGTGACCGAGCGAAAACGCTCGCCGTGCGCTGGTGCCTCGA
>JAYWCI010000194.1:0-27111 GCA_043780895.1 Kofleriaceae bacterium | reverse complement strand
TGCTCGTGGTGCTGACCGCGGCCGGCTACGGCATCGGTACGCTGATCACGCAGCCGGGCACCGATCAGCGCACCTACTACCCGATCGCAGCGGCGATCGCCGGGACGATGATCGCGTTCGGCTGGATCTCGAACAAGCGCAAATCCTGGGTCAAGAACGACCCCAAGAAGCCGTAAGCTCGGGCCATGGGCATCTTCTCGCGGATCAAGGGCGGCATCTCGAGCAAGGCGAACGCCGCGCTCGACAGGGCGATCGATCCGGCCAAAGAGCTCGACATGGCGATCATCGATCTCGAAGAGGGTCGCAAGAAGGCCCTGCAAGAGCTCATCACGTACAAGGCGACCGCGAAGACGCTCGATGCCGACATGGAGAAGTTCCGTGCGAAAGCGGCCGAGTGGGAGAGGCGCGCTATGATGGCGGTCCGGGCCGGCGATGATGAAGCCGCCAAGACCGCGCTCAAAGAGAAGCGCAATGCGGAGCAAGAGGCGACGAAGATCGAGCGCGACAAGCACGAAGCCGCGAGCTACGCGATCTCGCTCAACAAGAGCCGTAAAGAGTTCGAGACCAAGCTGCAGATCCTCAAGCTGCGCAAGGGCACGCTCGCGACCCAGATCGCGGCGGCCCGCTCGGCCGGTGGCGACGCGTTCGGGAACGACTCGTCGGTCTGGGACAAGTTCAAGGCCGCCGAGGATCGGATCGATGCCGAGGTGATCGAGACCGAGGTCGATGCGGCGATGCGCGGTGAAGCGTCCGATGCGATGGAGTTCGATCAGAAGCTCGCGGCGGCGCAGTCGTCTGCCGCCGGCCTGCTCGGCACCGGCACCGCGGCGCCCGCGGCGCCCGCGGCGCCCGACGATGCGCTCTCGGCCCTGAAGTCGAAGATGGCCGAGGCCAAAGCGGCGAAGCAAAGATCGCTCGAGGCTACGAAGCCCGAAGTCACCCCCGCCGCAGGCGACGCCAAGAAGTGATCATCTCTTCGACTCAGATCGGCCCGGCCGCGCCTCCGGATCGCCCGCCGTCGGCGGAGAGCGACGAAGCGCTGTCCGCACGGCTGCGCGATCTATCGCTCGTCGAGCTCGATGCGCTGACCGCCGGGCTCGCGAACGCCGATGCCCAGGTCCTGATCGCGACGTTCGCCGAAGACGTGGCCGACGCCCTGCGCGAGGCGCGCGCCCGGATCACGGCGCTGCGCCAGGCGATGGCCGGCCCGGACCCGCTGAACATCCTCGACCTCCAGCCCCGCCAGCGCGCCACGGATGCGGGCCAGGCCGGTGCCGTGCGGGTCCACGACCGGCTCGCGGCACAGGCCCGGGCGGCGAGGGCGCTGTCACGGCTCGCGGACCTCGCTTCAGGACTGATCGAAAAGCTGTTCGAAGCCGACCGCAGGCGCTGACGACTTGCTGCGGAAAATAGACCCAAAGCTGGGCGCGAAGCTGTTGTCCAAGCTGTGACCGCCTTATAATCGCACCGCATGGGTGACGAGGATCCCGACCTTGATCGGGCTCGAACCGGCGATCACGAAGCTTTTGGTCGCCTGGTACGGCGACATCAACGCCGCGTGTACGCAGCCGCACTCCATATCTTGCAGAACCACAGCGACGCGGATGATGCGACGCAAGAAGCGTTCGTGCGCGCCTACAAAGGACTCTCGACCTTCGACGGGCGCAGCGACTTCTTCACGTGGCTCTATCGGATCACGGTCAACACCGCGCTCAACGCGCTCCGCGGTGGCAAACGTGGGGCAGCGCTTGCACAACGCGGTGGTACCGAGGCCGCGCATGTCGGTGGTCGGCCCGAGTCGCTTGGCCAAGAGATCCACGATCCCGCACAGCAGGTCCAGCGATCCGCCGAGGTGAATCGCGTGATGGAGGCGATAGCCGAGCTCTCGCCGTCTCTTCGCGTCACCATCGTTCTCGCGACGATCGAGGAGCTGCCGCACAAGCAGATCGCCGAGATCCTCGAAATCCCCGAAGGAACCGTCGCGTGGCGCGTGAACGAAGCGCGCCGCCTCCTTCGCCTACGCCTCCCAAACCTCGGTGATGCCGTGCCGAGCGCACGCACGGCAGGTAAATAGCTCCGATGGCCGATGACTTAGACCCGCTGCTCCGCAGCGCGATGAAAACTCTGGACGATGAAGTCCCGTCGGGTTATTTCGAGGCGCTCCCTGACCAGGTTTTGGCCAAGCTGGTTTCGGGCGGAGAGGTAGCCATGCAACAAACTGGAACCCCGAATCGCGACGCAGCCACTCGAGCGGCATCCCCGCTCAACGATCCGAACCTCGCGGTCGAGGTAGCCGCGTCGGCGGCCGCACCGCGCGAGGAGGACTCCGGGCTGCACGACATCCGCAGCCTCGCGCAGTCGACGCGCCAGCGCGTGTCGAAGCGGATGACCACGAGCCCTCCGCCGATGGGCGACGAGGACGTGCTGGGTGGCGCGAGCGCGAGCTGGAAGAACCTCGCACTGCCGCAACCGGCCAAGATGGTCTCGCTCCCCGAGCTCGAGTCCCTGCCGAGCAAGGCCGAGATCAAGGCCGCGCAAAAGGCCGCGAAGATCGAGTCGCAGGCCCCTGTACCGGTAGCAGCGGTCGCGCCGGCGAACGCCTCGGGTGCGGTCGCGTATCAACCGTCGTTCTCGTCCTTCCAGCAGAAGCCCGCGAACAGCAACAAGGGTCGCACCATCGCGATCGTCGGCGTGCTCGTCGCTGCTGCGGCGGGCGTCGCGGTGTTCGTCGCGACGCAGAAGTCCGACGACAAGGTCGCGGCTCCGCAGGTCGCTCAACGTGGCGGCGGACCGGATCTAGGTCTCGACAAGGACAAGATGAACAAGCTCGACGAGGCGACGGCCAAGCTCGAAGCGGACCATCGCGCCGCGCTTGCCGCGGCGGAAGCACCGCCGGTCGGCACCGCTGCACCGTCCGCGGGTGCGGGCGATGTGGCCCCGCAAGAGACCAAGGTTGCCGAGAAGCAGCCTGCGCCCGCAAAGGCCGGCGTCGTTCACGCGGGCAAGCCCGGCGCGAAGAACGCGAAGGCCGATCCGAGCATCGCGCCCGAAGTGGCCAGGACCGACGGCAAGAAGCCGGCGGGTGCCGAGCAGGACCCTTCGTTCGACGCCCTGCTCAGAGAAGCCGGCGTCAAAGAGAAGAAGGAAGTCGCGAAGCTCGACAAGAAACAGCTCTCGACCGAGGAATTCAAGAAGGGCATGGGCGCGATCACGGCGAAGGCCCAGGCTTGCTACAAGGGCACGCAGGGCTCGGCGAACGTGAAGCTCACGATCTCTCCCTCGGGTCAGGTCTCGAAGGTCACCATCAACGGTGCCTTCGCCGGCAAGCCTGAAGCGGATTGTGTCAGCGCGGCGGTCAAGTCTGCGAGCTTCCCCGCGTGGGATGGCGGTCCGCAGAGCTTTGGCTATCCGATCTTGCTCTCCGAATAGGCGCGTACTAGCGTCCGCGGCCGTGAAGGTTTCGCAGGGCCGTTATTTCGAGGACTTCGCGATTGGCCAGCATCTGGTCCACGCGGTCCCGCGCACGCTCCACGGCGGCGATATTTCGACGTACATCTCGCTGACAGGTGATCGTCATCCGCTCGCGGCGTCGACCGAGCTCGCGCGCTCGTTCGGGTTCCAACGCGAGGTCCTGCCGGACCTGCTCGTGTTCCACATCGTGTTCGGCAAGTCGGTGCCGGATATCTCGCACAACGCGACCGCGAACCTCGGCTACGCCGACGTGCGGTTCCTGCGTCCGGTCTATCCCGGCGACACGCTGCAGTCGGAGAGCGAAGTCATCGGCCTGCGCGAAGTCTCGAGCGGTGAAGCGGGCGTCGTGTACGTCCGCACGCGCGGGGTGAATCAGAAGGGCCAAGAGGTCCTTTCGTTCGTGCGCTGGGTGTTGATCCCGAAGCACGACAAGACCGCCGCGGTGGGCGTCAACCAGGTGCCGGCGTTGCCGTCGGTGGTGACCGTCGATCGGTTACCGGTGCCCGACGTGATGAACCTGCAGCGCTTCGCCGATCTGGCGTGGGCGATGCCGCCGGGCGACTACTGGGATGCGTACACCGTCGGCGAGCGTCTCGATCATCCCGACGCGATGACCATCGAAGAAGCCGATCACGTCCAGGCGACGCGGCTCTATCACAACACCGCGCAGGTACACTTCGATCAGCTCGCGATGAAGAGCTCGCGGTTCGGCAAGTGCTTGGTCTACGGCGGTCACGTGATCTCGATCGCGATGGCGCTGTCGCAGAACGGCCTCGGCACCGCGCTGCGGATCGCCGCGTGGAACGGTGGCGTGCACGTCAGCCCCACGTTCGCCGGTGACACGCTGCGCGCGTTCACCGAGGTCATCGAGAAGGTCGAGCTCCCACATCGCACGGATGTCGGCGCGCTGCGCTTGCGCTTGCAAGCCGTGAAGAACACCACGGCGGCCGAGCTGCCGAGCATCCTGCCGCTGCTGTCCGGAACGAAGGAGCCGCGGATCGTCCTCGAGCTCGACTTCTGGGCGCTGCTGCCGCGCGCAGGCATTACGCTGTAGGACGGGTTCTCCAGGCGACGTAACCGGCGGCGCCGAGGATCACGACGAGCGCCGCGATCGCCGCGACCGGCGGGCGGCGCGGCGGTGCGGGCGCCTCGGCGAGCACGATGGTCGCGGTCGGTGCGAGCCGATGTGCCGCGGCTTCGATCGTCGGTTCCTGGGCATGCGCGGCGAGAGCGACCGTGATGATCACGCTCGCGCTCGCCGGCGACGTGGCATTGGACAGGGGATCGGTGACCGCACGATGGAGCAGGGCGTGTGCGCCGGTGACGCCCGGAAGTGCAACGAGCTGGTGCTCGAGAGCGGTCTGGTCGGCGAGATCTGTCGCGTGCGCGCGATCGGCCACCGATGGGACGTCGGGCGCGCAGGCAGCCAAGACGGCACTCAGCAGGAACGTTCGCACGGCGAGAGCTTACTGTATGGTGGGGGCGTGAACGCGGTCGAACGCTTCGCGGCCAACCTCGCGCCCGAGAGCCTGCGGCGCGTGGCCGCGCTCGAGATTCGGCGGTTCGAGCCGAGTCTGCTCGGCGAAGCGCCCGCCAGCTACGACCTCGATCTCGAGATCGCACACGCGCGCGTGGTCGAGCGCTGGCGCGAGGATCTGTGTGGCATGCTCAATGCTCTCGTCCGCGACGAGCTCGCCGAGGTCGCGCGTCGTGAGGGCGTGTATCGCCAGGTGATCGATGCCGCGAGCGTACCGGCGCTGCGACTCCTCCTGTGGACTCGCGGTGCGTGGCTCGAGCGCCGGGGCGCGCCCGAAGTGCCGGTGCTCCAGCCGCGCCCGGTGATCCTCGGCGGTCATCTCGTGATCCAGGCTCCGCCGCGCGGGATGTATCCGGGCAGTAGGAGCTGGCCGCGTCCGCTGCCGCTCGAGATGCCCGCGCGACCACCCGAGGACGAGCCCGATTCGATCGACGAGCTCCTCGCTGCCGCGGATCGTGCGATCGGCGTGCGGCTCGGGACCCGCGGCGCCGACAAGGGCGCGTGGGGCATGCGCGCGGCCGCCCTCGTCGGCGTGATCGAGCGCGGCGGGGACGAGCCCGATTGGCGCGGCGATGTCGAGATCAAGACCGTGCCGGTCGCGATCGATGCGAGCGGGTTGTGGCGCATCGTCGAGGATCCCGCGATCGCCATGGCGTTCGAACGCAGCGCGATCGCGAAGCTCCAGCGCACCTTGTGGCTGGCTCGCACTGACCTCGACGGGGGCGATGCCACGATCGTGTCGTGGTACTTGCTCGAGTGGGATGCGCGCCTCGCACAGCTCGCTCGCCGCTATCTTCACGACAGGCCGAAGGGCCCGGCGGGTACGGATCAGCGAGGCGTGTATCTTCACAAACGTTTCTTCGCGGATGCGGGCATGCTCGCAACGCTGAACGGTCCGTCATGATCATCGACGAGCTACGCATCATCGGTTCGACCCAGACCAACGTGGTCATGTCCGCGGAGCTCATCCGTATCGCCCAGCGCGCACTCAAGCGCCGGCCGCCGGAGCCGCGCAAGGAGGGTCTCGGACAGCTCGTGTATCCGTTCGATCCAGAGCTCGCGCGCGTCGCCGTCACGTACCTGCGCACGCCGACGCGCGTCGTGTGGGACGTCTATCGCAGCAAGGCGGGCCGGCTCGAGCCGCTCTACGACGAGCTGTGCGCCGACATCGCCGGTGACACGCGCGCGCTGTGGAGTGACGGCGACGGCATCTCCGTCGAGGCTCGCCGCGTCGACGAGTTCGCCGCCGGCGAGCGGCAGGTCGTGGGCACGGTCAAGAACGCGCTGATCGACGGCGTCGCGAGACACGGCAAGAAGCTACACGTCGATCCCGAGCGCCCGACCACGCGCTGGGTCGCGCGGCTCGACGAGAACAACGAGGTCCTGGTCTCGATCGATCTCGGCAGTGGTTCGCTGTCCGCGCGCGGCTGGCGGCGCGAGTCTGGCGATGCGCCGCTGCGCGAGCACCTTGCGGCCGTCCTCTTGATGCTCTGTCGGTTCGATCCGCGCAACGAGATCCTCGTCGATCCGATGTGTGGATCCGGAACGATTCCGATCGAGGCGATCCACATGGCGCGTGCCACGCCGCGTAGCGTGCCGACGCTTGCCGCGCTCGGTATCGCGGGTGCGAAGGCCGAGCCGCTCTACGCGGATGCGGCTCCGGTCGTCATCGGTTGCGATATCGATCTCGAGGTGCTCGGCGCCGCGCGCGACAACGCCCGCGCCGCGAAGGTCGGCGAAGCGATCACGTGGCAGCGCGCCGATATCGGCGAGCTCCGGCCCGAGATGATCAGCAAGATCGCCGTCGAGCGCGGCAAGGCCGCGGATGTGACCGGCGTGCTGCTGTGCAATCCGCCGTACGGCGAGCGGCTCGCGGAGCAGGATCTCGCGGTGCTCTATCGCGTGATGGCCGAGACCTGCAAGCGGTTTCGCGGGTGGCGGGCGGCATTCCTCGTCGGAAATCCAATCCTCGAGCAGGAGTTCATGCGCGTGCTCGGCAAGCCGCGCATCAAGAAGCCGCTCGCAAACGCGAATTTGCGCGCGTACTTCTACATGTACGATCTGTAGCTGCGGCTAATCGGCGTGGTTCGCAGCCCACGCGGAGATAAGCTCGAAGTCGTCGACGATCCGCGAGTGGTAGTGGCCCCAGATGTCGGAGACCATGACCATGGTTCCCTTCGACAGCTGCGGCGTCATGTAGATCGCGTAGTACTTCGCGCCGGATTGATCTTCGACCTCGCCCGCGAGATCGAGCGGCAGGTTCGAGACCGGGCAGATCAATTCGCAGCGCGTCCCGTGCGCGATATCGAACGGCTTCACTTTGCGAGCGTCGCCGTGGATCGGCGAGAGGTGGACCAGGCCTTCCTTGCCGTCCGCCCGGATCTTGATGGTGACCGCGGGATGGCCATCGAACTCGACGTCCGAAATGCCGACGAGGTTGTCGCCCTTCGGGCCGTATGCTTGGGTCACGATCACCATCACGTCGTGCGGTGCGACGACGAGGTGCTGGCCCGTCACCCGCGGGTGCTGGCCTGTGATCTTCAAATTCCGACGGTCGACGGGGTCCACGACGCCAGCTGACAACGCCTTCGTCGGGTTAGCAAGGTGTTATAGTCGTGATAGGAGCTGGTGGATGCGAAGCGCTCTTCTGATCGCGATCGGCTTGATGCTGGCACCCGCCGGGGTGCTCGCGAAGCCGCGCGTCGCGCTGGTCACCTTCGAGGGTGATCCGGGTGGCGACGCGCAGGACGTCGTTACCGAGATCATCGGTGAAGACGTCATGCTGGTGGGGCCCAAGCAGGTCAACCGCGCGGTCGATAAGCTCGGCCTCGATACCGCCTCGCTGGCGGACAAGGACTTCAAGAAGCTCTCGAAAGAGCTTCAGGTCGATGCCGTCGTTCAGGCCAAGCTCTCGAAGTCGGGCGACCACAAGCTGCTCCACTTCAAGGTGTTCCTGCACGGCAAGAAGCAGAAGGGCTTCAAGGTCGAGTTCGCGAGCCTCAAGTCGAAGGTGTTCAAGCAACAGCTGCACGACAAGATGCTCGAGAAGCTCGATGCGGAGAGTGGCGATGTCTCCGTTGCTGCCGTGACGAAGAAGCCGCACGACGACGATGACGAAGATCCGTTGAACGGCGGCAAGAAGAAAAAGGGTTCGAAGAAGATCGCGGCGAGCGAGGACGATCCGCTCTCGACGATGAAGAAGAAAAAGGGCGCAAAGTCCGACGACGACGAGGACGCCAGGCCGGCCAAGAAGTCGTCGAAGTCGGACGACGGCCCCAAAGAAGTCGTCAAGGTCGAGGCGCCGCCGAAGCGCGATGGCGACGACGACGACGACGACAAGCCCAAGGGCGATGACGTCGCCGAAGCGCCGCGCCACAGCAAAAAGAAGATCGCGCACGCTGGCGATGACGACGGCGGCGATGTCTCCGAGCACGTCCAGGTCGGATCCCAAAGTGGCGTCGGTCGCTCGGCAAATCGCGATGCCTTCCGCGTCGACCTCGGCGGCTCGGTGCAGAACCGGTCGCTGTCGTTCACGTCGCGCAAGTTCGCGCAGGCACCTTCGACATACACCCAGAAGCCAACGGGCGGTGCGCGCGTCGGGCTCGAGCTCTATCCGCTCGCGTTCAACTCCGAAGGCCTCGCTGCGGGGCTCGGCATCGCGGGCTTCTACGATCAGACGGTTGGCCTGTCGCTGCAGTCCGCGGTGCAGCCGGGTGCGAAGTTCTCGGTCACCGAGCACCACTTCGAAGTCGGCCCGCGGTTCCGCGTCGTGTTCGGCCACACGCCGACGAGCATCTCCGCCACGCTCGGCCTGAATTACATGAACCGGACGTTCTCGATCAACCGCACGGCGCTCAGCGCTGGCAACACGATCGATGTCCCCGATGTCGCGTACAAGGGCTTCGATCCGACGCTCGAATTCCGCCTGCCACTGATCGAGCGCGTCGCGATCGTGCTCGGTGGTGAGGTGATCTTGCTCAATTCGGCCGGCCCGATCCAGAACCTCGATTCGTACGGTCAGGCCAAGATCACCGGCGCTAGCGGCATGGTCGGCTTCGACATCCAGGTCGCGCGTCACATCGCGTTCGACCTGCGTGGCGAGCTCGCCCAGGTCGGTTACGCGTTCACCGGCAACGGAGCGATGGCGAACAACCGCGATGGTGATCCGACGACGAAAGACGTCGGTGGCGCGGCCGACCGTTACATCGGTGGCGTGGCGACGATCGCGGTACTCTACTAGCCGTCGTGCAACGTGATGCCGTGACCCAGGCGGCGCCAGCGACCAAGCTGGTCGTTGTCCATCCCGAACGCCGTGCGCAACGTTCGCTGCAGCGCCTGGTCGGCGCGACCTTGTGTCCCGTCGAGGTCGTCGCCGAGCTCGATGCCGCGACGGTCGATGTGAACACGATCGTCGTGGTCGATGCCGAGCTCGCGCGCGCGACCCCCGAGATGTGCCAGCGGCCTGCACGCGCGTGGATCGCGGTGCCGGGCGAGGGCATCGCGCCGGCCGATCAAAGTGTCGTGAGCGCGCTCGTCGGCGCCGGGTGGAATCACGTGATCGCGCAGCCGATGCCGCTACTCGCAGAGGAGCTGCTCGCGACCGCGCAGAAGTTGATCCGCAAGCAGTGGTTCGGTCTCGAGAAGTACATGACGTGGGGTGCGGAGGTCCGCGGCTTCACCCTCGACGATGCGCTCGAGCGCGATACCGTCGTCGGCGGCCTTGCGGGTGAAGTATCGCGCGTAGGGCTGCCCGATCGGATCGCCTCGCTCGTCAGCGTGATCGCCGACGAGCTGCTCGCGAACGCGCTGTTCGTCGCGCCGCGCGACGAGGCTGGCACCCGGTTTCGCGCGACGGAAGCACGCGACAGATCGCGGGTCCTTCGCGACCGCGATGTCGTCACGCTGCGCTGGGCTACCGATGGCCGCTACCTCGCGATCGAAGTTCGTGATCGATGGGGCTCGCTCGATCCGAAGCTCGTGCAGGCGCGGCTCGCCGCGAGTAAGACGGCGACGGGCGAGGGCGGCATGGGCCTGCAACTGGCGTACGCCTGCGCGAATCAGCTCGTGATCAACCTCGCGCCCGACGCGGCGACCGAGGTGATCGCCCTCCTCGACATCCGCCACAAGCCGACCGAGCTCGCGCGCGCTGCCTCGTCCCACGTGTTCGTGGGCGAGGGGCCTCTTTCAGTCCTAGCCCTCGGGTGCTAGGGTGCGAACGTGCAGCCCTTCGTTCTCGCACCCTCCGATACGTTTGCGCGTCGCCACATCGGCCCCGACGAGGCCGAGGTCACCGCGATGCTCTCCGAGCTGGGTTACACCACGCTCGAACAGCTAACCGCGGCGACCGTGCCGGCCGCGATTCGCCTCCAGCAACCACTCCAGCTCGGCGAGCCGTTCGCGGAGCGCGAGCTGCTCGAACAGCTCCACCAGCTCGCAGGTGACAACCAGGTCCTGCGCTCGTTCATCGGCCAGGGCTATTACGATTGCCTCACGCCCGGCGTGATCCTGCGCAATATCTTCGAGAACCCGGGCTGGTACACGCAGTACACGCCGTACCAGGCGGAGATCTCGCAGGGTCGGCTCGAGGCGCTGATCAACTTCCAGCAGATGATCGAGGACCTCACCGGCCTCGGCATGGCGAACGCGTCGCTGCTCGACGAAGGTACCGCCGCTGCCGAAGCGATGCACATGTGCTTCGGCCAGGCCGATCAGAAGCGCGGGAAGTTCTGGGTCCACGATGCGACCCATCCGCAGACCATCGCGGTGATGCGCACGCGGGCCGAGCCGCTCGGCATCGAGCTCGCGATCGGCAGCCTCGCGCAGATCGAAGCGGGGCTCGATGCGAACACCGCGGGCGTGCTGATCAGCTATCCCACGACGGATGGCCAGGTCATCGACCACCGCGCGCTGTGCGCGAAGATCCATGCCGCGGGCGGCTACGTCGCGATGGCGACCGATCTGCTCGCGCTCACGCTGATCACGCCGCCGGGCGAGCTCGGCGCCGACATCGCGGTCGGGACCGCGCAACGATTCGGCGTGCCGATGGGCTTTGGCGGTCCCCACGCGGCGTTCCTGTCGACTTCGGATCTATTCCGGCGTCAGATTCCGGGCCGCATCATCGGCGTGTCGCGCGACGCCAAGGGCAAGACCGCGTACCGCCTCGCGCTACAGACGCGCGAGCAACACATCCGTCGCGAGAAGGCGACCTCGAACATCTGCACCGCCCAGGTGCTGCTCGCCGTGATGGCGTCGATGTACGCGGTCTATCACGGCCCCGAAGGCCTGACCTCGATCGCCACGCGCGTGCGCGCGTTCACCACGCTCGCGGCCTCGGGCCTCGGTCGGCTCGGCATCCCCGTGCGTCCGGGCGCGTACTTCGACACGCTGCGCGTCGATCTCGATGCGCATCGCCAGGCGGAGGTCCTCGCGCGCGCCATCGAGCGCGGCCTCAACCTGCGCCGCTACGACGATGGCCTCGGCCTGTCGTGCGACGAGACCACCACGCTCGGTGACATCGCGGCGCTGCTCGAAGCCTTCAGCGACAAGCAGATCGACATGGATCAGCTGGTCGTCGCGACGAACGTGCCCGAGCTCCCGGCCGCGGTGAAGCGGACCTCGGCGTTCCTCACGCATCCCACGTTCGCTCGCTACCACAGCGAGCACGAGATGCTGCGCTACATCAATCGGCTGTCCGCGAAGGACCTGTCGCTCACGACGTCGATGATCCCGCTCGGCTCGTGCACGATGAAGCTGAACGCGACGAGCGAGATGATTCCGGTGACGTGGCCGCAGATCGGCGGTCTCCATCCGTTCGCACCCGCCGAGCAGTGGGGCGGTTATCGCGCGCTGTTCGAGCGGCTCGAGGTGTGGCTCGGCGAGATCACGGGCCTGCCGGCGGTATCGCTACAGCCGAACTCCGGCGCGCAAGGCGAGTACGCGGGCCTGCTCGCGATTCGCGGCTACCACTTCGCGCGCAACGAACACCATCGCAACGTCTGCTTGATCCCGCAGAGCGCACACGGCACGAACCCGGCGTCGGCCGTGATGGCCGGCATGCAAGTGGTCGTCGTCGCATCGATGTCGGATGGCACGATCGATCTTGCCGACCTTCGCAAGAAGGCCGAGCAGTATCGCAATCACCTGTCGTGTCTGATGGTCACCTATCCGTCGACGCACGGCGTGTTCGAAGAAGGCATCATCGAGGTCTGCGAGATCGTCCATTCCCATGGCGGTCAGGTCTACATGGACGGCGCGAACATGAACGCGCAGGTCGGGCTCACCCGTCCCGCGGCGATCGGCGCCGATGTCTGTCACCTCAACCTCCACAAGACGTTCTGCATCCCGCACGGCGGTGGTGGTCCCGGCATGGGCCCGATCGCGGTGAAGCAGCACCTCGCTCCGTATCTGCCCGGTCATCCGCTCGCCGCGCCCGGTGCGCAGCCGGTCGGTCCTGTCTCGGCGGCTCCGTGGGGCTCGGCGTCGATCCTCCCGATCTCGTTCGCGTACATCGCGATGATGGGCGAGCCCGGTCTTCGCCGCGCGACCGAGGTCGCGATCCTCAATGCGAACTACATCGCGAAACGGCTCGGCACGCACTATCCGGTGCTCTACACGGGCAAGAACGGTCGCGTCGCGCACGAGCTGATCCTCGATTGCCGCCAGTTCAAGAAGACCTCGGGCATCGAAGCCGAGGACATCGCGAAGCGCTTGATGGACTACGGCTATCACGCGCCGACGATGTCATTCCCGGTACCGGGCACGCTGATGGTCGAGCCCACGGAGAGCGAGACCAAGGGCGAGATCGATCGGTTCTGCGAGGCGATGATCGCGATCCGCAACGAGATCGCCGCGATCGAAGCCGGCACGATGGATCGCAGCAACAACCCGCTCAAGAACGCGCCGCACACGGCAGCGGCCGTGACCGGCACGGAGTGGGATCGACCGTACTCGCGCGAGCAGGCCGCGTTTCCTGCGCCGTGGTTGCGCGTCCACAAGTACTGGCCGCCCGTGGGCCGCGTCGACAACGCGTATGGCGACCGCAATCTTGTATGTGCGTGCCCGCCGGTAGATGCATATAGCTGATGGGGCTCGAGGACATCGTCGCGATCGTGATGGTGTTTGGCATGGCGCCGGCGATCATCAAGATCCGTAGTGACTCCAAGCTCAAGGCGCGCAAGCTCGAGCTCGAGGCGGGGAACGGAGGTGGCAGCAACAAAGACACCAAGCGGCTCGTCGACGAGAACAAGGTGCTGCGCGAGCGGATCGAGAACCTCGAATCGATCGTGACCTCGGTCGACTACGAGCTCAACCAGAAGATGGTGAAGCTGCTCGAGGAGCAGCGCTCGCGCATCGTGCTGCCGAGCGAGCCGATCGCGGTGCCGATCACGCCTGTCACGCCTGGGAATGCTCCGACGGCGCCTCCCAAGGCGATCGGCCTCGACGCGACGATGACGCTCGCACCTCGTATCGACAGCGCGCCGCGCCAGATCGGCACGTCGCTCGAGCCCGGGCAGGTGCTCGCGGGGCGCTATCGCGTCCAGCGCTTGCTCGGCAAGGGCGGCATGGGCGCGGTCTATCTCGCCGACGACGAAGTGCTGCACGAGCTCGTCGCGCTCAAGGTGATCTCGAGCGCGTTCGCGACCGACGAGAATGCGCTGATCGCGCGGTTCCGGCGCGAGGCGACCTCGGCGCGCAGAGTCAGCTCGCCGCAGGTGATCCGGATCCACGATCTCGGCGAAGCGCGGCCGGGCCTGCTCTATCTCTCGATGGAGTACTTCGCCGGGCGCACGCTCACCGAGCTGATCGCGCAGCGCGGGGTCGTGCCGCTCAAGGATGTCGAGGACATCCTCCAGCAGATCGGGACCGGGCTCGAAGCCGCACATGAAGCCGGCGTGATCCACCGCGACTTGAAGCCGAGCAACGTACTGATCGGCGAGCGCGGCGCGGTGAAGCTGATCGATTTCGGCCTCGCGACCACGCTCGTCGGCGAGAATCTCACGGCGACCGGCGCGATCCTCGGTACGCCGCACTACATGGCGCCCGAGCAAGTGCGCGGCAAGCCGGTCGACGTTCGCACCGATGTCTACTCGTTCGGCGCGCTCGCGTATCACCTCGTCACCGGTCGGCCGCCGTTCTCCGGAGACAATGCGATCGCTATCGGCTTCGCGCACTGCACCGAGACAGCCGACTCACCGAGGACGCTGCGCAAGGATTGCCCGCCGAAGCTCTCCGACGCGATCATGGCGGCACTGGCGAAGGCACCCGCGGATCGCCCCTCCAGCGCGAAGTCGTTCCTCGCGCGCGCGCTTACCTAGCGCGCATCAAGTAGTGGGCGACGATCCACTCGCTGCCGTTCTTGTAGCCAAACAGCTCCGCGCACGCGAGGAAGAATACCCGCCAGCGCTGGACCTTCGCCTTGCCGCCGAGCACCTGCTCGAGCCCGGCCCGATGCGCCATGAGGTTCGCGTACCAGGCCTCGGAGGTCTTCGCGTAGTGTGTTCCGTCGAGGCGCCACTCGTCGCTGATCGCGAGGTCGCGATCGAAGTGCGAGAACAGATCCGCGCTCGGCATGATGCCGCCGGTGAAGAACTCGCGCGCCATCCAATCCGAGCCGCCCGCATCCTCGAACGGGTAGGCGAAGCGATGGTGCGCGAACACGTGACAGAACAGCGCGCCGCCGGGCGCGAGCCAGTGCGCGATCTTGCCGAACAGGGTCTCGTAGTTGCGCATGTGCTCGAACATCTCGATCGAGACCACGCGATCGAAGCTCGCAGCTGGCAGCTCGAGCGCACGAACGTCCGCGGTCCGGACCGTCAGATTCATGAGGCCGCGTTCGGCCGCGCGCGCCTCGATGAAGGCGCGCTGCGTGCGCGAGTTGGAGACCGCGACGAACGTGCTCTTCGGATAGCGAGCGGCGGCCCACAGCGAGAACGAGCCCCAACCACAGCCGAGATCGAGGACCCTCTGGCCATCGGCGAGCTGGCCGCGCTCGGCGTAGAGCTCGAGCATCGCTGCCTCGGCCGCGCCGAGGTTCGTGACGTTCGAGGGCCAGTAACACGACGAGTACTTCAAGTGCGGTCCCAGCACCTTCTCGAAGAACGCGGCCGGCACTTCGTAGTGCTGCGCGTTCGCCGCGGCAGTCTCGATCGCGAGGTCACTCCGCGCGAGCGAGGTGATGAACGCGGCGTGATCACGCGACCGCTCTTCGCGCAGCCGCAGCGCACACACCGCGCGAATCCCCGCGCGCAACAGAGGCTCGGGAACGAGCCCGGAATCGACGAGTTTCTCGACGAGCACGCTGCAGCTTACAGCGGATTCACGACGACGCTCGCGCTTCGCCACGTCTCGCGGTCGAGTAACTTTTCGTCGGCCGAGACATCGTAGAGCTCCACGGTGGTAGAGGACGCCGATGCCGTCTCGATCGCAGCGAAGCGGTCCCCGAGCCCTTGCAGAGATCGACGGTACCGCATGATCAGCGCGCGACGACGGGGAGCTCGACGTAGCTCTTGCCGTAGACTCGCTGGGTCGCCTTCTTGTAATCGCCGGGCTTGGCGTCGAAGATCGAGGGCACGAACGTCTGCGGGTTACGATCGTAGAGCGGGAACCAGCTCGACTGGACCTGGACCATGATCCGGTGACCGGGCAGGAACACGTGATCGGTCGTCGGCAGCGCCCACGTGTACGCGAGTGGCGTGCTCGCCGCCAGTGGCTTCGCGGTTGCGAGGCTCTCGCGGTAGCGGCCACGGAAGATGTCCATCGCGATCGCGAGCTGGTAGCCACCGAGCGCCGGGTGGCGCTCGACCTCGGGCGGGTAGACGTCGATGAGCTTGACGACCCAGTCCGAGTCGGTGCCCGAGGTCGACGCCGTGAGGTGCACGACCGGCTCGCCGCTGATCACGAGCGGCGCGGTCAGCACGTCGGTTGTGTACACGAGGACGTCGGGACGGCTGCCCGGATCGCGCTGGTCGGTGACGAGCCAGTCCGGCCAGACCTTGGAACCGTCCTCGCCGAACGGGAACGGGCGCGGTACGAACGTCACCGGCTTCGCGGGATCCGAGATGTACTCGACGAACGCGTCACCGGCCGGCGCGCTCGTCACGAGCTTGCCGCTTGCCGCGAGGTAGATCGGCGTGGCCTTGCTCGGCACCGGCCACGCGCGCAGGTGGCGCCACTGGTTCGTGCCGGTCTCGAACGCGGTCACCGGCGACGTGGTCAGCGGCGGCGCCGCGTCTTTCAAGAAGTGATCGAGGAACGGCAACAGGATGTCGCGGCGAAACGTGAGGCCGGTATCGCTGTCGAAGTGCAAGGGGCCGAGCGTGCTGCCATCGCCGATCTCGCCGCCGTGATGCCACGGTCCCATCACGAGGAACACCTTGTCGTTCGCGGTGTCCTTGGGCTCGAGCGCCTTGTACACCGCGAGCGCGCCGTACATGTCTTCCTGATCCCACAGCGAGTGGACCAGCATCACCGGGACCTTGAGCGGGCGTGCGCCGAGGATTTTGTCCATCGCCTGGTCGCGCCAGAACGCGTCGTAGCTGGGGTGCGCGACGAGCTTCTGCCAGAAGCCCATCTGATCGAGCCCGCGGCGGCGCGCCAGCTCGCCCGCGGAGCCGGCGTCCATGAACATGTCGTACTGGTCGAAGCTGCTCGCCGGCCACAGCGATTCGTTCTTGCGCGTCGCCTCTTGGTTGTAGATGTAGGGCAGGCCCTGCTGGCGGAACGCGCCGTTGTGAAACCAGTCGTCGCCGCGCCAGCCGTCGACCATCGGATTCATCGGCACGCTGACCTTGAGCGCGGGGTGTGGATCGACGAGCGCCATCAGCGGCGTGAAGCCGTCGTACGAGACGCCGAGGATGCCGACCTTGCCGTTCGATTCGGGCAGGTTCTTCACGAGCCAGTCGATCGTGTCGTACGTATCGGTCGAGTGATCAGTCTTGGTCGGGTTGAGCGGGCCGCGCAGCGGACGGTTCATCACGTAGTCGCCCTCCGAGCCGTACTTGCCGCGGACGTCCTGAACGACGCGGATGTAGCCTCCCTCGATGATCGTGTCGACCACGTGGTCGTAGCCCGACAGCGCCATTGCGAGATGCGTGCTGTCCTCGCGAGCCGTCATCTTGTCCGCGTCGTACGGCGTGCGGGTCAGGAGGATCGGCGCGCGCTTCGCTGCTTTCGGGATCAGGATCACCGTGTGCAGCTTGACCCCGTCGCGCATCGCGATCTCGACGGTCTTGCGGGTGTAGTCGAAGCCGTCGTGCGACTCGACCAGCTTCGCGGGTGTTTCGGTGTCGGCGGCCGCCGATCCGACGAGGATCACGAGCAAGGTAACCAGGCGGAGCGTCATGGAGCGATAGTGCCGCAACCGCGCCCCGGATCCGCGGGTCGCGCGGCGCAAGTTCCACACTCCGAACGACCGCCGGTAAGCCGTGTGCGGGAACGTTTCCCGATGCGTGCGATCCGCGTTACAGCGATTCGAGTAACGGCACGTCGGTCCGCTGAGCGGTCGCGAGCAGCCGGCGAAGGACTCGCAGCTGCACCGCGGCATCGCCCGCCACACCAAGCGGGAAGCCGAGCGCGTATGGCACCTCGAGCGCGCGCGGTGGGCCGACCTTGACCGTGATCTCGGGGAGCATCGTGATCGAAGCGGTCACGATCCCACGACGCTCCAGCTCGGCTTGGACCAGACCGACCGTCTGGTGACAGAACGGTCAAACAGGCACCAGCAAGGCGAGGTCGACCTCGTCGTTGACCAGCAGCTCCGCCGCCTCGGGAGCACTGCGCTGGACCAGACGGTTCGGCGCGGTGATCGAGCCCATGAACGAGAGGTGTCGCGGCGCCACCGCGCCGATCGTGCCGTCGGCGACGAGCTCGCGCAGCCGATCGAGTGGGAATGCGAGGTTGCGATCCGCCTCGATGCCTGAGTGATCGAACGAAGCGCTGCGATGGAACTCGCCGAGCGACGCCACGTCGACGTCGCCGCGGAGTACGCGATACGACCAGTCCCCGCCACGGACGGTCTCGTCGAATGCCGTGTCACCTACGGCGACCAGCCCGGCGCTCGTC
This sequence comes from Kofleriaceae bacterium, assembly GCA_043780895.1. Classification (GTDB taxonomy): domain Bacteria; phylum Myxococcota_A; class Polyangia; order Haliangiales; family Haliangiaceae; genus JABFXX01. The sequence continues at coordinate 9,044 of JAYWCI010000194.1, read as the reverse complement.
ACGAGCGCGACGCGGCACGCCGAGAGAGGCTTGGTCATCGTCGCGAGCGGGGTGGGGGCAACCCGGCGCCAGCGATAGAGCTTGAGCATCGCGCGTACCCACATCGGCTGGTCGTCGAGCGTCGCCATCAGGGCGCTCCGCACTCAGTCGTCGCGCCCGTGCGCGCGAGCTCGCGGCGAGCGAGGCGCGCGACGATCACCACGACTGCGACCGTCGCGACGAGGCCGGCAGCTAGAAGCGCGAGGCGAACTCCGCTCGGGCCGGCGCCGCCGCGAGCGGCCTCGGCCGCCGTGCTCGCGAGCGAGCCGAGGTAGACGAACAGCGTCGTTCCCGGAAGCATCCCGACCGCGGACGCGGCGATGTAGGTCCTCGTCTTCACCTTGCTGATCGACAGCACGTAGTTGAGCACGACGAATGGAAACACCGGCGAGAGCCGGAGGAGCGCGACGATCACCGCGCCACGCTGCTCGACGGCCGCATCGATCGCCTGGAACCGCCTACTGTCGCCGAAACGCCGCGTGACGCTTTCGCGGACCACCAGGCGCCCGACGAGAAAGGCGGCCGTCGCGGCGAAGATCGCGGTCGGTGCCACGAGAACCACACCCCAGCCCAGCCCGTAGGTGAAGCCGGCCGCGATGGTCAGGACGGATCCTGGGACAAGGAACACGGTCGCGATCACGTAGGCGATGACGAACGCGGCGACGCCCACGGGCCCCGAGCCGCGCGCCCACTCCGCACCGGAGGCGACCGCGTTCGCGAACGCGGTCGAGCGAAGCACCAGGACTGCGATCGTGACGATGGCGGCCGCGCCCACGATCCCGAGGACGACCTTCTTCGTCATCACCGGATGCTCCGATAGAGCTTCGCCAGGCGGTCGGGCGAGACCCCGAACCGGTAGAGGGCGGGGAACGTGTTGACCACCACCGTATAGAACAGTGGCCGTGCGATGAAGCGCCGGCCCGAGACGCAAACGCGCGCCGGGACGGTCACGATCCGCCCGCGGCGCCGCAAGCGGCGCGAAAGCTCGAGGTCCTCCATCAACGGCTGGTCGGGGAAGCCGCCGACCTGTCGGAACGCCTCGGCGCGAACGAACATGGCCTGGTCCCCGTAGGGCAGCGACGTGTAGCGTGAGCGCATGTCGGCGAGGTGCAACAGCGGCGCGAACCACGGCACGTCGTTCGAATCGGCGACCGTCCATGTCCGGAACGCTCCGGCGATCACGTCGGCATCGTCGAGGGTGCGCAGCGCGAGGGCAAGCGCGTCAACGGGGAGCGTGGTGTCGGCGTGCAGGAACAGCAGCACGTCGCCCGCCGCGATCTCCGCACCCGCATTCATCTGGCGCGCGCGACCGCGAGCGGATTCGATGACGCGGACGGGCTTGGCGAGTGCGCGCGCGAGCGTGTCGTCGCGGCTGCCGCCGTCGACCACGATCACTTCTTTTCGACCGGGAAGCGCGAGCACGTCGTCGACTGCCCGTGAGATGCGTCCCGCCTCGTCGAGCACGGGCATGATGATCGAGACCCGCGGCGCGCCCAGGATGCGACGCGTCGCGGAAGCCACGATCGCCCCGGTGTCGAGCAGGTCGTGTAGTCGCGCGAGATCGTCGGCGCGATCGACGTCGAACCAGGGCGCGAGCTCGCTCACGGTCAGGCCGTGTGCGCGCAATCGCTCGACGGTGCGGGCGCACGTATCGGGTGCACTCCACGGGAGATCTGCGAGGAGTCCGCTCGGGCAGCGACGGAGCCCGAGCAGGTAGAACCCCCCATCGTCGGCCGGGCCGATGACCGCGTCGGCCGTTGCGAGCGCCGCGCGAGCGGCTTCGAGAAAACGAGGTGGCAGCCCCGGCGAATCGGCGCCGACCGCGATCGCGAATGGCGCCTCGGTCAGCGCCCGCGCGAGCACGCGCTCCATCCGCGCGCCGAGGTCGCCGTCACCCTGCGGCCACACGGGAAGGTCGAGCTCGGTACGCAAGGCCGGCTCGAGCTCGCCGGTCGTCGCGAGCACTGGCCGGGCCCAGGTCAGCGCGCGCGCCGCGGCGCACGTATCGCAGAGGAACGCGCGGGCCAGCGCCGACGCGCGCTGCGCGCCGATCTCGGCGGCCAGGCGAGTCTTTGCAGCCCCGGCGACCGGCGGCTTGGCGAAGATGCAGAGCGTCGCGTCGGTCACCGGCGACGCCTCATCAGCCAGCCAAATACCTTGCGGACGCGTGGCGTGAGTCGCCGCGCGTTGTACGTATCGCCGAGCCGCTTCCACACCTCGGCCTGCGTGGGATAGGGATGGATCGTCATCGCGAGCGCGCCGAGCTTCTGTTTCGTGGTGATTGCCAGCGACGCTTCACCGATCGATTCGCCCGCGTGCCGTGCGACGAACGTCGCGCCGAGCAGCCGGCCCTTGCGGTCGACGTGTGCACGGGCGAAGCCTTCCGTCTCCCCGTCCAGGACGGCGCGATCGTTGTCCGCGAGCTGGACCGTCAACGTCGTGACGTCGCCGTGTCGGTCCTTGGCGTCCTGCTCGTAGAGGCCGACATGCGCGATCTCGGGGTCGGTGTACGTACACCACGGCATGGCTAGCGCCGATGCGCGCTTGCGCCCGAAGAACAGCGCGTTCTGGATCGCGATCCGGGCCAGCGCATCCGCCGCGTGCGTGAACTGGAAGCGCGACGCGACATCGCCCGCGGCGTAGATGCGCCAGTTCGTCGTGCGCAGGTGATCGTCGACCTGGATGCCATGCTCGGTGACCGCGACGCCGGCGGCATCCAGGTCGAGCCCGCCGAGATTCGGCGTGCGCCCCGCGGCGACGAGGATCTGTTCACCGCTGCAGGTCTCGATCGCGCCGGCGCGCTCGTAGGTCAACGTGCAGGTGTCACCGGTGCGGGTCGCGCCGGTCAGGACAGCGCCGAGGACGAGTCGTACGCCTTCGCGCTCCAGCTGCGCCTGGACGATCGCGGAGGCGTCGCGATCCTCTCGCGGTAACACCCGATCGTCGCGACCGACGATCGTGACCTCGCTGCCAAACCGCCGGAACGCCTGCGCGAGCTCGCAGCCGATCGGGCCACCGCCGATGACGAGCAGTCGCCGCGGCAGCGCGGTCAGCGAGAACACGGTCTCGTTGGTCAGCGGTGCCAGCTCGGCGAGGCCTGCCACCGGGGGAATCGCGGCGCGTGCACCGGTGGCGATGACCGCGCGCGCGAACACGAGCCGTGCATCGGCAACCTCGATCGCGTCGCGTGCGACGCACTTTGCGGCGCCGAAGTAGACGTCGATGCCGAGTCCGGCGAGCCGCTCGGCGGAGTCGTGCGGCGCGATCTGCGCGCGGAGCCGCCGCATGCGTTGCATCACGGCGGCGAAGTCGACGCGCGGCTCGCCGGCCTGGACGCCAAGCTCGGTTGCGGTGCGAACGTCGTACGCGGCGCGCGCCGCGCGGATCAGCGCCTTCGAGGGGACACATCCGTAGTTGAGGCAGTCGCCGCCGAGCCATTGGCGCTCGATCAACGCGACGCGAGCGCCGAGCGAAGCGGCCCCCACGGCCGAGACCAACCCCGCGGTGCCGCCACCGATCACGACGAGGTTGTAGCGACCGGTGGGCGTCGGGTTCGTCCACGTCGCCGGATGGACGGCAGCGACGAGCTCCCGGTCGAAGTCATCGCTCGCAGGTGACGCAGCGCTCAGCAACAAGCGTCACTCGTGGGAGCGGTCGTGGCGCCCAACGCGTCGCCCACAACCTTGAAGTCCTTCGTCGAGGCGAGGGCGTTGCCGTAGTAGTAGTACTGGGCGGTCTCGAGGGTCGACATGGCCGAGATCCTTTCAGTGGCCGGCGCCGAGTCGGCGCGCGAGCAAAAGGGCGAGGCGCCCGCGCGCGGCGGGACCGATCGCGGCGGCTGGTGTGATGAGCGCGTGGTCGAGGCTGCGCTGGCAGGCGCACGGAGCGGCCGGATCGAGCCCTGCGAGGGCGCGCGACAGGATCTGCTGGGCAGCGGCGACGTTCGCTCGGAGCACGGCGAGCGCGTCGGTCGCGGTGACCTCGTCGCGCGGGCGCCAGCAGTCGTAGTCCGATGGGAGCGCCAGCGTCGCGTAACAGAGCTCCGCCTCGCGCGCGAGGCGGGCCTCGGGGAGGTTCGTCATGCCGACGACATCGCCGCCCCACGCTCGCATCAACTCGGACTCTGCGCGGGTGCCGAACTGCGGGCCTTCGATGCAGACGTAGGTGGCGGCCGCGTGGACGCGCTCGGTCTGGCCACGCGCCGCGCCGACCAGCGCGTCGCCAAGGCGCGCGCAGACCGGATCGGCGAGACTCACATGGGCGACAACCCCGTCGCCGAAGAACGTGGCCGGCCGGCCGACCGTGCGATCGATGAACTGCCGCGGGACGACGACATCGCCCGGTGCGATCGCCTCGCGCAACGAGCCGACCGCGGACACCGAGACCACGTGCGTCGCGCCGAGCTGCTTGAGCGCGTGGAGGTTCGCGCGCGTGTTGACCTCGGTCGGCAACAGGCGGTGCCCGCGGCCGTGCCGCGGCAGAAATACGACGCGGCGGCCGGCGAGCTGCCCGGTCGTCAGCCAGTCGGACGGCGGACCGAACGGCGTGTCGATCGTGATGCTCTCGAGCTCGGTCACGCCGGGCAGGTCGTAGAACCCGCTGCCGCCGAGCACGCCGATCGCCGGTGCGCTCACGTCAAGCTCCCGCCGCAGCTCGAGCCGCTGCCGGCCGTGCAGCCGAAGCAATGCGAGCCTGTGGCGATCGGCTGGTCGTCGAGGTCGAGCGAAGCGAGCTCGAAGATCGTGCGCGCCGCGGCGAGCGGCAGCTCGAGCATCTGGTTGAAGTCGCAGTCGTAGAGCTGGCCGTCCCAACCGACGCTCACGAGGGACCGGCACATGAGGCCGGCCACGGTCGCGAGGTTGAGGTGAGACACGAGGAGGCTCATGTACGCGTCGTACTTGCCGCGCGCGTCGAGGTAGTCCGCGTATCGCGCGATCGGCAAGTTCGTGATCGTGAACAGGTGATCGAACGCGACCCCGAAGTTCCGCGCAAGCTGGTCCTTGTACGTGGCCTCGAGCGCGGCCTGCGCCGGCGGCAGGAACGCGCCGTTGGGGTTGTAGACGAGGTTCAGCGTGCGCTTGCCGGCACCGTAGCCCAAGTCGTTGAGCTGCTTGAGCGCTGCAATGCTCTTGTCGAACACGCCATGACCGCGCTGCTCGTCGACGTTGTGCTCGCTGTAGCAGGGCAGGCTCGCGATGATCTCGACCTCGCGATCGGCGAGGAATGCCGCCAGGTCCTCCATCCCCGGCTGAAACAGGATCGTGAGGTTGCACCGATCGATCACGTGGCGACCGAGCGCGTGCGCCTGATCGACCAGCCAGCGGAACTGAGCGTTGAGCTCGGGTGCACCGCCGGTGATATCGAGCGTCGTCACCGTCGGGCTGGCCGCCATGAGCTCGATCACTCGCTCGGCGACCGCGCGCGACATCGTCTCCGTGCGCTGGGGCCCGGCCTCGACGTGACAGTGATGGCACGCCTGGTTGCAAACCTTACCGACGTTGATCTGGAGCGTAGTTGTGCTCGCACGTCGAAGCGTCACGCCCTGCTCCGCTAGCGTGCGCCCGAAGTCCGGGCCTTGGCGCTCTGCGGTCGGGAGTCGAACTCGTACGCCCGGCATCAGCGAGCTCTTCGACTGACACGCGCTGCGGGGGACATTCTGGAAGCTTGCCACACGATCGTTCGGATGCACGGTTGCGACATGCCCACTCCGTCTCGCCAGCCGGAGATTCGTTACAGTGATCGGAATGCCGCGGAACGAATCGCGGGTCCCCATCGCGCGCGCGCATTCGGACAAGCGCGAAGGCTGGGGCAAGCTGTCGACGGCCCAGAACTTCACCAGGCCGACGCGCGCCGCCCAGGCGCGGAAACCGGCAGCCAATCGTGACCCATGTCCGGAATTCGGACAGCGAAGGACGCGTGACGACGCGCTCGGGCTGGTCGTCCCGCGAGCACGTGCCCTCCGACCGCACGGAACTCGTTACGGGCCGACCCTGTACACGACGTTTATCCCATCTTCGTATGCGATCGGCGCGCTGAGCCGCGAAGCGTTCTGGGTCTTGTCGAGCACGACGTAACTCGCATGGAACCGGTCCGCGACCGCGACCAGGTTCTCCGGTGTGAGCGCGTTCCAGCGCTGCCAGCCGTCACCGAGGGAGCCGAGCGTTTTAGCGTCGACCGCCGAGCACAGCCGTTGGTACCAATCGACGAGCTCGTCGAGGTACATCGGCGGAGACTTGTCATCGATCACGACTGCGCGGCGCGCCAGCAAACGAAAGTCGCCGTAGTACGGAGGGATCAAGAACACCGCGTCGCGCGGGCTCTCGGTCCGCGCCCACCACGTGACGCCCGCCTCGTCGGCTTTAAACATCACGGGCGCAGCTACGTGACTTCGCTTCGACCACAACACGAACGCGCACAGGCCTGCACATATCACGTTCGCGATCTGCTCGCGGCGCACCGCGATCGTCAGCGCACACGCGACCATCAAACACGTCACGACTTCGGGGTACGGCTCGCGAGGGCGCGTGAACGCGTTGTAGACGACGAGGCTCGCACCGACAACGAGTCCGACGAGGTGCCAGCCGCGCGGTCGCGGTCGACCGCCATTCGCGATCTCGCGGATAGCGACGAACAACAAAATTTGCGCGACCAGCATGCCGAAGGGTGCGATCCGCCACGCGAAGAGTCGCGTGACCGATAACAGCGGACCAATCTGCACGAGCAAGACCGCGACGATCACGGTTGTGAGGGTGACGAGCGCGAACAACGTCAGTCGCTCCCGATCGCGCGGTCGTATGGACAGGGCGATCAACTGCCATCCGACAAGCGCAAAGAGCTCGAGGCGCAGCCGCGACGGTTTGAAGTGCCCTGGAAACTCGAACTGCACGAGCACTTCCATCGCCAGCTTGCTGTTCGACGTCTTCGAACTAGCGACGAGCATCGGCAGAAACACGATCAAGACCAGGAGCGAAGGCCCGAGAAGCACCGCGAACCGGCGCGCGTCGAACCGGCGCAGAACCGCGAGCTCGCATAGACCGAATGCGCCGACGCCGAGCACTGCGTAGTTGAGGTGAAATACACCGCCGAGCGCGAGCGCGATACCGGCGATCACTAGACGATCGCGAACCCACGCGTTGATCGCGATCAGCCATCCGATCGTCGCGAGCGCCGAGGGTTGGAGGTAGCCGGCGTAAAGATACGTCCCGCCGAGCGCGTGGCCACCCCCGACGGCGAGCAACCCGACGACGCCGACGAACACGATCAACCGCCCGCGGGAGGTGGCCGCTGCGACGAGGCCGTAGATTGCAGCGAACGTAGCAATCATCGCGACGAGCTGTGCGATCCCGAACGCGATCGCACCGTCGGGATCGAGCTCGAAGAGCGGCGCCGTGAGATACGCGAAGGCGACGTGGTAGTGGTGGTTCTGCGTGACGAACCAATCATTGTGATAGAGGTCCGGCCTCGCACGGACGAGACCGTCGAGCAGGTAGGTCAGCTGGTTTTTCGTGCCGAACACGTCGCCGTACGCGAGCGCGAACCCGACGGCGGTCACGATCACGACCGCGACTACGAGCACCCTGCGCCATGTCGTGGGCACGACCCGAGGGCGTGTCACGGGCCAAGCATCCAGTGAGCCTCGAACGTAGCACCGCAGATCGGTGCGCGTGAGCCAGCGAGACATCGCGTGTGGTCGTAGGTCATGTTGACCGCGTGCTGGGGCAGGCGGCCGTTCCACACCGCGCCTTCGGAGTCGAGCACCCAGAACTGCTCCGGCGCCCCGGTGCACGGCGCGAGCGAGAGGTCATCGGTTGCAGCGCTCGTCACGCACTGATCGGCAACTCGTAGCGTGCCGGTTGGTGAGAGGTCGAAGTGCGCCGCATTCGTGCATTCGCCGAGCGCAAGCGTCGCATCGAGACACGAGTCGCCTTGGGCGAGCGTGCCGGACGCCTCTGGTACGCGCGTCGTCTGGTACTGGCGCGCGATCCAGCTCTCGTGCGAGGCGTTCAGCGTCGCGCACGACTCGCCGCACGGGCCACACTGATCCGCGCACGCTTCGTAGTAGCCGAGTAGCTTCCGAGCATCGCGGAGTGCTGCACCGTCGAGCGTCGGCATCTCGGCGTCAACGTTGTAGCCCCGATTCCAGGTGATCGGTCCGGTGTACGCGACGCGCGCGGCCGCCCACAGCCCGATGCTGCCCACGAACATGTGGCTCGAGTGATCGCGGCCGTGACTTCCAGCGAGCTCGAGCGTTTGCACAGAATCAGGCGTCGTCGCTTTGTAGATCTCGGCGAACACCTCGGTCACCGAGTCAGCGTCGACGCTGCCACCAAAGTAGCCATCGAGCTTGCCGATCGATCCGTCGATGAGGTGGAGCAAGCTCTCCTTGCGATCGCCGGGGATCCCACCGTCTGGAAGTCCGAGATCGACGATCGACACCGGGCGGTCGCGCAGGCGGCAGTGCTCCGCCACGAGCGTGCCGATCGAGATCGAGCCGCACTCCCACTCGAACGACCCGACCGTCGAGCCATACGCAACCTTCGCCGCATCCATCAGATTGAGATTGGGACCGTGGGGGCCTGCGGTCGTCGCGTAGATCGTCGTCGAAGAACTTCCAGCCAAACTCGCAACGAGGTCTGGTTCCATGAAGATGAAGTCGTCGTCGTCATGAGCGCCCAAAAACAGCGTCGCCGAGTGCTCGAGCGGCGGCCCGATCGGCACCGTGTTGTCGCCGCACGCGCCCACAGCGAACGCGAAAGTCACGAAGTGCCCGACCCCGGGCCACTTCGTCGTGGCGCGCGTTTCGTCGCCACCTTCGACGCCGATAACATTGCGGGTGAGCGGCACGCGGCCAGTCGCAGTGCTCGGGGCTACGTGCGACATCGCGGCGGACTATAATGCAAGAACGCTGCAAGCCCCAGGGTTCATTCCAGCGCTCGTGGATTGATCTGATGTCGCGGGGTTACGCGATTTGATCGGAGATCGATCAAGGTGGGAATTTCGGAGGG
>JAYWCI010000193.1:0-20045 GCA_043780895.1 Kofleriaceae bacterium | reverse complement strand
GGGATGGACGAGGAATTGTCGATGGGCGCGGCGGACTTCGAACGGATCAAGGCGGCGCTCGTCGCAAAGAAGGTGCGGGTGACGATCAACGTGCTGCCCGAGCCCGAGGTCACCAAGGATCGCACGATCGCTCACGACCTCGCCGAATCGCGGACCGCGCGACACGAGCTTGGCGTGCGTGGTGTGTGGGTTCACGACCTCAAGGACATGAACTCGACGCACTCGCTCGAGGCCCTCGGCGCAGATCCGGATCAGCAGCGGACGTTGATCGCGAATGGCGCGGTCTGGGTCGGCCCGCGACACCTCGCGCCGCAGTGACTAGTTCTTCTTGACGTCGAGCTCCTGGCCAGCGCTGATCTGACCGGGAGATTGAAAGTGCACGTGCACGTACTTGGAGTGGCCCGCCTCGATCGCGGCACTCTCGAGCACGCTGTGATTCGCGTGATGGCTCGCGGTGTCGTTGTTGATCGCGTGATCGACACCATCGACCGAGACCACACCACGGAACACGGCGCCTTCTCGGCTCGCGCGATTCGCGGTAGCGTCGGTCAGAAAATCCAGGCTGACATTCGCCGCGGCCTTCGTATCATTGTCAATCAACACGCCGACGTTGAACATCGTGCCGTAGCTCGCGGCATCGAGGCCCGCGCCGACACTCGGGTGCTTCGCGATGACAGCCTTGACCGCTGCGTCGTCGGTCGCGGCTCGAAGCTCGGTGATCAGCGTCGCATAGTCGTCGGTGAGCCCCTTTGTCGTGAGATGCGTGCCGTCCCACACGCCCTTCTCGCGCAACCACGTCGGAGCGATCCGGAAGGCATGCTCGAGCACGTAGACCACGCCGGCATCGCCCTTCGGCCGTGCCGAGAGGTTCGCGTCGCTGATGGTCGCCTGGGCTTGCTCGACCTTCGGCGAAGGCCCGCCGCCGAACTTCGATCCGGTGAGCGCCTTCTTGAATGGAAGCTTCGAAACCAAGGCCGTGTCGTCGGTCGCGAAGCTCGCGCCTTCGTACAGACCCGCCGCGCGGCCGTTCGTGCTGCCGAGCTCGTACTTCGTATTGCCGGTCGCCGGTTTCGTGTTCGCGGGATCGCCGGCCACGACACTTAGCTCCGCATCGCCCGAGAGCGAGACGTCGTAGCGCGCATCGAACAGCGGGGGATCACCCGCACCGCCAGCGGGCAACGTGCCGATCTTGATCGGCGTCGCGTTGGTGGCGTGCTTCGTGATGTTCGTGCGGTTGTGCGAGTCCTTGTCGTTCGTGTCGCCCGCGGCTTCGCTCGCCGCCGCCACGATAACGTTCGGATCCGCGGCCCACTCGCCCTTGCCACCATCGGCGCGCTTCGCTCCACCGGTCGCCGCGGACGCACCTGACAAGATCGCGGTCACCGGCCCGCCCGTCGGCTTCACGACGAGGAACATGTCCATCGGCTTCTTCGTGTGATTCGAATGATGGATATAAGCCCCGAGCGCTCCCGCCTTCGCACTCACCGACATCACGACGCCAGGCGTCGACAGACCCTCCGGATTGTTCGATACGAGCATCTGGCCGGAGAGCGTGCCCGTCGGCGTTGCGGCCACGACCTTCTGGACGAAGGCATTGCCCTTGTGCTGGGTCAAGAACGCCATCGCCTCGGGCTGATGCTCGCGATGGGTCGCAAGAAAGGTCGCGATGTCGTGCGGTGTCGCGTTCCGAGCGAGCCGTTCGGTCAGATCGCGCTGCCAGCTCGCGTTCGATGCGGGCTCTGCTTCGGCCGTCGCGGTGGAGGGCTTGGCCGTCGGTGCAACGTGGTCTCGCATGACCTAGATTATACGCGATCTCCGCAGAATCCATCCCTCGTCCGTATTCCGGGCGCCTACGCCACGTTGAAAGGTTTGACGGAGGCCGACTACATTAAATGGCAAATGACGGAGCTGGGGCCTGGTGCCACCGCCGCGCTGATCCGTGCAAGGGATTGGTCGATCACGCCGCTCGGGCCGATCGGTCTACGCGACCAGTGTGCCGGTCGAGCGCAGCGAGGAGCTCGCGAAGCTCGCGGTCGGCGACGTCTAGACGAGCTTCAGCTACGCGCCGCTGTTCGATGCGCGAGGCCTGGTCGAGGACGTGATGCCGAGCGCGCACATGGTGACCGAGCAGGTTCGCGCGCGCACAGATCTCGAAGCTGCGCTCGCTCGCGCCGAGCTCATCGCTCGTCGCCGATCCGGATCGGTTACAGCAGATCGTGTGGAACCTGTTGATCAATGCGATCAAGTTCACGCCGTCGGGCGGCAGCGTCACCGTGGCGGCGAGACGCGTCGGATCCAAGATGCGAATCACCATCGAGGACACCGGTGCCGGCATCGCCTCGCATCACCTCGCCGCGATCTTCCAGCGCTTCAAACAGATCGATGGCTCCACCATACGAGCCCACGGTGGCCTCGGCCTGGGTCTCGCGATCGTGCGCCACCTCGTGGAGGGTCACGGCGGCACGGTCTCGGCCGAGAGCCCAGGTAACGGTCAAGGTTCGACGTTCATCGTGATCTTGCCGATCCATGCGGTCGCGAGCACGGAAGCTGCGCAGCAGTCAGGCCCGCTCGATGTACGTGCGGTGCAAGCGCCAAACGAAGGAGCGCTGGTCGAGGTAAACATCCTGATCGTCGACAACGAGAGGGATTCGCGCGATCTCCTTCGCATCGTGCTCGAGGGTGCGGGCGCCACGGTCACCGAAGCGTCCTCCGTCGATCCGGCACTCGATCTCGTCAGCGAGGGCCAGTTCGATGTCGTGATCAGCGACATCGGCATGCCGGGTCGAGATGGGTACTCGTTCATGCGCGAGCTGCGCACCAGGCACAGCGTGCCGGCGATCGCGCTCACCGCCTATGCACGCACCGAGGACGCGCAGCAGGCCCGCCATGCCGGCTTTCGAGAGCACGCGACCAAACCCGTCGATGCGAGCAAGCTCATCGAGACGACCGCCTCGCTCGTCAGTCCGTAGGCTGGCACGTCGCATGCTCTCTCCCGGGCATGGCTTCACCTCGCACGCCTCACCTCGCCAACCCCGAGCCCGAGCGCACACCTGTGCCCGATCCGGCCGGTCAGTCGCCCGATGTGCCGATCGAGTTCACGGGCAACAACGACGTCGCGCGTGGCAACGCGGAGCGAGCGAACGCCGAGCCCGAGCCGCAGGCGCTGACCTCGGCGAAGGTTCCGGGCGTGACCGATCCCGTCCAAGAGCGACGCCGCGTCGAAGCGGCAGCCGACGCCGAGCGCGCCGGCAACTAGTGGCGCAACGTCACCGCGGTGCAAAGCGCGCGAGCGAAGCTCGATCGGCTATCGGCCACGGTCCGCCTCCACCGAGGCAGTTCTTTCACGGGTACGCCGCGCTAGGTCCGCGGAAGTAGACACGTGATATTCGTGCCAGCGGTCGTCGAAGTGATCCCGATCGTTCCTCTGTGCGACCGCACGATCTGTGCGGCGATGTACAGGCCGAGCCCAAGGCCGCCCGGCTTCGCAGACGTGCCACGTTGATACGGCTCGAACATGCGCGCGACGAGCGCTGGCGGAATCGGTGGACCACCGTTGGAAATCGAGAGCTCGAAGTGAGTGGCCGTGGTCGCGAACGTCACGCGCACGAAGGCATCTGCCGGACTGTGCACGAGCGCGTTGCCGAGCAGGTTCTGGAGCAGCTGGGTCAAGCGAAGTGGATCAGCGCGGACCGGACCCTCGCACCTGCTGACGACCTCGATCGTGCGAGTCGCGTGCTGGGATGCGAGCTCACCGATGATCGGTCGAAGAACAGCTTCGAGATCGACGATGAGATCCGGCGCGACCGGGATGCCGCCACCGAGCCGCGTGCGCGCGAGATCGAGGACATCGTTGACGAGGTGAGTCGCGCGCTCGGCGCTGCTCGCGATCCCGGCGACGGTCTTCTTCGCTCGGTCCGAGAGCTCGCCACTCTGCAGTAGCTCTGCGCTCAGTGCGATCGTGCTGAGCGGCGAGCGCAGATCGTGACCGAGCACCGCAACGAATTGCTCGCGGACCTCGGCGATCGCGTTCGCATCGACCAGCGCCGCGGAGGTCACATCGTGGCGCGCCTCGGCATCGAGTTGGAGGCCGACGAGCTCCGCGAACAGCTTGAACATCGCGAGGGTCTTCGGCTCGGTCAGATCGACCGGCTTGGCATCGAGTGCACACACGTTGCCGAAGTAGGTGCCGTTCGCGTGGAAGATCGGGACCGAGATGTAGCTTTCGAAGTTGTAGAGCTTCGGCGCGCAATGCATCGCGTACCGGGTATCCGTGGACGCGTGACTGATGACGATCGGCTTCTTCGCGAGGCGGACTTCCGAGCACAGCGTGGTCGCAAGCTCGAGCTGGCCGCCGACCTCGAGCCCGAACTGGACCTGGTCGTTGACCGCACAGCACGTCCACTCCGAATCGGTGACGTGAGCGATCAGTGAAAGTCGCAGACCGGTCGTCTCGGTAATAACTCGCAGGATCGTGGGTACAGCGCTGAGCCGCTGCACCGAGTCGACGGGCGAAGCCATGCGGCCACTGTAGCCATCACCCCGTCGAAGACCAGGGACTTGTGAGGTTGTTAACCGCTCGCTACTCGATCTCGGCGTCGATGTTCGCGAGTGCCAACCAGTTACGCGCAACCTCGCGAGCGGCTTTGAGCTTGGGTGCAGCCACCGTGATCCGGTGTTGCCAGCTACCGTCTTCTTCGGTATCGAACCGTCCCCACGATCGGGTGAGGCAGAGGTTCTCGAGCTCGCGCAACAAGCCGCGCGCCTGGCCATCGTAGCGACCGCGGCTGTGCTCTTCGTTGCCCGCGATCACGAGCGTCGCACCGGCGGGCGGAGCGCTCGAGATGTCGGCGATGAGCGCCATCGCCTCGGCGTCGGTCGCTGCATCTCCGATCGCGGTCACCGCTGCACGCGCCTCGGCGAACAACACGGCCGCCGCCTTGCGACTCAACCGCGCGACATCGCGGATCGGCTGCGACGGGGCGACGAGAAAGAACGCTTCGTCCTCACCGGCGATGCGCGTGGCATCGAACCCCACGCGCGCGCCGACGCCGAGCTTCGCGAGCCAGCGCAGCCACGCCGGGAACGCCGCGCCGGACGTGGCCGTGCGCAGCTCTGCATCGGTGACGAGCGGTATCGCGAGCAGCAAGGCCCAGCCGAAGCTGCCGAACCACCCGAGCCCGTTGTGACCGAGCGCGCGCGACTTGACGAACTGGCGTACGTGCGGCCACGCGGCTTGAAACGCCTCGTCGCGGCCGTGATCGCTCAAGTACCTCGCGATCGCGGCGGCATCGCGGGGGCCCGAGCGCATGCGCTCCGCGCGATCGTCATCACCGTTCACGACGGTGATATCGACATCTTCGCCTTCGAGCTCGCCGTGCATGCGCGGTGGCTGCGTGTAGATCCGTGTGAGGCCGAGCGCGGCGGCGATCCGATCCGGATCGTCGCCCGAGACCAGAATATCGACATCGCTCGCGTGCGCCGGCGCGTACACGCTCGAGCCGTACGCCTCGACGATCGCGCGCGGATCCGTGACAGCACGAACGCGCGCGAGCACGCGTTCCGCCGGCGTCATTTCCACGCCAGCTTGATGAGCTCTTGCAACCGCTCCGGCGTGCTCGCCGTGGTCTTGCACATGAAGCCGCTCTTGTGCGCGAAGTGCACGTCGGTCTCCTGCTCGACCTTGGAGAAATCGAGGCGCGGATGATCTTCATAGCGACCGAGACCGAACCCACCGCCACGGCGATCGGGATAGGCGATCGCGGAGATCACGCCCTCGAGCTTCTCCGCGCGAATGTAGCCGCCGAGCATCATGCTCGGCTCGTCGGCCTCGGCCTCGGTGCGCGGCAGGTACAGCGCTTCGATCGTCGCGTCGCCATTCGGAATCGACCAGCGCTGCACGCGCGCGGCGACGAAGTCCAGGCGCTCGCGTGCGACGCGCAGATACTCCAGGAGGTCGTCGCCTACCATCTTCATGTACGCGTAGAGCGGATCGCTCGGCTCGTGCCGCGAATTCTGGGCGAACCGACGCAGCAGCGTCGTATCGATCGGCGAGTTCAACCGCGAGATCGCTCGTCGCGGCACGCCGAGCCACTCGCTCGTCTTGTTCGGACCACGCGAATCGAACCACTCGGCGGTCTCGAGCCAATCACAGAACTGGAGCGCATCTTCGTAGAGCCCGAGGTGCGCGAGCACGAGCGAGAGCGCGCAGGTCGGCGGATGTTCGCGCGGGAAGTGGTGATGATCGAAGTTGTTCTTCGCGCCATCGTGCACGCCCCCGATATCGACGACCGCGACGTCGACATCCTCGAGCTCGGCCGGCGTGGGCTCGCGCCGTTCGATGGGACAATTGTGGAGCGACGCGAGGACGCACACCGCGAGGAGGTCGTCTTTGTGGGCGCCGCCAGGATGAGTAACGATCGTGTGCACGAGGACGACACCCTAGCAGAGCTTAGCAGAGCTAGAGCCGCGGGAGCAGCGTGAAGTCGCGGTGCACGAACCGCCACTCGACGACATCGTTGTCCTTCATGTCGAGCTCCGCGAAGATCGGATCCGAAAGATCGATGCCGGCGGTATTCACCGGCGTGCGAAAGGCACCCTTGCCGCGCTCCGAGGCCGGCCGCTCGTCGTGGCGCCAGTACGAATCGTCGACATTCCACGGCCCGACATCGAGCACCTTCGTGACGACCACGCGATCGCCGTACCGGATCTCGACCGTGCGATTGAGCGCGCTCGGATCGGGCAGCGCGACGAACCGCGAGTCCCCGCGGATCCGCATCGTGGTCGCGGTGATGTCGCCGATCTGGCCTTCACGCGTGGCCATCACGCGCTGCCAGGAACCGGGTCGGCGCGCGTCGTCGATCCGCCAGATCACGAAGCCCGTCGCGAGGAGCGCGAGCGCGCTCAGCTTCCACCGACTCGGCGGCTTCGGCCTCTTCTTACTCTTGCGCCCTGACTTCACGGCCACGTATGGTTAGCAGCGCGCTTCGAACCGACGATCCGGAGAGGTCGGCGTCGTGCGATGCATGAGCTGCGAGAACACGTAGTCGCGCAAAAGGCTCCGATCGCGACGCGAGGTGTCGCCGAGCCGTAGCCCGGCGCGGCACCAGAATCGCGGCTTGCCATCGCGGCCACTCGCGAGCGGCGTGAGGTACGCGCGCGTGACGATCGCGCTGGTCCACACCACTTCGTCGAGACCGGGGAGCTCGATCTCGAGCTGGACCACCGAGCGTGCGTGCGCCGGATCGAACGGGCGTTCGAGCCGAAGGCCGATCGTCGAGAGGTCGCTCATCGTCGCGTGCTCGAGATCGTGCTCGTCACTTGCCACGCCGCAGAAGCCGTCGACCGAGATTCGCGGCGCGGTGCGACGGGCATCGATGAGGTTCATGACAAAATTGTAGAAGGCGCACCGCCCGGGACCAAGAAACCGGTCCAGTTCGTATCCCCGTGTTCACGCAACGGGGCTAACCAACCGCAATTACGTGACCGCTCACCTGGCTCGATGGTTGGATCTGCGGGCTGGATGCTTGCTCGTGTGCTCCTGGCCTGTTCGATCCTCACCGCCGTCGCTGTCCGGACCTCTCACGCGGATGGCAAGGACGATCCGAAAGTCAGCATGACCGTCGAACCGATATTCCTGATCGCGGGCATCGTCGAGGCGAATTTCGAGGTCGCGGCGGCACCTCACCTCGGCGTGCAAGCGCTCGCCGGCTACGGTGGCATCCTGGGCTCGACCATCGCCGAGCTCGGCGCCGAAGCGAACCTCTACTGGCGTCGCGAGATGACCGGCCTGCACGTCGGGACCGAGATCAAGTACATGTGGGGCTCGGGCGGCCTGCCGTTCGTCCAGCAGACGCAGGCGCACGTCACCGAGCGCGAGCTCGGCATCTACGCCGGCTACAAGTGGGTCGGCTGGAAGCACATCACGACCGTCGCGCAGCTCGGCGTCGGGCGCCTCGATCTCTCGGGTGATGTCTCGATGGACGTGCCGAAGAAGCAGATCATTCCGGCCGCGAACCTCGTGCTCGGCTATTCGTTCTAGAAAAAACGTCTCCGGTCCAGCCCGATCGCCGCGCCCAATCTGCACCGCTCCGACACGCTCCGCGAGAGCGCAGAGCGCTACGCCATGCACAGGGGTACGCTGCTCCTGAGCGCTCAGCAGTCGGGCTCGGGCGCCTGGGCTCGGGCTCGGAATTCTAGTGGCAGGTCCGCGTGCCGAGGATCAGCGGCAGCAGCGGCTCTTGCGTGAAGTCGAACATGCCGGTGAGGTCGTTCGCTTGACCATCCTGCGCCGCGGGATCCATCGAGGACAGCGTCGGCGTCTTGAACACGGTCTCGATGAAGCGCGGGATCGAAGCCTGCTCCGCGACCTCGTGATAGACGCCCTTTTTCGAGTACGGCGAGATCACGATCAGCGGCAGGCGAAACCCGAGGCCATACGGACCCGCCGGGTTGCAGCCGTACGCGCGCGGCGGCGGAACGTGATCGTACCAACCACCGAAGTCATCCATCGTGAACAGGACCGCGGTGTCCTTCCAGTAATCGCTCGCCATCAAGCGGTTCAGCCGACCGACGGTCCAGTTCTCGCCGCTGCACACGCTGCCCACGTTCGGATGCTCCGAATCGAGATCCTGGTTGACCAGGAACGACACCGCCGGCAACGTGCCGTTGTCGATATCGGTCTCGAAGTTCGCCTCCTTGACGATGTTCGCCCAACCCGGACCATTTCGAACGCCATTGACCGCGTCGAACATCGACCAGATCTCCGGCAGCACGTAGAAGTTCGAGCCGTAGAACTTCCAATCGACGCCGGGAGGCAAGATGTCGGGGACGCTCGGAATTTTGAAGCACGGGAACACCTGCTTGTCCGTGCAGGTGACCGGATCCTCGACGGTGACGAGGGTGCTCGTGTCCTGATCGCAGCCCCAATAAGGATGGAGGATCTGCGTGTTCGGGTTGCCGGTCGCCCAGCCGGCTTGCGCCGCGAGCACGAAGGTGTGGCCCGGAAAGCTCGGGCCGAGGACGTTCGCGAAGAACCGATCGGCGAGCGCGAAGTGGCGCGCGTACTGCCAGTAGTTCGGGATATCGGCCTCGGTGTACTGCGCGTACGTGAGGTCGTCGCCGTTCTGCGAAGCACCGGCAACGCTGTCCCAGCCGTTCATCGCGCCGCCCGCGAGATCCGCGAGCGCGCACGAGTGCGCATGGCAGAGGTCACGCGGCGTGCGATCGGGTGCGCGCGGTGGCGCGATCACGCCGTGGTTCGTCGTGATCTGCGCGATCCCATCGGCGCCCGGGAACGACCCGAAGTAATTGTCGAACGTGTGGTTCTCTTTGACCACGACGACGATGTGCTTGATCTTGTCGCTCGCGGTGGGCGCGGGTGCATCCATCGGTGACGAGTTCGGGCCATCCGGCGGCGTGGTGCTCGTCGCATCCGTGTGCGTGGCGCCCGAAGGCGTGTTGCCACAACCCACGGCAAATAAGGTCGCAGCCAACCAGGTACGACTCATCGTCCATGTGTCGCGCGGGACCGCCTCTCATGCAAGACCCAAGAAGGGGTCGCTGGATCGAGCGGGCTACAACGTACCCCGACGCGGCACGTCGCGTGCTTGCAGGTGCGACATGGCTGACCTATCTACTCCGTCCCCTGAAGAAGCACCGATGCTCGACGAGTTTCGCGAGCACATGGGCGATGCCGCGCAACGCCTGACCAACTCTGGCGAGGTCGCGCTCGAGCGCGTTCGCGACGTGATCCGCGAGAACCCGCTCACGGTTGTGGGCAGTGCCGTCGTGGCCGGCTACCTGATCAAGACGTTCTTCGGCAGCTTCACGCTGACGATCGCGGCCATCGCAGCAGGCGCTTACGCCGCGTCGCACCGCACGGCGGGCCAGGACGCACAGTAGGAGCGAGGCGATGCCCGAACGAACTCCCGGCGGCCTGTTCCTGCCCGAGAACACCCAGTTGATGGACGATCAGCCGGTGTTGCCGCCGATGACCATACCGGTCGAACCCTCCGGCACGGGGCTGTTGATCGATAGTGGGTTCTCCTCGGGGTACCTGGTGACCGACCCCGAGCACTGGCTGGCGATCCTCGAGCAGCCACGGTTGTTCGTGCAGGACCGCGCGCTCGATGTCGCGGATCTGATCGAGCCGATGGAGGTCGCGGCGCACAAGGGTGCCGCGCTCGTGATCGTCGCACCCGCGCTCACCGTGATGGCGCGGGCGTTCATCATCGTCAACAAGCTACGCGGCACGATCGCGGCGAGCTCGATCGAGACGCATCGCACGCACGAGATCGTGGCGTACTCGGCGAGCCACGCGCACATCACCCGCGTGACGAGCGGAGTGCGCACGACCCTCTTCGAGTAGTTAGTTCTTGATGCCGTGCCAGGCGCTCTTCACGTGCGCCTTGACGCTGTTCCAGTCCTGACTGGTCTCGAGATTCATCCACTCGGTCGAGAGCTCTGATCGAGATCCTTGCCGGACTTCTTCGACAGATCGTTCTTGATCTGCTCCCAGTCGCGCTTCATCGCGTCCTTGATGCGGTCCCAGGTTCCTTCGTGCTGGTCGGTCCACCCTTGCGGCTTGTTCATGCGAGGGCGTAGTGCACTGGTCACGCAATATTGCAAACTACTAGAATTGTTCCGATTATTTGTATAATACGGTTTGAGGAGCGACCCGAACTCGCACACTGTGCGGTGCTGGTTTTCCTCGTATGAATGACTACGTTCGATCCATGGCGAAGACCTACGACGAGATCGAACGCAAGAACGTCCCGTACCCGGACTCCAGCTTCAAGCCTTCACCGGAGCAGGTGCAGCAAGCCAAGGACGGCTTTCGCGCGCTCGATGCCGACGAGCAAGCACTCGGCGCGCGCGTGCGTGCGGCACTCGGTAGCGATGCGCAAGGCGTGACCGTCGAGATCGATCGCGATCGCGTGACGTTGCGTGGCACCGTCGCGAATGCATCTGCTTTGACCAACGTTCCGGATCGCGTGCGTGGCATCGACGGCGTCTCTGATGTCGTCGATCAGCTATCGGTCGCGTAAGCGTAGTAAACTGCGCGCTGCGAATTATGCGTATCGCCGTCGTTTTTGACACGCCGTTTCCTGATTGGTCGCCCGACCAGCACATGGGCGCGATGAACGAGCAGTGGACCAATCGCGCCAAGGTCGAACCCGACATGGAGTACCAGGTTGCGAAGTCGCTCCAGAAGACCGGGCACGACGTGATGCTGCTCGGCGTGCACGACGATCTTCGCGACATGAGCGCGCGGCTCGCCGAGATGAAACCGGAGCTCGTGTTCAACGCGACCGAGGCCTTCCTCGCGAACTCCGAGCTCGACTACCTGGTACCTGCCCTGCTCGAGGCCGAGGGCTACCGCTACACGGGTGCGCCGCCGCTCGCCCTCCTGGTCACGCGCAACAAGGCGATGAGCAAGAAGATCCTCGCGTATCACGGCGTCAACGTGCCGAGCTTCCGATCGTGGCGCGTCGGCGAGAGCGTGCCGTCGGAGATCAACTTGCGGTTCCCGCTGATCGTGAAGCCGCTCGCGGCGGATGCGAGCGAAGGCATCTCGCAAGCGTCGATCGTGCGCGACATCGGGGCGCTCACGGAGCGCGTCCAGTTCATCCACGATCGGTTCGCGCAGGCCGCGATCGCCGAGGAGTACATCGAAGGTCGTGAGCTCTACGCGACGATGATCGGCAACGGGCCGAACGTGCAGATCCTGCCGACCGTCGAGATGGTGTTCGACAAGGCCGGCTCGCGCCCCGAGGACCGCATCGCGACCCAGAGCGCGAAGTGGGATATGGGCTATCGCAAGCGTCGCGGGATCCGCAACGTGTTCGCGCGCAAGCTCCCGAAGGCCGCGCAGGAAAAGCTCACGGCCGCGTGCTATGCGAGCTATCGCGCGCTGTGGTTGCGCGACTACGCGCGGATCGATGTCCGGCTCACCGAGGATGGTGAGGTGTGGTTCATCGAGGCGAACGCGAACCCGTACTTGAGCTACGGCCACGATTCGGCCGAGTCCGCCCACAAGGCCGGCATGCGCTACGACGTGTTCATCCAGCGTATCGTCGACGAAGCGATGGCGCGCGACCTCTAGTCCGGTAGTGAAGCGCTACGGCTTCCGCGCCGCGGCTTCCCGCAGCTTGTCTTTCTTGCTCTTGCGATGGCCCTTGACCCCACCACCGGCCGTATTCACGGGCCGCGGCGTGGACTCCTCGGTCGGTTCGAAGCCTTCGAGCCGCTCGCGCACGATGTAGTGATCGTGGCGCTTCTCGATCAGCGCGAAGTGATCGCGCATGTCGGCGGTGATGAAGCTGATCGCGACGCCGGACTCACCGGCGCGACCGGTGCGGCCGATGCGATGCACGTAGTCGTTCGGTGAGCGCGGCAGATCGTAGTTGATCACCGCCGGCAAGCCAGTGATGTCGAGGCCCCGCGATGCGAGGTCCGTCGCGACGAGCACCTGCACGCTCGACGAGCGGAACAGATCGAGCGCGCGCGTGCGTGCACCTTGAGAGAGATCGCCATGCAACGCGAGCGCGTTGATGCCGCCGACCTTGAGCTTGTCTGTCACGTGCTCGGTCGCGTGTTGCGTCGCGACGAACACGAGCACGCGGTCCCACGCATTCGTATCGATCAGATGGCGCAGCAGCTGCGTGCGCTTCGCCGTATCGACTTCGATCGCGCGTTGCGCAATCGCGGGCAGATCCGCAGGCGCATCGGTGACATCGATGCGTACTGGCTCGTGCATCAAGCTCTTCGCGAGCTTCGACACCGCGGGCGAAAACGTCGCGGAGAACAGCAGCGTCTGGCGACGCGCCGGCAATAGCGCCACGATCTGCGCGAGCTCCTCCGAGAAGTTGTTGTCGAGCAACCGGTCCGCTTCGTCGAGCACGAACTGCGAAACACTGCCGAGCACGAGCGCGTTCTTCGACACCAGATCGAGCAAGCGCCCGGGCGTCGCAACCACGATCTCGGCGCCGCCGCGCAGCTCCATCATCTGTGGATTGATCGAGACGCCACCGAGAATCACGACGCACTTCGGCCGCTGCGCCAGGTGCTTGCGAAACGAAGCGATCGTCGCGGCGGTCTGGGTCGCGAGCTCGCGGGTCGGCACGAGGATCAACGCACGCGTGCGGCGCGGCACGGTGAGCTTTGCGCGTGCGAGTTGCTCGAGGATCGGCAACACGAACGCGGCCGTCTTGCCCGACCCCGTCGAGGCCTTCGCCCAGACGTCCTTGCCCGCGAGCACCTCGGGAATCACCGCATGCTGGACCGCGGTCGGCTCGCTGTAGCCGGCCTCCGCGACAGCGCGCAGCAGGGGCTCCGAAAGGCCTTCAGCGAACACGAGGGCGCACCCTACTCCTTCACGCAAGAATGTGCTCTACATGGCGCCGCCATGTCGAACGAACACGTCCGAGACCACGGGAAACTGTTCGAGAACAAGGACAAGAAGAAACCCTCCCAGCCGGACTTACAGGGCGAGTGCTCGCTCGGCGGGGTCAGCTTCGAGATTCGCGCGTTCAAGCGCGGCGAAGAGCTCGAAGTGTTTCTCGCGCCACCGCGCGGCGATCGCAACACGTATCCGCCCGATGTCTTCAAGGGCAGGTTCGAAGCCGTGCCGCAGAAGACCGCGAAGCAGAAGTTGAAAGAGACCGTCCAGGCGCCGTTGTGGAAGGGCGAGCTCCAGAGCGACGACGCGGCCTACAACGTCCTCGCGTTCGAGAAGCAGGGCAAGAGCGGCCCCTACCTCACGCTCAACTTCGAGAAGACCGAGAAGACCGCGCGGCCGACGCCCGAGTGGGTCAACCCCGACGACGACACCAACTATGCCGAATAGTCCCTGAACAGGGACTATTTTTTGAGCGCCTTCGCCGTCGCTGCGAGCAGAGACGCGGTGCCGACCGGTTTGCCGGTGGCCTGCGTCATCCAGAGGTCCGGCATGATGCGACCGAGGCGCGCCACGCGCTCGAACTCTTTGCCGAAGGTCGCCTTGTCCTTGCCGTCGAGGAACTGCTCGACCTGGAACGCGATGAGGTGGCCGAGCACGTAGTTGAAGAGGTAGAGAGGCGACGCGATGGTGTGGCTGTAGATGCCGAGCACCGCGGTGTCTTTGCCGCCGAGCATGGGCTCGTAGTACGTGTTCCACGTCGCACGCGCGATCTGGACGGTGGCATCGCGGAGCTCGAGAGCGGTCGCGTTGGGATGGGCGTAGAGCCAGTGCCAGACATCGAGCTCGACGAGCGCGGAGCCCGCGATCTCGCGCGAGGCCCAGAAGGTATCGAGCACGCGCAAGCGATCGGCTTCACCGCGAGCGCGCGGACGACCGAGGAGGTCGCGATCGCGCGCCTGGAACAGGAACGCGAGCGCTTCGGTGAACGCGATGTTCGGCACGCCGCGAAGCAGGGTGTGGTCGATGTCGTAGAGCGAGAAGGTCTGCTCGATGTTGTGACCGAGCTCGTGGACCGCGATGTTGTAGCCCTTGTAGTCCATGCCCTTCGCTTCGACGCGCGTGCGCAAGTGCGCCTTGTCGCCGCGACGCTCGGCCTGCATCGCGTGACCGGCGCCGCGCGACGGATCGACCGCGATGTGCTCGGCGAGGTACGTCGCGCGCGCTGGCGCGAAGCCGAGGTCGCGCAAGATCCGCGGGATATCGGTCGCAAAGGCCGCAGCGCTCGGATACTTCTTGCGCGTCGCCGCGTCGAGCTCGGTCTCGGCGGTGCCGGGCGAGGCGAGCGGGAACCACAGGTCCTCGGGCTCGAGGTTACGCTTGGCCTTCGCGCGGATCTCCTTCGCGACCTCGTCGCGCAGCGGTGATTCGAGGATCTCGGTGAGCATCTGGCGGACGCGCGCCTCGGGAATCTCGGCGGCCTCGAACGCGCGGTCGATGTAGGTCGGCGCGGTCGGCGCGAACGGATCGATCGCGCGGGCCGCGTGGAAGTGAGCGAGCACGAGCTGCTCGCGCATCGCGGGCTCGGGCTCGGCGCTCGCCGTGGTCGCCGTGGTCGCCGTGGTCGCACGATCCTTCGGTGCGTCGGGCTCGACCTCCGCCGCGACGGCGACCTTGTTCGTGAACGGATTCCAATCGAGGTGCGGATTGTCGATCACCGCCTGGGGAATCGTCTGCGTGACGATGCGATCCATGATCTTCACGATCGTGCGTTGCTTCGCGATGCCATCGACCTCGGCGTAGTTCGCCTTGAGCTCGTCGCGCAGGTTCCAGTGGCTGATCAGGCGCTTGCCGCTCGGGAACAACCGCGCACCATCCTCGGCGAGGACGTGATGCATCCAGATGTTGTAGCCGGCGATGTATTGATCGGCCGTGGCCCCGGCGGCGCTCGCAGCGAGCTGGAGATCGCCCGGGATGCGCGCCTCGAACTGGCTCGCGAGGCGAACCTCGGCCCACTGGCGGCGATCGTAGCTCGCGCCGTTCGCGATCCGTTCGGCGAGCGTGGTCAGCGGAAAGTTCAGCAGGACCGCGAAGCCGACCTTCGACGCGAACAGATCGTCGACAATGTGAGTCGACGGATCGTATTGTGCGAGCAAGCCATCGACCGGTTGCATCGGGCCCGTATCGACCTCGTTGTTCCAGCGTGCGGCGCGGCCGATCTCGAGATCGTGACCGTGGATCTGCTCGTCGATCGCTTCGAGCCGCGTGAACATCGCATCGCGCACGGCCGACACGCCGATGTATTGCTCGAGGCAGAACGCGGCGAAGTCACCATCGCTGGTGCGCCACAGCGACGCCGCATGCTGGACGCCGCTGTGAATCCGCTCTTTCTGCGCCGGATACTTCGCCACGAGCTTTTGCTCGGTGTTGCCGATCACCGCAGCCGAGACGTGGGTGTCTGCGACCACCGACGCAGCCGGCCCGTCCGATCTGGGTGCCGAGCTCGGCAGCGCGGGCGGACCCGCCGCGGGTCCAGGCATCTGGGTGGGAACGGCGGCGGGAGTACCACCGCAAGCGGACCCGAGAACGAGTGCGACGAGCGCGACGAGCGCGAAGAGCTTCACGCGCTCGTGAATATCAGCTCGGGGAGAGTCCGTGTGATCTGTTGCGGTATAAGCGAGGCGTGCTGCACCACGAGCTCGCGAGCCACTACGCCGAGCTGCGCCGGATCCGCACCCGCAAGCAACTCCACGCGAGTGCGCTGTGGACGCAGATCGGCGGTGAGGTCGAGGGGCTGCTCGGCAACGTCGAGCGCGGTGACCGCAGCGATGCGCGACCGGTCGACAAGCTGCGTGCGGTCGCCTGGAACATCCAGCGCGGCATGCACTTCGAGAAGCTCCGCGATGCGCTGCGCGCCGATCCGGTGCTGCGCGAGGCCGATGTGCTGATGCTGTCCGAGGTCGACCTCGGGCTCGGGCGTTCGCACAACCGCAACGTCGCGAAGGACCTCGCCGATGCGCTCGGCATGAGCTACGCGTTCGCGGTCTCGTACCTGACGCTCGAGGACGATCACCTCGAGAACCCCGAACAGACCGAGAACACGCTCGCGTTGGCCGGCAGTGCGATCTTGTCGCGCGCGCCGATCAAGCGCGTGCTCAATGCGGATCTGCCCGAGGTCCGCGACAAGTTCAGCTCGAGGGAGAAGCGGCTCGGCAAGAAGCGCGCGGTGATCGCGGAGCTCGAGACGACCAAGGGGCCGATCGTGGTCGCGCAGGCACACCTCGATTCGAACGCGTCGTCGCGGCAGCGCGCGCAGCAGCTCTCGGCGCTGCTCGCCCAGGCGCGTTCGCTCGAGGTGCCGCGGATGCTGCTCGGCGGCGATCTGAACACTACGACATACAACCTCGGATCGAAGTGGGGGCTCGCGCAGGACATCCTCCACAAGCTGTTCGTCACCGGCTTCGATGGCACGGTCGCGAACTACATGACGCCCGACAAGCGCTACGAGCTGCCGGTCTTCGAGGCGCTCCGCGAGGCCGGGTTCGCCACCACGGGCTTGAACGACCGCACGCTCGGTACGATGACGTACGACCTGGCCGATCCGTACATCTTCGAGAAGGTGCGCAAGGCGGTGGGCGGCATCCTCGCGCGATGGCTGGTCCGCCGGTTGCGAAGATTCGACGGCGTGGTCCGCGCGAGGCTCGATTGGTTCGCGGGCAGTGCGCTCTCGGGCCACGATCCTCGGGTCGTCCACATCGCGGGGCACGTGACCGATCACGATGCGGTCGTGATCGATATCGACGTGTGACCTCTGCCCGCGGTACGACTGTGGATATGACGTACGAGCTGTACTACTGGCCCGGACTGCAGGGGCGTGGCGAGTTCGTGCGATTGGTCCTCGAGGACGCGGGCGAAGAATATATCGATGTCGGGCGCGAGCCGGGCGGCGTAAAAAAGCTGATGCGAGGACTCGAGCACGGCCTCGATGGCGTGTTCCCGTTCGCGCCGCCGTATCTGCGTGCGGGCAAGCTCGTCCTCGCGCAGACCGCGAATATCACGCGCTACCTCGGCGAGAAGCACGGCCTCGCACCCAAGACCGAGAACGGGCGCGTCGCGGCCTCGATGATCGCGATGACGATCGCGGACCTCGTCGCGGAGGTCCACGACACGCATCACCCGATCAGCGTCGAGAAGACCTACGAGACGCAAAAGGCGACCGCGAAGAAGCGCGGTGATGCCTTCCGCAAGGAGCGCATCCCGAAGTTCACCGGCTGGCTCGAGCACACGCTCGAGCAGAACGGCCGCACGCTCACGGGGAGCTCGATCAGCTATGCCGACCTCGCGGCGTTCCAGATCGTGTGCGGGCTCGAGTACGCGTTCCCGAACACGATGAAGAAGCAGGCGAAGAAGCTCCCGAAGCTGCTCGCGCTGCGCGATCACATCGCGGCGCGGCCGAACATCGCGAAGTACCTCGCCTCGCCGCGGCGCGTGCCGTTCAACGAGACCGGTATCTTTCGCCAGTATCCCGAGCTCGATCCGTGATCACGTTCGCCGGTGTCGGGAAGCGATATCAGTCGGACACCTGGGCGGTCCACGATGTCAGCTTCGAGATCGCCGCCGGCGAATTCGTGGCCGTGCTCGGCGAATCGGGCAGCGGCAAGACCACGTTGATCAAGATGGTCAATCGGTTGGTCGACCCGACCGAAGGTACGATCATCGTCGACGGCAAGAGCGTGCGCGAGACCGATCCGGTCGAGCTGCGCCGCACGATCGGCTACGTGATCCAGCACATCGGCCTCCTGCCGCACCTCACGATCGGCGCGAACATCGCGATGGTGCCTAAGCTCCTCGGTTGGGACCCAGCGAAGACGTCCGCCCGCGTCGAAGAGCTGCTCGAGCTCGTCGGTCTGCCCGAGATGAGCCAGCGCTATCCCGATCAGCTCTCCGGAGGGCAGCGTCAGCGGATCGGCGTCGCGCGCGCGCTCGCAGCGAAGTCGAAGATCATGCTGCTCGACGAGCCGTTCGGTGGGCTCGATCCGATCACGCGTGTCGCGCTGCAGACCGAGCTCAAGAAGATCCACAAGGAGCTCGCGCTCACGACCGTGATGGTGACGCACGACATGGTGGAAGCGCTCACCCTCGCGGACCGGATCGCGATCGTGTTTCGCGGTGCCCTCAAGCAATTCGGCACGCCGAGCGAGCTGCTCAAGCATCCCGCCGATCCGTACGTCGAGCAGCTGATGGGCATGGCGCGGCAACAAGCCGTGCAACTCACGAGCATGTCGGCATGAGCGAGCTCGTGCGGGGCTTGCCGCCGCTGCTCGCGAGCCACCTGGAGCTCGTGTTGATCGCCTTGATCGCGGCGGTGCTGATCAGCATGCCGCTCGCGATCCTCGTCGCAGATCGCCCTCGCCTCGCGCTGCCGGTGGTGACCATCGCGGGAGTTATCCAGACCATTCCCGGCCTGGCGCTGCTCGCGCTCATGGTCGCGATCGTCGCGGGCACCGGTGGGCTCGGGATCGGGCTCGCGCCGTTCGGGTTTCCACCCGCGGTGATCGCGCTGACGCTCTACGCGATCCTGCCGATCCTGCGCAACGCGATCACGGGCCTGCGCGGCGTCGATCCGGCGGTCGTCGAAGCGGCGCGCGGCATGGGCATGACCAATGGCCAGCTGTTGCGGATCGTCCAGCTGCCGCTCGCGGCGCCGGTGATCGCGGCCGGCATTCGTACCGCTACGGTGTGGACGGTCGGCGCGGCGACCCTCGCGACCCCCGTCGGCCAGGTCTGCCTCGGCAACTACATCTTCGCCGGCTTGCAGACGCGCAACTGGAACATGTTGATCGCGGGCGTGATCGCCGCGGCGGGGCTCGCGGTCGTCCTCGATCTGATCCTCGGCGCGATCGAGCACCGGCTCTCCGCGCGCAAGCCGGTGTGGGCGCCGCTCGGTGCCCTGGCCGCGCTGATCGTGATCGGCATCGCGGTGCTGCCGCGGATCGGCGTAGGCGCGGTCGCAGCACCGGTCGCAACCCAGCACGTCGAGCAATCGGAGGTCAAGAGCGTGAAGCTCGGTGCGAAGACGTTCACCGAGCAGTACGTGCTCGTCGAGGTGTTGAAGCAGCGGCTCGCGAAGGTCGGCATCGGGGTCGAGGTCTCGGAGAGCCTCGGTTCGGTCGTCGCCTTCGAGGCGCTCGCGCACGGCCAGATCGATGTGTACGTCGACTACTCCGGCACGCTGTGGATCACCCAGATGAAGCGCTCGGCCGGCACGCCGCGCTGGCGCGTGCTCACCGAGGTCGAAGCGTGGCTCGCGCACGACTACAACATTCGCAGCCTCGGCTCGCTCGGGTTCGAGAACGCCTACGCGATCGCGGTGAAGCGCTCGCTCGCGGAGAAGCTCCACTTGAAGTCGATCGGCGACCTCGCGCCGGCGTCAAACACGCTCGCGATGGGCGGCGATTACGAATGGTTCAGCCGAGGCGAATGGGCCTCGATCCGTGGTGCCTACGGGCTCGCGTTCGAGCGCACCGCGACGTTCGATCCGGCGCTGCTCTACGATGCGGTCGCGCGCGGCGAGGTCGATGCCATCTCGGCTTTCTCGAGTGACGGCCGGATCGCGGCGAACGATCTGGTCACGCTCGACGATCCGCTC
>JAYWCI010000192.1:0-9571 GCA_043780895.1 Kofleriaceae bacterium | reverse complement strand
TGCGTCGCGCGCTAACTCTAGCTGAGCGTCTCGCGCAGTTTCTGCTGCTCGAGCTCCTGCTGCTCGAGGTACGCGAGCGCTTCGCCTTCATCGAAGAAGCGCAGCTCGCCAGTCGTGAATGGTACCGGCTGTTCGGCGGTCCTGAACGGCAGCGACGCGCGACGCATGCGAACCGGTGCCGAGACGTCGTCGACGATCAGCGCGGGAGCGAGCCGACGGCCCGCGACGAGCGAGTGGTCGACAGGTGGAGCTTCGCGACCACCGATCCGTAGATAGCTACCGAGCGCTGCGCGCGCGATCACGAGTGGGATGATGCCGACCAGCGCACATGCACACGCATACAGGCACGGTACGCCGGCGACCGCGATGCTGTCGTCGAACGTCGTGCCGAGCGCATACGCGACGCCGACAAAGCTCGCCCAGCCGAGCAGCAATGCGACTGGCGTCGCGAGGCACGCGCGCAGCCACATCGCACGACCGTCGAGTGCGCCACGCGCAGTCGCGAACACGATGACGTTCGCGCCCGTCGTGATCGTCGTACAGGCGACGAGCGGCAGCGCGAGGTACAGCGGATAGTTCTCGATCGCGAGATACTCGCCACCGATGACGAGCAGGCTCGCAAGCGCACCGACCAGCACGAGCATGCCCCCGCGACGCGCGCCGTAAAGCTCGCAAACCAGCTGTCCCACGACGAGCGCGATCGGAAACACGAGCACACCGATGGTGAGCTCCGTCGCGCCTGCAACATCGATCGACAGGTCCGACAGATCGACGACCCACTGCGACGCGAACCAGAGAGGCAAGCCAATCGTGGCGATCAGGAACAGTGATGCGAGCACGAGGAACGTGCCCTCACGTCGACCGTGCAACCGCGTCGCAGCTACGAGGTCGCGCCCCGGGATTTCCGTCTGGCGAGACGGCAACAACCAACGATCAGCGTTCGCGTTCATGAGACGCAGCAAGTTTCAGGATCCGTGCCACGACGACCCGGCCAGAACGCGAATCCCGAGCCGGTGGGTGTGCGTCAGCGCCCGACCGGGTACGTCTGTTGCGTCTGCGACTCGATGATCTGGCCCGGGCCCCACTTCTCCACCGCGAATTTCCAGCTCGATGGCGTGAACATCCACTCGTCGCGATAGCCCGACACTTGATCGTCGAACGTCTGAAGGTCGTCGGCTTCGAGCTGACCCGATGGGACAAAGATCGCCGAATCGATCCCCTGATTCGCCCACTCGAAGCGCGCCCCGTTGCGGGTGACCAGCCGCGTGATCACGGTGATCGCCTCGTCGGGAACCGCCCCGGGCGAGAACTCTTTCTCGAGCATCGGCGTGCCCTGCGCGCCGACCGGCAAGATGCCGACGAAGGTGTTCGTGAGCAGATCGACATCGTGATGGATCAGCACGGTGTAGTCACCGTAGACGAAGATGTCGTGGTGCCCCGCCGCGATCGGGAGCACGAACTGCTCCCCGGTGATCGCATAGCGAGCAGCGTCGCTGATCGCGACGCTGCCGGCGGAATCGAGCACGCCGGTGATGTCGATCGTCGGCCCGACCGCGATCTCGGGCTCGGTGCAATCGGGAGGCTGCCAGGATCCGATCGTGACGTTCGCATCGTCGTACGTACCGAAGACTTCGCCCGCAATGAACGCGCGATTCGAGTGCGTGCACACCATCGCGAGTTCAAAATCACCGTCGATGTCGATGGTGTAGTACGTCGTGCCGGCCTGAGGCTGGCCCGCAAACGAGTGCCACTCCCCACCATTCGAGCGACCGCTGAACAGCGCCGGTCGCCCCGGCACGGAGATCGGGATGCGGATCGTGTCGGTGCCGCAGGCGGCAACCATCACGGCCAGCAACAACCCCTTCACCCCGGCGACATTACTGCGGGTCCGGGAGCCAGACAATCTTCATCGCTCGGTCGGTATCGACGACGCCGAGCAGCGTGGCCGCGGCATCGCGATCTCGGCGAAACGTCTCGATCACGTTCAGCGCCGCGTGCGCGGTCGCGAACCGGTGATCCGGATCGCGCGCGGTCAGCTTGGCCATGAACGCCTCGAGCACGCGGTCGACCACGACTCCCGGTGCGCGTTCGCTGATCGGTGGCGGATCTTTGTCCATCTTCGCGACCGCGACTTCCATCGCCGTGCCGTCGAACGGCGACGTGCCCGACAACATCTCGTACAGGATGATGCCGAGCGCGTAGAGATCGGCGCGATGATCGACGGGCTCGCCGCGCGCTTGCTCCGGCGCCATATACAGCGGCGTGCCGACGATCATGCCGGTACCGGTCAAGCGCTCGGAGCCATCGCTGTTCTGGAGCGCGGCGATCCCGAAATCGACGATCCGGGCGGTCTCGTGCCCACTGTCGTCGACCTCCACGAGAACGTTCTCCGGCTTGAGATCGCGATGGATCAAGCCCGCCGCATGCGCGTGCTCGAGGCCGCGTAGCAGGTGCGCGACGAACCGCGTGATCCGCGCGACGTCCAGCGGCTCCTCCATGATCTGGCCCAGGCTGCGGCCTTCGACCAGCTCGAGCACCATCACCTGCTTGCGATCTGACGTCTCGCCGACATCGAGGACCGCCGCGACGTTCGGGTGCGAGAGCTTCGCAGCAAGCTTGGCCTCGCGCTGGAATCGCTGGACCAGGGCGGGCTCGTGCATCAGGTGCTCGTGCATCACCTTGAGCGCGACGAAGCGCTCGAGCTTGGTATGGCGCGCGCGATAGACCACGCCCATCGCACCCGCGCCAATCTCGGCTTCCACGACGTAACGCTCGAGCACGACCGAGCCGACGGGTAAGCTCGGTAGCGGCGGAGATTTCGTGCGCATGCGCTCACCTCCGATGCCCAAGCGCGTTCGCTTGCCGCGTTTGGTCTCGTCCACGTCGTGAGTGTACTGCGGTATGGTTGTCGTGAGCATGCCCACCAAGGTTGGTGCCGACATCGAAGTTCAGCAGTTCGGGTACGTCGGTGACGACCAGGGCAAGCGCCTCGTTTTTCCCCACGCGCAAACCCAGAAGGTCGAGGGCAAGAGCGGGAGCGCGTCGTACGGCGCCTCCGATTGCACGTTCGAGAAGCTCGAGGGCCAGCTCGGCATCCTGCGCTGGGAAGCGGAGTCCGCATCCGTCGGCAAGATCTGGCTGAAGTCAGATACCGGCAAGTATAGCGTCACGGCGGACCGCATGGAGATGCCGCACGGTATGCGCCTCGTGCGCGCCGCCGATATCGCGGCGTCGAGCCGGCTCGAACTGGTCTCGCCGCACGTGTCGTTCTCCGAGCTCCGCATCGACCTCGAAGGCCCGTTCGGGCGCAGCAAAGACGAGTCCGCGACCGCGCCGTCACAGGCGCCTCCGAAGTCGCCGACGCGCCGACAAGAGAGGCTGCGCTTCCTCGATAGCCTGAGCGGACGGATCTACCTCACGATCAAGGTGCAGCTCGACCTGCCGGTGGTCGGCATCCGTACGCTCGATCAGCAGCTGCGCTTGCCGATCCAGGAAGGCAGCGTCGATTTCCGCGCGCTCGAGAAGAGCCTCGACTGGCTCGAAGGCGCGTTCCTCGACATCAAGCACGACGGCGATCTCTTGAAGGTCGTGTGGAAGGTGCCGATCTTCGGATCGACCCACGAGCTCATCACGTGGAAGCTCGACAAAGAAGCCGCGACGATGGCCGCCTTCGGGCGCGTGCCAGTGCGTTCGCTCCTCGATTTCCAGACTGCCGAGCCCAAGTCGCCGACGAAAAAGGAGAAGCGCGAGATCTTGAAGTCGCTCAAGGTCCAGGGCATCGATGTCGCCATCTCGCTGCTCGCCCCGCGCAACCTCGAGGTCGGCCAAGGCCTGATCGCGTTCGGCGGCGACGATCAGCCTGGCATGGTCGATCTCAAGGTCTCCGGCGCGATCGCGAACACCGGTCCGGGCGCCCTCCGCGGCGCGATCGGCAGCATCGACACGACGGTCAAAGATCTACGCGTCGGACCGATGGAGATCACGGCGGACCGCCTGCACTTCGATGGCCTCGATCAGCTCGAGGTCGCGTTCGACGGGTTCAAGATGACGAAGATCTCGGTCGTGATCCATCGAGTCACCGCGACGAACCTCGCGATCAAGATCGGCTGATCAGGTCGGTTTCGTCATCGCTTCAGGGATCACCCAGCGATCGAAATCCTCGGCCGTCACCAGGCCGAGGACGGCGGCGGCCTCTTTCAGGGTCGTCCCGTCGTGATGCGCGCGCTTCGCGATCTTCGCGGCATTGTCATAGCCGACGTGAGGCGCGAGCGCGGTCACCAGCATCAGGCTGCCGTGTAGCTTCTTCGCGATCTCGGCGCGATTCGGCTCGATGCCGCGAGCGCAATGCTCGTCGAACGAAGCGCATGCATCGCCGAGCAGCCGGATGCTCTGCAGCACCGCGTGCGCGACGAGCGGCTTGTAGACATTGAGCTCGAAGTTGCCCGAGGCACCCGCGACCGCGAGAGCGGTGTCGTTGCCGAGCACCTGCGTGCACACCATCGTCATCGCTTCGCACTGCGTCGGATTGACCTTGCCCGGCATGATCGAGCTCCCCGGCTCGTTCTCCGGAATGATGAGTTCACCGATGCCGCACCGCGGTCCGCTCGCGAGCCAGCGTACGTCATTCGCGATCTTGATCAGCGAGGCGGCGAGCGTGCGCAGCGCCCCGTGGACGAACAACACCGCATCGTGCGAGGCGAGCGCCTGGAACTTGTTCGGCGCCGAGATGAACGGATGGCCCGTGAGCTCGGCGAGCTTCACCGCGGCGCGCTTCGCGAACTCGCGATGTGCGTTGAGACCGGTACCGACCGCGGTGCCACCGAGCGCGAGCTCGTGCGCGAGGATCAGCGCGGAGCGCGTCGCGGCGAGCCCGTGATCGAGTTGCGCGACCCAACCCGAAATCTCCTGGCCGAGCGTCAGCGGCGTCGCGTCTTGCAGGTGCGTGCGGCCGATCTTCACGATGTCGCCGAAGTCGTCCGCCTTGCCGGCGAGCGTCGCGCGCAGCGCGGTCACCGCGGGCACCAGGTGCGCCTGGATCCGATCCACCAGCGCGAGATGGATCGCGGTCGGAAACGCATCGTTCGTCGATTGCGCCATGTTGACGTGATCGTTCGGATGGACCGGCTTCTTGCCGCCGCGCGTGCCGTTCGCGAGCTCGTTCGCGCGGCCCGCGATCACCTCGTTGACGTTCATGTTCGTCTGCGTACCGCTGCCCGTCTGCCACACCGAGAGCGGGAACTCGCCCGGAAACTTTCCGGCGATCACCTCATCGGCCGCCGCGACGATCCGCTGCGCGATCTCCGCCGGTAACAGCCCGAGCTCGCCGTTCACGAGCGCGGCCGCCTTCTTGATCGTCGCGAGTGCGCTGATCAATTCGGGCGCCATCTTCTCGGTGCCGATCTTGAAGTGGTGCAGCGACCTCTCCGTCTGCGCGCCCCAGTAGCGGTCGGCATCGACTTCGATCGTGCCCATGCTGTCGCTCTCGAATCGACTCGCCATGCCTCATGGCTTACACCCCCATGAGCGCCGCGAGGAGCTTCGCTTCGAATTTACGTGGATGTTGCACGACCACGCGCGACCCAAATGCCTCGGCCTCGACAGAGAGCGCTGACGTCTTGATCCAGAACATCTAGCAACTTCATGCGGTTCGCAGCGCCGGAACTCTTTTTGCGCAGCTCGCCGGGCTACCGGGTTATCCGGCTGAGATGGTCACCGGGCCCGAAGACCGCCTGACCAGCCTCTACCGTATGTATGGGCCCGTCATCTACGCGCGCTGCGCTCACCTGCTCGGAGACCGTGCCGCGGCCGAGGATGCGATCCAGGAGACGTTCATGCGGGTCCATCGCCATCTCGCGAAGGCACCGGACTCGACCGAGGCGTTGCGCTGGGTCTACCGGATCGCGACGAACTACTGTTTGAACGAGATCAGGGATCGCAAGCTGCGACCGCAGGGCAGCGACGAGCTGCCCGATCTCGACGATGGCCTCTCGCTCGATGATGCCTTCGCGGATCGCGATCTCGTCGCACGCATCGTGCGGCGCAGTCCCGAACAAGTGCGCGCCGTCGCGTGGCTGCACTACGTCGACGGCATGGATCAAGGCGAGGTCGCACGCGTGCTCGGCATCTCGCGCCGAACCGTCACGAACAAGCTCGGCGAGTTCGCCGACAACGCCCGCAAGTTCATCTCCAGGAGTGGCTGATGCACGTCTCGGCATTCACCCTCGATCAACGCTTCCTCGGCGCGCTCGATCTCGCAGCGCTCGCCGAGGTCGATGCACATCTTGAAAGCTGCGAGCGGTGTCGTCGAGATCGCGACGCAGCCGCTGCGCTGCGCCAGCACTTCATTGCTCGCACATTGCCAGTACCTCGACGGCGACCTGCGTGGTGGTGGCTCGCGGTGCCGATGGTGGTGGCGATCGCCGCGATCGTGCTGCTCGTACGGCCAGAGCCTGCGCCGCCTGCTCTGACGATCAAGGGAGATGCGACCTGGCAGCTGTTCGCGAATCGCGGGGGCCAGACGTTCGCGGTTCAGGATGGCACGCCCCTGGCAGTGGGCGACCGCATTCGCTTCGTGATCACACCCGATGGTGCCAGGTACGTCCTCGTCGTGTCGATCGACGGCGCTGGCGCGTCGACGGTCTACTACCCGTACGGTGGAGCCGCGAGCGCCGCGGTGACGGCGCAGGGGCGAATCGAGTTGCCTGGGAGTATCGTCCTCGATGCAGCCCCCGGCCCGGAACGCGTGTTTGCACTGTTCTCGGACGAGCCGATCGAGGCCGCGACGATCGAGGCACAGCTCCACGCGATCGGTGATGGTGGCGCGCAGGCGATCCGCGCCCCGCACACGCTCGCCGCGAAGGTTCGCTCGCAGACTTCCCTCGTGTTCGAGAAGGTGGCGCCGTGATGCGTTGGTTGATCGCGCTGGTGGTGATGGTTGGCGTCGCGAGTGCCGGCACGAGGCGCGTCGCGATCGTCGTTGGCAGCAATGAAGGCAATGGCGATCGGCCGACGCTGCACTACGCTCAGATCGATGCCGGGAAGTTCGCCGACGTGCTGCGCGAGCTCGCGCCGCTCGTGATCGGTCCGTGGGTCCGATGCTCGGGCGCGCCGATCGTCGGTGTCGAGGAAGAGCTCGGCGTCGAGCTCGATGCGGACGGCACGTACGCGGTGCTCGGCGACAACGGTAACGGTGGCGTGATCAAGCGCGTCGGTTTCGCCAAGACGGGGACCTGGGGTGCAGGCGATGCCGATCTGGGCATCTCGTCCGCGCCGAACATCGGCGGCGGTGGCCCCGTGACGCTCGAAGACAGCCCGCGGCGTCTCGCGATCCGGGTCGGCTACAACCCGACGTACTCGATCTACGCGATCGCCGCGACGAACTGACGCGCCGGTCAGAGCAAACACGAGCTTTCCACGACCACGCCCTACCGATTCCGGGTCGCTGCGCTTCGGGCGATGGAGACACATTCCGTCGATGTGGTGATCACCGACTACACGATGCCGAACATGAACGGCATCGACGTGCTGCAGGCGGTCGCCGCGCAATGGCCGACCGCGAAGCGGCTGATCCAGGCCAAGGGTGGACGGCGACCGAGCTCAACCGCGCCGACTACAATCAGCTGAAGCCCGGTGGCTACTACGTCGTCGTCGACCGCGCACCCGCCGATCGCAGTGACGACCATCAAGCGGCCGACTGTCGATCGAGCCGGTACGCGCAACCGTCCCGATCGAGCCGCGCAAAATCAGGTAGCGAGCGAGCGAAAAGTGAGGAAAGCGTTACCGTCCCCATTTAGAGGTCGTCGTCGGGCTGAACGGCCTGGCCACCCAGCGCACGCAACGCATCGGCGCGCTGGCTCGCATCGGCGAACTTGGGATCGCGCTTGGTCACGGCCTCGAAATAGTAGAGGGCTTCGCCGCGATCACCGATCGATTCGTAGGTGATGCCGATCTCGTGGTAGAGGCTGAGGCGTTCGCGCTCGCTCGGGTTCGAGTGCAGACCCTGCTTGTACTGATGGATCGCTTCCTGCGGGTTGCCCTGCTCGCGCTGACACATGCCGAGCATCACGCGGCACTGGCTCTCGCGACCGGGTGCGCGCATTGCCTTCTCGAAGGCCTTCGCGGCCTCGTCGAACAGGCCCATCTCTTTGTACGCGAGGCCGAGATCGTAGTGGGTGTCGGCATCGCCGTCCGCGACCGGGTTCTCGAGCATGACGGTCGGCTTGCGCTTCACGCCGGGGCCCGGCAGCACTTCTTCTTCGGGAACTTCTTCGAGATCGCCGAGCTCTTCGATCTCGTCGAGCTCGAGTGCGGAGGTCCCGCCGGTCGCTTCGATCGGAATCTCGACCTCGACCGCGCTACCGACCGTGACTGGCGGCTCGCCACGCTCGAGCGCCTGAACCTCGAGCATCTTCGCCTGGACGAGCGGATGGTTCGGATGGCGCTGGAGCAGCGTGCGCAGTGCGTCCATCGCCTCGGGATACATGCCCTGGCCGGCGTAGAAGTCGGCTTCGTCGAGATCGTCCTCGACGAGACTCTCCGCGCGGTGCGGCTCGACGAGGCCGGCGTTGATCGCGGTCGCGTCATTCTGCGCCTGTCCCGTCTCATACGGATCGTACGAGCCCGCAACAGAGAGACCGTCTTGCGCGTCGAGCACGTCGACCTCCGTGTATGCGGACGTATCGGGCGCGTGCGGCAGATCGGTGTTCTCGAAGCCGCTGACGCCCATGCCCATGTCGAACGCGCGAGCTTCGTCCGGATCGAACGGCAGATCTTCGCCGTGTGTGCT
Source organism: Kofleriaceae bacterium (assembly GCA_043780895.1). Taxonomy (GTDB): domain Bacteria; phylum Myxococcota_A; class Polyangia; order Haliangiales; family Haliangiaceae; genus JABFXX01. The sequence continues at coordinate 786 of JAYWCI010000192.1, read as the reverse complement.
GCCCATCTCGGCGGCGACGCCTTGATCGATATCTTCACCGAGCGCGGCGTCATCGAGCTGGGCCTCGAGCGCATCTTCGGCGTGCGACGAGTAGCGCGGCTTCGTTTCGAACACGCGCCCGTTCGAGCTCGGCGGCCGGCTCACGAGCACGGCGCTGTCGTCGTCGTAAGCTTCGTGCATGTTCGCGAGCGCTTCGATCTGATCGGGCGGTACTTGCCGCGTCGATTGACCGTGCGAGTCGAAATCAGCCTCGAAGCCACGCTGCGGTGCACGCGGCGGGCGCCCCGGCGCGGGCGAGCCTTGCGCGACATCGTTGACGCCACCGATGAGCTCGTCGGGATCGAAGTCGTCGATCGAGTCGCGCGACATCGCACGCGAGCGACCGATCGCGCGCGGCGGCGGCGTCGAGAGCTCGAGGTCATCGAGATCCTGATCGACCTCGGCGAGCCCGCCACCTTGGTACTCGACCTCGGACGACACCGACGACATTCGCGCGACGCGCAGGCGGAACCGGCGCGCGAGATCGAACGCACCGGTGTGCGTGCCGTTCATTCCGAGCAGCTCTTGGAGATACGCCTCGGCGCGATCCGGATCGCTCGGTGCGATCAGCTCGGCGAGCTTCAACAGCTCGACCTCGGCCTCTTGCTCGCGACCTTGCGAGATCAGGATGTCCTTGAGGCGCTCGTGGGCTTCGACATTCTCGCCATCGAGCGTGAACACGCGGCGCAGGTGATCGACGGCCTTCTGATGCAGGCCGTACTTCACGTAGACATCGGTCTCCGCGAG
>JAYWCI010000191.1:0-4506 GCA_043780895.1 Kofleriaceae bacterium | reverse complement strand
GAAGATGATCGCCTGCGGAATCAGTGCGATCCAGCCGCCGTAGAACGCGAGGCTGTAGAGCGCGAAGCCGACCCATACGCACCACTCGAAGAAGTAGTTCGGGTGGCGCGAGTAGTTCCACAAGCCGACGTCGCACACGCGGCCGCGATTTGCCGGCTCGCGCTTGAACAGTGCGAGCTGCGCATCGGCGAGCGTCTCGCCCACGATGCCGACCACCGCGACCGCGAGCCCGGTCGCGCGCAGCGCGCCTTCATCCCACGGCTCCGTGATGAACGGGACCACGAACGCGCTCGAGAGCACGGCGGCGAGGGTGGCTTGCGCCTGGAAGAACATCAGGAACCGCATCGAGGCATGGGGCGCCCAGCTGTGACGAAGCGTGAGGTACCGGCCTTCTTCTTTTCCGGTCGCTGCACCGCGCGAGACGAGATAGCTCGCGAGCCGCGTGCTCCACAAGACGACCACGATGCCGAGCGGCAAGAAGCTCGCGCGATCGTTCGATGCCGTGAGACCGAACAGGCCCGCGACCGCGGTGAACGAACCCGCCCAGCCGACATCGACGATGCCGGCGTTGCGCGTGCGCTCCTGCACGACCCACAGGAGGAGCTGGATGCCCGCGCATAGCAGCCACGCCTCGCCGAGGCGAACGAGCACCGCGCCGATCATGGCTCCCCCGGCTTCTCGCGCGGCAACACGATCACGAACGAGCGCTCGTCGCGCTTCCAGACCTGAACCTTCGTGGTCGTCTGCTTCACGGCGGGGTACCACGGCTGCTTCTGCATCAGCGCATCGGGCTCGGCGAGCTCGGGTGCGATCAGATCGATCTCGACGAAGCGGCCATGGGAGACCTCGTCGACTTGCTTCGCGTAGCTCCACGAGGCGAGCGCTGGATCGGGGAAGCGGTCGTTGTGGAGCGCACCACCGTAGATCGCGATCAGCGGCCGATGATCGGGCTCGCGATCGCGGTGGACGACCGCTTCGGTCGCGATCCGACCGAGCTCGCGCGTGGTGAGGTCGAGCATCGCCTCGGTATCGACGGGCTTGCCGGGCGGCGAGATGCGCGCGTAGTCCGCGCAGGTCACGCGCATCGCGTGCGGCTGGACCTTTGCCTTGCGCGCGGCATCGGCGAGGTCCCCGATGTCATTGTGCGTCTCCATCGGTCGCCGCATCGTGATCTCGACCTTCGTCGTCGCCTCGGTCGCGGCGCTGCCGCAGCCCTTGTCGATCAACCAGGTCTCGAGGATGAGGTCGCTCAACGTGTTCGCCAGCGCAGGGAACGCCTCGGCGGTGAAGTGGGAGAGCGTCGAACGGATCTGCGGTCGATCGGTGCGCGAGTGAAGCTCGCCGAAACCGACGACGCGCGCATCCGCCGGAATTACCGCCGCGAGTGCGGTCGCCAGATCGTCGTAGGTCGCGACCCTCGGCATCACGAGCGTGGGCGCGCCCGCATCCGCATCCGACGCCGGAGGCGGGGCAGGCGGTGGCTCGTGCGTCTCGGCCTTGCTCCCGCAAGCCGCTGTCAGCAGAACAACCACACCGAGTCTCACCCTTGGACGATACCGCGTTATGTTCCTTTATATGGCCCCTAGCGTTAGCGAGCTGCGCACCATTCCGCTGTTCGCCGGTTTCGGTGATGCCGAGCTCGGGGAGATCGGCGCCCGGTTCAAACCGGTCGCCGTCGACCCGAACAAGCCGCTGTTCGACGTCGGCGATCCAGCGAGCACGTTCTACGTCCTCACCAAGGGCGAGGTCGTGCTCACCGGCGACGACGTGTTCCGGCTTCGCCCGCCGGCGTTGATCGGCGAGCTCGGCGCGCTGACGAACCTCACGCGCTCGACCTCGGCGATCGTGCTCGCGGGTTCCGAGCTCTGGGAAATCTCAGCCAAGCAGATCCAGGACTTCCTCGGCAACCATCAAGAGCTCGGGGTCCGCTTCCTCGTGAACCTCCTGTCGGTCGTCGCCGAGAAGGTGCATCGCGATCAACGCCGGCTCGCAGATATGCGGAGTAACTTGATCTCGACGCAGAAGGAGCTCAAGCGCCTGCGCGAGCTCGTGCTCGAGAGCGTCGAGACGCCGCTGTCGGCGCCGGTCCACGACACGCTCGACAAGTTGATCACGCACAACCGCCGCGTGAACTATCGAGTCGAGCCACCCGCGGCGCTCGCCGCGACGGTGCGGTTCGACAGCGGTGTCGCGCCGGTCGCCGATCTGTCGCGCACGCACGTCACGGTGCAGTTGCCCGCGAGCGCGAAGCCGCCGCTCGTCGGTGATTGGCTCTCGGGCGTCGCCGATCTCGCGGGCACCGAGGTGCCGATTTCGGGTCGCGTGTTCCGCGCGAACGGCAAGAAGCTCACGCTCGAGCTCGATCTGATGATCGACGAGTTCGCGGGTACGCTCGAGGGCTACCTCACGCGGGCGCAGCTGCTCGACATTCTCTGCTGAACCAGCGCGCGGGCACGGAGCTCGCGAAACACGTGATCGTGTTCGTGCGCCACGGCGCCGAGCGGCGCGCGCGTTGCGGCGATTCGGGCGTGCCCTCGAGGAGCCCCTCGTCCTCGGCCCAGTCCGCACGCTGGCCGGGCGCGAGCCCGTGCAGCCCGCTCTGGTGCAACCCGATGATGTGGGTGTGGCCCGCGACGCGAGCGCCGGTGAAATCGGCGAGCCGCTCCGCGAGCGCGATGCCGGCGCGCGCGCCGAAGGTCTCGCAGGTGCGGAACCAGATCAGCGCACCCGGCGCGAGCTTCTCGCGGAGCATCTCGAGGTGGCGATGGTGGGCGTCGCCAGCGCGCAGCGCACTCGCACTCAACACGTCGGTACCGACGAGCGCCGAGCCCCAGTGACCGTGGCCCCAGTACTGGAGCTCGTCGATCGGGTCGGGTAGCCCTTCGATCCAGCCGAACGCCTCCGCCCAGCTCGCGGTGCCGAAGCTCGCATCGATCCGGCGAAGGCCGCGATAGAGCTGTGCACCACTACGCCACGCGACGTGCAGCTTGGGAGCGGTGCGATCGAAGACGAGAACGCGCAGGCGCTACTCGCTCGAGACCTTGTTCGCGCGCAGCTGCGAGGCACGCACGTAGTCACGAATGCCCTGCTGGTAGCCGGTCGGATCGTCGCGAAGGTCGTACTGCTTCGGGACCTTACCCGTCGCATCGGCCCACTGGCTGATCGGATCCTGGTACTTGAAGCCGCCCGAGTGCGAACACTCCTGGGGATTCATCGGCCACGCGTCGAGGTTGATCTCGGGGAGCTCGACCGGATCCGCCGGCGTGCCCGCTATCAGGCGCGCCATGTCGATGCAATCGGTGAGGTCGTTCGCGGCGTCCATGCGGACGTTGAGCGGCTCGAGCCCGAAAGCGGTCTGCAGGTGCTTGAGCGGCGAGCAGTGATCGTAGACCACCGAGCTCACGTGGTTCTGCTTCGCGTACGGCCCGGCGACGAGCGTCGGCACGCGGAAGCCCATCTGCTGGAACCCATCGACGCCGAACTTCGCGAGCGTGTCGTCGGTCGTGGTCGGCGGCGAGACGTGATCGAAGAAGCCGCCGTTCTCGTCGTACGTGACGACGAGCATGCAGTTCTTCCACTGCGGCGACGCCGCGAGCGCGCGGTACACGGCCGAGATCAACAGCTGGCCGTTGATCGGATGGATCGGCGGATGATCGTCGTTGAGGAAGAAGAACGGATCGATGTACGAGACCGGCGGCAACGTGCCATTCGCGGCGTCGGTGAAGAACTGGCCGCTGCTGCCCTGGTAGTCGCCGAACCGGCGGATGTTGCCGGTACCGTCGTTCGCGCCGAGATCGAGCTGATAGGGACCCGCGCCGCCGATCAGCGCGGCGACCGCGATCGAGCCGAAGTAGTAGGCCCAGTCGACGTTCTTGTCGTGGAGCTGGTTGTAGATCGACGGCACCGGCGAGCCCGCGCCGAACTTGTTGAGGATCTGGTTGTTCGCATCGCCAGCGGGCCCGATGCCGAACGAGGTGGCGGTGTGCCAGTACGCGCGATTCGGCAGCGTGGGCCCCATCACCGAGCAGAAGTAGTTGTCACACGAGGTGTACGCGTCCGCGAGCGCGTAGCTGATCGGCATCTGCGTGCGCGTGAGGTACTGCATCGGATCGATCAGCGTGGTGCTCGAGTGATCGAGCTGGTGCGACTTCACGAAGCCATCGCACGCGCCGTTGTTCCAGCTGTTGTGGAGCTCGGTCCAGCCATGCGGCGGATCCGGATCGCACATCTGATCGACCGTCGGCTCCCACGGCGCGATCAGCTGACCGTTGACGTCGGGGTTGCGCATCGAAGCCACCAGGCCGTTGCCCGGGCGACCTTCGACGAGTGCGCGCGAGCCGAGTACGTGATCGTAGCTGCGGTTCTCCAGCATCATGTAGACGTACGTCGTGATACCGACCGGATCGCTGGAGTCGCTACCGCAGCTCGGGAGGAAGCGCGCCATCGCCGCAGCTCCGGCCATCCCACCGATCCGCTTCATCGCGCTACGTCGATTGATCATGGCGA
>JAYWCI010000190.1:0-7295 GCA_043780895.1 Kofleriaceae bacterium | reverse complement strand
CCCTTCGCGAGCACCGGGCGCGCGCCGAGCCGGGGCTCGAGCACGATGGCTAGCGCATCGAAGATGTGGACCGCGAGCTCGCGAAAATCGCGTGGACGCACGTGCGGGAGCTCGACCGCCATCGGCGCGCCATCGAGCGCGAAGGTGACGTGGCGCCCTCGGATGTCGACATCCTCGATCCGATCGCTGGTCGCACATGCCGCATCGACGAGCGCTCGTCGGTAGTCGTCGAAGTCACCGAGGTGATCGCCGTCCTCGAATGCCGTGATCGTCGCCTTCGGCACGAGCGCGCGCACGGCCGCGCTCGGGTCGGTAACGCGGGCTCGATCGATCCGCAGCCCGAGCCGCTCGGCCGCACCCACCTGTGCATCGTTCGCGAGCCAGATCGCGAGGGTCGGCGCGAACACGGGCCGGAGCGTCGTGCCCTCGGCCCACATCGCGAGGAGCGCGAGGAGATCGTGTGCCGGATCCGCGATTCCGATCGCAGCCTGTGCGCGACCGAGCGTGACGCACACTTCGAGCGGCAAGCCGGCCACATCGAGGGTCGAGTCCTCCCCGGTCACGCGCGTGAGCGCCGCACGAAATGCCTCGCTGGTGCAGGCGCTCAGATCCGTGGGCACCGGCACGCACCGCAAGCGCAATCGCGCGAGCGCCCAGGTGACGGCCTTGTCCAGCGCGAGATCGAGCGTTGGCGCGAGCTCGTAGAAGTCTTCGTCGAACGTCGGTGCAAAGAGACCGAGCTCTTCGAGCGCGGCGTGCAGTGGACCGCGCATCGCGGTCCGCCACGCTTGCTGGCGCTCGACAAGCGGCTGCGTCGCATCGATGACGAGCGCATGCAGCTCTAGAACACCCACGTGGGGAAGGCTACATCACGGACTTCAAGAACGCGGTGATATCTCGCAGCTCCTGTGCGTCCACACCGTGCGCGAGCCCCGGGTCTATCCGCCTGATCGACGTTTGCGATGTCCGGGCGGTTTTCGCAAGTGTCGTCGATCTCGTCACCATCTTCATCGTGCCCGCTCGCGCCCGCGGGCGATCCATCATTCGGGCGATCGAACCCGGGCCGGCCGCAGGCCGCCGGCCAAGTCCTGTATGACGACGCGATTACGCACGAAGTCCGGGATCACTACATCGTGATGCACGAGACGAACGCGCACAACTGCAAGGTCGTGGTGAACGACGGCGTCGTCACGCTCGCCAGACCCGTCGCCAACACCGACGAGAAAACCAAGATCGAGACGCTCGCGACGGCGGTTGCCGGCGTGACCAAGGTTGTCAATCAGCTGGAGATTGCACCATGAACGAAACCAAAGATAAGAAGATTGCGGTCATCGGCCTGTTCGATGATCGGCCGGCGCTCGAGAGGGCGATCGATGCGCTCCAGGCCGGTGGCTTCCGGAGCGATGACATCGGCGATGCTGCCCGATGCGCCGTCGAACAAGGAAGTCGCTCACGAGAAGCACACCAAAGCGCCGGAAGGCGCGATGGCAGGCGCGGCGGTCGGCGGTGTTGCCGGCGTCACGCTCGGTCTCCTGCTCGGTATCGGCGCGCTCGCCATCCCGGGGCTTGGACCCTTCATCGCGGCGGGTCCGATCGTCGCGGCACTCGCGGGCGCGGGCGCCGGTGGTGCGGTCGGCACGCTGACCGGTTCGCTCATCGGGCTCGGCATTCCCGAGTTCGAGGCGAAGAGCTACGAGGGCTACCTCAACAAGGGCAGTGCTCGCTGGCGCGCGGCGTGAAGACCTCGATTTCGCCGACGCGCTGGCCTCGCTCGTCCGCGCCCCGTGATAGGACGTCGGTGATGTCCCGCACGATCGCCGATGCGTTCGAGCTCCTGATCCAGGCCGAGCAACTCGGCCCGCGCCTCGAGGCTGCCGCCACGGCCCTGAGTCAGCTCACCGGGCTCGACGAGGAGCAAGCGTGGCTCGCCGCGGCGCGTGCGCGGCTCGCCTCGATCCAGCTCGATACGCAGGCGACCGCGAAGCTGCTCGGGCGCGCGTTGCGGTTGCCCGAGCTGGTGCCGGCGAAGGCCGAGCGCGGCAAGCTGCTCCAGATCGCGATTGCCGACGAGGTCGAGCGCCTCGAAGCTGCGATCACGTTCGTCAGCAGCGGGCGCTCGCCACTCCTCGATACGCTGTTCCTCGATCTCAAGCTGCCGGTGCTGCGTAAGTGCACGCGCAACGAGCTCGAGAAGTTCTGCATCGAGATCGAGCGGCGCATCAACTCGTCGTACGCGAAGCGCTTGCTCGCGACCGAGCGCTACGCCGCGACGGTCGTGCCCACCGTCACGGCCTTGCGCACGGCGATCGGCGTGTGGGCGAGCGTGTTCGTCGATCCGCCGCTCGAGGGAGCGCCCGCCGACACGTTGCGCGAAGCCGTGCTCGCCGCGAGCAACGCGATCGACCTGCCGTTTCGTCAGGCGCGGCTGCTCGCGCAGACCGCGCTATTGCCCGCGGCCGAGCTATTCGATGCCGCGGGGTTGCTCACGCCGCTCGGCAAGAAGCGCGGCGTCTCGGATTCGCACCCGATCCTCGAGAAGGATCCGCCGGATCCGTTGCTGCCGACCGTCGAGGAGCGCGCGGAGATCGCCGAGCTCCACGCCTCGGCCTAGTGGCCGGCGCCCGTGAGTAGCGACGCGAGCGTCTGCACGATCTCGACCGTGCCGCGCACTAGACGATGGCTGCCCTCGTGAACGACCCGACCGTTCGCGATGCCCTCGTACATCTCGCGGAACAACTCCGCCGAGGCCGCCCACACACCGGCGAGGCCGCCGCCGATCGCGATCCCCACGCACGATCGTCGGTGCCGGCGTCTCGACGTGCGCACCCGTCATCACAGTTGACTAGAACGCCGAGGCGAGCACGCGCAGCGAGCGCTGCTTGATCATCGGCAGATTGCCGAGGTTGCGAGCGTGGAAGCGGGCCGTCGCCCACCTCACGCGAAAGCGATCGCTATCGTTCGAGAGGCTGTGAGCCTCGGCGAGAAACTCGAGCGTGGTGTCGAGGTCGCCCTCGAGCTCGGCCGTGGTGGCGAGTGCGAGCTGAACGTTGACGTCGTAGTTGGAAGTCATACTTCTACGGTGCGCCCGAGATGTTGCGTGAACGTGTCTGCAAATTTTAAGAAACATTGCATCGTCAACAACCTGGATTTGCTCGGGTATCCCGGAGGCGTGCGGCAACGTGATGCGGGTGACCATGCGGTGCTGTGGTGGATCAACTTTCGGTATCTCGAGAGCGTGAGCGTGGCCTTCGATCCACGCACCGCCCACACGTTCTTCGATCGCGACGGCTGGAACGTCGATAGCGAGGATCACGCGATCAAGCGTGTGTTCGCGATGGACGATTGCTCGCTGCTCAAAGCCTGGCTTCCTCTAGTGCTTGGTGTTCATCGCGTGCTCGGCCTGGCGCGCCATCGTGCCGTCGCCGCGCGCGCGAGCTTTCTTCACTAGCTCGCCGAGGCGTGCGCGAGCCCCTCGATCGTGGCCGTACGCCAAATCGATCGTCGTGCCAACGACATCGATCTCGAGCAAGATTCCCTCGTCGCTCCGGCTCTCGTCGCGGAGCTTGGCGAGTGCGGCGCGAGCCTGATCGAGCTTGCCACGCCCCGCGAGGATCTCGGCTTTGACGATACGGACCTCGCTCGCGAGGCTCGCATCACCGGCATCGATGACGACGCTATTCGCAGCCTCGATCAGCGGGTCGGCTTCAGCGAAGTGCGCGGTCTCGGTCGCGCGCTTCGCGAGCGCGAGTTTCAACCAGCCGTAGTTATCCGGATCGGATTTGCGGTCGACGAGCCTCAGGGTCTCGAGCGCGAGCTTCTCGGCTTCGGCATCGCGGTTCGCGGTGCTGAGCACCCCGACCCGGATCACGTTCGTGTTGACGAGGCCGACCGTGTCGCCGGCATCGCTCTGGATCTTCTCGATCTCGTTCAAGGTCGCGAGCGCGGCATCGAAGTCGCCCTGCTGCGAGAGGTGGGCCGCCAGCGCCGTGAACGCCGTGTTGAGCATCGCGGGCTCGTTCGCTTTACGCGCCTCTGCGACACCTTCTCTGCCCAGTGCGACCGCCTTGTCGAGCTCGCCGATGCGCTCCTGGATATTGCTGGTGTCGACGAGCACGGCACCGATCACGCGGTGATGGCCATGAGCACGTGCGATCGTGAGCGCCTCGTCGAACGACTTGTTCGCGCCCTCCAGGTCCATGTTCTTCGAGGCGAGCGAGCCCAGATTGACGAGGGTCTCCTCGGTCAGGTTGATGTCGCCGATCGTGCGCGCGATGCCAAGTGCTTCTTCGTAGCGAGCACGCGCGCTGTTGGGCTCGGAGGACTCGTCGAGCACCTGCCCGAGATCGAGTAGGATCGTCGCGATCGCCGATTGATTGCCGAGGTCACGTGCGATCCGCAATGCATCCTCGTACATCTTGCGCGCGGCCTCGTAGTTGCCTTTTTGTTCGAGCATCGTGCCGAGATCGAGGAGCGCTCGCGACGTGCCATTGCGATTGCCCTCGGTGCTGAACATGCGTAGCGCTTCCTCGAGCGTCGTCTTCGCGTCGTCGAGCTTGTTGAGGGTGACGAGCGCCCAGCCTTTGTTCAGCCGCGCGTAGGCACCGAGCTCGCGTGCTCCGACCTCGTCGGCCGCCTTGATCGCACGATCGGCGGCCTGCACCTCACGCGCAAAATCATTCGTGCGATCCGCGATCTTTGCCTCGTAGAGATCGATGCGGGGGTCCTTCGATTTCTTGCGCGCGTGCTCGAGCGTCGCGAAGGCGGCGGTCGGCTTGCCCTCGCTCGATTGCGCCTCGGCGAGGCCGAGTGCGTAGCGGAGGTCGTCGGGATACTTCGCGGCGAGCGAGCCGTACGCCGCGACCGCCTTGGGCCACGCGAAGCTGTACGCCGCGGCGTGCGCCTCGAGCGAGAGCCGCTGCTGTTCGGGTAACTGACGTCCGAGCTCGAGTGCGCGCGCGGCCTCGGCCTTGGCACCCGCATCGTCGCCCAGTGCGTGGTTTGCCTCGGCGAGGGCATCGTGTGCGAGGGCGCTGGTCGGTGCGAGTGCGATGGCGCGGTCGAGATGGTCTTTCGCGCAGCCGTACGCGTAGCGGCGTGCGCAGCGGAGGCCTTCGGCGTATTGCTTGGACGCTTCGCCACCGGTGGGCAGCGAATCGGTGACCGCGTGCTCGTCGGCCGAAGGACTATCGCCGAGGGCAGTGCGTAGCTCGCCGACGGATCGGCTCACGACGAGTGCGAGGTCATCGACAGTACCGGTCGAGCTCGATGACGCGACCACCGCACCGGAGACCCCATCCTGCACGATGAACGAGACCCGAAGCGTATGATCTGTTTCGGCGACGTACGAGGTCGTCATCACGAGCGCGGCGTTTGCGCCCTTGTGGATCTTCGCGAGCAGCGCCGGATCGGCGACTCCTTTGGGCGAGGTGACATCGAGCGAGAGCTCGCGCATCGAGCCTTCATCGGGTGCGACGAGCGAGCCACCGAGCGCGAGAGCGAGCCGCGCGCGTTCGGCAATCGCGGTCGCCAGCCACGTATTCTCTTCGAGGCCCGAGACATTGCGCGGCTCGAGCACCACGATGACGCGGCGCTTCGCGACAAGATCAGCGACGATTTGCTCGGCCGGCTTGCGCAGCAGCACGAACGCGGCACCGCCCGCGACGAGGATCGCGAGGCCCGCCGCGATGCCTCGCGTGCGCCTGCGTATCTTTTTCGTCTTCGCTGCGACCGGTGGTGGGAACGTCGCCGCGCGTGCGATCGCGGCCGCATTCGGCAGCGTGCGCGTCGCATTGCTCGCGGACTCGCTATCATCGCGCAGGGCCGTGACAAGCGCGGCCACGGTCTGCGGACGAGCTTCTGCGCGCACCGCGAGTGCTCCCTGCAGGACCGCGGCGATCGAAGGCGTGATCGCGGGCGACAGCTTCGGATCGAGCCGCGCGTCGAGATCCGCGGCGTTCTCCCACGGCAAGTGACCGGCGAGCATCATGTGGAGCGTGGCGGCGAGCTCGTACACCTCGCTCGGTTCGCTCGCGGCGACGCCGAAGAACCGCTCCGGTGCCATGTACGCGGGGGTGCCTCGAACCTGGCCTTGCTGGGTCGCAGTCGAGGCGCTCGCTTCGAAATCGCGCGCGATGCCGAAATCGAGCAACACGAGCCGACCTTCATCTTCATCGAGGAAGAAGTTCTCGGGCTTGAGATCGCGATGCAAGAGGCCGGCGCGATGAAGCGCGGTGACCGCCTCGGCGGCCGTGTAGAAGTGCGCGAGCGCGACCGCAACGGGCATCGGCTCGCGAGCGATCCGCGCCGCGAGCGTCTCGCCGTGCAACAGCGGCAAGGCCAGGAACGGTCGGCCATCCGGCAGCGTGCCGGCATCGAGGACATGGATCACGCCGGGATGCGAGAGCTTCGCGAGCTGATCCGCTTCGGCGAGAAAGCGCCGGCGTTCGCTCTCGGTGAGCTGGATGTCCTCGCGCAGCACCTTGAGCGCGATCTCGATGCCGTTGCGCTGCGCCGCGTACACGACCGACGAGCCGCCTTCGCCCAAGATCCGAAGGATCTCGAACTCGCCGAGGCTCACCGGATCACTCACGCCCCAGGATATCTGAGACACCGTTAGTGCGCGGCGAAGAACGCCTAGATCCTCGTGTCGGCACTCGCCCAGATCCGGTGGTTCATGCTCGGAATCGCGCAGCACGTGATGTCGTGCCCAGCGGTCCAGCTCGGCGCCTTGAACCAAGGATCCACCGCGAGCACCGGATTGATCCCGCGGACGAAGGTTGCGTGGGGATCGAACAAATCGCCAGTTCGTCGAACGTTGTGGCTCAGCGCGCAATTGCGCCACGCAACAACTGAAGTACCAGGCCGAACCACCGGCTCGCGCCTTGCTGATCACGCTCGTGAGGGTTAGTGCAGGTTCGTGACGAGCTGGTAGCCGCCGCACGCGTTCGCGTAGCCGTCGACGACGAGCCAGAACGGCCCGGGTCCCTGTGCGCCGATGTTCAGGAGGACCGAACCATCTGCGTGATCCGGTCGGTCCGGACGCGCGGCGCAGGTGCCGCTATCGTCGTTACACGCGACCTGAGGTTTGTCCCAGCCGTGGGTGTAGATGATCGTGTCGTAGTGGGTCAACGACGGATCTGCGCAGGTAGAGGCGTCGAGCTTCACGACGGTGTTCGGGCACACCGTGAAGAAGTAGCTGAGGTCTTTCGCATCCTGATCATCCGCGCCGATGCAGCCGTCCAGCGTGGTGTCGACGTTGTCGCTGTCGGCGCCCGTGCAGGTGTCGCCCGTCATCG
>JAYWCI010000189.1:0-14758 GCA_043780895.1 Kofleriaceae bacterium | reverse complement strand
GCACCGCCGAGAACGCGATCCTCCGGAGCTCGGGATCTGGCGACGTCAGCGCCTTCATCAAGGTGTCTTGATAGATGTCGTGGTGCTGTGCGGCGGCACCGGCGAACGCGACCGCCGCGCGCTGGACCGAAGGCGACGGCATCGCGATCGCGGCATCGATCATCTGGAGCTCGATCGGCGTGCCGCGCGCGATCGGGCGCAGCGCCGTGAGCAGCTCGCCGAGATCCTCGGGATCCTTCGCGGCTTTGCGCAGCTCGGTGAGCGCGGCATCGCTGCCGGTCATTGCGTACTCGACGAGGTTCGCGAGCTGCGGCGCCATCATCGCCTTGAGGTTGTCTTCCCAGTCGCCCTTGTTCGCGACGACATCGTGCGACGCGATCTTGTTCCAGACCTCGGGCGCCACCATCGAACGCGACAGGCCAGTATCGGCGATCACCTTGCCGTACCCCGAGCCGGGCATCCAGCCAAAGCTCGAGAGCCCCGCACGCCCACCGCGCACGATCACGCGTTCACCGCCGGCGCGCGGATCGAGATCGAAGTACACGTGGCCGCGTAGGGAGATGAAGATCGCGATCAGGATGATGATCGGGACCGCGAGGATCGCCGCGGCGATCATCATGTAGTGGCGCTTCGAGCGCGCGACGATCGCGACCTCGCCCGGCGTGACCGGCGAGATGCCTTCGCGCTGGAGCACGCGCAATTCGCCGAGCCTCAGCCGCCCCGCCTGGTTCGCCTTCGAGCCGAGTAGATCGAAGGCGCGACGGGCGGCGGCACGCGCTGGCGCGGTGAGCTCGCGCACGCGTTGCGTGAGCACCTCGTGGCGCAACATCCACGTGCTGCCTTCGGGATCACCGCGCACGATCACACCGCGCTGCTCGAGGACGTTGTACGCGTGCACCGCGAATTGCGGATCGATGTTGATCCGCTTCGCGACGCTGTCGCCCGGCTTGGGATTCCAGCCACCCGCGGCGAGCTCGGCGCACAGGCGCAGCGCAGAGCGCTCGTTACCGGTCGCCTTGCACGCGTCGTTCAACCACAGGCCTTCGAGCTCGGTCGCGCCGCCGGCTTTTTGCAGCGCGGGCAGTGTCGTGATCCGAAGGTCGCGCATCGCCATCGCGCAGATCTGGAGATCCGCGCACAACACACCTTGGGGCGCGACCTGGGTCAGGCCCTGCACCACGGCGTCCGCGAGTGGCGGATCAGCGGCCACACCGGAGAGCGACAGCACGCGATCGAACAACTGCGACGCGGCCGGGCCCGGCATGCGCGGTAGCTCGTAGCGATTCGACGGCGGGAACAGCGAGCCGGTGCGGCGCTCGAGCGCACCGAGTAGGTGCTGGCGCTCGCTCGCCGCGACGAACAGGAACCGCGCGCGCCCGGCGGAGCGGCTGACGACCTTCGCGAACATCTCGGCGAGCTCGCCGACCGCGCGCTCGTCACCGCTCGCGAGGTCGACATCGTCGACGATGAACACGAACTGCTGACCAGCGACCGAGTTCGAGACCGCACGCGTGATGAACGCGACGGGGAGTTCGCCCGCATTGGGCTGGATCCCGAACGAGGACAGGCCCGCGGCAAAGCTCTGCGCCGGCGCGCCGAGATCCTCGCAGACCAGCGCGACGATGCCGTGATCGCGCAGGTGCGGGATCAGGCCGGCGCGGATCAGCGAGGTCTTGCCGACACCGGGCTCGCCGAACAGCAGGCCGGCGCGAAAGCCATCGGCCGTGACCATGCGCGCGAGCTCGTCGCGCTCGGCCTCACGGCCGTGCCAGACATCCCGCTCAGCCTCGCCAAACGGGTCCAAGCCCCGCAAAGGCGACACCGTACCTGGATAGGTCGCGACGGCCACGTCGCAAATCATACACGCAGATACATCGGCACAAGGAACCGCGCGGGCATCTGTTTCCTCGCCAGCGTATGCTCCACGGCAATGGGTTGCCGCGTGGTTCCTGTGGTCACCGCGGTCGGTGCCACGGCGTGTCTGCTCGCTGGGCTCTGCGTCGGTGGTGCTGGAGCTGGGACCTCGCCGCATACGTCGATCACGATCTGGGGAGCGGCTCCGGCGGCAGCCATTCCGTCACCGATCTACGGCGGCGCTTCGTACGGCACGGCGACCGTGCCGACCGGCGCGATGATCGTCGAGCACCGCGATGTCGAGGTCGCGGCCGCGGGTGAGGTCCGGATCTCGGGCGTGCCCGCGTCGCTCGATGCTGCCTCGGTCCAGCTGCGCAGCATCTCGGACGTCGGCGGGTTCTCCGTCGAGGAACAGCGGTTCATTCCGGGCGCCACCACGCCCGACGAGATCCTAGCGCGCCATGTCGGGGAGCAGGTCACGGTGGTCACGCCGAAGGCCGAGGTCGTGGGCGTGCTCCGCTCGGTCGATGCCCAGGCGATCGTGCTCGAGCTCGGCACCGGTGATCAGCGCAAGCTCTCCGTGATGCATCGCGATGGCTACGTCCAGGACGTGCGGCTCGCGGCGACCGCCAGCACCGACAAGCCGAGCCTCGTGTGGCGCGTGACCGCGAAGAAGCCCGGCAAGCACGATGTCGAATTCTCGTATCGCACCGAGGGCCTGACCTGGACCGCGGACTACCTCGCGATCCTCGACGAGGCGCAGAAGACGCTCGAGTTCTCCGCGTGGGCCACGGTGAAGAACGCCACCAGCGCGAGCTTCGAGAACGCGGACCTCACACTGGTCAATCCGGGTGCGAGCGGCGGCGCGGCGCAGCTCGTCACCAAGCCCGCCGCCGCACCGAATCGCTTCGTCGTCCCGAACGCGGTGCGGCTCGGCACGGGCGAGTCGGTGCAGGTCGAGCTGTTCACGCCACGCAAGAACGCGAAGGCACGGCCCGTCGCGCTGTTCGAAGCGATGCCCGATCCATCGCCGAGCTTCCAGCAGTTCCAGGCGGTCGATTGCAATCAGTTCTCGACGAGTGTGGGCACGTCCAAGGCCGAGCTCGCCCTCGAGGTCGAAGTGCCGACGAAGTCGTCGCTCCCCGATGGTCGCGTTCGCCTGTTCAGGCGTGCCGGGCAACGGCTCGAGGTGGTCACCGAGGATGTGCTCCACTCGGTCGCGGGCGTCGCGCGCATCACGCTCGACAAGGACGATCAGATCGAAGGCGAGCGCCACGCCCTCAGCTGCAACTACGACGAGCGAGGCCACGTGATTCGCGAAAAGATCGAGCTCAAGCTCGAGAACAAGGGCAAGCAAAGCCTCGATCTGATCGCGCGCGAGTTCATGTGGCGGTGGCCGATGTTCAAGCTCGAGGACGAGACCACCCCGGGCGCGCGCGTCACGCCGCAGACCCAGGAATATCGGATCACCCTGCCCGCCGGCAGCAAGAAATCGATCACGTATACCGTCGTCTATTCGTGGTGAAGCCGCTCGCGGTGCTGGTCGTGCTCGCTGCGTGTCACGCGCAGCCGCCGCACGCGATCGAGCCTAACGCCTCGATCACGCTCTATCGCGATGTCGCGCTCGTCGAGCAGCGCTTCGATCTCGCGCTCCCTGCCACGCCGACCACCGTGACCGTGCAGATCGCAGGTGGGGCCACACAGCTCTCGCTGCTCGCGACCAACGGCGTGACGGTGCGCGCACTACACGTGATCGGCGCGGACGAGCTCTCGACGCCACCGCAAGGCTCCGACGACGACAACGCACTCGACGGCGACGTCGCCAGCGACGCCGACGATCCCGTCGCGCCGGCGGAAGTGACGTTCGACGTCACTGCTGCTCGCGCCGGCACGTACGCGATCACGCTCCTCTACGCGACGAAAGACTTGAAGTGGGATGCCGACTACACGATCACCACGACGCCCGCGCGCGATCGCGCTGTCCTCCACGGCGCGCTCGCGATCCGCAACACGACCGGCCGCGACTTCGCGAACGCCGCGATCTACGTCATCGATGCCGAGCTCGCGAGCTGGCGCACGCACACCGCCGAGCATCTCGCCGCGAGGCTCACCGGCGCGACAGCGAGCACCACCCCCATCGCGAGCTCGCGCTCGCTCGGCATCACGACGCTCGTCCGTGGCGAGACCCGTGTCGAGATCACGGCGATCTCGTCGCCGCGCCCGATGCACGCGGTGCTGGTCTACGATCCGATCGGCACCAAGCTCGACAATGCGACCGCCGAGCCCTCGCGCGACGTGAACCTGGGCGTGGATCCGCCTGCACCGATCAAGATCAGCGAGAGCTTCGAGATCCAGCGGGCCCCGGCAGGGATCAGCCCCCCGGCAGGGATCAGCCCCCCGGCAGGGATCGGAACCGAGAGCGCGTTCGCGGGCCTCCCCGCCGGTCCGGTCCGCCTGCTCGAGCGCAAGCCCGATGGTTCGCTCGGCGTACTCGGCGAGGCGCGGATGTTCGACGCCGCCACGCGCGTCGCTGATGTCGACACCATCGCGGTCGGTACCGCCGAAGGCGTGACCGGTCATCGCGAGCGCCGCGAGCTCACGATCGACGAGGCGCGCAAGAAGATCACCGAGGAGTTCCTGATCACGCTCGACAACAAGCGCGATGCGCCGGTCGGCGTGCTCGTGCGCGAGCACATGTATCGCGGCCTCAACTGGAGTCTGGCCTACGACTCCACGAAGCGGCCCGCCCAGGAGGGTGCGCAGCAGATCTCGCTGCGGACTTCCGTGGAGGCCAAGAGCCAGCAGAAGATCCTGTACGTCGTCGTCTACACGTGGACGCAGTAGCTCGCGAACTGGCAGCGACGTGGTTTACTGCGCCCGTCGTGATCGCCGAGGTTCGTCAACTCACCATCCAGTACGGCAAGCGCACCGCAGTCGACGCGCTCGATCTAAAGCTCGACGCGGGAGAGATCGCGCTCCTGCTCGGACCGAACGGGGCCGGAAAATCGACGACCCTCGCCGCGATCGCCGGTGCCGTGCTGCCGAGTGCGGGATCGATCTCGATCGATGGCCAGGATCTGGCGACCGCACCCCGCGAAGCGCGGTCCAAGGTCGGCTTCGCGGATCAGCCACCGGCGTTGTACGAGTACTTTACCGTCGAAGAGCACGTCGGCTTCATCGCGGAAGCGCGCGGCGCGGAGCGCGGCGCGGCGATGGCCGTGTTGACCGAGCTCGGGCTCGAGAAGATCGCGCAGCGGCCGTGTCGCGAGCTGTCGTTCGGCATGCGCCAACGCGTGGGCTTGGCGGCGGCGCTCGTCGGACCGGTGAAGGTCGCGCTGCTCGATGAAACTCTGAACGGCCTGGATCCGCATGCCGCGCGCTCGGCGCGCACGGTGCTTCGCGCGTTCGCGGATGCGGGCAAGGCGATCTTGATGTCGACCCACCTGCTCGGTGTCGCCGAGCGGTTGTGCGACCGCGTGATCGTGATGAACAAGGGTAAGCTGATCGACGACAAGCGCGGCGCCGAGGTGAAAGCCTTGCTCGCGCAAGGCCCGCACGCGCTCGAAGACCTGTACGTCTCGTTGATCGCCGACGAAGGCCCCACGTGAACGACCTGCTGACGTCGACGCCGATCCGGACGCCGGCCCCGCCCCCCATGGTCGGCAAGGTGTTTCGCCATTGGGAGCGGCTGCGGGAGTCCCGCGAAGGCGGAGCGCTCGCCCGCTGGAGCACGGTGGTCGTCGCGGGCGTGGCGCTCGCCGGGCTCACCGCGTGGCGCGCGGATGCCGTGACGATCGCGAGCGCGTCGCATATCTGGCTCGCTGGCACGCTCGCGGCGTTCGCCCTGACGTTCATGCGGACGCCGTTTCAGATCTACTGGCGCAAGGATGCGGCGTTGCTCGCGCAGCTGCCGATCGGAGGCACGATCCTGTTCGATGCTGCGCTGCGGCGCTGCGCGCGTGCAGCGTTGGCGACGACGTTGGTCGCGATCGTCGGCGCGATTCCGTTGGTGCTGCTCGATGCCGATCGCGTCGGCGCGGCGACCCGCACGTTGCAGGCGATGCCGATCGCGGGCGATCCGGTGCCGCGGTTCACGCCGCTCGAATTGTTCGGCACACACGCCGTGCTCGCGGCGACTCTCGGGCTCGTCGCGGCCTGCTTCATCCCGGGCGTGTCGATCTATGCGGCCTCGCTGGTCGCGAGCTCGAAGAGCTTGCTCCAGGTCGCGACCGCGATCGGAGGCGCGCCGGCACGCGAGCCCCAGGGACCAGCGCCCAAGCCGCTCACGGCGCCGAGCGTGGGCTCGGCGGGAGCGGTCCTCGGCGCGCTACCGGGGTTCGCCTCGAGCGTCGTGTTCGTGACCGTGTTCCTCGTGGCGCCCGCCCTGATCAACGCCGAGGCCCACGTCGATCCGCGGCCTGCGCTCGGCGTCGTCGCCGGCGTCAGCATCGCGCTGATCGTCTCGCTGCGCCAGAAGGCGGCCGCGACGATGGGCTCGATCTTGCGCGATGTCTCCGCGCTCGATCGCCAGCGGCTCGCGACGCTCGAGATCCATCCGCCGACCGCGATCGAGCGCGGCGTCGCGAAGCTCGTCGGAGCGGCCGGCCTCGCCTACCGCAAGGATGCGCGGTTGATGCGCCGGCGCTATCCGATGGCCTATGCGCTCGGTGCACTCGCGTTCATCGTGCTCGGCATCATCGCGATCGCGCAGCCGAGCGAGCCCGCATGGTTGATCGCGACGCTGACGGGAGTCGTGCTCTACGCGATCTCGCTCGGGCTCCGGTTGACGCGATCGCCGATCGAGCTAGCCCGGTTGTCCTCGACGCTGCCGATCAGCGCGGCCCTGCGCAGGCGCGCGAAGATCGCGTGGTTGGTCGCCTGGGTCGCCGTGTTCGTGGCGGTCCCTGCGGTGTTCGCGATCGTGCGCGCTACGTGAACACGTGGAGTGACTTCGCGCGCGTCTCGACAGCGCGCTGGTCGACACCCGTACGATCGAACAAGCAGACCACCTCGGTGCGCCGGCCCGGGTCGACATTGATGACCAGCGACGCGACATTCGCGAGCACCAGGTAGAGGCCGAGGCCCGCGCCGTGCGGGTCGAGCTCGGGTCGACCGCGCTCTTCTTTCGCGCGCCGCACGTGATCGATCACGTCGCGCTGGCGCAACGCGCCGAATGCATCTCCGACGGAGATCGCGATCGTGTTGGCGTCACAGGCCCAGCGCAACACGGCGCGCTTGTCGAGCTTGTCGAGCTTGTCGACCGAGGTGCCCTCGGCGATGAGCGGCTTGGATTCGCGTGGCGCATCGTGCAGCGCGTTCATCAGCAGCTCGTCGACCACGTTCGCGAGGCGGTGCACGACCGGCGTGCGCGCGCCGATCGCTTCGGCCCACGCGCGGACCTCGCCGATCACGACGCGGCGCTCGGGGTCGCTCGCGACCACGCGCTCGCCCACCTTGGTGTTCGGCGCGAGGTACTTCTCGAGCCCGAACAGATCGCCCGAGACCAGCTTCTCGCTCGTGATCCCGAGGTCCGCGGTCGTCGGATCACCGACGAGGTGACTGATCGGCGCTTCGAGCATCAGCGTGATCAGGCCATCGTCATCGACGTCATCCCCGACCACCACGACCGGGCAGGACGCGGCGCGCAGGATGTCGCCCGCGGCGAGCCGGGTCGCACGATCGACCACGAGCAGCGCGGCATCGGAGAGCTCGGCCGGAATCGTCTCGCGATGATCGACCATGACGCCGGCCGCGGTCAGCGCACCCTCGACGACGCGGGCCACGGCGCGATCGGCGCACACGCAGACCGCTCGCGGCGAGGCACCCATCGGGTCGGAAGCGTACGGGGTGGGGGAACACCACGTCAACGACTCAGACGGGAGTCAGCCAATCCCGTCGCACACGTGTGACTACCCCAAGGCACCAGCCCGTATTCGTGGGTTCGCCGCGATCCGGGGTAGGATTTATCGCCCACATGGCGGATCCGCCCAAGCCCCGGCTGCCGCTGACCCGGCCGCCGCCGATTCCGCGCATCATCCCGCCCATCCCGGCGAAGACTGATGTGCTTGCGGTGCCGTCGATCGGTGAAGACACCGGCGATACCGGCGACGAGCCGGTGTTTCGCGACGATCACACGCGCAACCTCGACATTCCGGATGCGGGCCAGCTGGTCGCGCGCATGCTCGATCTCGTCGCGAGCGAGGCCGAGGCCCTGCTCACCGGCGATGAAGCGCGCCTCGCCGATCTGAACGTTCGCACCGCCCTCGCCGCGTGGGATGGCCTGCACCAGCCGGACGAGGCGTTGCGCTACCTCGAGCTCGCCGAGAGCCATCCACTTGCAGCGCGCCTGCGGCTCTCCGCTGCGCTCGGCGCTGGCGACGAGACCGACCTCACCGCCGCGCTCGCGAAGATCGGCACGCCAACGCCTGCGGTCGCGCTCGATCTCGCCGAGGCGTATCTGTGGCGGCACTGCCGCGCTGACCTCGCTGCACCGCTCGCCGATCGCGCGCTCGCCGGTGCCGAGCCGCGCTGGCGCTCGCACGCGATCGAGCTCGCCGCACTCGCGCACGCGGCGGCTGGCAACTGGGCCCGCGTGATCGAGATCCGGCGCGCCGCGGTTAGCAAGACCTCGTCGCCCGCGGAGATCGCCGCACTCGCCGCACTCGTCCTCGATCGCGGCGACGATCCGACGGGTTCGCTCGCGCTGTGCTGGTCCACGATCGAGCGGATGGACGAAGATCCGAACGAGCGCGATACCCAACCTTCGCCGATCATGACGCGCGGTGGCTGGTTGCGCGTGATCGACGTCGCGATCGATGCCGCCTCGCGTGCCGGTGATCCGCGCCGCCTCGAGCTCCTCGATCGCCGTGCGGATCTCGTCAAGGATCTGCCAGGCGCCGAGCTCGAATCGATCGCGAACCGCGCCGCGGTCGCTGCCGAGCTCGTACGCGATGGCCAGCACGCAGAGTCCGCGAAGCTCTATGCCGAGCTCGCCGACGATTCGCATATCGGCGCACCGGGTGGCGCGCATCGCATCGCGCGGTTCGGCGCCTCGATCGCGGCCTTCGCCGGCGGCAATCTCGCGGCCGCGCTCGGCGCTCGCCGCAAGCTCGCACACGCCAATGCGCGCGAGGTCATCGCCGCGCACGCGTGGCGCGCACTCGAGCTCGCCGCGGTGCTCGGCGATGTCGAGGTCTCGGAGCTGACCCGCGCGGTGATCGATGCGGCCGAGACACCGACCGCCGAGCGCATGCTCGACTTGCCGGACCTCGCCGATCCGAGCGCGGTCACGATCGCGCGGCTCGAGGCGCGCGGCGGGCTCTCGGTTCGCTGGGCCGCCGCGATCGCGGAGCGCCTCGGCAACCCGCGGCAGGCCGTGGAGCTGTGGCGCGCCGCAGCCGAGACCGGCCTCGGCACCGAGTACGATCACCTGGTGCGGTTGCTGCGCGGTGGCCCGCACGGGCGCAACGCGACGGAGACCGGGATGCCCGACGAGGATGCGCTCGCGGATGTCTACGCGGTGTGGGCGAGCAAGGAGACCGATCCGCGCAGCGCGAGTGCGCTGCAGTGCGCACGCGGCATCGTCGATCTCGTGCGTGGCGATTTCGTCGAGGCTGAGGAGACGCTGCAGCTCGCAGGCACGCTCGATCCGCGCGATCCCTTCTGTCGCGCCGCGCTCGCCGCGGTGTATCGCGCCGGCAAGCGGTTCGATCAACTCGCGAAGGTCCTCGAAGAGCTCTCGACCTCGCTCGTGAGCCGCGATGGTCGGGCTGCCGCCGCACGCGAATATGCCGAGCTGCTCGACGAGCACCTCGGCGATCCAGCCGGCGCGCGCACGGCGCTCGAGCGGATGATCGCCGAGCGCCCCGACGACGACGCGACCATGATGGTGCTCGCGAAGCTCTACGATGCGGATGCGCAGTGGGCGCGATCGATCGAGCTGCGCCAACGCGCGGTCGCCGTCGCATCGACGCCGCAACGCCAGGCCGAGATCTGGATCGAGATCGGGCTGCGCGAGGAGCATCGCGGCGACAAGACCGCGGCGCTCGCGGCGCTCGCGAAGGCAGCCGAGCTCGCACCACGCCGCACAGAAGTACTGCGCGAACAGGTCCGGATCTATCGCCAGCACGGCGAGCCCGGCAAGGCGCTCGACCTCGTGCGGACCGAGCTGTCCACCGATCCCTTGATCGATCGCAGGCTCCAGCTCCGCCGCGAAGAAGCGGAGCTGCTCACCACGCTCGGTCGCGAGCCCGGCGCGATCGTCAGCGCGTACCTCGACATCCTCGGCTACGAGCCCGATCAGACCGACGCGCTCACCGGCATCGAAGGCCCCGCGCGCGCGCTCGGTATGTGGGACGAGCTCGCGCGCGCGTTCCGCGGGGCGCGCCAGACCCCGCGCAACCTCGAGGTCCTCGGCGAAGCGCTCGCGAAGATCGGCGAGTGGAGCGAGCTCGCCGAGGTACGCCGCCGCCAGCTCGAGGCCGCACCGACGCAAGCCGAGAAGGCGCTGCGCGCCGCTGACATCGCGCGGATCTACGAACAGGAGACCGGCGATCTCGATGCCGCGATCCGGATGCTCACCGTCGCGCAGGCGAACGTACACGACGACCAGCGCCAGAAATCGCTACTTCGCTTGCTGCGCCAGACCAATCGCTGGGCCGAGATGGCGCAGGTCCTCGAGCGCGAGCTGCCGACGGTGGCGCAGAGCTCGCCGACGCGCCAGGTCGATATCTTGCTCGAGCTCGGCGAGCTCCGCACCGATCGTCTCGATCGCAAACAAGACGCCGTTCAGGCGTACGAGAGCGCGCTCGAACGCGATCCCAAAAATCCGGTCGCGCTCGAGCGCCTCGAGACGCTGTACGAACAACTCGGCAAGGAGCGCGAGCTCGCACGCTTGCTCGAGGCACGCGCCGAGACCGTCACCGAACCGACCGCACGAGCGCAGCTCCTCGATCGGGTCGCCGGCCTGCGCGCGAACCGCGGCGATATCGATGGTGCGATCGCGGCGTACCTCGGCGCGTTCACCTCCGATCCCACGAACCGCGAGGTGTTCACGGCGATGGAGCGTGTCAGCTACAAGGCGGAGCGCTGGGCTGCCGCGATGCAGCTCTACGAGACCGCGATCGCGCACGTCGAGGCCGGCCAGGGCACCGCCCCGAAATCGTATCGGCTCGGTGATCTGTACTCGCGCCGCGGCAGCGTCCAGCTCAACTTCCTCGGCCAGATCGATGCGGCGATCGAGTCGTATCAGAAGGTCCTCGAGGTCGATTCCAAGCCCGAAGCAGCGGTGAAGATCCTCGAGGATATCTGCCGCACGCGAGGCAACTGGCAGCCACTGATCTCGGCGTGGGAGAAGCGCGCGGAGACCCAGCGCGAACCGGGGCGGCGAACCGAGGCGCTGCGCAAGGCTGCGGCGCTGGTCACCGAGCAGACGAATGATCCGCGCGCCTCGGTGCGGCTCAACCGTAAGCTGCTCACGATCGATCCGGGCGACAAGGCCGCGTCGGAGACCCTCGAGCGTTACTACGAAGAGCATCAGGATCGCACCGGCTTGATCGATGTCTTGAAGATGCGGCTGCAGCACGCACCCGCGCACGAGACCGTCGAGATCCTCAAGCGGATCGCGCGCGCCTCCGAAGAAGGTGCTCGCGATGTCGAGAGCGCGACCGAGCACTACCAGAAGATCCTCGAGTTCCAGCCCGAGAACCGCGAGGCGCTCGACGCGCTCGGTCGGATCTACGAATCGACCGAGCAGTGGGCCGAGCTGATCGATGTCACGCGCCGGCTGATCAAGGTCACGACCGATCGAAACTTGAAGGCCCTGCTCTACTTCAAGTCGGGCTCGGTGATGGAATCGAAATTCGGGCGCGAGCAAGATGCGCTGCGCTACTATGACGCGGCGATCAAGACCTCCGCGAATTGCTTGCCCGCCGTGCACGGCATGCGCGACCTCTACCGCCGACGTGAAGAGTGGTCGCGCGTGATCGAATCGCTCGAGCTCGAAGTGAAGCTGTGGACCGAGGATAAAGAGCGCGCCGGCGTGTTCGCGCAGATCGGTCGGATCTACGACCAGCACCTCAACGATTCCGAACGCGCGATGACCTTTTACGACAGCGCGCTCGCGGTCGATCCCGATTGTTTGCCGGCAAACCAGGCGCTGTTCGATCACTACTTCGATCGCAGCGAATGGGACAAGGCGCTCCCGATCGCGACCTCGCTCGCGCAGAAGGCGATGCGTGACGGCGATCCTTCGACGCGCAGCGAGTTCTATCGCAAGCGCGGCGTGGTCTCGCAGATGACGTTCGATCCGAAGGCCGCGGCCGACAGCTACGTCGTCGCGCTCGAGATCAAACCGACGAACACGACCGCGCTCGACGACCTCGGTGCGCTCGCACGCGAGCAACCCGATGCGTGGGACTTCGAGAGCACGTACAAGGAGCTCGAGAAGGTCTACAAGAAGCGCGACGACGCGGGACCCCTCCTCGCTCGCGTGTACACCGCGCGCGCCGCGATCCAGGAGCGCGATGGCGAGCTCGACGGGGCTGCGACGCTCTATCGCCAGGCCCTCACCCTCGCGCCGACGGATTTCACGGTGCTCTCGGCGCTCGTGAAGTTCCACGCCGACATGCGCCACTGGGCCGAGGCGATCGATGCGATCCAGCAGTTCGTCGATGCCGGCGCGTCACCCGACGATCAGATCCGCGCGCTGATGCGGCAGGCCACGATCCACGCCGATGGCGAGATGGATGCGCTGCGCGCGATCGCGGTGCTCGACAACGTGATCAAGATCGAGCCATCGCACCAGGATGCGTACTACGAGCTCGCCCAGCAGTTCTTCCTCGTCGGTCGCTACAGCGACGCGCGCGGCGCGATCGATCGCGTGATCGAGCTCGCGACCGCGCCCGGCCAGGCGCTGATCCCCGAGGCGCTCGCGCGCTACTACTACTACAAGGGCCGGACCCTCGACGCGGCCGGCGACATGCGCTCGGCCGCGCCGCAGTATCGCCGCGCGATCGAGTACGACCCGGGCTATGCCCCGCCCGCGCTCGTGCTCGCGCGCCGGGCCGCCGATGGTGGCGATCAACGCCAAGCCGAGACGCTGCTGATCGAGGCTGCGCACGCAGCGATGGCGCAGGGTGGGCCGCGGGCCGCGGTGCCGCTGCAGCGTGGCCTCGCGCGGATCCTGCTCGGCTCCGGTGATCGGCCCGCCGCGATCGAGGCGTATCGCGGCATCTTGAATGTCGAGCCCGATGGCGCGAGCGATCGCGTCGCGCTCGCCGAGATCTATGCGGTCGATGATCCGGTGCGCGCGATCGGCGAGCTCCGCAAGGTGCTCGAGCGCGACATCCATCACGCACCCGCGTATCGCCTGCTCGCCTCGTTCTACGACCGCACCGGCGATACCGAGCGTGCGACGCGCGTGCTGACCGCGCTCGATCTGCTCGGCTTTGCCGAGGAGACGGATCGCCTGACCATGGCGCGCTTGAAGGCCGCACGCAGCTCGCAGCCACTGCGCCGCGCGCTCGACGAAGCGAATCGCCAGCGCCTGCTCGCGACCACCGCCGCGCGCGAGCCGCTCGGGGAAGTGTGGACCGCGCTCGCGGAGCAGATCACGAGCTTCGTCGGCCAGCCTTCGCTCGGCGAGAACCTCGCGCCGGGCGAAGGCGATGCGCGGGTCGCTCGGTTGCTCGCGGAGATCACGAACCTGTTCGCTTGCGAGGCCGATCTGTTCTTCGCGGACAAGGTGCCCGGGCTCGTCGCCGTCACCGCGTTCCCGCGCAAGCTGATCGTGATCGATCGAACGCTGCTTGGAGAGAGCGACCTGCCGCTGCGGTTCTTGTTCGGCTACGCGCTCGAAGCGATCCGCGGTGGCTACGCGGCGCTCCTCCAGCTCGGCGCCCGCCAGCGCCGCGAGCTCGCGCAACTGCTACGCGCGCTGGTCAGCGATGCCGATGAAGCGACCGGGCCTGCCGCCGACATCATCAACACTGCCGGCCCCGCGGCGGCCAAAGTGCTCGAGTGCCATGTCGGGACCCGAGATCTCGACCCCGGCGCCTGGATCGACAGCATGCTGGCGTGCGCTAAACGTGCAGGTTTGGTGGCATGTGACGACTTCGCCGCGGCCATCTGGATGGTCGCCAAACAGGCCGGCGAGAACTTCACCAACCACCAGGACACCGTCGCACTGGGCTCGGTTTTGGGTGGTCCGGACCTGGTCCGGTTCTTCCTCAGCGACCAGTACCAGATGATCCGCGACCTGCTCGCGCTGCCCAGCTAGCCAGGTCCTACACCGGATTACATAGCCGCACTGGATCGACTACGACCCGTGTGCTGTAATGATCCATACCGTCATTACTTGACGGAGGGTGGCCGCGGGCCAAAGCGAGATGAGCCAAAAGTTTCAACACACGGTCCAGCATCGTGGCGATGTCAGCTACGTGAAGCTGGGCGGTGTGATCGATGAGGACAACGAGCTGGGCGAGCTCGTCGAGAGAATCCCTAACGGCACTGCCGTGATCGATCTCGGCGAGATCGAACGCATCAATTCGTGCGGCGTGCGCGACTGGGTGAACTGGCTCTCGAAGCTCGAGACCAATGGCACGCGGTCGGTGCTCGTCGAGTGCTCGCCCGCGATCGTCGCGCAGATCAACCTGGTGAATAACTTCACCGGCAGCGGCGTCGTGAAGAGCTTCTACGTACCGTACTTCTGCCCGGAGTGCGACGAAGAGAAGGTCCTGCTCGTCGAAGCCGGCGATATGGGTCCGCCACCCCACGAGCCCCCGACCTGTCGCTGTGACGAGTGCGATCTCGTCATGGACTTCGACGACATGCCGGACTCGTACTTCGCGTTCCTCTCGAACCAGAAGAAGCTCGCCGAACCCGACAAGGTCAACGGCGCCGTGAA
>JAYWCI010000188.1:0-37372 GCA_043780895.1 Kofleriaceae bacterium | reverse complement strand
CCAAGATGGAACATTCGAGCTCGTGGAGAATCACTGCTCCATCGCGAAGGCGGCGCGCTACTGCTCGAAGCTATGCACGGCCGAGCTGTCGCTGTTTCGCACGGTGCTGGGTGACGACGTCTCCATCGAGCGGACCACGCACATCCTCGCGGGCGACCGGAGCTGCTCGTACTGCATCACCGAGCGCCCAAGCGACTCGTCGTCGGCTGTTAAGCTACGGTCGCGGTCGCGCGCAAAGGGACGGCGCACCAAAGAGCATGCCGGCGGCGGACAGTAGTCGCTTGTGGTGAAAGGGTAATGCTTCCTTCGGATCAGCTCGGGCGAACCCTGCGCGACCTCCGGATCTCGGTCACGGACCGCTGTAACTTCCGCTGCGTCTACTGCATGCCGTAGGAGGTCTTCGGTCGCGACTATCCATTCTTGGAGCGCGCGCAGCTCCTCAGCTTCGAAGAGATCGCTCGCGTGACTCGGATCTTCACCTTGCTCGGGGTCGAGAAGTTCCGCATCACGGGCGGTGAGCCGCTGCTTCGCCGGCAGCTCGAACGGCTGATCACGATGCTTTCGGACATCCCAACCCTCGATCTCACGCTGACGACGAACGGTGCGTTGCTCGCCGAGAAGGCACGGCGTGTCTTCACCCGGACGTGTTTCCGGACTTCGCAGACGCCCACACCGCGTCGATCGTCACGCTCTGAAGCGCCGCACGAACAGCACGATGCCCGCGATCATCACCGCCCAGATCAGTGCCCAAACCCGAGCATCGCGAACGCGCGATCGATCGTGCGGTTGCCGGTCCACTGCAGACAGTGGATACGGTAAAGCCAATCGATGCGGTCGGCCTACCGATGACCTTCGAGTTCGACAACATCTACGCACGGCCCCTCGCTTCTTCGCGGTGGTTTCCCCCACGAGGGTGCGCGCGCCACGCGTCGTGAAAGTCAACCGTGGTGCTAGCGCGTGCTAGCGCACCTTCGGGCCACGCCTCGGCCAGGACATGGCAGCGATCGGTGCCGAGCGTGACCTCGACGCACATGGCTTCGGCCGCTCGAAGAAAGTCCGCCGTCTGATAGGCCATTGTCCGCGCCAGCAGCAGGACGCGATCCTTTGCCATGGCCTCATATAGCCTGCCGTGGATCGCGCGCCAGAGTGGTAGCTTGCCCCGATGAAAACCCGTCTCGAGGAATTGCTCGGCCTTTCGTTGTCGCCTGTCGCGGTCGGCTTCCTTGCGAAGGCGCCCGCGGGACTCGCTCGGATCGCGAAGGCTGCGCCCGCGAGCTGCAGCTACTGGCGTCGCGCCGCCGATGGTGAGTCGTTCTACACCGAGGCCTCCGATCACCTCGGCTGTGCGGTCGGTGCCCACACCCACGGCGTCCCGACCACCGCGGATCAGAAGGCGGAGCTGAAACAGCTGATCCACACGATGGTGGGGATCGAGTACCTGTCGATGGACGAGGTGGCGCAGATCCCACGCCGCGACACCGTCGAGTTCGGCGTGATCGCGTACGCGCCGCTCGGTGAAGCCACGTATGCCCCCGACATCGTGCTGGTGCGCGCCGACGTCCGCCAGTTGATGTTGCTCGCCGAAGCCGCGCAGGCCGCGGGCGTTGGCTCGGGGATGCCAACCCTCGGACGGCCGACCTGCGCGGTGTTGCCACAGGCGCAGCAGACCGCGCGCGCCTCGGCGAGCTTCGGTTGTGTCGGCAATCGCGTGTACACCGGAGCGAGCGAGCACGAGGGCTACTACGCGATCCCGGGTGGCGTGCTCGCCGCGATCGTTGCCAAGCTCGAGGTCATCGGTCGCGCGAATGCCGAACTGAAGAAGTTCCACGAGGCGCGCAATACTTCATCGCGCCCGGCGGCGGCGCCGCCGGCGCAGTAGCCCGAGCAACAACAACCCACCGAGCGCACCGAGCCCGAAGGCCTGGACCTTCGGCGCGGTCGGCGTCCTCGGAGGCGTCGGCTTCGCTGCTGGAAGCCTCGCCTTCTTCAACCCGATCTCCCACAGGTCGCGTCCGATCACCAACGCGAGCTGAAGCTTGCGCTCGAGGCGAGCACGTTGTTCACACACGCGCATCGACGGTCTCAGCGCTAACGACCTTGCTCGGTGGCGCTGGTTCGAGTTCGATCAACGCGTGCGCAGTGTTGGGAAAACGAAATTCGCCTACTCGAAGAGCGATCGGAATTACCATCTCTGGACCAATTGCCGAGGGAGCTAATGGCTTCGGCCACAAGCGAACTGCCGAGGATCGTGATCTTAGGCAGCGACGCGCACCGCTAATATCTCGATTTGTATGAGTCGTCTCCCGAACGCAAAGGTCCCGTTGGGGTCGCTACATTCGGTGCTCAGGCAGCACCAACGAGCAGAGACAGGCGGCGTCCCTCGGCGCCGACGCTCTCGATCGCAGTTGCCGTGAACGAGGCGTTCGGCGGTGAGCATTCGCAAGCGTTCATGGCCGTTGTGAAAGCCCGAGCGGACCGGCGACCGCCGGCAACGCGGTCGGGCCCTGTCCGGGAAGGGCGCACTCGCAAGCGCCGTACATGCCTTTCCCATCGGGTCCCGCCAAGCCTTCGGCCTGGCACTGACATGAAGCACCGGTCGCGCAATCGGTGTCGCGGATGCAACTGACGCTCGACGGTTTTGGATCGACAGCGGTGGACGTCGTGCTCGTGCCCGCGATCGAGGTCCGTGCGGTCGGTTCCATGGTCGGACGTTGGGGTTGGGCTGACGTTCCACACGCGACGAACACCACGACCAGCAAGGACTTCAGAGGAGGAGTCTATGACATGAAATCGCGCGCACACCATCGACCCACGCTGCACACGGCGAAATCGCGTAGCTCCCCACGCTCCGAGGTCTCTAGCGTGACGCGATACTCGACGCTCATCGTGGCTCCTTGGGTAACCAAATCTAGGGCGTTGCCCGGCAGCTTTTGGACGACGGCAAGATCGAGGAGGTATCGGCCAGATCTCCTACGAGTGGGCGGATTCTCCTGGGGGGTGCGAGCTCTCGAGCGGCTCGGTCCACAGCGTGCTCCCGTCGATCTACACGACCGACGGGTGGCCGTCGCCGCTGCCCTCGTAGAAGAACACCGCGGTTATGGTCGCTAACTTCTGCAGTCGCTACGGCTGTTTGATAAGCGACTCCGGGATTCGCACCGGTGTTACTCGGCGGCGCGACCGTTGGCTTGCAACCCTGAACTTAGAGACCAGCGATCGCGTAGATCTCGTCCACGGCAAACGACACGCTGAGCGACGGTACGCGCACCATTGCACCCGAACGATAGATCTGGTGACTCCACGTTCCGTCAGCAGACCTCGCGAAGACCTCGACTACTCGCTGAACTTGCTCGATCAACACGTACTCGCGGAGCGCGTCGATTCGCTGGTAGTGCTCGCGCTTCTCGCCACGGTCGTAGTCCGCGGTGCTGGTGCTCAGGACTTCGATCAGCACCGATGGGTTCGTGACGTGAGTCGGCGACATCGGATCGTGGCTCGCGGGGCCACAGATCACGGCGGCATCTGGATAGGTTGCCAGCCCGGTCGCGGAGACGCGGACGCGAAGATCGGAGCTGTATGTGCGGCACGGGCCGCCGCGCAGTGCCGCTCCGAGCACCACCACGACCGCTGCCGAAAGCGCGGCGTGCTCGGGCGTGCCGCCCGCCATCGCGAAGATGTCGCCGTTGAGAAACTCGTGACGAACCG
The DNA here is from genome assembly GCA_043780895.1 of Kofleriaceae bacterium. Taxonomy (GTDB): domain Bacteria; phylum Myxococcota_A; class Polyangia; order Haliangiales; family Haliangiaceae; genus JABFXX01. The sequence continues at coordinate 33,670 of JAYWCI010000188.1, read as the reverse complement.
CGCTCGCCTCCTCGACGCCGAGGTAGTCCTCGAACGAGTAGTGATGCCGCGTCGCGACCATGATGTGACGATAGCATCGGCTCGAGCACGGGTGGCGGAGAACTCGACGCGCGTGTCACAGCTTCTGTGCGGTCTTCGCGGCGGCCAGGTCCGGATGTTTCTGTGCGTGCCCGTTCTTGAGCTGCTCGGTCCACAGCGTGTCTCCATCGATCTGCACGACCGATTGGTGGCGCGCCGGTACTCGGCTGCGCGGGCGGGGCGTCGCTCGACGCGGATTTCTTGCCGCACGCGGCGGCGGACAGGGCGAGGCAGACGGCGGTCGTGCGGGGGCTCATGAGGGTCACTTTCTTCAACGAGCCGCCGGGTGCGCGCGGTCGCACGAATTCTGGGAGGACTAACCTCGCGCCTCGCGATCAGGCGCGAGCAGGAAGCGCAGCGCCGCAGGGAAGCGTCGCCGCCACGAGGCCTCCGTGTGGCGACCACGCGGATCGATACGAACCAAGACGCGGTGCTCGCCCGTCGCACGCCAGCCCCGTCGGCGCAGCTCTCGCCCGAATCGGTCGACGCGCACGCTCGTCGACCCTCGCCCCTCCGAGGCGCCAGCGTCGAGATAGATGCGCGAGTGCAGCGGGTTCGGGCGCGATTGGATGAAGCGTGCGAAGCGATCATGGGTGAACCACAGCGATGGCGACATCGCGAGCGCACCGGCAAATAGATCCGGACGCAGAAAGTGAGCGTACAGCGCGGCAAGCCCTCCGAGCGAGGAGCCGCCGATGAACGGTAGACCGGCGATGTGAAGGTGCGTGCGCAAGCGCGGCAGGAGCGTCTCGGTGACAGCGCCGAGGACCGCATCGAGCTTGCCGCCGCGCTTGCCGTCGCTGTACGGCGAGAGCTCGGCGATGCGATCGATGCCACCATGATCGATGGCGACGACGATCGGCGCCCGAGCGCGAGCGATGCGATCGACGGCCCGGTGGACGTGCCAGCCACCCGCGAAGGAGCCCGCGTCGTCGAAGAGGTTCTGGCCATCAAACATGACGAGGAGCGGACGCGGTCCGGGAACCGCGGGGACATACGCTCGAACGCGGCGTGGACCGAGACCGCGCGGCGCGATCGTGCCCAGCTCCAGAAATCGCCCACGCGTCATCGGCCTAGGCTACGTCGTTACACCTAGGCGGGGCGTGTCGTTGGGTTAGGATCGTCGTCATGCAACGGTCCTCGTTAGAGGGTGTGTGCGAGCAGGTCGGCCTCGAGGCCGATGGCGTGGTCGATCCGTCGGACGCGTACTCGGGCCGGGGTGTGGTGACCACGATCGAAGGGGACTCGTTCTCGGTCCGCTCGCCGGGTGGAACGTTGCTGCTGGCCGGGCGCTTAGAGCTCGAAGGCACGCGGGAGATCACGTGGATCGATTCGATCGGTGAAGACGCGGGCAAACGACTGCCGGCGATCTATCGAATCGAGGGTGACGAGCTGGTGTTCGTCGCGGGCAACCAAGGCGAGCCACGGCCCACCGAGTTTCGAACGACGATCGGTCAAACGATGCGCCGGTTCGTACGCCGAGGTGAAACGTTCGCCGGGCGCGTGTAAGCTTCCGCGCGTGGCAGCCACGCTCGAGGTAGAGGGCCAGGTCGTCGAGCTGGCCGCGGCGACCGTCGTGATCGGTAGCGCCGAGGATTGCGACATCGTGCTGCTTGCATCGTGGATCGCGCCGCACCACGCGCACCTCGATGAGGCTGGCGGTGCGCACCAACTCGTCGCGCAGGGTGCGGTGCTGATCGGGGGCAAGCTGATCTCCGAGCCGACGATGTTGCACGACGGCGATATCGTGCGCCTGCCAGACCCGCGCACGCACGGGCTCGTGACGCTCGTCTATCGCAATGCTCTCGCGCCGCGGATCGCGCCGGTGCAGCACTTCGCGACACCCCCGGGCACCGATCGGTTGACGATCGGCCGCAGCGGCACGGACCTCGTGCTCGATCAGCCGCTGGTCTCGCGCCACCATGCGGACCTAGCGTGGCGCGATGGCAAGCACGTGCTCCGCGACGCGAATTCGGCGCACGGGACGCGCGTCAACGGGCGCCGCATTCGCGAGCAGATCCTGGTGCCCGGCGACATCTTGCAGATCGGCACGTTCCGGCTGACCTACGACGGCGACAGCCTCGACTCCTTCGACCAGCGCGGCGCGTTTCGCATCGATGCGCACGCGGTTGGCCGCACGATCGGCTCCGCGACGCTGCTGCACCCGATGACGGTCTCGATCGAGCCGTGCGAGCTCGTCGCGATCGTCGGCGCGAGTGGATCGGGCAAATCGACGCTGATGTCCGCGCTGTGCGGCTTCGCGTACGCGACCACCGGCAAGGTCTCGATCAACGGCGATGATCTGTATGCGGCGTACGAGACCTATCGCTCGGTCATCGGGTACGTGCCGCAGGACGACATCCTGCATCTCACGCTCAGCGTCGCTCGCGCGCTCCATCACGCAGCGCGCTTGCGCCTGCCTGTCGATACGGCCGCGAGCGAGATCGCGGAGCGTGTCACGCGCGTCCTCGACGAGGTCGAGATGACCGAGCATCGGCACAAGCGGGTCGATCAACTCTCGGGAGGGCAGCGCAAGCGCGTCTCGATCGCGTGCGAGTTGCTCGCCGATCCGGTGCTGCTATTTCTCGACGAGCCAACGAGCGGTCTCGACCCGGGGCTCGAGCGCAAGCTGATGTACACGCTGCGCCGGCTCGCCGACGGAGGGCGGACGATCGTGCTGATCACGCACGCGACGCAGAACATCAACGTCTGCGATCACATCGCGTTCCTGACGACGGGCCGGCTGGTCTATTTCGGACCGCCATCCCAGGCACTCGAGTTCTTCGGCGTGCGGGACTTCGCCGACATCTACGCGAAGATCGACGTGCCGGCGGATACGACCACGCTCGAGGCCGCGTATCACGACTCACTACAATATCAAAAGTACGCGGTCGAGCGACCGGCGCGCGCTCCGCTCGACGGGCCGAGTCGCGAGCAACGCGAGGAGAACGAGCGCCGTTCGAAGACCTTCACCCACTCGCGGTGGAACCAGTTCACGCTCCTGTGCCGGCGCTATCTCGAGCTGATCCTCTCGGATCGCAAGAATCTGTTGCTGCTGCTCGCGCAAGCTCCAGTGATCGGCGTGCTCCTCGCATTGGTCTCGCAACCCGACAGCCTGACCTCGAGCCACATCGAGGCGAAGAAGCTGATCTTCATGATCGCGACGACCGGCGTGTGGTTCGGCGTGATCAATTCGGCGCGCGAGATCTGCAAGGAGAGCTCGGTGATCCGGCGCGAGCGACTCGCGGGATTGCGCGCGAGCCCGTATGTCGCATCGAAGCTGGCCATCCTGGCGTTGCTCGTGGTCGCACAATCCGCGCTGCTGCTCGGCACGATCGCGCTGCACACGCGCATGCCGCCATTTCCCGCGGCGCTCGAGCTCTTCGCGGTGATCGTGCTGACCGGGCTCGCCGGCGTGGCGCTCGGGCTGTGCATCTCCGCGATCGCGTCGACGCCAGATAAAGCGACGAGCCTGATCCCTCTCGTGCTCGTGCCGCAGGTCGTGTTTGCCGGCCTGATGTTCGCGCTGCACGGGCCAACGGAGATCATCGCGTGGGCCGTATCGTCGCACGCGAGTGTCGATGCGATGAGCGATATCGTCGACATGCAAGCGCTCTCGGGACCATCGCTCCAGCTAGAGCCGCTGTTGCCGTTGTGGGCCGCGATGGCGACACTCGGCGCGCAGACGATCGCGTTCTCTACGGTCGCGTGGTGGACGCTGCATCGGCAACGCTAGCCGCAAAGGCACGCAACTTCGCCTCGGGAAGGTCAGATACGATGGGCCGCGATCGCTGGCAGTGGTTCTGCGAGGGCCCGAGCACCCATGTACACCCGCACCATCAGTCCGCCCGCGCCGAAGCCGAAATCGGCAAACGAGCTCCTCGCGGAGGTGCTCGCCGATCCCGAGGCCGACGCGCCGCGTATGGTCTACGCCGACTGGCTCACGCAAGCCGGCGATCCACGCGGCGAATTCATCGCGCTACAGCTCGAGCGTGATCGGCTCGGCGAGGGGGCGCCTGCCCAGCTCGCCGAGCGGGAGGCCGAGCTCCTGAAGAAGCACAAGAAAGCTTGGGTCGGGGAGTTCGCCGGCACGCGCATCGAGTACGGCTTCGAAGGTGGCGTGCTGCGCGCCGGATGGAACGCGTTCGGCGACAAGTGCGCTCTCGCACTGGCGGCGTCGCCGATCCTGCGCTCGCTGACAAAGCTCCAGCTGCGGAGCTCGAAGATCACCGCGAAGGGCAAGAGCGTGCTCGAAGCGAGCGTTCGCAAAGCCGTAGAGCTCGAGCTCTAAGCGATTCCATCCGCTCGCCGATCAGATCGAGCGGTGTGCATTCTGTGATGCACCGAGCCGCCGCGCGTGGCCAGCCGTCCGAGCTCGAGCCGAAGCTTGGCGACCTCGCCGCGTAGCTCTTCGTTCGTCGGATCGGCGGAATGGAGCCGCTCGAGGAGCGCGAGCGCGGCGGCAAGCTCGGCACGCGCCGCGGTGGCATGGCCTTGTGTGCGCAGCAGGCGCGCGATCGTCTGGTGCGACTCTGCGCGGTCGTGTTGCCACGCGGTGCGCGCCGGATCCTTCGCGACCAGCACTTCGGTGATCGCGAGCGCGGCGCGGTGCTCGAGGAGTGCTCCCGCGATGTCTGCCGTGGACAGCACGTCGCCGATGTTGAAGTGGCTCGCGGCGAGATCATTCTGCGCTGCCATGTTCGTCGGATCTGCGGCGGCCAGCCGCTCGCGGATCGCGAGACAAGCGCGATGTTCGGCCAGCGCATTCGTGGTGTCGTTCTGGAGCTGGTGGATGAGGCCGAGCTTTTCGTGGATCACGGCGAGGTCGTGCTGCCACTCGGCGTTGTGCGGATCGCGCGCGGCTAACGTCGTCGCGATCTCCAACGTCACGCGGTATTCGGCGAGCGCTGCGGTGGTGTTGTGCTGGGAGCGCAGCACATCGCCGATGCCTTTGTGACCGAGCACGAGCCCACCCTGGCGATCCCCGTTGCTCGGGTCACTCGCTGCAAGTCGTGCCTGGATGGCCACGGCGGAGCGGTAGGAGACGAGCGCGCCCGCGTTATCGCCCTGCAGGCGCAACGCCTTGCCGATATGATCGTGGCAGGCGGCGAGGTCGCTCTGGACGCCCTCGTTGCTCGCGTCGCGTGCCGCGAGGCGTTGGTCGAGCGCCAAGGCCGCGCGAAATTGCGGCAGCGCGGCCGCCGCTTCGCCTTCATTGACCAGCACCGTGCCGATCGCATCGTGGGTCGCCGCGAGGTCGCGCACCAGGATCGCGTTGTCGGGCTCTTTGGCGACGAGCGGCTCACGGATGGCGAGCGCAGCGCGCAGTTCGGTCACCGCGGCTGCGCGATCGTCATGCCGCGCGAAGACCTCGCCAAGGCGCTCGTGACCGACCCCGAGATCGCGCGCGGTGTCCGGGCTCGAAGCCCACCCGGCGAGCGCCTCGGTGATCGCCAGCGACTGGTGAAACTCGGTGAGTGCTTCGGGGAAATCCCCCTGCGCGTCGAGCACATCGCCGAGCTTCTCGTGACTGATCGAAAGATCGCGTTGCCACCCGGCATTGCGCGGATCCTTGGCCGCGAGCCGCGCGGAGATCGCGATGTTCGCGCGGCACTCGGCGAGGGCACCTGCAGAGTCACCCTGGGCCACGAGGACTTCGCCGATGCGGTTGTGTTTGACCTCGAGGTCGCGTTGTCTCGAATCATCGTCGGGTGCCAGAGCCGCGAGGACCTCGGAGAGCGCGAGCGCCGCGCGGTAACTCACGAGAGCCGCCGAGGTCTGACCTTGTGCGAGCCGGACGTCCCCGAGGTTGACGAGCGCGGTGGAGCGATCGCGGCGATCGCGTTCGGTCGTCACCGGCCGGCGGTCGTAGTACGCGGTGGCCTTGTTCGCGACGAGCCCGAGTAGCTCCAGCTTGCCGAGCGGTCGGAGCTTGTCGCGCAGATCGCCGAGCATGAAGCCCATCAGCTCCTCGGCGTCGGCGCGATCGTGCTCGGCGGTGCCGCGTGCGGTTTGCGCCACGCCCTCCGCACGCACGACGCGATGGATCGCGACCGCGCCGATCGCGACGAGCACGACGATGGCCGCGCCTGCAACGAGCACGGCGGTGCGATGGCGTCGCAGCCAGCGCCGCGCGAGATGGCCCAGCGAGTAGCGGTGCGCGCCGACGAGTTGGCCGGTCTGAAACTGGCGAAGATCGTCGGCGAACTCGCGCGCGCTCGGATAGCGATCGGCGGCCGCGAACGCCATCGCCTTGGCCACGATCGCGAGGAGGTCGGCAGGAACGTCCGGTTGGGTGCTGCCGAGCGAGGGCAGGGGCCCCGCGATGATCCGCGCGAGCACCTCGTCGGTCGTGGGCCCGCTGATCGGTGGTCGACCGGCGAGCACGTGAAACAGCACGGCACCGAGCGCGTAGACATCGGTGCGCGGATCGACCACCTGACCACGCGCTTGTTCGGGTGGCATGTACGCGGGCGTGCCCACGACCTTGCCGAGCGGATCGTCCGTTTCGACGTCATGTCCGGACAGGTCCTGGGCGAGTCCCCAGTCGATCACGACGGTCTCGCCGAAGTCGCCGACCAGTACGTTCTTCGGCTTGAGATCGCGGTGGATCACACCTCGGTGATGGGCGTAGGCCATCGCGTCGGCGACGGCGAGCACGTTCGGGATCAAGGCGAGGCGCTGATCCAGCGTCGCGGCACGGCTGATCACGTCGTCGAGAGAGAGCCCGGCGACGAGCTCCATCGCGAAGAAGGGCTCGCCGGTCGGCCACACGCCGGCCTCGTGAATGTGCACGATCGATGGATGCTGCAAGCGCGCGGTGATGCGCGCCTCGCGCTCGAACCGGCGTGCGTGATCGCCCGTGTTGACGAGATTCTCTTTGATCGCGATCTGCCGACCGAGGCGACGATCGCGCGCGCGCAACACTCGACCCATGCCGCCGCGCGCGATCTCTTCGGAGAGCACGTAGTGCTCGGGATCGACGGCGACGAGCGCCGGGTGGTCTGCTACCGTTGGCTGAGGTCTGGTCGAGGTCAGTGCGCCGAGTCCCGCAATCACGGCCGCGCACGTCTCGCAGTTATCGATGTGGCTCTCGATCGCCGCGAGGGTTTTTGCGGTGACGACGCCCTCGATCATCCGGACGAGATCGTCGTCGGAGGGACAGGCGTTCGTCATGAATCGGCGGAGCCTTCGGCGACGCCGGGAGCGCGCAACACGCGTGACAAACTGAGATCGATGCAGCTGTCCGCCGCGCGGACCAAGCTCTCGAGTTGCTCGTCGGCGAGGCCGAGCTGGGCTGCGAGCTCGCGGCGGGTCTCCATCATCATCATCTCGCGGGCCTGCGCGAGCGTGCGGGCCACGGTCGCGCGGTGGATGCGGTAGAGCGCGGCGATCTGATCGAGCGTGAGCCCGTCGACGTGGGCGTGGCGCAAGAAGTTGCGCTGGCGCGGCACGAGCGCTGCGATCGCGCGGGCGAACGCCTGCTTGATCGCCCGGTTGATCTGATCGCGCGTGTAGCGACTGTCGAGGTTCGAGTCATGCGGCGTCAGCGCGAGCATGTCGTCATCGGCGAGCACCTCTTCGAGCTTGCGAGCCCGTTCGCTGCGCGCGAGATCGACCAGCGCGCGGAGCGCGGTGACGCGGACCCAGTTCTGCAAGAACCCGAACCCCGAGTACTCTCCGATCCGGGGATCCTTGCCAGCGGCGCCGACGAACAGCTTGATACGAAGCGTCTGGCGCATCTCGTCATCGGTTACGGCGAGCTGGCGAAAGCGACCGAACAGTGCATCGAGCTCGGTTCGGTGGACGCTCTCGAAGGCCACGATCGCGCGCGCGTCGCCGCTGAGGCACCACTGCGCGAGAAACAGATCGTTGACTCGGAGATGCGCGAGCGCCGAGACTCGATCTTTTTGCGTAGCCAATCGACTCGCGAGCGCCGTCGCGAAGCGTGCGTCCGTGACGTCGGCGTCCGGGTACGTTCGCCTCACCGACGCTAGCTCCGCCGCGACCCGGTCCCGAACCGCAGGATCGAGCTCGTAGAGAGCGGCGTTCACCAGACTTAGGGCAGCGTTCACATACACGTGAGCTTTTGATGCGACTCCGGTCGCACACGATCCGTCCGGACCGCCACCTAATCAACGGCGAGGTTCCCAATGTTACGGATGACCGCGATTGCACTATGTATTTCTTCGACCGGCTGCCTCATCGCAGCGCAAGCCCCGAAATCGGGAGTGGTGGCGAGCGGTGAACAGCTCGCCGTGGTGGACGACATCAAGACCTGGACCACGACCCACAAGGAGAAGGTCGGCGAGACCGAATACACGGACTCGGAGGGCAACGTGATCGCGAAGGGCACGACCTACGCGGACAAGACCGAGACCCACCAGATGAAGATCTGGTACCCGGTGCAGGGTCCGCAGCAGCTCGCCGACGAGGACTTCTTCGGGATCACCGGTGACAAAGCGGCCCAGGATCAGACCCTCGCGATGCGCGCGGATGGCGAGAAATGGAGCCATCGCGGCATCGGCCTCATGGCGGGTGGCGCGGTCGTCACGATCGTTGGCTACCTGATCGGCAACTCGACCGCGAGCCCGATCATGGAGCTCGGCGGCAGCTTGACCATGGCCGGTGGCTACGGTGCGGCGGCCTTCGGCGCGCGCGAGATGAACGCCGAAACCCACGCGGTCGATCGCTCGGTCGCCGAGCGCGACGCGAACAAGTACAACCAGCAGCTCGGTCACACGGTCGGCATCAACGTGCTCAAGAAGAAGTTCTAGCCGCCAAAAGGCTTCATCTTGCGCATCCGTACGGGGCGGGTACTCCGTACCGTGATCGAGAGTTGCCTCACACGTGTCCGGTGTCTGATCAGCGGTCGCGCAACCAAGCTTCGACATCGGCGTAGCGCTTCGCATAGCCCGGACCGGCATCCTTGTAGACCGTGGCGGCATCGCTCGCGAGCTGCGTGGCGCGCGCGGCGTCGGTGTCCGGTAGCGCACGCGCGAGCGCGAACTTGCTCTCCGCTAGATCCGTCGCATCCATCTTCGCCTTGCTGCGGATCTGCACCGCGCGCTCGAGCAGGCGGCCGGCTTCCTCGTGGTGGCCGCGCGCGAGCTCGACCTGGCCGAGCCCGTTCCACGCGTGGCCGAGCATCGGATGGTCTTCGCCGAGCTGCTTCGCGATGATGTCGCGGGCGCGGGTGTAGGACTTCTCCGCCGCGTCGAGGTGGCCCTGGGCGCGCTGCGCCTCACCGAGGTTGATGCTCGTCACCGCGATCTCGAGCGAGTCCTTGCCGTACTTCGCCTCGTAGATCGCGATCGCGCGCGGATAGTTCGCGCTCACGATGTCCCAGCGGTCGAGGTTCTTCGCCTCGATCGCTTCGTTGACGAGGCTCTCCGCGACATCGGGATGATCCGGCCCGAGGATCTTTTCGCGGATCGCCTTCACGTGTTGCGCGTTCGCGAGCGCGCGCGCGTAGTCACCTGCACGGTGGTACGTCGAGCCGATGTCGTTGTACGCGGTCGCGACATCCGGATGATCCGGCCCGAGCCGCGCCGTGTAGATCGCGATCGCTTCACCGAACCGCTCCGCGGCTTCCTGCGCCCGATCCATCGCCACGAGCGCATTGCCCGTTGCCTGGATCGAGTTCGCCGCTTCGACGGAATCCGCGCCGAATGCCGCGGAGCGGATCTTCACGGCGCTCTCGAAGTACGGAAGCGAATCGGTGAACTTGCCCTCGCGATACACGACCGTTCCGAGGTCGTGCGCGATCGCGCCGACGAGCGGGTGGCTGTCACCGAGTTGCTGTTTCGCGAGAGTGCGCGCGCGATCGAGGTGTTGCTGCGCATCCGCGAGCGCGTTCAGCTCCGACTCGGTCTTGCCGACATCGGACAGTGCTTGAATCTCCAGCACGCCACCAGGCTCGAGGGCGGTCGCCTGCGCGAGCTCCTGGCGATACGCATCGCGGGCATCTTCCATCCGGCCCTCGCGGTAAGCGAGCTCGCCCGCGGCGCGGTCCCACTGGAGGAGCTTCTTCGGACGCGAGCCCATCCGCGCCATCGTACCCTTCGCGAGGCCGAGCCACGATTTGCCGAGCGCGAAGTCCGAGGTCAGGTGCGCTTCGAGATGGGTCGCGTGCAGGTAGGCTTCGACCAGGAGATCGTTGTCGCCGGCCGCCGAGGCCGCTGCCGCGGCATCGAGCAAGGCGCTGCGCGCCTGCTTGCCACGACCGAGCTCTTCTTCGAGATGCGCGCGATCCATCGCGATCCGCGCGACGAGCGGTTTCCACCCGGCCTTGCCTGGATCCGGCAGTTGATCGAGCAGCTCCTTGGCGCGAGGGATCGCGATCACACCGGCGAGCTCCTCTTCGATCACCTGGAGCCGCGCTTCGATCGTGGCCTGTTCGGGATTCGCGATCGGCGGAGACATCACACCGGCGAGCGCCTGCGGATCGTTGCACGCGTCGAGATCGGGCAGGGCGAGCGTGGCCGCGAGCTCGACCACCTTCTTGTCGGCGTGCACGAGCCCGCCGACGAGCGTCGCGAGCTCGTCGTGGCGCTTCGCGAGACAGCTCGCGCGCAACTGCTGCACCTGCTCGGACTGGAGATGTCGCGTGTGCGTGGCGACGCAGCTATCGAGCGCGATGTCGTGCCAGCGCTCTTGCCACGCTTCGATCGCCTTGCCGGCGACGCGCGAGGCATCCGCTGCATACGGCACGTTCGTCGCCGCGAACGCTTGTTCGATCGCTACCTTGGTCTGCGGCGTCCACACCGGATTGTCGGCGACGCTCGCGCAGGCGTTGGTGGCGCGCGAACCCGCGCTCTGACCGATCGCGAATACGACGGCGACGATCGCGACGCCCGCAAACGCAGCGGCCGCGATGTACCAGCGCCGCGACGACATCGCTCGTTCGATTTCGCCGATCACCGCGTCGATCGCGGGCCATCGCTCGTTCGCATCGGCGGACATCCCGCGCTGCAACACGCGCACGATGCCGCGCGGAATCGCGGGCTTCGCGGGCGGCTTCGGCACTGTCTTGGTCATCGCCTCGCGCCGCGCTTCGAGGTCGCCCGAGACGAATGGCTGTTCGCCGAACAGGCCCTCCCATGTGGCGATGCACCACGAGTATTGATCCGCCCGCTCGTCGACAGGGCGGCCTTCGATCTGCTCGATCGCCATGTACGCGACGGTGCCCATCACCGTGCCGGCGGCGGTCAGGTCGCTATCGAAGGCCGATGGGCTCGCGATCCGCACGGCCGAGGCAGGTGCACTGTCACCCGCACGTCGCGCGAGTCCGAAATCCGTGACCCGAACATTGCCCTTCGCGTCGACGAGCACGTTCTCTGGCTTGAAGTCCCGGTGGACGAGGCCCGCCGCATGCGCCGCCGATAACCCGCGCGCTGCATCGAGGTAGGCGCGCATGATCTCGCGCCACGGCTTGCCCTTTTGCCATTCGCGCAGCGTGGTGCCCTCGACGAGCTCCATCGCGATGTACATGGAGCCCGCGTGCTCCCCGACGTCGTGGATCGTGACGATGTTCTCGTGCGACAGCCGGGCGAGTGCCTGGGCCTCGCGCTCCATGCGCACGCGACCCGAGCTTGCATCCTCGCCTTCCTGTGCTCTCAGGAGCTTCAGCGCGATCCGGCGATCGAGCACCGAGTCGTAGGCGGCGTAGACCACGCCCATGCCCCCGCGGCCGACCCGGTCGAGGATCAGATACCGACCGACGCGACCACCGAACGCGATCAGGTCGTCGCCGTCTACCGGCCCTTTGCCGGCCGGCAGCGTATCGAGGTGGTCGAGACTCAAACCGGGAGCCAGCATAGCTGGTACGCGAGAGTTCGAGCATCCGCCGGATGTGCGTATCGCCGCCGCACCTCACGGACAGATCGCCGCATCGAGACCGGGCAGGTGTTCTGGCCCGACGAGGGGTTCGCGGTCTACAGCTCGAACGAGCTCATCCCGATGACAAAGAACGCATCGTGTCACCTTCGTTTCGGATCCACAGGCAGAGCGAGTCTTCCCTCGCGGGTTCTCTATGAAGCAACGTGAATCCGTCCGGCATCTCGCCGCCAATCCCGTGGTACGTGACGACCCGTGTTCCCGCTAGCGTCGTCAGCAATTGCCGCCGAGCTCGTTCGAGCGTAAGGAAGAAGCGGTCCATCCTCGCGGTGAGATCGAGGCGGCGCTTCACGAATTCTTCTGCGAATGATTGAAGAAGTAGATCGCGTCGTACTGGGTCCAGTCGAGCTGTGTTGCATCCTGGTGCAAGAAGGTCGCACGTGCATCCAGACCCATATATCGCGCAGCTTCGCGCGCCTCCCGAATCATATCGGCATCCAATTCCGCACCTGTCCAGGTGGCACGAGTGGTCGCGGCTCCGACGAGGCAGAGTTTTCCAATGCCCGAACCCACGTCGAGCACGCGTGTGGTCGGGGTGGCTGCTAGCAACGTGCACGCGCGCATCGCGACGTCGACCGGTGTCCAATGAAGATCTGACCTTCTCTGTTGAAGAGGTGAGAAGAGGCTGTCGAAGGCGTGATCTAGCCGAGCGCTAGCCGATCGAAATCGCGCTACTTCTCGTTCGAGTGAAGTGGTGTCATCGGAGCTAGATGCTCTGCGACCTGCTTGCTCGCGGTGACCTGCAGCATCGGTTCGTTCTTGGTACGTTTTCGTGATCCGTGTCCGAGGCATCGTCTGGGCCTCGGGTGCATCCAGCGCGCCACGCGTAACAACCGTAGTCTCGGCTGCGTAAGCCGATCCCTCGCAGCACTGTCGCGGTGGCAGTGGTTGTCGCCGGGGTTCGCCGGGCAATGCCGGAAGCGACACAATGTCATGGTGCTCGCACGGTCCGCACGGTCACTTACGATGCGCGACCCGTCGACGTGCGTTCGGTACGACTCTTTGTCGTAGACTGCGCGCCATGACACGCAAGAGCGGCCGCGCGGTTGTGGTGCTCGAACCACTGATGAGCTCGCCGGTCATGCGCGCGTTCGACCGCGTCTTGCGCGCCGTCGCGAGCAAGGATGTGACGGTGACATTCGCTGGCGAAAGTGGATCGGGGAAGGAGGTCATGGCGCGACGCCTTCACGACCTCTCGTCAAGACGAGGCGGACCATTCGTCCCGATCAACTGCGCGGCAATTCCTGAGGCGTTGTTCGAGAGCGAGCTTTTTGGCCACGAGCGCGGTGCATTCACGGGCGCGACAGACCGAGGATTGGGGAAGGTCGAAATGGCGAGCGGTGGAACGCTGTTCCTCGACGAAGTGGCTGAGATGCCGATGGCGATGCAGCCGAAGCTCCTGCGATTTCTCGAGACCCATCGATTCATGCGCGTAGGCGGAGTGAAGAAGCTCGAGGTCAACGCGCGTGTCGTCCTCGCAACACTTCGCCCCCTCGAAGAGGAAGTACGTACAGGCCGGTTTCGCGAAGACCTCTACTATCGAATTCAAGGCATCGTGTTGAACGTCCCGCCGCTGCGGGAGCGCCGGCGCGACATCCCGGCGTTGATTGACTCGTTCCTCGCGCAGCTGTCGGCTATCCACGAGTGTGCTCCGCCGAAGTTGACTCGAAATGCCCGAACAGCTCTCGTTGCCCATAGCTGGCCCGGGAACGTTCGTCAGCTGAGGAACGCCATCGAGTTCGTCACGATTCTTCGCTCGGGCAAGACGGTTCGTGCGCAGGACCTACCTCCGGGAGTGCATCGACCAGCCAGCGATGTGGAGGTGCCTCGCATCCCGCTCGATCTCGATCTCGATCAATCCCTCGCAGCGATCGTCGATCGAGTGATCGACCACGTGATCGATGCCGAGCGGGGAAACCTGACGAGCTCTGCGAAACGGCTCGGGGTCAGCATTCGGACACTCCAACGCAGGCGTCATGCTTGACCCACTGTGTCGGTGACGGTCCGTGGCTCGGTCCGAACCAACGCTCGGCTCTATCCAGCTGCGACGTGCGATCGAACAATTCAAGCGCTCGGAACCATGACGGCGCGACTAAAGGGCCGCATTTCAAGCGCCGAGCGCGAACCGACGCGCCAGGTCGTCGGATCCCCGCGGGATGTTGGTCGAACGCCACGTCAGTTTGTCGTTGGCTGCTATCGCCGTTCCACTGCCGCGCGACCAGTGCCGTGGTGCGCAAGCAGCTGTCGGTCCGAACTGTGCACATGTGAACAGGACTGCGACCGCGATGGGTTGGCGCTCGACTTCGCGCGCATGGGCGTGATCGGTCTGGGCGCAGCGGGCACGGCAATCGCAGCTCTCGTCGGGAAATACAATGTTGGCCAAGTATGCGCGTGCGATCCCAACCGGCGTGCCCGGAATCATCAAGCCCGAACTGATCCGATGCGGTCCGATCGTGGTGGCATTTCCAGCGCTGATGCGCGCAGCGAACGTCAAGACTGCCAAGCCATGACGAATAATCGGCGCGCCTCGAAGAGTCATGGGCTCGGCATCACGGGCACCGATCACGAGTTCGATCGGCTCGTGCCTTCCGAGCTCCGTCACCTATCAAACGTCCATTGGACGCCCGTCAGCGTCGCGATTCGCGCGACATCACTACTCGACCCCAAGTCAGGATCTCGCGTGCTCGACATCGGAGCAGGCGTCGGAAAGCAATGCGCAGTGGGCGCGCTCTCATCCCGCGCCCACTGGTTCGGCATCGAGCAGCATGCTGTGATGGTCTCGGCCGCAAAACGGCTCGCAGCAACCTTGGGCGTGGCCGACCGGACCACGTTCATTCACGGCGATGCATTCTCGATCGATTGGACCGACTACGATGGGTTGTATCTTTACAATCCATTCAAAATATCGTCAGCGCAGCTCGGTTCCGAGCGAGAGCGCCATCGAGATATCGCTCGCGTACAAGAGCGCTTCGAAGCGATGGGTTCGGGAACGCGCATCGTCATGCTTCACGGCTTCGGTGGCGTGATGCCGAGCTCCTACGAGCTCGTACATCAAGAACGACTATCGAGTAGCGAGTTAGACCTCGTACTGTGGACGAAGCGCTTTCCTCGACAAGCTCGGGTGAGGCTATCGTGACGCGTGCTCGCGCACGACCTCACGGACGAGTCGTTGGCCCGACGCCCGCAGGCGAGAGCAACACGAGACACAACAGCGACGAGTCAGTCGACGATCGCAACCGTGCAGGCCGTGAGCGCCCCGACGAGCTCGGACATCGATGACCACACGTGGGTTCCAATGAGGCTCGTCGAGCGTCGCGACGGCGAACGAGACATCGAACGCGTGGCCGTGCATCGCGTTCGCGAAGTCGCTATCCTGCCGCGCGATGGCCATGACGACCGGTGATTTGCATCTGGGACCTGACTTCGCGGCGAAGCTCACCAAGGCCTTGCCGCGGCTGCTGGCCGCCGGCGCGCTCCCCGATGACTGGGATCATCGCGCGACGACGTACGATTTGTCGCGGTTCGACTCCGATGCCGGGTTCGCGGCGCGCTTCGACCAGGCGCTCTCCGAGATCCTCGATGACGACGGGCCGCACCAACTCCGCGACCGGCTCGCCGCGGTCGGTCTGCCGTTCGATTACGCGCGCCTCGGCCAGCCGCTGTCGACGGTGTTCGAGCTGTACACCCAGGCGCGCACGAACGCTGCGCGCTGCTTGTCGTTCGCCTCTGTCACCAAGCCCTGGCTTGCCATCGTCGAGTCGCCGACCCGGAGCCTGCCGGTGCACGTCTATGCGGAGTCGGCGCTGCCGATCTCCGATGACAAGAAGCGCGCGCTGCGCGCCACCGGCTGCGAGCTGCACGAGCACTGGCGCGAGACCGTGCCTGCGCGCACCGATTCGATCAGCGTGCTGGTAGCGGATACCCCGTTCTCCGGCGATGTGCAGGCGAGTACGGCTGATGCGATCTGCTACGCCGTCTCACGCGGCGGCGTGCTGTTGATCCGCGATACCGCGCGCCTCGATCCGCAGGGCGTCCAGCTGATCCGTAAGCGGACCGTCGCCGCGCTGCTAGCCGCGGACGCCCGCGTCGAGCTCGAGCACGTCGCCGGGCTGGCGCCGACCGTGCTGCCCGAGGCCACGCCCGCAGACTGCGAAGCGAAGCTGCGCGATCTGTTTCCTCAGATCCGCGACAGCCTGTACTTCTGCACGGGGCTCGCCGCCGAGGCCGCGGTGTTCACCGCCGTCGCTGACGTGCTCGGACCGAAACCGGTCGCGCTGTTCTACGCGCAGAACGGCTACGGCGGGACAGGTCAGCTCATCGCCGACCTGCTCGCACGCGGCGGCGCGATCACGTCCCGGCCGCTCGAGGTCATGGGCAAGGACGCGAGCACCCTCGTCGATCACGTGCTCGCGTCGCTCGCGGCGCTCGACGGCGCGACGGCGTGCATCTTCCTCGAGACGCCGACGAACCCGGAGCTACAGGTGCACGACTTCGGCGCGCTGATGACCGGTGTCCGCGCGTATGCGCAGCGCTGGGGAAAAAAGGTGCCGATCATCGTCGACACGACGTTCGCGCCGCTCTATCCGATCTTCGCGAAGGAGCTCTCGCAGGGTTGGCCGTTCGTGCTGGTCAAGAGCGGCTCGAAGTATTTCACCAAAGGCAAAGCAACGCTCGGTGTCGTCGCGTGCGCGAGAGATCCGATCGCGCACGCGATCGTCGCGCGCGCCCGCGAGCTCGGTCAGGACGCGGACTCGTTGGCGCGCCCTGCGCAGCTCGCGGAGCTGAGCGCGGGCCTGAGTGACCTCGTGCCGCGGATGGCCACGATCAGCGCGCACACGATCCGCCTCGCGACCGAGTTGCGAAGAGCCTTGCGCGCGCGGGGCCACGAGATCACCCTGTACGCGATCTCCGAGGCACAGGTCGCCGAAGGGATGGCCACCGGGGTGATCTCGTTCTACCTGCCGCCGGCACCGACGACGTACCCGGATCTCGTCGACGAGTTCGTCGCCTACTTGCTCGCGCATGCGCCGACGCTGGTCAAGAGCCGGGTCAGCTACGGGCAGTCCACCGGCGATGGCAAGCCCGACTACTTCTACGTGATCAACCCGGAGGAGTCGACGCAGGGCGCGCTGTCGGCCGAGGTGAAGAACGCGCAGAAGCACGACAACGTGCAAATCTGCCGGATCTCCGTGCCGGAGTACGCCGACGTGGACGGCCTGCTCGTCGCGATGGACGGCTTCTTCGCGCAGAAGTACGGTTCGCAATGAAGCGCAGGCACGGCGTGGTGACGGGTGTCGCGAAGGCTTGATCTGGAGCCTCGAGCTCGTCGAGATCCCGTAGGCGGCAAAGATGCGTGAGGACGAGCTCGAGCGCCTCGCGGCGTCTCATCCGGGAATGATGGTCCGAAACTTTGTAACGCGAGCACGCTAGCTGCGTCGATCACGTATGAGTCGCGATGGTGACATGGTCATGAAACAGGACAGCATGCAGCAGCACTCCGAGAGCGAGCGAACTTCCGTGAAGGACCCCGTCTGCGGGATGACCGTTACGCCTGGGATCGCCCGAGGCGGAAGCGCAACTCACGAAGGGCACGAGTATTGGTTCTGCAGCGCGAAGTGCCGCGACAAGTTCCTCGCCGATCCGCCGAGCTTCATCGCGGCCGTTGCAAAAGACCCGGCCCCCGAAGAAGACGTCGCGACGATCTACACCTGCCCGATGCATCCCGAAGTCCGCCACCGAGGGCCGGGTAACTGTCCGAAGTGTGGCATGGCGCTCGAGCCCGAGATCCCGAAGGCCGACGAGGGACCGAATCACGAGCTCGTCGACATGACGCGGCGGTTTTGGATCAGCGCCGCGCTCTCGCTCCCTCTGCTCGTCCTTGCCATGGGCGAGGTGGTCGGCTTCATGCCGTTGTCGGTTCGTGCTCGAACGTGGGTCGAGCTGGTGCTGGCTGCACCTGTGGTCGTCTGGGCTGGCCGGCCGTTCTTCGAACGTGGCTGGAGCTCGGTTGTACATCGCAGCCTCAACATGTTCACGCTGATCGCGATAGGCGCCGGCACGGCGTTCGGATACAGCGTGCTCGCTACGATCTTACCGTCGGTCATCCCGCCGTCCATGCGCGGTGCGGATGGCGCGGCGCCTGTCTACTTCGAGGCGTCCGCGGTCATCGTGACGCTGGTGTTGCTGGGCCAGGTGCTCGAGTTGCGCGCTCGCAGTGCGACCTCGGGAGCGATCCGTGCGCTCCTCGGTCTCGCACCCAAGACCGCGCGGCGCATCGTGAATGGTAGTGAAGACGACGTGCCACTCGATGCGGTTCGAGTCGGCGACCGGCTGCGCGTTCGACCTGGCGAGCGAGTCCCGGTCGACGGCGTCGTTGTCGAGGGCTGGAGCAGCGTCGACGAATCGATGATCACCGGTGAGCCGATTCCAGTCGAAAAGACCACCGGCGACAAGGTGACGGGTGGAACGCTAAACGCCACCGGCGGTTTCGTGATCACGGCAGAACGCGTTGGAGGCGACACCTTGCTCTCGCAGATCGTCAAGATGGTCGCGGACGCACAACGCACCCGCGCGCCGATTCAGCGGCTCGCCGATCGCGTCGCCTCGTGGTTCGTTCCAGCCGTCGTGTTCGTCGCGCTCGCGACTGCGATCGTGTGGGCCGTCATCGGTCCGGAGCCACGACTCGCGCACGCGCTCGTCAACGCGGTCGCGGTCCTGATCATCGCGTGCCCATGTGCATTGGGACTCGCCACACCGATGTCGATCATGGTCGCGACCGGCCGCGGCGCGAGCTTCGGCGTCCTGATCCGCAAAGCCGAGGCGTTGGAGGCACTCGAGCACATCGATACGATCGTGGTCGATAAGACCGGCACGCTGACCGAAGGAAAACCGCGCTTGTCTTCGATCGCGATCGCAACTGGCACCGACGAAAGCCACGCGCTCGCGGTTGCCGCTGCGCTCGAACGCGGCAGTGAGCATCCGCTAGCGGCCGCGATCATCGCCGGCGCGAAAGAACGCGGGGTCGCGGTCTTGGACGTGGGTGAGTTCAAATCGGTCACCGGCGGGGGCGTCCAAGGGATCATCAATGGCGAGCACGTCGCTCTCGGGAACGCGCGGTTTGTGGACCCCTCCGGCACCAACCTGCTGGGGTCGCTTGCGAGCGCCGCCGCCGAGAAGCGCGCGGAAGGACAGACCGTGGTGTATCTCGCTATAGAGGGCACCGTGGTCGCCGCTATCGGAGTAGTTGATCCGATCAAAGCTACCACGCTCGAAGCGATCCAAGCCCTTCATGCCGAAGGGATGAAGATCGTCATGCTGACCGGCGATAGCAGCCTGACCGCGAATGCAGTTGCGAAGACCCTCGGGCTCGACGATGTCGTTGCCGAGGTGATGCCAGATCAGAAGCGCAGCGTGATCGAAAAGCTGCAAGCCGCAGGCAGGCGTGTCGCGATGGCGGGTGACGGAGTCAACGATGCGCCCGCGCTCGCTCGAGCAGACGTCGGCATTGCGATGGGCACCGGCACGGACGTCGCGATTCAGAGCGCAGGGATCACGCTCGTCAAAGGCGACCTTCGTGGAATCGTGCGAGCGCGGCAGCTGAGCCGAGCGACGTTGCGGAATATCCGCCAGAACCTCATCTTCGCATTCGCGTACAACCTACTTGGTGTCCCGATCGCCGCGGGCGTCTTGTACCCCGTGTTCGGATGGCTGCTCAGTCCGATGATCGCGAGCGCAGCGATGAGCCTCAGCTCGGTCTCGGTGATCACGAATGCCTTGCGACTGCGACACCAGCGGCTCGCCTGAACGTCAGCCGTCCTCGGCAACGTCTAGCTGACCACCGGTGGAATCGGGCGGCCTCTTATCTCTCTCATGACAAGGCTCGCGAAGGTCCGTGTGTCGATCGGCTTCGCGATGTAACCGACGCAACCCGCGTCGAGCGCTCGCATTCGATCACCGACCATGGCGCAACCCGTCACTGCGATGGCGGGAATACCAAGTCCGCTCATGCGACCCACGAACGCGAGGCCAGTCGGATCGGTCAGGACGAGGTCCAGTAGCACCAGGCTGGGTGTGGCATCGGCGAGCGCGGCCAAGCCTGCGGTCGTGTCCCTGACGGCGATCGGTCGAAGCCCCCGAGCACGAAGGAGGTACGAAAGAAGCTTTCGGCACGCCTCGTTACGTTCGACGATCAGGATCTGGTCGTCCACAGCTCGATAGTCACGTGTTTGGACGCTATGACTCAGGCAGCGCCGGGTTACGTGTCGGGCTCGTTTGGGGATGGCGCCAAAAGATCCGCACGCCGACGAGTTCGGGGTTGACTTCCAAGCGTTGGTGCTCCCGACCGCACCGGAGAATCTACGATCGGCCCGCCCTGGGAGCTGCACGCGTGACGTACAGTCAGGCACGATGCGTCTCCACGAGCTCTTGACCGCCAAACGCGACGAGATCATGCAGCGGTGGAAGGAACAGGTGCGAGGCACGTTGGCGATGGAGGCAATCCCGACCGTCGAGCTGGTCGATCACCTTCCGCAATTCGTCGACGAGATCATCGCGACGCTGAGCGCTGGCGCGCAAACTCCGCCCGCCGAACCATCGACCGAAGTCAGCGCCACTGCCGCGGAACACGGCACGCAGCGCCTGCGTCTCGGGTTCAGCCTGGACTCGGTGATTCGAGAATACGGCGCGTTGCGTGACGCACTTCTCTGGACCGCGGTGGGAGCTGGCATCGTGCCCAACCTCGACGAGATTCAACTCATCTTCGACTGCATCATCACGGGCATCGCGCACGCCGTCTCCGAGTACACGTATCAGCGCGACGCCGAGCTGCGTCGGCAGGCGAACGAGCACTTCGCCTTCATCGCTCACGAGCTGAGGAATCCACTTGCCTCGGCGGCGATGGCGTTCCAACAACTCAAGGAATCGGGAGCGATGCCCGAGCTCCGGGCCGTCGCGATCCTCGAGCGAGGCATCCATCGCACGGCGGAGCTCGTCGATCAGACGCTCCAGACCGCTCGCGTCGCCTCGGGGATCGAGTTGCGGCGACAGGTGACGACCCTCGGAGCGCTGTTCGCGGATGTCGAGCTCGGCGCGCTGCCGGAAGCACAAGCCAAGGGGATCGAGTTGCGCGTCACGGCCACGGGCGCGGATCGGCTCGACGTCGACGTACGGCTGATCGGTTCTGCGGTCGGAAATCTGGTCCGCAACGCGGTGAGATATTCGCACGGGGGTGTCGTCGAGCTGCGCGGACACGTTTTGAACGGCCGCGCGATCATCGAGGTCGAGGACTGCTGCGGTGGCCTCGAACCCGGCAAGGTCGAATCACTGTTCACACCGTTCGTTCGCCTCGACAAAACCCAGACCGGCTTCGGGCTGGGGCTCGCGATCGCGAAGCAGGCGGCCGAAGCGCATGGCGGAACGATTCGTGTGCAGAACCTGCCGACCAAGGGCTGCGTCTTCATTCTGGAGATCCCCGTCACAACCCACTCGCCGCCCAAAGCATGATCGCATCGACTGTCGTCGCGCTACGATGGGCGGCGTGCGGAAGGCGCGATGAATCCGTCTGAACGTGACCTCGCTGCGTTGCAAGGCGTGTGGCAACAAGTCGGGCTCGAGGCGGATGGGGTGATCGATCCACCCGATGCGCATTCCGGGCCCGGCGTGCTGTGCACGTTCGCCGGCACCGAGTTTTCGGTGCGAGCGCCGGATGGGAGGTTGTTGCTGGCGGGCTCGTTCGAGCTCGACGGACCCGGTTCGATCACCTGGATCGATTCGGTCGGGGAAGACGCGGGCAAGCGGTTGCCTGCGAGCTATCGGCTCGATGGTGATCGGTTCGTGTTCATCGCGGGCAACGAAGGTGAGCCGCGGCCCGCGAGCTTCACCACGACGGTCGGCCAGACGATGCGGACGCTGGTGCGGCAGGTGAGCCGCGACGACGATCGAGGGTAACCAGTGGATACCGAGTGTCGGCGCGCAGCGAGGTGCGCTAGCGTTCAGCCATGAAACTCTACTACTCGCCCAGCGCCTGCTCGATGTCGCCGAACATTGTCGCCCACGAGGCAGGCATCCCGATCAGCCTCGAGAGGGTCGATAGCCGCGCGAAGAAGACCCACGACGGTCGCGATTTCTGGGCGATCAACCCGAAGGGCTATGTCCCCGCGCTCGAGCTCGACAACGGCGAGATCCTGACCGAGGGGCCCACGATCGTGCAGTACCTCGCGGATCTCAAGCCCGACGCGAAGCTCTTGCCGCCCGCGGGCACGTTCGAGCGGACGCGCGTGCAGGAGATGCTCGGCTACATCAATAGCGAGCTCCACAAGAGCTACGGCCCGCTGTTCGACCCGGCCGCGACGCCCGAGGTCCGGTCAGAGCGTCAGGTGTATCTGCGCAAGCGATACGGCTACATCGAGACGCACCTCGCCGGGAAGTCCTACCTCTTCGGCGAGCAGTTCAGCGTCGCGGATGCGTACCTGTTCACGGTGACGAACTGGGCGGGCTTCGTGAAGCTCGATCTGTCGGATCTCTCCAACCTCACCGCCTTCCAGGCGCGCGTCGCGGCGCGGCCGGCGGTACAGGCCGCGATGGCGGCCGAGCGCGCACCGCATCGCACCTGACATCCGAGACCGGAGCGTCGTGGCGGGGGTGGAGCCTGATACGATCGTCGCGAAGAACTACCTGTTGAAGGCGATGCTCGGCGCGCACCTGACCGGCAT
Source organism: Kofleriaceae bacterium (assembly GCA_043780895.1). Taxonomy (GTDB): domain Bacteria; phylum Myxococcota_A; class Polyangia; order Haliangiales; family Haliangiaceae; genus JABFXX01. The sequence goes on along the minus strand of JAYWCI010000188.1, from coordinate 10,985 downwards.
GATCGGCCTCGATTGGTTCCTGCTCAGCGACGGTATCCAGAACGACATCGGGACCGATCCATACCGGTACATGGGCCTGTATCACGACATCGCAAACCTGACGGCTCCTGCCCAGGCCGTGATGACGGACACCGGCACCGCGTACGCGACGCTCGGCATGGTGTTGAAGGGCGCGACCGTGGACCAGACCAAGACCGCCGCGCTCGCACTACCGCATGGCGTGATGGGTGGTGCGTTCCACACGACCGCGGGCCACACGATCGTCGCCTCCTGATCCGCGGTGAGACCATCGAGCTCGCGACCGAGAGGCATTCGCTGCCGCCCGGGCGCTACGGAAGGCTGACCGTCACCGACTCCGGATCGGGCATGGATGACGCGACGCGGTCACGCGTCTTCGAACCCTTCTTCACGACCAAGCCGATGGGGAAGGGCACCGGGCTCGGGCTCGCCCTCGTGTGGGGTGTCGTCGCGAAAGCGCTCGGCACCGTGACGGTCGACTCCGAGCTCGGCAAGGGCTCGACGTTCTCGATCTTTCTGCCGCTGACCGACAAGTTCCCGCGCAAGCCTGCCGAGGCAAGCGGCATGACCCGGTTGCCGCAGCGAGGCACGGTGCTCGTGATCGATGACGAGCCCGCCGTGCGGATCTCCACGACCCGCATGCTCGAGCGCCTCGGGCTGCACACGCTCTCCGCCGACTGCGGTGAGGCGGGATTGAAGCTGTTCGATGCCCACGCGGCGGAGATCGCGCTGGTCGTGCTCGATATGGGGATGCCGGGGATGAACGGCGCCGAGGTGTATCGCGCGCTGCGCGAGCGCAGCAACGTGAAGGTCCTGATCGCGACCGGCTACGCGATCGAAGACGAGGTCCAGGCGCTCGTGTCGACGGGCGCGCGGCTGCTCGAGAAGCCATTCAAGATCGAGGCGCTCGAGGTCGAGGTCAAGCGCGCGTTGGACCGCAACTAACGAGCGATCGCGCGCGCGACCTCGGAGGCGCGTTGCGCCGCGGCGTGATCGCCTGCACGGTGCTGCCGCCGGCCTATTTCACCGGCCTCTTCATCATCGATGGCATCGAGTGCCGAGGCCCGGACGCCTACCGGTTGCCGCTCTACACGAAATCGCCCGGCGTCTGGGGCAAGAAGAAGGACAGGTGGCCGGCTCCGGGCTCGTCTTTGCGAATCAGTGCACCCATGCAGAGAAATCCTGCCAGTCCAGCTGCTAGCGATCTCGACCGCTGTTGCATGATGGCGCATGGCAAAGACCAAAACGGCTAAGAAGACCGCGACCAAGGCTTCCAAGAAGGCGGTCGCGACGGTGAAGCGCGGCGTTACCAAGGCAAAGGCCGCAACCAAGACCGCAACCAAGACGACCAAGAAGAAGCTCGCTGGCGCCGTGAAGACGGCGAAGTCGAAGGTCAAGGCTGTCAAGACCAAGGCGACCGCGGTCAAGACCAAGGCGAAGGCCGTCGTCAAGAAGGCGAAGAAGGCCGTGATCGCTGCCGAGCACGGCGCCGAGGGTGTCGTGGCAAAGGTCGGTGATGCACTCTCGAAGGTGGGTTCGAAGATCGCCTCGGCCGTTAGCCGCGACGACGATTGATCACTGTACCGGCTCGGCCGGCTCGGCCGAATCGACCGAGCGCCGACCGCTGACGATGACTTCTTCGCGGCCGGCCTCGCCGACGTGCCGAACCAGCCGATACGTCGTATTGCCTTCGGCGCGTGCGACCTCGGGCGCGGCGATCAAGAGCTGCAGATCGAGTGTCTTGCATAGATCGAACAGGACGCCGAGGTTGTCGCGCGAGAGCCGGTTCGCCTCGTCGAGAAACAGGAAGCGGAGCGAGCCGCCGGTGCGCCGTGCACGCAGGAGGTTCGCGTCGCGCTCCCATTCGGTGAGCACCACCATCATGAGGGCGGCGCCGACCCCGATCGCCTCTCCGGTCGAGAGCTTGGTCGGGCTCGCGGTCTCCCAGGTCTCGGACGCCTGACGCCGGATCTCGACGACGAGCTCGAGGTACTCGCGATAATCGAGCAGGCGCTGCCCGCCGCCACGTCCACCGCCGCCGTAGCGGCGAAAGATCTCGTCGAGCGCCTCTTCGATCGGGATGCTCGGCGTGAACAGCAACTCCTGGGCTTCCCCGAGGCGCAGCGCGGTGAGGATCTGCTCCATGCGCTCGATCCGACGCATCTCGACGCGGATGCCCTTGATGCTGCCGAAGGCGATGCCGTCGAGCGTGGCGTTGAGCCGTCGCACCTGACCATGGGCACGCCGCACCTGCACGTCGATGCCGCGCGCGACATCTTCAGAGGCGCCGCGGAGGTCGTACTCTTGGCGCGCGAGGCGTCGCTCGAGCACGTCGAGATGATCGCGTAGCCGCTCGAGTGCGATCAGCGGCTCGTCGACATCGGCGACCTGCACGGGCACGCGCCGACGCAGCCACTCGCGGGTCGCGCGCCACGCCGTCAGGTATCCCGGCCCATCGAGCGGGGTCTCGCTCACCACGAGCGCGAGCTCCTCGCCACCTCGCGCATGGCGCACGCGGTCGAGCAGCAGGTCGCGCTTGCTCCACGCATCCGCCGCGAGCTGCATGCTCCCGCGGCCTTCGCGCGCGCCCGCGAGCACCACGTGTAACGTGCCATCGAGCTTCGCGCGTTCGCGCAGATCGGTCCACGCGGTTTGGGTCGGCTCGGCATCGTGGGTTGCCGCGAGAAGGCGGGCACGTGCGTGCTCGATCGCGGCGGCCGCACGCGTCACGCGCTCGGCGGTGACCGCCCGATCGGCGACGAGCTGGCGAGCCTGGGTCTCGAGCTGCGAGGCCCGCTCGGCCAGCACCGCCGGATCGATCGTGGCCGCGTCGCTCGGCGGACCGCCGAGATTCGCGAGCTCGATCGCCACCCGATCGCGTTGCGCGAGCGCGGCGAGGCGTTGCGCTTCGGCGTGCTGCAGCGTCGCCGTGGCGGTCTCCCACGCCGCTTCGACGAGCGCCTCGTGTTCAGCCGCCATCTGCACCGCGGCGCGGGCGTTCGCGTGCTGCGCTTCGAGCGCCGTCGCGAGCTGGCCACGAGCTGCGAGTGCCTCGTCCGCATCCGCGAAGTCCGCGGCGTGGCGGTGCATGATCACGTCGTCGAGCGCGGCGCGGGCGATCGCGAGCGCGTCGAGCGCCGTTGCCAGCACGCTCGCTCGTTCGGCCTGCGCGGTCAGCGTCGCGTCATCCGGTGGTGGGACGCGGAGCGCGTCGAGGAGCGTGGTCAGTGTCGTGCGCGCCGCGGGATCGGGTGGAGTGGTCGCGAGCTCGGCGCGCAGCGTGCGGAGGTGCCCTGCGCGCGCGCCGTGATCAGCGTCTTCGAGCAGGCTCGCGAGCGGGAGCAGGCGGCGGAGCTGGTCGAGCCGCGTACGCATCTCCGCGTGGCTGCGCCGATCGATCGTCGCTTCCTCGTCGTGCGAGGTGTCGACGAGCGCGGCGAGCTCGGCGACCAGCTGCGCGTGTTCGAGCTGCGGATCGCCGGCCGCGAGCACGTCGATCTCGTTCGCGAGCGCTTCCAGATCGCGGCGCCACGCGACGAGCTTTGCAAGCTTGGCGCCGAGCTCGTCGAGCTCGTTGCCATCGCGCGCGATCGCGTCGTGGAGCTCGCGCACGTTGCGTTCGCGCGCGCGGCGCCCGAGCGAGGGACGCGGTCGCCGGCGGGTCACGCGCGCCCCGTACGGCTCCAGGCTCACGACATCGCTCAGCTCGTCGAGCTCGGCGAGGTTGTCGGGCAGCTCGACGTCGAGCGCGGTGCCTGCGCCGACCAGCCAGACGCTCGGCGCGTGGCGCTCGCTCGCCGCGATCATCGTCGCCGCAGCGTCGAGATCATCGACGATCAGCGCCGTCGCGAGCGGACCGAGCCTCGCCTCGATCCAGCTCGCCGCGGCGGGATCAATATCCTCGTACCGGCTCGCGAGGAGCTCGCCGCCGAGCTCGTCGCGCAAGCGGAGTAACTCGGCATCGACGGTCGAACCACTCTGCTCGAGCAGCGCGGCGCGCTCGTGCATCGCCTGGCGCTGCTGCTCGAGCTCGCTGAGGCGGGCCTCCAGGCCGTGCAGCTCCGCACTCGCCTTGTCGCGCAGCGCCGTGATCTCTGCGCGCGTGGTGAGCGGCGTCCCTGCATCCGCGAGCCGGCGCGACGCGCTGCTCGCGACATGCCAGCGCGCGATCTGCTCGTCGAGCGCCGCCGTGCGGACCCGGAGCTCCTGTTCGCGAAGCGCGCGCGTCGCGGCGGCTGCGCGGTGCGTTTGCGCGTGCTGCTCGAGCTCCTGGATCGCTCGCTCGGTGCGCTCGAGCTCGTCGACCACCGGCGCTGCGAGTGCAAGGTTCTCGGCGAGCGCGCGCGCCTCGAGCTGGCGCGCCTCGAGCTGGAGCGCCTCGGCGCGTTCGCGATCGAGCTCGCCGATCCGCGCGCGCAGCGTGTCGCGCTCCGCCAGGCGTGCGAGCACCACCCGCGCGCGGGCGTGGGCAGGTTCGTCGCTCGCGCCCGGATCGAGGATGGCGAGCGCCGCGAGCGCTTCGGCATGTTCGGCCCGCCGCGCCGCGATGTCGCGGCCATCGCGTGCGAGGCGCGCGTGCTCGGTCTCCAGCCGCGTGCGCTCGCGTTCGAGGGAGACGAGCGCTTCCGCGGCGTCATCCGCGACGAGCGCCGGGCGCACGAGCAGGCGGCGCGCATCGCCGAGGCGGCGCACGAACTGGCGATGTCCATGCGCGCGACGGACGAGCTCGTCGATGCCCGCCTGGAGATCCGCGAGGCCTTGCGAGGCGCGGTCGTACGCATCGTGCGCGCGCGTCCGTTCGTGGCGTGCGGCGGTGCGCCGTGCGGTGGCCGCAGTGTGCACCGTGCGCGCGTCACTCTCGGTCGCGACATGCGTTGCGAGCTCGGCCTCGATCGTCACCAAGCGCGCCGCGGTCGCGAGTGCCGCGGTGCGGGTCTCGGTCGCGGCGGTCGCGGCGGCGTGGTCGGCCTTGGCTCGTGCGAGCTCGGTGCCCAGCGCTGCGGTCCGGGCATCGTGCAGGGCGAGCGTCTCCTCGAGCGCCTGGTGCGTGCGTCGCGCATCGTCGACGAGCGGTCGCGCGACCAGCACCTCGCGCTCGGCCTCGCTGGCCGCGGCGCGCGTCGCGTGCACGGCCGCGGCGAACATGTCGAGGCCCGCCTCGTAGACGCCCGTGATCTCGCGCTCGAGCCTCCGCGAGCCCACGACCTCGCCGCGCGTGCGCGCGCAGGCGTCGAGATTCGAGCGCATGCGCGTGAGCGTGTCGGCGAGGCCGCTCTCTTCTTTGAGGAGAAAGCCGCGCAGCTCGCTGGTCAGGACGCGCGAGATGCCACCGGTCATGCTCGTGCGCAGCATCTCATTGAGCTTGCTACGCTCCTCGTCGCCCGTGAGCCGCATCGGTGTGATGCCCTGCTCGAACAGCTCGGCGAAGTAGTCCTTGATCGCGCGAAACACGGTCATCGTGCCGCCGGCGGCCTCGACGGCGGACCGCACCTGATCGAGCTCGGGCACGTGATCGCCGTCGAGCTCGCGGACGAGCAAGAGGTCCGAGAGCCGCTGCTCGGCAGGCAGCCCGGTCACGATGAAGGCGGTCGGCTCGACGGTGGGCTCGGCGAGCCGAACCAGACGCACGCCCGCGAGCAGGCGCGTGGCCTCGGCGCCTTCGCCGCTCTCGATGTCGAGCACGGTGTACGACGGCCGACCTGGTTCGCCGAGCCGGCCCCAGATCCCGCGATCCCCACCGGTCGCGGCGGTCTCGCCGAGGTTGGTGAACCGCAGCTTGGACATGTCGGGCAACAGCGCGACGTACGCGGCGATCATCACGGTGGTCTTGCCAGCACCGTTCATGCCTTCGAGCGCGGTGACGTGGCGATCGAGCAGGTAGCGCTCGTAGAACACGCCTCTCCAGTTGACGAGCGCGAGCGCGCTGATCCGGGAGCGCTTCACCAGTCCTCGTCGTCGGGTTCTGGCGGCGGTTCGGTCGATTCGGTCGATTCGGGCTCGGGCTCGACATCGGACAGCTCGTCGGTGGGCGGCTCGTCGGCGGTCACCATCGCCACCTCGCCGTCGGCGACGAGCTTCGCGAGTGCGGCCGCCGGCTGACCGACACCGCGCACGGGCTCGGCGAACCGCATCAGCGCGGCCCGCAAAACGATCTTCGCGTCGTCGGCGAGCTCCACGAATCCGAGCGCGGCGAGGTGACGAATGCCCTCGGCGACCTTGGTGCGGACCGCCTTCTGCGCGACGCGCTCGTCGAACTTGCGCTTGGTCGTGTAGAACGCGCGAATCAGCGCATCGCCCGAGAGCACCACCGCGAGCTGCGCGACCACGTCTTCGGTCGTGACGCGGCCGCCTCGCTCGATCGTCGACGGATCGAGGAACAAGAGCGCGAGTGCTTGGCCGACGAGCATGTCGCCGGGCGACAGTTGCCGGCGCGAGACCTTGTCGCCGGTCGGCAGCAGATAGTAGTAGCCATCCGCCTTGAAGATCAGCTCGCAGCCATAGCGCCGATAGAACGTCTCGAGATGATCCTGCGCCTCGGTCAGCAGCGTGTACGACACGAAGTCATCGCGATCGATGTGGCGTCCGCGCCGGAGTGCCGTATCGAGATCGGGAAAGCTGGGATCGAGCACCACGTCCTGGAGCTCGGCGTACTTGGGCGCCGTCATGGTTTGTCCTCGCGCGAGCCTCGGGTGTCCCACTCCTCGACTTCCAGGTCATCGCCGATGGCGACCCACGGGCGTTCCACCTTCGCGGTCACCCGCGCGACCTGCGCCACCGTGTGAGCGACCCGTCCCGCCTCGACGAACCGTTCGCTCGCCTCGAGGTCGGCGGTGACCTGCGCCGTCACCGACGAGAGCGTGGTCGCTCCTGCCTCCAGGACGCCGCGCACCTTGGCCGTGAGCACCGCTTGCGGATCCTCGGTAGGCCCGATCACGGGCTCCTTCTCGCGCGCCGCGCGCGGGCGCGTCACCGGCGGTAGATCGCGAGAGGGCGCGACGGTGCGCAGGATCCGGATCGGCGGAGCGCTCGCGTAGGCCAGCGCGAACTTCGCGCCTTCGCCGGCCATCTGGTCGCGCAACCGTTGCGTCAGGGCGCGCGTCGGATCGAGGCGCACCACGTCGCGCAAATACCGATGCACGTACTGAAAGTACTCGGACCACGAACGCTGGCGAGCGCTGCCCCACGCGACGCTGCGGTCGATCTGATCCATCAGGCGGTGCGCCATGGTCTCGGCGAGGGGCTCGTGCGCGGCCACCGCGAGCTCCTCGATATCTTGGAGCAGCGCGAGCAACACGCTGCTGTCCCGCAGTAGCACCTCGTTGAGCTCGTGCAGGGTCGCGCTCGTCGATTCGAGCAGCTCCTGACACCGACCGAGCGCGCCGAACCAGTCCGCCTCGAGCAGACGCCGGATCTCGCCCTGAAAGCCCTCCTGCTGCACGTCGAGACCGCGCTGCCGGCGCTCGATGCCGGCCACCAGCTCGCTGATCGAGACTTCCAGGGGCCCGACCACGCCATCGCGCCACTGTGCAGGCGTGGTGGCCGCGCGTGCGGCTCCGAGCACGTCCGTGATCGCGCTCTGCAGGCTAGCGATCAGCACGTGCAAGCTCGTGCGAGTGAGGACGTCTTCCTCGAGGAAGAACTCCACGATGCCCGTGGCGAGCCGGGTCAGCGCGAACTCGCCGGTCCGCACCACGCCCTGGCCATCGACGCGCGCGAGCATGCGCTGGTCACGCAGCCGCTGGATCGCGTGCGTGGCGCGCCGGCGAACGTGCTCCGCCTCGGACTGCACGAGCGAGCTCGCGTGCGCGAATACGTCCTCGAGCTGCTGCTCGCTGAACGACGTGAGGCTCGCGCCTTCCGCACGAAGGTGCAGCGCGACCAGGAAGCACATGTCGACGGACGACAGATCGATCGCGACCTTGCGATCGGCGATCGCCGCAATCACTTGATCGAGGTCGCGGCGTTGGTTCGTCACAGACGACTCGGGGAGCAGACCCTGTCACGCCCTCGTCGGTCCCGCAACGCGGCGAGCTACCGCTTCGACCGTGCCGTGCGGATCAGGTTCACTTCTTCGGGTGCTGCTCGACCCACGCAGTGAACGCCGCACCGAACTTCGCGAGCAGGCTCTTCAAGCCGTCATCGATGACCTTACCGTGCTCGTCGAAGGCCTTGCCGGCATTGTTCACGTACATCTCGGGCTGCGCGAGGACCGGCATGTCGAGGAACACCAGCGACTGGCGCAGGTGGTGGTTTGCACCGAAACCCCCGAGCGCGCCGGGCGACACCGAGATCACGGCGCCCGGCTTGGTCGCGTAGACCGATTTGCCATACGGGCGCGAGCCGACGTCGATCGCGTTCTTGAGCACGCCCGGGACCGAGCGGTTGTACTCGGGAGTCGCGAACAGGACACCATCTACCCCACGCACGGCGTCGCGGAACGTGGCCCACGCAGCGGGCGCGTTGTCGGGATCGAGATCCTGGTTGTAGTGCGGCAGATCTCCGATCTCGACGTGCGTGAACGTCAACGACGGCGCGTGCTCCTCGACCGCGCGTGCGACCTTGCGGGTGAACGAGTCCTTGCGGAGGCTGCCGACGATCACGGCGATGGTGCGAGTCATGCCCGTACCGTAGCGGGTCTCGAACAGGATAGGGAGCCGGGCCAGGTCACCGCGCCGTTTCGCGAGCTTGCAGTCACGTAAACGCTGGCGCGAGACCAGGCGACTTGGATACAAGACAGCATGATCAGCGAAAGTCTGTTGCAGCTGTTCGTGCGAACGCTCGGCTCCCACAAGTACGTCAAGCGCGGGGCCATCACGCGGTTCGAGCGTGACGACGCCAACGTGCATGCGGACGTCGCGCGCGTCCTCGATCAAGTCGGCGGCTGGCGTTACGGTGACTTCAGGTTCACCCAGCCCGCGCAGCTCGAGACCGATCGCGCGGCGTGGAACAAGCTCGTCGAGGACTTCGAGGCGGGCCGCTCGATCATGTGGAATCACGCATTCTGGAATCGCGCGTGGCTCCCGCTCGCGGCCTCCTCCACGGAGGTCCACGCGTACGATCCGATCGGCTGTTTCGGCGGCACGCCGCACCAGATCGTCTCGTTCGACATCAAGGGCGGCGACTCGTGGCACATGTTCCCTTCGATCTCCGCGTGGATCTCGGCGCTGACCGAGGGCTTCGAGGTCGAAGGCAAGGACGCGCTCACCATCGCGTACGCGTGGGCGCGCTCGAACAAGACCTGCGTCGACGTGAAGCTGCCGATGACCCTCGACGAGCAGCGCTCGCTGCAGCGCTTCGAGGCCGGCATCGGCGCGTGGACGGTGCTGCGCCACCCCGATGGGCGGACCTGGGCAGTGCGCGAGCGCCGCGACGGGTTCGATCTGCGCATCGGTGAGGGCGAGGATGCGGTCGTGCGCAAACGCTCGGCACCGAACCCGACCGCCGAGGTTCGCCGGTTGATTCGCGAACAAAAAGCCGAAGGATTTGTTCCGCCGCCGGCTCCGTAGCCAGGTGCTAAACTCGGCGAGATGACGAGGCGCCTCACCGTCGAGACTGCGCGGGTGTCAGCACGCGATCGGCTCGCGTGCTGGTCCGATGCACTCGCGGCGGTCTGTGGCCGGCTCCACACGGATCCGCTCGATGCGCCGACGCTCGACGGGAGCATGCTGTTCGGCGAGATCGGCCGGCTGCGGATCGGTCGGATCGAAGCCTCACGTCACCGCGTCGGATTGACGCCCGCGCTCGCGCGCACCGAGCCGCATGCGGTCGCGAAGGTGATCGTCCAGACCGTCGGCACGTCGATCTACGAGCAGGGCGGAGAGGTCGTCTCCCTCGGTCCCGGCGAATGCCTCGCGTACGACGTGGCGCAGCCGCACATGATCACGAGCGCCGGGTACTCGGCGCACCTGGTCGTGATCATCCCGCACGAGCTGGTCGCCGAGCGTGGCGTGCGCCTCGACAACCTGCACGCGCAGCGGTTCTCTGCGACCTCGGGCATCGGTCGGCTCGGCGCCGCGCTGATCGAATCGACGCTCGCCGAGCTCGATACGATCACGCCGATCTGCGAGGCCGACCTCGCGACCGCGATCCTCAACCTCGTGTTCTTGCCGCTCGCCGGTGCTGCGCAGGGACGCGATGCGATGCGGTTCCGGATCAAGAGCTACGTCCGCGAGCACGTCCGCAATCCCGATCTGTCGATCGAAGAGCTCGCGCTCGCGTTCCACTGCAGCAAGCGCACGCTGCACCTCGCGTTCGGCGACTGCGATCAGACCATCGCCGACTTCATCCGCGCGACCCGGCTCGACGGCTGCCGCGCCGAGCTCGAGCACCGCACCGACCGGTCGATCTCCGAGGTCGCGTACGCGTGGGGGTTCACGAGCTCGGCGCACTTCAGTCGGCTGTTCCGGCAACGCTTCGGCTTCGCCCCGTCGAGCTTGCGCTCGTAGACAAGCCGCGGTGCGCGGGTGGGCAAGCTGCGGGGGCGGGCGCGGCGCATGGTTCGGGGATGACCAAGCTCCATCCATTACTCAGCCTCGCGGCCGATTCTGGCAGCCTCCCGGCTGGCAACGCCTCGTTCGCGGGCGGCACGCTCGCGTGTCTGTGCGACAAGGACCGCGTGACCGTCGAGGTTGCCTCGGGCATCGCGCACAACCACGCGTGCGGCTGTACGCAGTGCTGGAAGCCGGCAGGTGCGGCGTTCTCGGTCGTCGCGGTCGTGCCGACCGACAAGGTGAAGGTCACGGCGCATCCGGAGAAGCTGAAGGTCGTCAATCCACAGGCGACGATCCTGCGCCACGCGTGCACCGCCTGCGGCACGCACCTCTACGGTCCGGTCGAGAAGGCGCACGCGTTCCAGGGCTTGTCGTTCATCCATCCGGAGCGGTTCGTCGAGGCCGGCGCACCGGCGCCCGGCTTCGCGGCGTTCGTATCTTCGGTGATCGAGGGCGGCGTCGATCCGAGCGAGATGG
>JAYWCI010000187.1:0-29860 GCA_043780895.1 Kofleriaceae bacterium | reverse complement strand
AGCCGGATGCCGACTCGGCGTGCGCGTCGACCTGCACGCGTCCCGACAATGCTGACTGGGATCCGTATCGCTCGGATTGCTCGGGCCTCGTGTCGTGGGCGTGGAGCCTGCCCGCTCCCGGTCACACCACGAAGACGTTCGCACCGTACGACACGTCGGTCTCGCACACGATCGAAGCGATCGATCTGCAGCCCGGCGATGCGATCAACAACGACCATCACATCATGCTGTTCGGCTCGTGGATCGAGGTCGGTATCAAGGCTCGGTTCCTCGAAGAGCCGGCGTGCAGCTCGGCGCAGCCTTACGCGCGCGAGTACATCGCGAACGTCACGCTCTCTGGCCAAGAGCTCTACGTCGCATCGCGCGGGACCTACACCGCGATTCGCCAAGACAAGTAGTGATAGAGTGACGGCGTGGATCGCCGCGCAGTTGTTCTCGTCGCGGCGATCGGATGTCGAGGCAGTGCGCCACCCGCGCCGCAGGTCGGCGTAGCGCCTCCCCCACCGGTCATCGTCAAAAAGGCGATCGTCGCGCCGAAGCCGATCGTGCCCAAGCACGTCGTGATCATCAGCGAAGACGGCATGCGCCCCGACGTGCTCACCGAAGCGGTCGCGCCACGCCACGTGAAGCTGATGAGCGAAGGTGCGATCGCGCACCACGCCGAGACGATTCCGGAGAGCGACACGCTGCCCTCACATGCGTCGATGCTCTCGGGCGTCGGCGCGAACGCCCACGGCTTGTGGTGGAACAGTTATCAGGCGCAGCGCGGCTTCATCCACGTGCCGACGATCTTCTCGGCCGCGCACGACGCCGGTCTCACGACCGCGATGATCGTGGGCAAGCCAAAGCTCCGGCACATCGCGAGCCCGGGCACCGTCGATCACTTCGAGCGCCCGAGCTACTTGTGCGGCGGCGTCGCGAAGCGCGCGGGCGAATACTTCACGGAAGCCAAGCCCGATCTGATGTTCGTGCACTTCTCCGATCCGGACGAGTACGGCCACTCGCACGGCTGGATGTCGGAGGAGTACATCACCGCGGTCAAGCACAGCGATGCGTGCCTCACGACCGTGCTCGCGGCGATCGATGCGAGTCCGGATGCCGCGAGCACGCTGGTGATCGTGACGGCGGATCACGGCGGCCACGGCACCAAGCATTCGGGAGGTCACGCGAGCGTCGATCGCGACATCCCGTGGATCGTGCGCGGTCCCGGCGTCGGGCACGGCGTCACGTTGGAGGCGAGCGTCGAGACGGTCGACACCGCCGCGACCACCCTGGCCGCTCTGGGCCTGCCGGCACTCCCGCATATGCTCGGCAGCACACGAGTCATGTTCACTCGCTGACGCGACGCGTTACGGCTCACAGTGTGCGGTTAAATGCCATCCTGGTCATTTCGTGACACGGAGCTGGCGCAAAACAGCATCGTTTTGGCCGATGTTCACAAAAATGAACGGCCTCCCTGAGCTCGGTGGTTTGCGGGCAGAGCTTCGTGCTGCAGGTGCATTCGAGCACCACGAGCTGCGAAGCTGGATGAAGCTCGTCGTGTTGGGCTCGAGCCTCGCGGCGTGCTTCGTTGCGATGCGGCACCTACCCCTATGGGGAGCACTGCTGCTGATTCCAGTCGCCGGTGTGATCGCGACGTCGATCTCGATGACGGGTCACGAAGGTAGCCACAAGGCGTTCTCGACCTCGAAGTGGCGCAACCAGCTGCTCGTCTACCTGGCGTTCCCGATGTTCTCCGGGCTGGGATCGCTGTACTGGCGCAACAAGCACGATCGTTTGCACCACGGGCATCCGAACGTCGAAGGCGTCGATCCGGACATCAAGCCGTTCCCGTTCGTGTCGTCGCACGGTGATCACGTCAAGTCGCCGGGCGGCTTGCGATGGTTCCAGCGCAACCTGCAGCGCACCGTGTTCTGGCCGATGTCGACGCTGATGGCACTCGGCATGCGCCGCTCGTCGATCCTATACCTCGTGAAGTATCCGAAGGAGCACGGCTTCACCGCCGCCTGGTTCGGCGACGTCGTGTCGTTGCTCGTGCACTACACCGCGTGGCTGGTGCTGCCGATCATCGCGTTCGGTCCGCTCGTCGGCATCGGCGTGTACTCGCTCGTCTGGGGCGTCGTCGGCGTGTGCCTCGCGCTCGTGTTCGCACCGGCGCACATGAGCCTGCCGATCACCGACGGTCAGAACCACGACTGGGTTCACCAGCTCGAGACCACGCGCAACTTGCAGCTGCCGAAGGTCGTGTCGTTCTTCTTCATCGGTCTCGACTACCAGGTCGAGCACCACCTGTTCCCGAAGATCCCGCATCAGAACCTCCCCCGCGCTGCCGAGATCACGCGTGCGTGGTGCGAGAAGAATGGCCTCAAGCACCTGACTGCCCCATATCCGGTGGCACTCGTCGATTCGGCCAAGTTCATGGCCGAGGCGTGGCAGCTGCACGCCTCGTCGCCGCTCGACGTACGCGCCGCGCACATCGTGGTCTAAGCGCTCGCCTCGCCGGCGCGACACATTGGGCCTTGGAGCTGCTCCTGGTGATGCACATACTAAGTGCATGTTGCGAACACTCCTCCTCTGCAGCGCGCTACTCGCAGGTTGTTACAGCGAAGAGCCCGACGTCGCCTACGGCGGCGGCGTCGCTGTCGATGGGGCTCCCGGCCTCGTCGAGGTGAGCCCAGGCGTCGACGTCATCGCCGACTACGACTATCCGGTGTTCTACTCGGACGGCGCGTACTGGCGATACGACGGCGGCATCTGGTATCAGTCCACGTACTGGGGCGGCGGTTGGGGCGTCGCGTACAACGTTCCGTACGGCGTGCGCGGCATCCGCAATCCCGCCGGCTACGCGCATTGGGGCGGTGGCGTTCGCGATCATCGCGGCTACGCCGGCGGCGGCTATCGTGGCGGCGCGGTCTACGATCATCGCGGCGGCAACGCTGGGTATCGCGCCGCGCCGATGCGCTCCGCACCCGGCCAGGTTGCACGCCCGATCGGACGCAGCTTCGGTGGCGGGGTGCGCGGCGGCGGCGGCGGCGGTGGCTTCCACGGTGGCGGTGGTCACGGTGGCGGCCACGGCGGCCATCGTTAGTCGCGCGCGCTAAGCGTCACTTCGTGGTGATGGTCGCCTTGCCCGCTGCGACCTCGGGCGGCGCCATCAACCACGGCGTCATCGCCGCGTCGCCGAACAGCTGCGCACGCAGCCACGCGACATTCAAGCGGCGGGTCGCGGTGTGCGAGCGCTCTGGCGCGGCCGTTCCCGCGGTGCACAGCGTGCACAACGCGCAGGTGCCGTCGTCCACCCAGTCCATGTGGGCCGCGCCCATCACGGTCATCTGATACGAGGGCGACCCCGCCGAAGCATAGAACTGGGTGAAGTTATCGGCCGACGGCGCGCACGCGAAGCTGCCACTCCCATCGGTGGTCTCACCGATCACGGCGAGCTTCGCGGCGAACGAGGTCATCTTCTCGGGCACGACCGAGGGGTTCGAGCCATCGACAGGATCCCAGCCGACGACCGCCTTCACGCGCGCGTCACCCGAGGCTGCGAGCACGCTGATGTCGCCACCGAGCGAGTGACCGGCGAGCGCGATCTTGGTCGTGTCGATCGCGGGCGTGAGCGTCAGCGCGTACGTGATCACCGCGCCGACGTCGTTCGCCATCAGCTGGTGGTCTGCCAAGAAGCCCGAGTCCGCATAGTCGGTGAGGATCACGGTGAAGCCCCACGTCGCGAGGTGGTGCGCGTACGAGGCGTACTGCGTGCGCGCCATCTGAAAGCCGGGCGAGATCACGACTAACGCGGGCGCGGTCACACCGCTCGGCGTATAGATCGTCGCCGCGAGTGTGTGGGTCGAGGTCGCGCCCGGGATCGAAACCGTGGTCGTGGTGACCGTCGAGGAACCATCATCTGCCGGATCGATCGCCCCCGTCACCGCACCATCGCCCGTGACCGCACCATCGCTCGTGGTGCGAGGCGCGTCGACGCTGGTCGAGACGGGCGCATCGACCGCGGTCGAGCTCGGATGATCCTTGGCGCTGCATGCTGCGAGGGCCATCACGACAAAGGCTAGGCGAAACACGTGCGCAATCTAGAACGTTGGCGGTCCCAGTCAACGCGAAACGTTGTGCACGAACTTGCACTCAATCGGGTGTGACAGGGACTGAGATGTTGAGGCCCTTCCGGGCCGCCGAAAACTCGACCGGACGCAGTGCGTCAGCTGCGCACGTTTCGAACACCGAGCCCGCGAGGGCACCCACCACGGTCGTCGAAGTCACGCGTCCACTAGGGGCAATCTCGATCTTGAGGATCGTCTTGTCCTCGACGTGGTTCGCGCGCACGCACGCATCGAGATCCTTCTCGGCAAGCAACAACCCGTTCGCGACCTGGTCCTTGCTCAGGTGATCCTCGAGGGCCGGCGCCTCGAGCGCGAGAGGCAACGCGAGCTCGAGACTGCCGCCTACGGGCTTGGGAAACGCGATCGTGCGCACCACACCGAGCACGCACTTCACGATCGAATCGGCGCCGTTCGCAGCCAGCTTCGTGACGCGACCCTCGCTACCGATCGTGAACACCAGCGTGAGCCGGGTCGCCGATCCTTGATGCGAGTTGCAGGCGGCCAACGCGGCGTGATGCACGCCGAGCACGGCCTCCACCGCGGCGCGATCGATCGTCGGATCGAGGTGTCGCGGTTTCGGAGCGATCACGCCTGCATCGGGTGGCTGCTCGGCGACCGTGTGCGCGACCACCGCCGCGAGCTCGTGAGGATCGGCGATCGCCGCGTCGTTCGCAACGCTCGGCGGCTCGACGATCGCGGTCACGCTCGGCCGCGCGGTCGAGATCGCTCGCGCCGGCCCCTTGCGCAGCACGATGATCGCGACCGCCGTGCCCGCGATCGCCACCGCGCCCGCGATGCCGAGCAGCGTGTTGCGCCGGGGCCGCGTACGCTCGGGCGGAGCGTGCTGCGCCAACCGCGTCGCCGAGGTCGCGATCGATCCATTCGGCATCGTGTCGAGCGTGCCTTCACTCGCGCCGCGCGCGATCTGGGCAAACGCGGACGCGACCTCGCGCATCGATCGAGGTCGCGCGGCGGGATGCTTCGCGAGCAGCTGGCTGATCAACCGATCCAGGCTCACCGGCACGTTCGGCACGAGCGAGCTCGCGAGCGGCGGCACCTCGTTGAGATGCTTCACGCACGCCTCCGCGACGGACTTGCACGCGAACGGTGGCCGACCGCACGCCATCTCGAACGTCAGACAGCCGAGGGCGTAGAGGTCCACGCGGCTATCGACCTGCGACGCATCGCCCCATTGCTCTGGCGCCATGTAGTTCGGCGTGCCGAGCGTGCCGAAGGTCTTGGGCGAGTTCGCGCCGAGCAGGCCGTTGAGCTTCGCGACGCCGAAGTCGAGGACCTTCACGCGCTCGCCGCCGGTCATCTCGAGGTCGCGAACCAGTAACACGTTTTCGGGCTTGAGATCGCGATGGACAATACCCGCGGCATGCGTGGCCTCGAGCACGCTCGCGATCTGGCGGCCGATCTCGGCGAGTTCCGCCGGGGCCATGCCACCGCGCGCGATCCGGTTCGCGAGCGATTCGCCATCGAGGAACTCCATCACCATGTACGCGCGGCCATCGGGCAGGAGGCCACTGTCGAAGATCTTCGTGATCCCCGCGTGCTGGATCACGCTGACCGCGCGGGCCTCGTTGAAGAACCGCTGGACATCCTCGGAGTCGGCAGGAAACACGTCGAGCAAGACCTTGACCGCGACCTTGGTCCCGAGGTTCTGCTGCTCTGCAAGCCAGACCTCGCCCATTCCGCCGCGGCCGAGCCTGCGGACGATCTTGAAGTTCCCGATCGTCTCGCCGAGCACTCTGCCGAAAGGCTAGCACGCGCTGTCGCGATCGATGCCATGATGCCGGTGGGATGAAGCCGCTGTCTCCGACGGACGCGATGTTTCTTTGGCTCGAGGGTCGCCGCCAGCCGATGCACGTGGGAGGGCTACACCTCTACACGCCGCCGATCGGAGCGGGCACCGATTTCGTGCAGCGGCTCGTCGAGGGCTGGCGCGAGTATCCCAAGGCGTTCGCGCCGTTCGATCAGTTTCCGCACTTCCGGCTCGGTCATTACTTCTGGGATGAAGACCCGGAGTTCGAGCTCGACTACCACCTGCGGCACTCCGCGCTGCCGCGGCCCGGTCGCGTGCGCGAGCTGCTCGGCCTGGTCTCGCGCCTCCACGGCACGCTGATGGATCGCACGCGGCCGCTGTGGGAGGTCAATGTCATCGAGGGCCTCGCCGATGGTCGCGTCGCGCTCTACATGAAGGTCCACCACGCGATGTTCGATGGCGTCGCCGCGATGCGGATGATGACCCGCTTGCTCACCCCGGATCCGACCGAACAGCGCCCGCCGATCTGGGCGCAGACGCGCCCGAAGCGCGAGCGTTCACCGGAAGACCAGGCGCTCGAGGCGCAGCATTCGCCGGGCCTGCTCGAACGTGCGCTCAAGATGGGCGCCGAGATTTTTCCGGGCGTGCAATCCGGGCTGCGCGAGCTGATCGGCGACGAGACCGCTGCACACGCCCAGCCGTACGGCGCGCCGCCGACGATGTTCAACGTCAAGATCTCCGGATCGCGCCGGTTCGCCGCGCAGTCGTTCCAGCTCGAGCGCTTCCAGGCGATCGGCAAGGCGGCCTCGGCGACGGTCAACGACGTCACGCTCGCGGTCTGCTCGGGTACGCTGCGCCGCTACTTGCTCGCGCACAATTCGCTCCCCGACAAGCCGCTCACCGCGATGGTACCGGTCTCGCTGCGCGACAAGAATGAAGATGGTGGCAACTCGCTCACGATCTTGATCGCGAACCTCGGCACGCATCTCGAGGATCCGCTCGCGCGCATGAAGCTGATCATCGAATCGACCACGCTCGCGAAGCAGCGGCTCGGCAAGATGTCGAAGCTCGAGCGCGTCGCGCACGCCGCGGCGATGAGTGCACCGATGGGAGCGAGCATGCTGACCGGTCACGCGAAGCGCCGGCCGATCTACAACGTCGTGATCTCGAACGTGCCGGGCCCGCAGCAGACCCTGTACCTCGACGGCATGCGCCTCGACGAGAGCTACCCGGTCTCGATCCCGGTCGACTACCTCGCGCTCAACATCACGATCACCGGTTACAACAAGGACCTGGGCTTCGGCTACACCGCGTGCCGGCGCTCGGTCCCGCAGCTCCAGCGCATGCTCGACTACACCGACGAGTCACTGTGCGAGCTCGAGGCAGCCCTCGGCCTCGCGAGCCGCGAGCTGGCATCGCGATCGAGCTCCGCCAAGCTCGCGCGATCGTAGATCGAGCCTACGGCGGGGACCAGGCCTGACCGGTCTCGCAGTCGACGTGTGCCAGCTTGACGCCGGTCGGTGTGAGATCGATGTGGCCGACCACGATCGGCAAGTGCTGGCGCCGCGGACCGCACGAGCCGGGATTGAAGATATACAGGCCGCGATCGACGCCGATGAACGGCACGTGCGAGTGACCGCACACGACGAGCGCGGCCTTCTCCTGCCGGGCGAGCTTGCCGACCTCGGCGCGGAGCTTGGGCCCGTACACGCCGATGTGCACCATCAGCACGCGGAGCCCGTTCGGGTGGTCGATCACGAGCTGATCGGGCAGCTCGTCGGCTCGTGTATCGATGTTGCCGCGAATCGCGTAGAGCGGCGCGATCGCGCGAAACACCTCGAGGCACGCGAGATCGCCGATATCGCCCGCGTGGAGAATCGCATCAGGTTCGAGGGCCGCGAGCGCCGCCGCGGTCCCGGCATGCGGAAGCGAATGGGTATCCGCCACCACGGCGATGCGACGCACGGCCGCGGGCAACGTTGCGGAGTGTTTCACCTGTGCGAGCGCCACTATTTGGTTCCTACCACACTGCGCGCAGCCTAGAGTGCGCCGGATGCGAACCGCCGTTGCTGCGCTCCTGCTCGCGAGTGCCTGCGGCGACAGCGAGACCGGCACGGTCGATGGCGACGCGCATGCCGGCAGCGGCGCGCACGACAGCACCACGCCGCTGACCTGCGGCACGCGCGTCGGCATGCGCGGCAAGACGAACCGCACGATCCACATCGCGGATCTCGATCGCACGTACATCGTGTATCTGCCCGACGTCGCGCCGACGACCCCGATCCCACTCGTGTTCGTGCACCACGGCTACACGATGTCGGGCCAGAACATGTTCGACATCACCGGCTACCCGGCGCTCGCCGATCGCGAGCACGTCGCGGTCGCTTTTCCCGATGGGCAGAGCGGGCCGAACAGCACCGGTGCACCGTGGAATGTCGGCGCGAACACGTGCTCGGACTACGGCGTGGCGCCGCCGAACGCGACCGGCGATGACTTCGCGTTCCTCGACGGCATGAAGGCCGACATCTCCGACGACCAGTGCATCGATAATGCGCACGTGTTCGTGACCGGCTTCTCGATGGGCGGCTACTTCGCGCATCAGGCCGGCTGCGAGCGCCCCGATATCGCGGGCATCGCGCCGCACTCCGGTGGCACGCACGCGCTCGATGCCTGCGCCGCGGCGAAGAAGCCCGTCATCATCTTCCACGGCGCCGCGGATCCCGTCGTGCCGCCGGCATGCGATGACCCGAACGCCTCCGGCGGCAGCGATGCCTCGTCGGCCGCCCGCTGGGCCGCGCACAACGGCTGCGCGACGACGACGACGAGCCACACCGTCGAGAACGGCACGTGCGTGACCTACGATGGCTGCCCCGCGGGTGGTCAGGTCGAGCTCTGCACGTTCACCGCGATGGGCCACTGCTGGGCCGGCGGTGACGGCACGAACATCTACTCGTGCGGCCCGTACGCGAGTGCGACCGAGCTCGAGTGGGCGTTCTGGAAAGCGAACGCCTGGTAGTCAGTTGCAGGAGCGCGACTCGGGCCACTTCGCGGGGTCCGACGAGTAGAAGCTCGGCAGCACCGGCCCCCACACGTAGCGCGCGAGCGAGTAGGCGTGGATCTGGGCGCTGTACTTCGCGGTGCCGATGCCGAGCGAGCGCAGGATCTTCTCGGTCACGTCGTGACAGACGAAGTCGAGCGCGTAGTGACCACTCTGATACGAGGTCTGCACCGCGGTCTGGAGCTCGGTCCAGTTCAGGCATAGGGCCGGCGCGAGCGCGGTCTCGAACTTCGCGGAGTCGACATAGGCGCCCGCGCCTTTCGGATCGCCGATCAGCCGAATGACCTGCTTGGTCGGCAACACGATGTCGATCTCGGAGTGATCGGCCACCGAGCTGAACTGCAGCCGCTGGACGCTCGTCTTGAACAGCGTGTGGCTCGGATCGCTGATCCCACCAGCGGCGAGCATCTGCTTGATCCGCGCGAGTGCGGCGGCGCTCGAAGCCGGGTGCTCCTGCGTGCCCCACACCGCGGACAAATCGTGCGAATAAAAGTTCTTCAGCCAGGCGACCAGGCCCGCATACGAGGTCGGCAGATCGGCCTTGCCGTCGCTCGTTTGAGCCCACGCGTCGGCGCCCGCCATGTCGTCGGCCGACGGTTCCGTGTCGTCTTCTGCCGCGCAGCCGAACATCAAGACTGCGACGAGGACAAGGGGGCACATCGGGGTGTGCTGGCGATAATTGCAAACAGGTGACCACCCCAGCTTGCAGTGGTTGTTGGCGGTTAGATCTGGGGACAACAGACCCGACCGTAACAGCTGCCATTCAGCGGTGAATCGCTGTGAATCAGCGAGGGTCTGCGCCGTCCACCGTTGGTGGTGCCCGCGTGCGACGCTCCTGGCATGGCGAAGGTCGTTGTTCCCCTTCCCGATACCGACTTCGATGTCACCGAAGTGGCGGTGCCGTGGAAGCTGCTGCGCGAGTCCAATCACGAGGTGGTGTTCGCGACGGAAGCCGGGAGCAAGGGCCCCGTGCCCGCGTGCGATCCGCTGCTCCTCACCGGCGTGGTGTTCGGTAAGCTCGGTGCGCGCCAGGATGCGATCGACTGCTACCGCGAGCTGGAGACGTCTGCAGAATTCACGCAGCCGCGCGCGTGGCACGAAGTGCGAGTCGAAGAATACGACGCGCTGTTCCTGCCTGGTGGTCATGCACCCGGCATGCGCCAGTACCTCGGGAGTCCGGAGGTGTTTGCTTTGATCACCGCGTTCTTCGCGACGCCAAAGCCGATCGCGGCGATCTGTCACGGCGTCCTCGCTGCGGCACGTGCGAAGAAGGCGGATGGCACGTCGGTGCTGCATGGCAGCAAGACGACGTGCTTGCCCAAGTACATGGAGCGCGCCGCGTACTTCTCGACGTTCTGGCGCCACGGCCGCTACTACCGCACGTATGCAAAGTACGTCGAAGACGAGGTCTGCGAGGCGCTCGCGCACCCCGAAGACTTCGAGCGCGGACCTCGCGAGCTGTCGAAGCGCGGCACGCGCGAGGACGACAGCGCGGCGTTCGTCGTCGAAGATGGAAGATACGTCTCCGCGCGCTGGCCGGGCGATGCGTGGCTGATCGGGAAGAAGCTGAACGAGCGTTTGCCAGCGGTTGCTGCGGCACCGCGAGCACTCCAGGCTTAACGAGTCGCATCCATGACGAGTCGACAACGTATGCGGTGGCTCATGCTGTTGGCGCTCGTGATCGCGAGCGATTCGAGCGCGACGCACGAGATCGCCGATTACCGCTACTTCCGCTCGCTGTCGATCGATCTCGTCGGCCGCCCGCCGACGCGCGACGAGCTTGCCGCGTATGACAAGGCGGACTTCGATCTCGATGCGTGGATCGAAGCGCATCTCACCGGCCCCGACTACGCCGAGCGCTTGCGCCGGATCTACATGGATGCGCTGCGGCTCGAGATCGGTGGCAGCTTCCAGTACGTGCCGAATCCCGTGATGCTGCGACGCCAGCAAGTCACCGGGCCCGATGGTGTGCCGATCTGGATCTACTTCCGGCGCGGCCAGCGTCGCGTCGATGCGGCGCGCGATGGCGACTTCTGTCTGACCCAGGACGAGACCGGTCAGCAATTTCCGACCAACGCGGTCGCGACCGGGACCGCGACGCCAGTCACTCAGGCCGTGCTGGACGCGAGGACGATCGTCGTCAAGCCGTGGTGGCTGTACGCCGATTATCGCGATTCGACACCAGAGGATTTCGTCGCGCCGGATTGGACGAAGCGGTTCCCCGGCTTTGCCCCCGCGCCGGGCCTGTTGACCGAGCCCGATGGTAAGGCCAAGTCGATCGCTGTGCGCGTGTGCCGCGAAGAAGCGCAGACCACCGATAGCGGCGCGGTCTATGTCTCGGGGCGCGCCGGCATGAAGAAGGGCGATCCGTTACCGGGTGGTCGCATGTCGCAACCGCCTGGCGATTCGGGCTTCGCGAAGAGTGCGAAGGGTCGCGCGGTATCGTGCCTCTCGGGCACCGGCTTCTCGTCGTCGGTCGAGTGTGGTTGTGGGATCGGCCTCGAGCGCTGCTTGCCGAATGCGGGGCCGCAGAACGAAGCGCAAGCGTTCGTGATCCCCGCGCGAACACCGCTCGGCACCGCGCTGCCGTTCGAAGCAAATCCCTCGCCGCCCGCGGCGTGGGTGCGGATGTGGTGGGGTGAAGAGGCGGCGCGCTTCCTCGATTCGCTGTTCTCCGCGGACCGCGATTTCCGCGAGGTGCTGACCTCGCACGCGACGACCGTGAATGGTCCACTCGCGCAGTTCTATCGATTTCTCGCCGGTGCGAGTTGCTGCGGCCCCGGTGCGGATGCGGGCTACTCCGAGCCCGATCCCCTGTTCGATCCGGCCGCGGTGCCGCAGGCGCTCACGCCCGAGGACACCGCGACCTGGATGCCCGTCGCCGATCGTGGACCGCACGCCTCGGGCATCCTGACGATGCCCGTGTTCCTCACGAAGTACGGCTCGCGGCGCGCGCGGGCGCACGTGCTCTACAACGCGTTCCTCTGCAAAGACTTCATCGCGGATTCGGTGAAGCTCTCGCCTTCGAACGATCCGGATCTCACGAAGCGCGCGGGGTGCTCGTCGTGTCACCAGACGCTCGAGCCGATGGCCGCGTACTTCACGCGTGTGCAGGAATCGGACTGGACCTGGTTGCCAGCGAGCATCTTCCCGATGACGCCGAAGCCCGAGGCCAAGTGCACCGGTCCGAAAGCGTCGGGCCTGTGCAAGCAGATCTACGATCAGGCGTTCGACAAGCTGCGTGGGGCGTACGCCTCGCCCGCGCACGCCGAGACCGGCCCGAACGGGCTCGCGCAAGATCTCGTCACCGCGCCAGAGTTCGCGCCGTGCGTCGTGCAGAACGTGTCCGAGTCGCTACTCGGTCGCAGCCTCGCGCCCGAGGACGAAGCGTGGAAGACCCAGCTCGTCAAGGTGTTCGTCGACGGTGGCTATCGGATGAGGGCGCTCGTGCGCGCGATCGTCAAGTCGCCGCGCTATCGCGCCGGGAACGATCACACGTGAAGGCGATCCTCTTCACGATGCTCGCGGCGTGCGGCACCGGTGCGGTCAGCGGCGGCGAGACCACCGCCCTGCCCGCGCATCAGACCCGCATGCTCGACACGACGCCGAAAGAGCGGCGCCGCATGGTGCCGCCCGAGGTCTACCTGCGCGCGTACCTCGCGTGGTTCGGCGGACTGGTGCCGCTCGACGTCCAGAATCGCGCGCGGCCGAAAGGCCTGTTCGATGCGTGGGACGACTATCTCTCCGCGCTCGGCTTGCCCGATTACAAGACCGATCTGCCGCGCCAGAGCCAGAGCAACACGCTGATGCTCGCCACGCTCGGTCGCCTCGGCGAAGCGCTGTGCGTGCGCGCCGTCGAGCACGATCTCCACGGCGGCAAGACCCCGCTCGATCAGCGCGTCGTGTTCGCGTTCGAGATGCCCGCGGCCGCGGCCGAGCCCGAGGCCGCGTTCGCCGAGCGCTTCGACATTCTCCACCGCACGTTCCTCGGCTATCCCGTGAAGCTCGCGCCGAATGATCGCGCCGAGAAGTTCCACGCGCTCTACAAGAAAGTGGCCGCGCACCACGCGAGCGTGAAAGGCACACTGACCGCCGACGAGACCGGCTGGGTCGCCGTGTGCACCGCCTTGATCGAACACCCCGAAGCGGAGCTCTACTGATGATGAAGCGCCGGACGTTTCTACACTTGCTCGGTGCCGGTTCGGCGACGCTCGCGATGCGTCGCCCGCTGTTCGCCGCGACCACGCAAGCACCCGCCGACGAGTTCTTCGTGTTCATCCACGCGAGTGGCGGCTGGGATGTCACGCTGTGGGCCGATCCGCGCAACGAGCGCGAGGGGCTCGTCGAGCCCGCGTCTACCGACAACACCGATCCCGCGCCGCTCTCGCATTGGAAACCGACGAAGCTCGACGGTGACACCGAAACGTTCGAGATCCTGACGCCCGCGAACAGCGGGCTGCGGTTCGGCCCCGGTATCGGCGACCTGATCGATCTCCACGATCGGTTCACCGTGATCAACGGCCTCGCGATGAACACCGTGAGCCATCCCGATGGCACCTCGTTCTCGTGCACGGGGCGTCACCTTGCAGGCGGTCGCTCGCCGGCGGCCTCGATCGATGTCGCCCTGACCAACGAGCTCGGCACGATGCAGCTCTTGCCGGATGTCTCGATCAACTTTCCCTCCGCGTACATCGGCGAGCACCTCGATCGCCGCGCGATTCCTCTGCGCGTCGCGAACGCCGGCGTGATGGCAAAATCGCTCGTGCGCAGCGACGCATATCTCCGGGACGACGATCGCGCCGCGATCACGGCCCTGTTGAGTGAAGAAGCGCACGCGCTCGCCGGTCACTCGGTCTATCCCGAAACGTTCGAGCGGCTCGCGAGCCAGGAGCAAGCTCTGCCGCGCCTGCTCGGCGATCAGTTGAAGACGGCGTTCACGCAGAAGGCGCTACAAGACGCGTATCCGGCATTCGACTACAAGGCGAAGAACATCGGCAATGGCGCGCTCGGCGCCGCCTTCGCCGTCGAGGCGATGAAGCGCAACCTGGTCCGGTGCATGGGCTTCTCGCTCGGCGGCCTCGACACGCACAACCAGAACTACAAGCAGCACGCGCACACCCAGCAGGAGATCTTCGGCACGATCGCCTCACTCGTGAAGCTGCTCGATGCGACGCCGCACCCGAACAAGCGCGGCGCGAAGCTCTCGGAGCACACGCACATCCTGGTGTTCTCCGATTTCTGTCGCACGCCGCAGATCAACCTCAGCGGCGGCCGCGATCACTATCCGAACAACTCCGCGCTCGTGATCTCGCCGCGCTTCGTCGCGAACAAGGCGTTCGGTAAGACCGACCTAGAGCAGGTACTGCCCGCCGATGCCGGCCTCGGCTTCTCCGACGGGCCGCGCCCGATCTCGCCGCCCGACCTCCTCGCAACGTTCCTCGCCGCGTTCGCGATCGAGCCGCGCAAGTACCTGCGCGACGGCGAAGTCGTCAAGGCGATGCTCCGCGCGTGAGACCGCCGATCCCGCTCCTGTTCCTTCTCCTCGTCGCGTGTGGCGGTGGTCGCGGTACGTTACCGCTCCCCGCTGCACCCGTCTCCACACTCGCAGAGGTCCATGCCGATCAAGTCGTCACCCAAGGCGACGTCACCTACGCACTCGGCGCGCAACTCGCGATCGCGCGCGGCGGCAACGTCACGACGCTCGTACCGGTCGATTGCGGTACGCCCACCTGCCCTGCCCGCGTGTGGACCAGCGCCGCCGCGATCCCCGCACTCGACGGTGACGGTCGCTGGATCGTGGCGACGCGCTTCGACGGCACGCTCTGGCGCATCCGTCTCGACGGCGAGCTCGAAGCGATCGGCACGCGGTTCGGCATCACGCGCGAACCGGTCCGCGCGGTCGCCTCCGCCGGCTCGACCGTCGCGGTCCTCCTCGATCGCGCGCTGCTCGTCACCGGCGATGGCGTCCACCTCACGCGCTACGATCTGGACGGAACGCAGGCCTCCCTCGCGGTCGCGCAAGATCGGATCGCGCTCGCGAGCTCGCACGCGATCTCGTTGTGGAACCTCGAGACCACCACGCGCCGCACCTTCGTGATCGATCACGCACGCGCCGCGTTCCTCGACGCCGACGGGAAGTCGCCGCGCCTCGTCGCCTCCTCGTCACGCGGGATCTGGATCGAACACGGCTCCACACTCGAACCGCTCGAGATCGGCAGCGTCGCCGCCTCCGCGGTCGCCGGCGCGCGCCTGTGGCTCGAGGTCGGCAAGCGCCTCTACGTCGTCACCGAAACCACGCCCCTCGACACGACCGTCGCGAGCGCCGGCAACGAGCCAATGTTCGGCACCCCGAACGGCGATGTCTGGGTCGGTGATCATGGCCTGCACCGCTACTCTCTCGGGACCTCGACCGGGGATTCGACCTGGACCGCGAAGATCCAACCGATCTTCCAGCGCGTCTGCGCGCACTGCCATCTGCCGGGCGGCGATGCCGACATCGATCTCTCGACCTCCGCCTCGTGGAAGCTCGAGCACGACGAGATCATGCGCCGCGTGCTCGTCACCAAGACCATGCCGCCCGCGGGCACCGTACTCACCGACGACGATCGCGCGACGCTGACGAGCTGGTTGAAGCCCTAGGCTCGACATGCGACGCTACCTTCGTTGTTCGCGCGCGCTTGGCCCGCAGCGCCGCTCGTTGCGGCACGAGCGACGTCGGCCTCGAGAACGCCGTTCGCCACGTGATATTCCACAAGCCGATGACGAAGAGGAACGTACTACCGACGGATGCGGCGAGCCGAGAGCTGCGTGCCTACGGGCTGACGTATCCCGGCGCGCACATCAAGAGTCCGTGGCCCGGCCACGGTGACCTCGCGGTCAAGGACAAGACGTTCGCCTATCTCACGATCGAAGGCGAACCGTTCAAGGTCTCGTGCAAACTGCCGACCTCGAGCGCGATGGTCGTGAACATGCCGTTCGCGAAGCTCACGGCCTACGGCCTCGGCAAGGCCGGCTGGGTCACGATGGACTTTGCGGACGGCGAGGTCCCCGTCGAGATGATCAAGGAGCTGATCGACGAGAGCTATCGCGCGGTGGCACCGGCGAAGCTCCAGCACCAGCTCGATGCCGAGACGACGACGACGCAGATCAAGCCAACAACGAAGGCGAAGCCGAGGTCGAAGAGAACTCCGACGTCGAGAGCAACGCCAACAGCGAAGGCAAAGGCGACGTCGAACGCAAAGACGGCGGCGACCACGGCGAAATCCAAGCCGGCAACGAAGGCGACGACAACCGCGAAAGCCAAGCCGACCACGAAGAAGCTCGTGCCCAAGGCGAAAAATAAATGAGACTCGTGTTCGCGCTGCTCGTCGCGTGTGGCGAGCTGAGCGCGTGCAGCAAGGCCGCGCCTTCGACATCCGGCTCGCCCACCGGCCTCGTCAACACGCCCGCGATCGACGACTTCCGCGCCACCGAACGCACCACTCTCGCCGCTTTCAACACCGCGCTCGGTCAGCAGCGCGCGAACCAGATCGACGAGCTCGGACTCGCCGATGCGATCGACAAGAACGTGCTCCCACCGTGGCGCGAGCTCCGCACCCGCATGTCCTCGGCGGCGGTGCCCGACCCCGATCGCGAGCTGTTCACCACGCTGAATCGCTACATCGCCGAACGCCAGACCTCGTGGGAAGCCTACTCGGCCGCGCTCCGCAGCACCGACGACGCTGCCGCCCAGCCGCACTACACGAAATATCACGAGCAAACCGACGCCGCGACGACCGACGCGCAGCAGCTCGGCCAAGCGTTTCGTTCGATCACCGCGCCACGTCAGTAGCACTCGCGAGGCGAGCATCGAGCTGCCGGCGGTTCCGGCGCGGGCTTTCTGACGTTTGGTCAACTCCACCGTTCGAGCTCGCTTCGTGGGCCGTTGATGTCCGGATCACGTTCCATCCGCGCCCCACGTGGGCCGTCGATGTCCGGATCACGTTCGATCCGCGCCCCACGTGGGCCGTCGATGTCTGGATCACGTTCGATTTGCGCCCCACGTGGGCCGTCCGAGACGATCTGTATCCGCTGCTGCTCGTGCAGCCGATACGACGATCTTGATCTCGGAGCTCGGCAGGACCTGTGGCCGTGGATCCTCGAGACCTCGCTCGAGGTGATTCGTGCTCGACCTCTATGCGAAGCGATGTCTAGAGTTCGATCCGCGCCCCAAGGGTCGGGATCACGTTCGATCTGCGCCCCACGTGGGCCGTCGATGTATGGCTCACGTTCGATCCGCGCTTGGCCGTCGATGTCCGGATCACGTTCGATTCGCGCCCCACGGGGGCCGTCGATGACTGGAGCTCGATCTGCGCCACGGGGGCCGTCGATGACTGGAGCTCGATCTGCGCCCCACGCAGGCCGTCGATGCCGGATCAGGTTCCATCCGCGGGCCCTCGATATCCTGATCACGCTCGACTTGCGCCCCACGTGGGGCGTCGATGTCTGGAACACGTTCGATTCGCGCCCCCACGTGGCCGTCGATGTCTGGATTTCGATTCGCGCCCACGTGGGCCGTCGATGTCTGGATCTCGATCCGCGCCCGCGGGGCCGTCGATGTCCGTTGGCGCCCTTGATGTCATGACGGCCGATCGCACGTGCGCATCCGACCGTGTCGTTTGTCTCTGTGGAGGATCGGGAGTCGATCGATCCGACGGTAGCCCGTGACTACTCCGCGACGACGTTCTTGAAGCTACGCAAGTAGCCCAGGAACGTCGGCGAGATGCCGACCGCCGCCAATTCGGCAGGCGATTTCGGCAACGTGTTTGGCTTGAAGCCGGGCTTCGCCAGCTTCGGCCACTCGGGGTTCGGGATCGCCGGCCGCGCGAGCGCCACGACATCGGCGCCCCGTTCCATCGCGAGCTGCGCGTCCTCGTACGTCCAGATGTTACCAGCGACGATCAGCGCGACATCTTTCGGCAACGCCGCACGCACGAGCGGAATCGGATGCTCGCTCGGCCGCTTGCGCGTCATGTTCTCGGAGCGCCACAGCGACGCGTGGATGAAGTCCGCGCCGTCTTCGGCCAACCAGCTCGCGACCTGCAAGCTCTCGTCGAGATCGAGCCCCTTGGCGTGGCCGCCGTGCTCGAGCGAGAGGCGAATGCCGACCGAGAACGTCTTGCTCGTACGCTTCTTCACCGCACGCATGATCTCGCGCGCGAACCGTGCACGCCCGGCGTTATCGCCGCCCCAGTCATCGGTGCGCGTGTTCGTTACCGGCGAGAGGAACTGCGTGATCAAGTACCCGTGCGCGCCGTGGAGCTCGACGCCCTTGAAGCCGGCCTTCTCGCAGCGTTCGGCGGCGTCCGCGAAGTTCTCGATCGTGCGCAGAATGTCGGCTTCGGTCGCGACGCGCGGAGTCTCGAAGTCCGGGTGATCTTCGTGCCAGGTGCTGGCGCTCCACACTTGTTCGCCGCTGAGGCGTCGCGTGGCGCGCACGCCACCGTGGAACAGCTGCACCATGCCGACCGAGCCGTGCTTCGAGATCGCGGAGGCGAGCCGCGTGAGGCCCGGGAGACACTCGTCACGGTCGACGCCGAGCTCGCCGTCCCAGGCTTTGCCATCGAGCGCGACGTAGGCGGCACACGTGGCGATCAGGCCGTAACCTCCGATCGCGCGGCTCTCGAGCCAGTTCAGCTCGTCGTCGCCGAGGAGACCGTCGGCCTGCGATTGGCCGTTCGTCATCGCGGCGAGCGCGACGCGGTTCGGAAGGACGACACCCGAGCGCAGCGTGAGAGGGGCGTGCAACATCTGGGGCACTGTAGCGCTTCTGCACGGCATGTGAACTTCTGCAAAGCGCGAGCGCTGCGCCAGGCCGCCCCGACGGCGCTGTTGTGCTCGCGGTTCCCACGCCGATCGGTTGCGTGGGCTGCTCGAACTGCGCGAGCGCGCGGTGATAGAGCTCGGTGAACGGCGCGAAGCGCGCGGGCTCGCCACCGATGATCGCGAGCATCAGCGGGAACCCGTAGTGCGCGGCGCGCCCGAGGATCATCGGCTCGGTCACGCTCGTCGACAGCGTCGACGTCTACGACGAGGACGCGGTCGCGGTCGCGGTCGCGGTCTACGACAGCGCGCTCAGCAAGGAGCGCATCGCTCTCCAGCATGGCGTCAGGCGCGCTTGAACCGCTTGGCCGCGGGCAGCACGAGATCCCAGAAGCCGAACACGCTCGCGAGCATGTGGTCGAGCTCGCGTGTCATCTTCGTCTTGTGCAGCTTGTCGTTGTCAGGAAGACAGTACGCCGCCAGCCGATCGGCCTCGAGCGAGTGCAGCACGCCGCGCGACCAGCCCTTGCCCGCGTAGACCAGGCAGCCCGGCACCCACAGCGCCTGGAGATCGAGCAGCGCGTACGGGATCTTCTCGTCGACCGAACCCATCGAGTCCTGGTACTTGCACTCGATCGCGATCGCCTTGCGATCATCGGGCCGGATCACGAACACGTCGATGTAGCGGTCCTTGCCGATCACCGTCTTGCCGAGCGTGATCTCGACATACACGACGAGCCCGTGCGGCCCGTAGTTATGATGGATGTAGCTCGCGATCAAGTCGCGATACTGGTTGCCGGTCATCGTCACGAAGCGACTCTCACAAGGTCAGGCCGAGCTGAGGAGCGCACTGCGCTGGGTCTTTGCCAGGCTTGTCGTCCCTGCCCACTTCCTCCGCATGCGTCTCGAGCAGCCGCGAGCGCGTGATGTCGACCGCCTCTTTGCACAGGTCATTGCCCATGAAGTTGCGGCCCTTGTTGATCGCCGCAAACCCCACGGAGCCCGATCCCATGAAGGGATCGATCACCAGGTGGCCTGGCTGCGTGCTCTGCGTGATCAGCGTCTCGCTAATCTTCGGCGGCTTCTCCGCAGGATACCCACCCGTCACGCGAGGCGCTTCGAGGATGTCGGCGACGCCGAGGTCGTTCAGCTTCCGCTTCCCCTTCTCGAAGAACAGGATGCATTCGTACCGTGCACGGTAGTGATATCCCATTCCAATGTTTTTTTTATCCCAGATGATCGGCTTCCAAAACTTGAAGCCCGCGGCTTCCGCCATTGGCTTTGCGACGAACATCGTCTCGGGATCGCAGTAGAGGTAGAAGTGGGTGTCCTTCTTCAGGACGCGGTAGACCTCGGCGAACAGCTCGGGAAAGCGCTCGTTTGGAAAGATCGAGAACCAGTCATTGCTCGAAGCTTTGGAGTGCTTGAGCCGGGTGGTGGTACCGATCGCGCGATGCTTCTCGAGGGATTCGTACGGCGGATCGGTGACGACCAGATCGACGGACCCCGCGGCTAGCGAACGCAACCAGGTGACGGCGTCACTGTGCGTTAACTGGAACCGAGGTGTTTCCATGCGAGGACCATCGCAGGTCGGTCTGACAATCTGTTCAGTACTACTGAACAGATTCGAGCACCGCGATGACGATCTCGGGTGGCAGCCACCTGCGAGCTTCGGGCGGCTCAGCGCGAAAGCTGGACGACCGCGATCGCGACGGTGGGCAGCTTCAGCGGGCGCAGCGTGTCGCCATCGCGAAGCGTCTCGACCTTCACGTACGTGCTGCCGACCGGCTGCGTGTAGACCTCGACCGTCATGGTCTTCAGATCGACGATCCAGTACTCGGGGATCTCGGACTCGGCGTAGAGCGCGAGTTTGGTCGTGCGATCATGCTGGAGCGACGAGTCGGCAACTTCGATCACGAGTAAAAGCTTGTTCGGGTGATCGCGTCGGCCGCGGTCCTGGAGGAAGACCGCTACTTCCGGCTCCGGCTCCGACCAATCGCTTGCGGCGATCGGTCCCTGGCAGGAGACCACGAGCGGCTCGTCTAGCTGGCGGATCAACTTCGTCGTCAGCCATCGGACCACTTCATGGTGGAGCCAGCCGATCGGGCTCATCTTGACCAGCACGCCGCGCAAGAGCTCGATGCGCTCGTTCTGGAACATGCCGAGCGCGATAAGACGGTCGTACTCGACGCGCGAGAGCGGTCGGATCGAATCCAAGGCGATCTGCGCGTCGACCATGAGTGCGAGCATAACCGAGCCTCCATGCGAGGCGAGTCTCCAATTCGCGTGCCCGCGCAACCGAGCGATATCTCGTGCTCGCTTGTCCGAATCGGCCGGCTCTCGGCCGGCTCGCGTCCGGACCTCGTCGGACAGCTACCAGACGCTACAGTTCTTCGCGGGCGCCATCGCTGCGCCGACCTTGCAGCTGAACGCGGCCGCGAAGCCTGGCTGGTTCACGATCACACCGTTGACGCGCCACTGCGCCGGCGAGTGCGGATCGGAGTGCACGCGCGTGACCAACGACTCCGGCGTGACCTTCATGCACCACGATTGCCCGTAGCCGAGATAGAACAGCTGATCATCCGAGATGCCCTCGACGTCCTTCTGGACCGGCGTCTTCTGCGCCGCGCGCCACGTCTTGTAGGCCTCGTACGCGAGCTTCACGCCGCCATTGTCGGCGATGTTCTCGCCCGAGGTCAGCTTGCCATCGAGGTGCACCTTGGGGACCGCTTCGTACTTCGAGTACTGGTCCTGGATGCACTTGGTCGCGGCGCCAAACTTCTTCTTCGTATCGGCGGTCCACCAATCGTGGAGGTTGCCATCGGCATCGAACTGGCTGCCCTCGTCGTCGAAGCCGTGCGTCATCTCGTGGCCGATCGTACCGCCACCGGTGTCACCGAAGTTGACCGCCGGATGAAAGCTCGCACCATAGAACGGTGGCTGGAGCTGGCCCGCGGGCAGCACGAGCTCGTTCAACGAAGAGTCGTAGTACGCGTTCACCGTCGGCGGCGTCATCTGCCAATCGAAGCGATCGACGGGCTTGCCGATCTTGCTCAACTGACGCGCGAGCTCGAACTTGGTTGCTGCTCGAACATTGCCTGCGAAGTCGCTCTTCGCGACGGGGAAGTCATACCCACGCCACTTTTCGGGATAGCCGACGAGGTACACCATCTTGTCGAGCTTCGCCTTCGCCGGACCGCGCGTCGCGGCGTCCATCCAGGGCAGCGTATCGATCTCGGTGCGCATCGCCGCGAGCACCGACTTGGTGAGATCCGTCGCCGAGACCTTCGCCGAGCCCGAGAACTTCGCCTTGACGTACGACTGCGCGAGCAGCTCGCCGAGCTCGCGATCGACGTGCTGGACGCAGCGGCGCCAGCGCGGCGGCAGCTCCTTCACGCCCGAGAGCTCCTTTTGCATCGTGAACGATTCGTCGACCCATGGCTTCGACAGATCGTCCGCGCTCGAACGCAAGATCGTCCACTCGAGATAGTCCGCGAGCGCGGCCGGCTTCTCGGTCTGGAGCAGCTTCGCAATGCCCGTGAAATACTTCGGATCGTTGACCGTGATCTGGGTGACCGAGCCGATGCCGTTCTTCGCGAGGTAGGCGCCCCAGGGGAACGTCGGGGCCGCCTTCTCGAGACCCGCGCGCTCGACCCGGTGATACACGGCGTGCGGATCGCGACGCGTGACATCGTCTTGCTGGAGCTTCGCGATCGCAGTCTCGATCTTGAACGCGTTGTCGCCCGCGATCTTCGCTTTTTTCGGATCGAGCCCGAGCAGCTGGAACATGCGGGATTGATGCGCCTGGTACGCCTTGCGCGTCTTCGGGATCGTGTCGCTGTTCTGGAGGTAGTACTTGCGCTCGGGCAGCCCCAGGCCCGCTTGATCGAACGACGCGATCACCTTCGTTGCATCGGCAAAGTCCTGGGCCGGACCAGCCGCGAAGAATGGGAATACGCCTTCGGTGTGAAGGAACGTGATCGCGGACTGCACGTCATCGGCCGTCTTGATCGCCGCTGCGCTCGCGAGCAGCGTCTGGATCGGCGTGATGCCGGCCTTCTCGATCGCCTCTTCATCCATGCACGCCGCGTAGTACGAGCCGAGCTTCTGCGTCACGGGATCGCGTGAGCTCGTCTTGGCGGCTTCCTCGAGCGTCTTCTTCTGAAACTCTTCGCTCTCCTTGACGACCATCGGGATCGTGCCCCAGCTCGATCGGTCCGCCGGAATCTCCGCGTTCTTGGTGAACCCACCGCACGCGTACTGGAAGAAGTCGGTGCAAGGATCCGCGGTCCTGTCGAGCCAGCCCGCGACGATGCCGGACTGCGCGAGCGTCATCGGCGCAGGCGCCATCTGCATCCGCCCCTTGTCGTGCGGATCCGCGTGGGCAGCTGAACAAGCAACGACGAACAGCAACAAGAACGTGCGCATGCGGCGCACCATATACCGCGGATTTTTCAGCTACCAGCGTACTCGCCCATCGTCGCAGGGTGTCTCAGGCAGGCTTGGCCGGCTCGACGATCGGGATGGGCTTCGACGTACGCGTGATGTTCAGCGCCTTCTCGATCCGAGAGAACCGCTCGAGCATCTCTTCGTGCATCGAATCGGACTTCTCGTGGAGGTGCGCGACCTCGAGCTCGGCCTTGAGGTTCACCTCGTACTCGATGTCGCTGCGGATCCGGTCGCGCGCCGCCGAGCGATTGCCGCTGAACAACAGCAGCGTCGAGAGGATGATCGCCTCGAGCGACACCGTCATCGTCAGCAAGTTGTACGGGAACGGATCGAACGCGAACGGCGTCGAGTTAAAGCCGAGCCACACCGCGAACAACATCACGTGGATCACGAGGAACGTGATGCTGCCGGAGAAGTCCGCGACGATATCGGCGGTCCGCATCACGAGGTTGCCGCGATCGACCTGGACCTCTTCGTTGACGTTGCGCGACACGCGCGCTTGCAACAGCGCGTTCGCCTTGCGCGTCATGCGGCCCATCGCCGCGAGCATGTCGAGCGCCGCGTCAGGGCGCTTACGGAACAGCTGCTGGAGATCCTCGCGATCGAGGATCCACAGATCGCCCTCGCCGAGCACGCAACCGGTCGCGGTGCGCGATCCGCCATCGAGCAGCGAGAGCTCGCCGAAGAACTCGCCCGGCTCGGCGACGTGCAGCACGATCTTCTGGCCGGCCTTGTCCTTCACGAACAGCTCGACCGAGCCGGTGCGGACGATGAACATCGAGTCGCCCGGGTCGCCGGTCTTGAACAACACGTCGCCGGCCTTCACCGTTCGTTCCGCCATCGAGGCGGCGAGCAGCGCCCGCTCGTCGTCGTCGAAGGATTGGAACAGCGAAATGTTCGCGAGAAATCCTGGATCCACCGCCATCGCCGCTCACGATACGCGAAACAACGGAGGCAGTTTGGCCCTCGGGGCTGAGTTGATAGCCGATCGAAACTTCGAGCGAGAGCGGTTGCCGCGTGCCTCCGAGGCTCGGGCCACTGGCGTTGTTCATCGTCTCGACGTTCTGCGGAAAGCACTCGCGGTTCCACATCGAGCTACCCGCCGATTCACTCACCGCGACGACGCGACCGACCTCGATCCCGAGCGCACTCGCCGTCAGCTTGGCTTTTGCTTTCGCCGCGGCGAGCGCCATGTCGCGCACCTTCTTCTTGAGCTCCGGCATGTCACTGCGGCGAAAGTTGCCCATCTCCGTCGCACCGGACTCGGCGCCGTGCTCCATCAGCGGGCCGAGCTTCGCGAAGTCGCGCGTCGTCGCGCGCACCGTGATCTGGGCGCGGTAGGTATGGATCTTCAGCGGGTAGAGGTTCTGCTCGTACACCGGCCCGAGCGACAGCAACGATAGCTTCATGTCCTGTGGCGAGACGCCCTGCTTCTGGAGCGCTTGGACGGGGTGTTGGTCGTGTCGGCAGGCTAAATGGCAATCACGCGCTCGTGGCAGGCGGCGAACAGAGGCAAGCGTACGAGAAGTTTGGTCATGCTTGTAGGACTCGCATCCGCGCGAAGAAATGCGCGATCGGATCCGTCCTTACAAACCACTTGCGCGTGAACACGCGGGTGAAGTGGCCGTCTTCTTCAGTAATGAGGTTGTTCTTCGCCGCACTGTCCGTTGCTGGCGTTGCTTGCATCGTTGCGAGCCAACCTGCCTCTGCCGCAGGCCGCTGCGTCGGAGATTACGCGGAAGACCTCACGGCGCTGTCGCCCGGAGCGCGCGACCTCGAAGTGCGCACACCATCCTACTCGTACGCCGTGCGGACCTCGGCGGTCTACGAATGCGTGTCGTACGGCTCGGACGCGAAGCTGAAGACGTCTCGCGTCAGCGCGACCGCCTATGGCACCGCCTTCGCGTTTCGCAAGGACGGCCCCAGAGGGGAAGACACGCTCCTCATCACGAACCAGCACGTCTCCGACTGGCCGGCGGTCACCGATGCCGCGAATGCCGTCGATGGCGTGCCCCAAGGTTGCCGGCGTGTTTCCGATTCACTGCGCATCGTCGACAACGATCAAGACGACTACGCGGCCGATGACGTGGCGCTCACGAAGGTCGTGGTCGATCCGACGATGGATGTCGCGATCCTCCGGGCGAAGACCAAGCTCACGATCATGCCGTGGAAGATCGGTCACTCCGCCGCCGTCACCGCGCGGATCGCGGTCGAGGTGAAGGGCTATCCGCTCGGTGCGTTCAACGCGACGAACGTCGGCAAGGTCGTCTCGGCGTACGACCACGATGACTTCGGCACGTGGAACCACGACGACTTCGTGGTCGATGCGCTGCTCACACATGGTGGCTCGGGCTCGCCGGTGCTGGCGCTGTCGTGCAAGACCGGCGAGTGGGAGCTCGTCGGCATCTTCCACGCGCACTACAGCGGCGCGAGTGCGCTGAACGTCGTCGTCGCGATCGATCAGGTTCGCGACATGATGACCACGCTGAAGCGCTCGCCGAAACACGGCGATGCCCCGCTCGAGCTCGATGTCGCCGCGCGCTCGCGCTTGATCAACGCCGCGAACCAGAGCGACCCGCCGTTCTTCGCGTTCGGCTCGCTGACCGCCTCGGTACGCGCCCGCAGCGACGGCGCGCTCGTGTTCGCGGTCTATCCGAGCGACTTCCCGGCGACGACGCGCCCGACGATGGTGATCGAAGACCTCCCGGATCCGTCGGGCTTCGGCGCGCTCGGCAATGTCTATGTCAGTGGCCCGAATGGCCTGCAAGCGACCGTGCTTGCCGAGGCCGATGCCGCCACCCAGAACCAGGTGACCAGGGCGCTCGATCTGCTTCGCACCGATGCCCTGACCGCGTTCGATTATCGCGCGTCCGCACCGACCGCCGAAAACTCGAAGGACTCGTACGAGAAGGTCGCCGGCCAGAAGAAGGCCCTCGGCAAGCTCCTCGATGGCCAGCGCGAGAGCGTGGCCGCTGCGCTCGACATCGTGAAGAAGCTCAAGGGTGACGGCAGCCCCCAGAAGCTCGCGGACCTCGAGACGACGCTGACCCCTTCGGTACCGGCAAGTACCCAAGCGGTCGCGCGCAGCGACGCGCCCGGAAGTAGCGAATAGTGAGATAGCCTGGTCGCGTGGCGCTCGCGGACAAGCTCGACCAGCTCGGCGTACGCCGGCTGCTGCTGGCGATCCACGACGTGAGCTTTCCTTCGGATCCCGACGAGGATCTCGGGCGCGGCTCGCCGGCGACGAAGGCCGCGGGTCGGTTCATGAGCTTCGCGAAGGAGCTCGGGTTTACCGGCCTGCAGCTCGGACCGCCGGGTCAGACCTCGCGCGACAACCCCTCGCCATACGACGCGACGATCTTCTCGCGCAACCTCGCGACGATCAGCCTCGAGGGCTATGCCGGGTTGGTCGGAGAGGAGGAGATCGCACAGGTGCGGTGGAGCGGCGCGACGAACCACGTGCACGCGTACGACGCGAGCCACGCGTTGGTGGCGGCGGCACACGTCGCGATGGCCAGGGGTGCCCGCCCGGATCTCCAGGAAGAGCTCGACACGTTTCGCGCGGACCATGGCGCGTGGTTGGCGAGCGATGCGCTGTACGCCGCGATCGCCACCGTGCACGGTCGAGCCGCGCATCGCGATTGGCCGGCGGCAGAGCGCGATCTGTGGAAGGCGAGCTCGCCGTTCGATCGCCACGTTGCTGCGAACCTCGGCCGTGCGATCTCGTTCTTCGATCAGCTCGCCGCACCGACGGACGCCGTCCTCGCGAGCCGCGCGAATGCGGTAACGCAGCTCGAGGCGATTGCCGCGAGCTCGATCGGGCCACGGGTCTCGGCCTTGGTCGAGCTCCACGCGACCGCGATCGATCGCTACAACTTCGGGCAGTTCCTGGCGCATCGCGAGCACGCGCGTGTGCGGCGGCATGCCGAGGAGCTCGGCCTGACCTTGTACGGCGACCTCGCCGTCGGCTACGCGGATGCCGATGCATGGGCGTACAGCGCCGCTTTCTTGCAAGGTTATCGGATGGGCGCTCCGCCGAGCCGCACGAACCCGGCCGGCCAGCCGTGGGGCTATCCCGTGCTCGATCCCGAGCAGACGATCGGGCGAGCTGGCGAGCTCCTGCGAGCCCGCTCGCACAAAGCCTTTGCCGAGTACGACTCGATGCGGATCGATCACCCGCACGGCTTGATCTGTCCGTGGGTCTACAAGACCGAGACCGGCGACGACGGCCAGGCAGTGCGCGATGGTGCGCGGCTGTTCGAATCCCCGGATCTCGCGGAGCTCGCGCCTTACGCGCTCGTCGGTACCGAGCAACTCGATCCGGCGCAGCCGCGGTATGCGGATGGTTGGGTGCGCGGGCTCACCGAGGATCAAGCGCGCGCGTATGCCGCGAAGCTGCGCCCGCTCGTCGCCGCGGCCGAAGCGCACGGGCGTAGCGCTGGCGACCTGAGCTTCGAAGTGCTTTCGACGATGCCGCTCCCGCTCGGCGCCGTGCTCGCCGCCTATGGCTGTGGCCGCTGGCGCGTCGCGCAGAAGGCGAACCTCAACGATCCGAGCGATGGCTATCGCATGGAGAATGCAGAGCGCGCCGATTGGGTGATGCTCGGCAATCACGACACCGCGCCGATCTTCGAGCTGATCCGCGCGTGGCCGACCGCGACGCGCGATGCCTGGGGCCGCCATCTCGCACAGCGGCTCGGGCTCGCGCGCCCGTGGCGCCTGGCGGATCCGGGCTTCCTCGCGAACGCGATGCTCGCCGAGCTGTTCGCGTGCCGCGCCGAGAATGTCTCGATCTTCTTCGCCGACCTGTTCGGCTGTCACGAGCGCTTCAATAGTCCCGGCGTGATCGATCACACGGCGAACTGGTCCCTGCGCCTGCCGAGCGACTTTGCCGCAGTGTACGCGCAACGCCGCGAGGGGGGTGGGGCGCTGGATCTCGAGCTCGCCACGGATCTCGCGCTCGCCGCGCCGAAGCTCTAAGGTTAGGGGATGGAGATTTCGCGCCACCTGGCGTTCGCGTTGGCTCTAGCTGCGTGCGGCGGCGACGACGGTGCGACCGGTGACGGTGGTACCACGATCGACGCCAATCCGATCACGCCACCGGGGACCACGTGCGGCGCACCGGTCACCGCGGTCGATACCTCGACGCCGGATCGAGTCGTCGGGACCGGCACGGCCGATTCGTGTACACAGGCGGCGCTGGTCACCGCACTCGCGGCCGGCGGCACGATCACGTTCGCGTGCGGTGGCGCGAAGACGATCGCGATCACGACGACCTTGAACGTCCGCACCAACGTCGACACCACGATCGACGGTGGCAACAACATCACGCTCGACGGTGGCGATGCCGTGCAGATCATGTCGTTCGTGCACCCCGACTACCGCGTGAACCACTCGGTGTTGACGCTGCAGCACCTCACGTTCGCGCACGGCCACTCGCACGGCACGATGAAGTACGCGCAGGCGCCCTCCCCCTGTTCGCAGGGCTACTACGACGGCTACGGCGGCGCGCTCTACTTCCGCGATGGAGAGCTCGTCGTGATCGATACGCAGTTTCTGTCCAACTCTGCCGAGAAGCTCGGCCCCGATGTCGGCGGTGGCGCGATCGCCTTACTCGGCGTGAGCCGCGCGGTGATCGCGAACAGCGTCTTCCAGGGCAACCAAGGCTCGAGTGGCGGCGCGATCAACTCGCTCAACAGCCAGCTCGATGTCTACGACTCGGTGTTCGCTGGCAACACCGCGACCGGCAATGGCGCGAATGGCGATGACGCGTCGATGTGCAGTGTCCTCGCGACGAACGGCCAGCATCAGACCGGCTCCGGCGGCAACGCGGGCGCGATCGGCATCGACGGCGGTGACGACACCACGCACACGTTCTGCGGCGTGAAGTTCACGAACAA
Organism: Kofleriaceae bacterium; assembly: GCA_043780895.1. Classification (GTDB taxonomy): domain Bacteria; phylum Myxococcota_A; class Polyangia; order Haliangiales; family Haliangiaceae; genus JABFXX01. The sequence continues at coordinate 772 of JAYWCI010000187.1, read as the reverse complement.
CAAAGCAGGCCTCGGCGCGCTCGGCGGCGCCCTCGGCCGCACGCCCGATGCTGCGCGCCAGACCACCACGATCGATCGCTGCACGTTCGAGAGCAACACCGGCGACGAAGCCGCGGCGATGTACTTCCACAACAGCCAGCTAGATGTTCTGGCCTCGACGTTCTCGAACAACACCGCGGCCAAGGGCGCCGGCGCGATCCAGGCCGACGGCACCACGTTCTCGTTCTTGAACCTGACCTTCAGCGGCAATTCGGCGACCGCCGGGCTCGGCGGCGCGGTCGACCTCTTCGGTGGCGACGGCACGATCGCGTTCTCCACGTTCTCGGCAAATCACGCGGACGGCGGCGACCCGTACTTCGGTGCGGCGATCGGCGGCAACCCGACGCTGACCTTGATAAGCAACCTGTTCGTCAACAACACCGCGAAGAACCCCGGCGCGCCGATGCAGTGCCAGGTCAACGGCACCGGCGATGGCAACCTGCAGTTTCCTGCGACGCACGTCGTCGGGACCGCGGCCGATGCCAAGTGCACACCGACGACCACGTTCGCCGATCCGATGCTCGGTGACCTCGGCGATCACGGCGGTGCGAGTCTGACGATCGTGCCGGCGACGACCGGTCCCGCGCACGGTGCCGGCGTGATGTGCCCGGCGACCGATCAGCGGGGCATGCCCCGGCCGGCAACCGGCTGCTCGTCCGGCAGCGTCGAGCCCTGAAGCTACCGCTTCACGTACGGCAACAGAGCGCGTCACAGCAATGACGACCTTCGCCGT
>JAYWCI010000186.1:0-12609 GCA_043780895.1 Kofleriaceae bacterium | reverse complement strand
GGTCGATCAGTTGCCGTGGGGGCCCGCGATGAGCGACGCGCTCGCCGCGAGTGCTCAGATCGCCCACGCGAGCGCGCCGTTCGCTGAGCCCGGCACACTGTGGCAGCACGTGGAGCCGGTGCCAGCACGCCATCCGACCGGCGTGTTCGGAGGGACGAACCCCGAGGCGACGTGTGGGACGTGCGCGTGGCGGTTCGAGCGCGGCTCGCGCAGCCGGTGTCGCCAGGTTGCCGGCACGATCGACCCGACGTGGCCGAGCTGCGAGCGGTTCGAGGAGGCGCTCGATTGCCAGACCTGTGGTGCGTGTTGCCGCGAGGCGTATCACTCCGTCGAGGTCAAGCGTCGCGATCCCGTGATCAAGAAGCAGCCGAGCTATGTAGTCGATCGGACCACCTATCTCGAGGTGCTTCGCGACGGTAACCGCTGCGCTGCGCTCGGCGGCGGCATCGACGATGGTACCGGTCACGCGACACGCTACGGCTGCGTGATCTACGATGATCGTCCTGCCACGTGTCGCGATTTCACTCTCGGCTCCGACCACTGCTTGACGGCTCGACGACGTGTCGGGCTGTCCTCTTGATCTGTTTGATCGGGCTGCTCGGCTGCGCGGAACCGAAGCCGAACACCGTGATGGGTCGGCTCCCGAACCATTCGTGGCACGGCCCGATCGGCGAAGCCTCGTACAGCGCGGCCGGGCTCGTCACGGTCGACCTCGGCTCGCACACCCAGCTCACGACGACGACGTGCTTCAAGGATGCGAAGACGAGGATCGGCATCGCATCGAACGATGCGCGCGTCGCGGCCGAAGAAGACGGCACCGAAGTGGTCGCGATCGAAGGCGCGCTCGAGATCCAGGACTGCTCGCCGCAGCACCTCAAGGCCACGATGTGGGCGCGGTTCGCGAACGGTGGTCGGGTCGAAGCCTCGATCAACAAGTACCTGAAGGAAGCGAACAGTCCATGAAGTGGCTCATCTTGACGTTGCTCGTCGCGTGCGCGGGCCACCCCGGCAAGAACGAGGTGTTCGCGGAGCACGGCCGGGACAGCAAGGATCCAGACTGGAAGGCGCACATCACGAAGGCGACGTTCGACGGCAAGCTCGTCGTGCTCGAGCTCGGGCCGCGCATCCACGTCGTGATCACGCGCTGCTACGCCCACGCTCAGCAGGTGATCGGAGATCACGATCACGTCGCGATCGAGCTCGACCAGAAGGGTGCGACGGCCGGCGAGCTCGATATCGCGGACTGCACGACCAAGCACGTCGTCGCTTCGTTGTGGGCCGAGTTCGCGGACGGGACGAAGCTGGAAGCCTCGATCGACGCCGACCTCGCGCACGTCGCTCCTTAGTTAGTTCGCTGGCGCACGCCGTCGGCTTCGGCGACGCTGGGCCATGGCGGACAGCGCGACCGATCAGACCATCGCGGCGACCGAGCACACCGGCGACGTGCACACGGGCGGCGGCAAGCTGCCCGCGCGCTACCGGATCTCCGGCTCGCTCGGTGCCGGTGGCATGGGCGAGGTGTTTCTCGCGACGGATAGCCAGATCGATCGCGAGGTCGCGATCAAGCGGATGCTGCTCGAGCCGAGCGCCCCGGCGGTCGCGCGCTTTCTGCGCGAGGCCAAGGTCCAGGGCCGGCTCGATCATCCCGCGATCGTGCCGGTCCACGAGCTCGCGAACGATAGCGAGGGCCGACCGTTCTTCGTGATGAAGCGGCTCGTCGGCACCACGCTCGGCGACGCCCTCGCGCGCCACACGAACGATCCGCGCTACACGCGCCAAAAGCTGCTGCGTGCGTTCGCCGATGTCTGCCTCGCGATCGAGCTCGCGCACAGCCGCAACGTGATCCACCGCGACTTGAAGCCCGCGAACATCATGCTCGGCGACTACGGCGAGGTCTACGTGCTCGATTGGGGGATCGCACGCGTGCTCGGCGAGTCCGATCCGATGATCGCGGCCGCGACCGGTGGCGAGCTGACCGAGCTGACCGAGCTCACGCAGGTCGGCTCGTTGCTCGGGACGCCGGGCTTCATCGCGCCAGAGCTCGTGCGTGGCGAGCCGATCGAGACCGGCGCAGACATCTTCGCGCTCGGTGCCATCCTGTTCGAGATCCTCGCCGGCACGCCGCTCGTGTCACGCGGCTCGGTGTTCGCGGTGCTCGATGACTTCGAGCCGCGGCCTTCGGTCCGTTGTCCGGATCGCGACATCGCGCCGGAGCTCGATGCGATCGTCGTCGCCGCGGTCGGCCCACTCGCGCAACGACCGAGCGCGCGCGCGCTCGCCGATCGGATCGAGCAATTTCTCGATGGCGATCGCGATCTGGCGCAACGCACGCGGCTCGCGGTCGCTCACCTCGCGGCAGCGCGAGTTGCCGCGGAGATCGACTCCACGGAGAGCCACGCGCTCGCGATGCGCGAGGCAGGTCGCGCGCTCGCGCTCGACCCCACATCGGGCGCGGCGGACTTGCTCGGCCGCTTGATGCTGCAGCCTCCGAAGGTCCTCCCCCCGGAGGTCCTCCAGCGCTTCGCCGAGCTCGACGATCAGGGTGGGCGGTTGAAGGCGAAGATGTTCTGGCCGACCTACACGATCAACCTTTTGTTGGTACCGCTGCTCATGTGGCTGGGGTTCCACGGCGGGCTCGGGATCGCGATCTATGTCGTGGTCAACCTGACGAACCTCGCCGGTTGTATCTTCGTGCTCGCGCACAAGAAGGCCAGCGGGATCGAGATGTACATGTCGCTCTGCCTCAATGGCCTGCTCATCATGGTCGGGGCCATCAACTTCACGCCGCTGATCCTCGCGCCCGGCATGACGATCGTGACCGTCATGATGTTCTCGAGCGATCTTCGCTTGAGCCTTCACAAGGTGATTGCGATCACGAGCGTGGCGATGTTGATCCCGTTCGTGTGTGAACAGCTCGTCGCCGGTTGGCCAACGCAGCTCTCGACCATTGGCGGTGATCTCCGGATCCACACCGACTACTTCACGATGAACTCGACCCTGGCGATCATCACGTTCTTGAGCTTCATGACGATGATGGTCATCGTCAGCGCGTACGGCACGCGTCGCCTCGCGATCGACGGCCGCAAGGCCCTCGAGGCGACCGAGCTCCAAGCGTGGCACCTGCGCCAGCTGGTACGCTAAGCTGCGGCGAGCCGCGGCTTAGCGTCACGTCCGACTCGACCGATCCGAGCTATCGGCACTGTTGGAACGCCTCGGTGCGTGACAGTGTCCTACCCACGATGAAGCGCGCGTTCTTCTTGGTTGCCGTCCTCGGGTGTGGCTCGTCGAGCACACCTCCTGCTGGTCCTGCTCCGGCACCCGCGGCTGCGGCGGTACCGGTCGCAGCCGCACCGGCGCCGGCGCCGGCGCCGCTGCGCGCCGAGGATCCGTACCTTTGGCTCGAGAACATCGAGGATGCCAAGTCGCTCGCGTGGGCGAAGGCGCAGAACGGCACGGCCAAGGGCCTCGAAGCGGTGCCCGGCTTTGTCGAGACGCAGACCAAGGTCCGCGCGCTGCTCGACGCGAAGGACAAGATTCCGTACGTCGGCAAGCAGGGAGCGTGGCTCTACAACTTCTGGCAGGACGACGAGCACGTGCGCGGCGTCTATCGCCGCACCACGCTCGCGGAGTACGCAAAGGAGTCGCCCAAATGGGAGACGGTCATCGACATCGATGCGCTGAACAAGGCCGAGTCCGCGACGTGGGTCTGGCACGGCATGACCTGCCTGTATCCGAGGTACGAGAAGTGCCTCGTCCACCTCTCGCGCGCGGGCGGTGATTCGACCGTGATCCGCGAGTTCGATCTGCCCGAGAAGCAGTTCGTGGCGAACGGCTTCACACTTCCAGAAGGCAAGCACAGCATCGGGTGGAAGGACGACAACACCGTCTACGTCGGCACCGATTTCGGTCCGGGCTCGATGACGGACTCCGGCTATCCGCGGATCGCGAAGGAGTGGAAGCGCGGCACGCCGATCAGCGCGGCGACGACGGTGTACGAAGGCAAACCGACGGATGTCTCGGTCAGCGCGGGTCGCCAGTGGGATCACGGCAAGACCTACGACGTCGTCTCGCGCGGCGTGACGTTCTTTTCCGACGAGACGTACCTGTGGGACGGCAAGGCGACCGCGAAGCTCGACAAGCCCGATGACGTGAGTGTCTCGATCTGGGACGGCCAGCTGCTGTTCGCTCCGCGCAAGCCCTGGATCCTGGGCTCGACGACCTGGCCCGCCGGCTCACTGCTCGCGATCGACATGAAGGACTACCTCGCTGGGGGCCGGGCGTTCACCCCGTTGTTCACGCCCACGCCGACGATGTCGCTCAGTGACACGACGACGACCAAGACAAAGCTGTACCTCCATACGCTCGAGGACGTCAAAGACGGCCTCAGCGTCTGGAGCCACACGGGCTCGGGCAAGGCGATCAAGTGGAAGTCGACGAAGCTCGCGACCATCCCTGGTGTCACGCTCGGCCTGGCCGCATGGGACGACGAGGAGAACGACGACTACTGGCTCACCGAAGAAGGCTTCCTGACGCCGTCGACGTTCTCGCTCGTCAAGCACGGCAAGAAGCAGGAGATGAAGCACGCGAAGGCGCGGTTCGATGCGAGCGGCCTCGAGGTCACGCAGCACTTCGTCTCGAGCAAGGACGGCACGCGCATCCCCTACTTCCAGATCGGCAAGCAGAACGCGCCGCTCGACGGCACGACGCCGACCCTGATCGAAGGCTACGGGGGCTTCGAGATCTCGGAGACGCCGTTCTACAGCGGCGCGCTCGGCATCGAGTGGTTCGATCGCGGCGGCACGTACGTGATGCCGAACCTGCGCGGCGGTGGCGAGTACGGTCCCGCGTGGCACACCGCCGCGACGAAGCTCAACCGTCAGCGGGTCTACGAAGACTTTGCCGCGGTCGCCGAGGACCTCATCGCGCGCAAGGTCACGAGCCCCGCGAAGCTCGCGATCAAGGGTGGATCGAACGGTGGCCTGCTCGTCGGCGTGATGATGACCGAGCGCCCCGAGTTGTTCGGTGCGGTCGTGTGCTCGGCACCGCTGCTCGACATGAAGCGCTACAACAAGCTGCTCGCAGGCGCATCGTGGATGGACGAGTACGGTGATCCGGCCGTGCCCGAGGAGTGGGCCGCGATCGCGAAGTACTCGCCGTACCAGAACGTGCACGCCGGCACCAAGTACCCGCCGGTCCTGTTCACGACCTCGACCCGCGACGACCGCGTCCATCCCGGTCACGCGCGCAAGATGGCGGCGCGCATGATCGAGCAGAAACACGACGTGCTGTTCTACGAGAACACCGAGGGTGGTCACGCCGGCGCGGCCGATAACGGTCAGCGCGCGTACCTCTCGACGCTCGAGTACGCGTTCCTGTGGAAGCAACTCGGGATGAAGTAGCGCTTACGTCGCGCTCGCGATCCACGCCTCGACGAGCTCCGCGAGCACCGGCAGCGTCACCGCGCCGGAGCCGAGCACGACGCGGTGGAATTCCTTGAGATCGAAGGTCGCGCCGAGCGCCGCTTCGGCATGGGCGCGCAACCTCAGCATCTCGAGCTGGCCGACCTTGTACGCGAGCGCCTGCGCGGGCCATCCGATGTAGCGGTCGACCTCGTTGGAGATGTTGATCTCGGTCAGCGCGGTGTGCTCGCGCATGAACGCTTCGGCTTGCGCGCGGGTCCAGCCGAGCGCATGGATGCCGGTATCGACGACGAGGCGCGCGCCGCGCCACGCATCGAAGCTGAGCTTGCCGAGCCGATCGAGATCGCCGGTGTACAGGCCCATCTCCTCGGCGAGCCGCTCGGTGTAGAGCGCCCAGCCCTCGACGTACGCGGTCGAGCCATCGAGCTTGCGAAACGCGGGGAGTGCGCCGAGCTCCTGCGCGATCGCGATCTGGAGGTGATGTCCCGGAATCGATTCGTGCCAGGTCAGCGCTTCCATCTCGTACCGCGCGCGGGTCTCGGGCTTGTACGTGTTGACGTAGTACTCGCCCGGCTTCGAACCATCGTAGTGGGGCTGGCGGTAGTAGGCGACCGTCGAGTACGGCGCCTCGTACGCGGGGATCTCGCGCATCACGCAATCGGTTTTCGGTAGCACCGAGAAGAACCGCGGGATCGCCGCCTTCGCCGCATCGAGGTAGGTCTGTGCGGCCTCGAGGATCTGTTCGCGCGTGGTGAAGTACAGCGACTTGTCGGTCCGCAGCCTCGCGATCACGCCAGCAAGATCGGACGTGCCGAAGACTTGCTTGCCGAGCTCCGCGAGCTCGCGATCGGTGCGCGCGATCTCTTGTTGCCCGAGCGCGTGGAGCTCGGCCGGCGTCATCGCGATCCCGACCTGCACGAGGATCGAGGCGCGGTAGCACGCATCTCCATCGGGCAAGCTCGCGAGCCCTTCCGCGCCAGTGCGGCCGTGCGGCAAGAGCTCGTCGCGATAGAAATCGCGCAGGCGTACGATCGCGGGGATGAGCTGCTGCGCCACGATCGTGCGCAGCCGTGCGTTCGAGCGGTCCCGCGTGCCTGGCGGCCACGGATCGGGGAGGGGTGAGGCGGTCCACTTCGGGGTCGCGATCGACCAGCCATCGAGCGGCTTCGCGAGCTCGTCGTCGAGCTGCTTGATCGCGCGCACGAGCTTCTCCTTGGAAGCGACGCGGTTCGCGGCCAGGCCGATGCGCAGATTCGCGATCGTGTCGTCGACGAGCTTCGCACCCTGGTCGAGCCGAGCGAGCAGGTTCTCGGCGTCGCCGGGAGTGTTCACGTGGTGCGACTCGACGAGGTAGCTCAGCTCGTTGAGCGGGCTCGCGGTGTAGACATCGACCGTCCACTCGTACGAGCGACAGATATCGCTGCCCCGATCGGCTTCGAGCTGGCCGCGCAACAACTTGTACGTGACCTGATCGATCGCACCCAGGGTGCCGACATCGAGCGCCGCGAGGCGCGCGATCAGCACGTCGCGTTCACCACGCGCACGCATGATCGCGCGCTCGTCGCGCGGCGCGAGCACGGCGTCGTAGCGATGATCGCCGAGCGTGGTCGCATACGTCGGCGACCACTTCATCAGGTACTCCCAGTGATCGGCGAGGATGCCCCGCAGCGCCGCATCGGTCGCCCCCGCGACGGCATCGGCGGCGAGCGGAGACGGCTTCGTGGCTTCGGTGGTGTGCATGCGGCTCCCGGCGGGCGGACTGCACGCCGCGAGGACTAGCAACATCGCGCGCACGTCGGCCACGCGTACGTTGTATACGGATCGGCGAGTGCAGATCCATCTGTTCGACGGCACCTACGAGTTGTTCCGCGCGTGGTTCGGCGCACCACCGGCGCAACACGAGGGCAAGGAAGTCGGCGCGAGCCGCACGTTCCTGCGCAGCCTCGCGACCGTCCTGCGCTCCGGCAAGCTCACCCACGGCGGCGTCGCGTTCGATCACGTGATCGAGTCCTTTCGCAACCAGCTGTTCGAAGGCTACAAGACCGGCGAAGGCATCGACCCGCGGTTGTTCGCGCAGTTTCCGCTCGCGGAACGCGCGGCCGAAGCGCTAGGGCTCGTCGTGTGGCCGATGATCGATTTCGAAGCGGACGATGCGATCGCGACCGCCGCCGCCCGCTGCGCGCTGGACGAGCGCGTGACGCAGGTGCGCATCGCCGCAGTCGATAAAGACATGTGCCAGTGCGTGATCGGCACGCGCGTCGTGCGCTGGGATCGCTGGAAGGACGAGATCCTCGACGAGGCAGGCGTGATCGCGAAGCACGGCGTCCTCCCCGGATCGATCGCGGACTGGCTCGGGCTCGTCGGCGATACCGCCGATGGCATCCCGGGCATCAAGGGCTGGGGCAACAAGTCGGCCGCGAAGGTCTTGATGAAGTGGAAGGCGATCGAAGCGATTCCCGATGATCCCGCGACGTGGGGCGTCGACCTGCGCGGCGCGGATCGACTCGCCGCATCCCTGCGCGAGGCGCGCGCGGACGCGATGCTCTACAAGCAGCTCGCGACGCTTCGCCTCGATTGCCCGATCCCGTGCAGCGTCGACGGGCTCGTGTGGCGCGGCCCCGATCAGGCCAAGCTCGCCGCGCTGTGCACAGAGCTCGGCCTGGCGGGCGACGCGATCAAGCTCACTTCGTGAGCGAGACCTGCATGTCGCCGGACTCGGCGGAGAGCACGAGCTTCTTCGCCGCGATCGTGATGCATGCCTGCACGGTCTTGTCGACTGCACCGACGAACGACACCGCGGGCACGTGGTTCGCAACGTGAATCTCGAGGGTGATCGTGGAGCCGGTACGCAGGCAGCTCGCGAGTGATTGCAGCGGATCGATCGCCGGAGTGCCCTTGTCGACGGCTGCACCCTCGCTGCGCTTGTCGTCGGTCGCATCGGTCGCACCGACCGCACCGGACGAGTCCGCGCCGGTCGAGGCCGCGCCGGGGGACGGGGTCGCATACGCGCTGTGAATGCCGCCGCCTGCGGCGCTCGGCGCCTGGGTGGCCGGCGGTGCGGCCACCGCCGCTGCCGGCCCGCCACGCGGCGGCGACGACGCGTGTGGCTGCGCAGTCGGCGCCTCCGCAGGTGCCGCGGGTGACGTGGGTGACGGCGGCGCGAGCGGTGCGGACTTGGCCGCGCTGCTCGTGCTGTCCGCCGCCGAGCGTTCCGCCGGGCGGCCTGCCGCCGACGTTTGCTCTGCGATCAGAGCCGGCGAGCCTTCGGCCTTCGCCGCCGTCCACGCGAGCGACTCGGTCGGCTTCTTCTTGTTGTTCGGGCCGAGCTCCCATCGCGCTTGATTGTGCGCGAGCTCGATCACGACGCTGCCCATCGCGCCGGTGTCGATAACATCGTCGGTCTTCACGCTGCTCCCGACCACGAGCACCCTGGTGCCGACCTTCACCTCGCCGGTGACTTCGAGCACCGTGCCGGCGACCGCACCGGGCTGCGCCGCGGGCGCCTCGCTCTTCGACCCACAGGCCGACAGCACGGCGAACGACATGGCTCCGAGAAGCGCGGCTCGTAACATGCCGTCCAGTCTACTGGATCGCCGCGACACGAGTGCGACACGGGCTGAGGCGTGCACCATCGCGGAGGTCATCTCGAGGCCATCCGAGATTTGACGCTGCCAGTGAACCGATCCTTGGCTCCGCTGGCCATGTGCGTATGCTCGTCGTGTGAGGTACCTGCTCGTCCTGTGTGCGGCCTGCGCGAGCACCCCGCATGGCGCCGCGCCGAGGCCAACCAATGGCTCGATCGCCGGGCTCGCGCGCGATCACGCTTCGGGCGACGTGATCGCGAAGGTGCAGCTCAACATTCGCCCGCAGGGTCAGGTCGTGCCGATCAAGACGCTGACCGCGATCGACGGCCGCTATCAACAACCGCACCTCGCACCCGGCAAGTACAGTGTGAGTGCGAACTTCGCGGGCCAGCAGGTGAGCGTCGAGAACATCGAGCTCGCGGCCGGTGATCCGACGATCGTCGATCTCGACTTCGATCTCGGCAAGCCCGATCCGGTCGTCGTCGATTTCGGCGACCCGAAAGACTCCGAGATCGTGCACTTCACGCCGAAGGATCATCAGGCGCGGATCGAAGGCACGGTCAACGTTCGCTCGAGCCACACCCGGATCGAAGGTGCGGTCATCACGGTCACGGTGACCGATGCGAAGCCGACCGACGAGACACTGCAAGCCGTGAGCGACGACCAGGGGCGCTATCGGTTCGCGCCGATCAAGCCCGGCAACTACGTCGTCAGCGCGTACTACAGCGTCGGAGATCGCGCGCAGATCGAGGTCCGACGCAGCGATATCGAAGTAGCGGCGACCCAGGGCGTGATCGTGCCGCTGTGGATCGAGACCGCTCGCTGATCAGGTGAACCAGAACCGAATGCCGACGGAGAAGTCGACATCGAGGTAGACCGAGCGGTTGTTGTAGTTGTGATAGAAGTCCAGCGTCGGCACGAACTGCGCGAAGATATCGAGCGGTAGCTTGTTGAGATCGAACGTGATGCCGATGGGTACCCGGATGCCGAAGATGTCGGCGCCCGCGCAGATGTTGTTGCCGTTGCAGTTGTAATCGAACGTCCACAGCCGGCCGCCGACGCCGATGTAGAACGGCAGCTTGAACGCCTCGGTGAGCACGAGCTGCTTGGGGTGCCACAGATAGTCGGCGTACAAGTGCAGGCCCGAGTTGCCGCCGTAGTACGTGCCGTAGATCGCGCCGATGCCGAAATCGATCGCCTGGCTCGGGTTGACGAACAGCTTGCCGTTCAAGCCATCCGGCTCGCCGAGCTCGATGCCGAGCCCGAACACGCCGTTGCTCTGGTAGTCCGACGAGCCATCGAACGAGCGACGGTTGGCCTGCGCGGACGTCGAAATCGCGAGGGCCAGAGCGACCGCAGCGACGCTGGTGATCTTCATGCAAACGAGGTTAATGCCCGGTTCGCGTACGACCGAGGACTCGTGTCACAATATTTGCTGTGCGACTGCGCCACACCTTGCTCGTCTTGACGACGAGCATCGGTTGTGGCTCGGGGTCGAGCAGCGGTAAACCGCCACCGATCACCGAGCCCGTCGAGATGACCCACGTCCCGCCACCACCCTCGATCGCGCTCGATGCGAGGCCGCCAGAACCCGCGCCCGTCGAGCTCCCGAAGCTGGTGTGCGAGGACGGCACCAAGATCACACTCGCCCCTGCACCGGAGCCGCTCTATTTCTGCGGAAATGAGAAGGGCGTGAGAACCGGGCCGTTCGTGTCGCTGTTTCCTGACGACACGGTCGAGATCAGCGGCCAGTACAAGGACGGCAAGCTCGATGGCCCGTGGGAGCGCCACTACCCCGATGGCAAGCTCGTCGAGCACGGTGCCTACGCGAAGGGGCAGAAGGACGGCGTTTGGCAACAGCTCGCTGACACCGGCGCGGTGCTCGGTGAGTACACGATGAAGGTCGGCACGGGTCCCGAGCGGAGCTGGTACGACGACGGCAATCCGTACATGCAACGGGCGATGCGTGCCGGTGCGCCGTACGGCGAGATCAAGGTCTGGGATCACGACGGCGCACTCGCGCTGACCGCGAAGCAGTACGGCTCGCGCTACGACGGTGCGAAGACCGTCGGCATGAAGAACTCGCTGCGAATCGAGGAGAACTTCACGAACGGCACGCGTCGCGATGCGCGCCAGATCTGGCAGTTCTGGTTACTCGTGATCGACGAGAACTACGACGCGAAGGGAAAGCTCGACGGCGCGTACACGCTGTGGCGCGACAAGAAGATTCCGCGCGTGCAAGGCACCTACGATCACGGCAAGCGCACCGGCACGTGGGCGTGGTTCGATCGCAGCAACAACAAGGAGCGCGAGGGCGACTTCGTCGATGGCAAGAAGACCGGTGCGTGGTTCGAGTGGACAGAGAACAAGTTGACGCTCTCCGGCGCGTACACCGATGGTAAGCCCGATGGCGAGTTCATCTACCTCGACAAGAGCGGCACCGAGCTCGGCAGGTTCGAGATCCACGACGGCACCGGCACGATGGAGACGTTCTATCCGAACAAGAAGGTCGCGACGAAGACCCACATGGTCGCCGGCGCGATGGACGGCGCCTATCAAGAGCTCACGCAACGCCTCGGCAAGGTCGTCGTCGAGGGGCGCTATGCGAGCGACAAGAAAAACGGGTGGTGGCGCGAATGGGATGACCTCGGCGCGGCCGGCCTGCAGCTCCGCATCGAGCAACACTGGAAGTGGGGCAAGCTCGATGGCGTGGTCAAGAAGTACGAAGGCGGCAAGCTGATCTCCGAAGCGACCTACAAGAACGGCAAGGCCGAAGGCGCGTACACCGAGCTCCGCGCGGGCAAGCCAGCGCTCACCGGCACGTTCGCGAGTGATCGCCGCACCGGCGTGTGGACGACGTACAACCCGGACGGCGCGGTCACGCTCACCGCCACATATAAAGAGGGCATGCTCGATGGCACCTGGCGCCAGCTCGTCGCCGGCAGCGTCGTCGAGGGCACGATGCTTGCCGGTCGCCGCACAGGTGATTGGACGCACACCGACAAGACCGGCGCGAAGCAAGTAGTTACGTACAAGACGCCGTAGTCGCCACCGGTCACAACTGCTGCTGCAACGAAATTATTCCGCCGTCGCTTTCGTGCAACCCCGAGGCAACTCGCGCGTTCATACGAGGGAGACACCTCGTGAATCGTGACGCCAAATCGCAGTCGTCCTTGATCGCGCTCGCACGCACCCGGCGCATGCAGCGCGCCCTCGCGCATGCGTATCTGCATCAGAACGCACCGCTTCCGACGTTACGGCTCTCGCTCGGCTTCATGATGCAGACCGCCTGCACCACCGACGAGGTCGCCGGGCTCGGCCATCGCATGAGCGTGCTCGGCGTCCACGAGCACGAAGCATGCGCGTACGTGCTCGAGGAGCTGTCGCCGAGCGACGCGCCGATCGTGTATCGCTTGTTTCTTGCCGGTGCACGCATGGGCCACCTCGTGCCGATCCATGCCTGGTACGAGCACGATCCGAGCGCCGCACAGATCCGCGCGCGCGTCCACGAGCTCGAGCTCGTTCGCTGCACGAAGACCACGACCGAAGCGTGGATGCTCTCGACGCGGGTCGTGCAACGCCGCGCCCTCCGGGTCGCCGGCCAG
>JAYWCI010000185.1:0-34297 GCA_043780895.1 Kofleriaceae bacterium | reverse complement strand
GAAGCGTGCCGCACGTGGTCTCCCCGCACGAACACGTCACGCGGTGCAGCCAGTAGTCGTCGGCGGCCGGCTCGATCTTCGGGATGTCGACGACCTGATATCGAACTGGATCTGCGTCTCGCCGCTTCGGCAGCGCGTCGCCGTCCTTCAGTGCCATCGCTGCGCGAAGACCACGCTCTTCGTCGCGCACGGCGGTTGGGAGCCCCGGTGGAGCACTCGGCATCGCGGATCAACGCGGCCCCGACTCGACCGTCAAATCACGACGGAAAACGTCGGCCGTTAACGCTCGCGCACATCGTGAGCGACAAGTTCTGTGATGGCCTGCCGCTTTATCGTCGAGAGGATCGATTCTCGCGCCTCGGCTGCCGCATCGATCGCGGCTCGATGAGTCGGTGGATCGAAGACCTCGGCATGATCGCGGGTTACTACGTACGGTACGTAAGACCCTCGAGCTGCGCGAGAGCACCGACGCGAAGCTGCGCCAGGTGAGGCGAGGTGCTCGCCGCCGAGTGGCTACCCATCGCCTCGGTGAGCATTTGTGGTGCGAGATCAATTCGCTACGAATCCCCACCAAAGCGAAGTTGATACGCCATTAATCCGCGAGGAAACGACGAACTCGCTTCCGCCCGTGCCTGCTTTGAGACGGGTGATCGTGAGATGCAGTCTGTCTCCGTTGTTGCCTGTCGTCTTGTCCCAGGCAAAAGAGAGTTCAGCGCCACCGCCCATCACCGTTGCGGCGTCCGTCGCCTTGACGGTCCAATCGTTGGCTGGCGCATCCGAAAACAGGGCGACTTCGATCGTCTTCGACATTCCTAAAGGGACCTGCACACCCTTCGTGGCCAGAACGCCACCCTGGTTGCCGAGGTCGACCGTCACGCGCTCGTCGAGTAGGGGAGCGGCGCCGAGGAACGGTGTTGTCAGGGCTGGCACGCAGGGGTCATGGCCTGCCCGTGCAGCTGCGTTCGACCACGTCCGCTGTACTGCGAACGCACCGACCAGACGTTGATCCGCCAGACCGACGTACTCGCACATGTCTCCGAGCTCGCCACCAGGAGTCAAGCCCCACACGAGATGGTCGGGGTCTACATTCTGGAACGCGCCGTCCGTGGTGGGGAACGGGTCGGTCGTTGCTTCGACGAGCTCGTGGCTGGTTGCGGTAGTGACGCTGTCGAGATTCGTGCTCGAGCAACGTGGCAACAGTGCGTAGATGATCTTCGAGCTCGCGCCCATCGCTTCGTCGTGATAGCCGCCAAACGTTTGGCAACTGTTCCCGGACGGCGTCGACAGGACGACACCGCTGGGAAGGAAGACCGTATAAAGCGTGTTGCCATCGGGGACCGGCCAACCCGCATGCGTGCCGTCCGTCTGCGCAACGATCCACGCCTGAAGTGCGGCGTCAGTCGTCGGTGGCGCATCCGCCGAAACAATGGTCGGTCGTACCGTCATCGGGCCAACTCCGTACTCGCTCGTCGTGATCGGCCAGTACTGCGATGCTGCGAGCTCGGTCAAAAATTGTTCGACTCGAGACTGCGCGGTTTCGTCGCCGTGAAAAAAGATCGGTACGATCTGCGGGGCGACCATGACCGGCCCGCCGAGCGAGACCGTTTGGGGCGGATCGCCGTGGAGAGCCTCGGCGAACGGTCCTGGTGCGTCGGGCGCAGCATCAGGGACGACCGTGACTGCATCGACGGGCGCCTGACTGTTGTCACCGCAACCGCCGAGCGACAAAGCCACCAAGACGGTAAACGACGAGTTCCTCATTCGCGAAGCGTGCGCCGATATCTCACGTGATGTCGACGCGGACCGCTAGACAACGAATTGCCCATCGAGACGTCACCGTCTCGGCGCACTGCGAGTTACGGAGCGTGACCGACGAGCGTCACTCCAGCAAACGCGGCGTAGCCCCGGACCATCACGTAGTAATCGGCGGCAGCCGGGTTGGTGAACGTGCACGTTTCTGCGTTACCTGTCAGGTACGGCCGGCAGTCAAACGTCGAGGTGGTGGGCTTCGCTCCCTTGCGCACGTAAAGGTCCGCATCGCCGCTTCCGCCGCTGATCGAGAACACGAGCTGGCTCTGCCCAGCCGGAACGGTCAGCTTCCAGTACTGCGCCGAGCCGGTTGCGCCCGCGATGCCTGAAACCGGGACGTTGTTGGTCAGGCTCGTCGTGGTGTCGCCGGTTGCGCCGTACGTCGCCGTGATCGTGAGTCCCGAATAGGCCGCATAGCCATTGAGCATGATGTACCAGGTGCCCGCGACCGGATTCGTGAACGAGCATATCTCGCCGTTGCCTGTGATGTAGGGCCTGCAGTCGTAGGTCGTGAGCGTCGGCGCACTTCCAGCGCGGACGTATAGATCCGCGTCGCCTGTCCCGCCGGCAATGCTCACCGACAGTGACGTCTGACCTGGGGGCACCACGATCGTGTATGCGGTTTGAGCGTTCGTCGTACCCGATTGATTCGGCACCGGGACGCCGTTCGAGAGAACGTTTCCACCCCCACCACCTCCGCCGCCGCTACCGACCGTGAGTGCCTCGGAAGTCGAGTGCGAGGTCGAACCCGCAGTTCCAATGATCGCAAGACTCGCCGTTCCCGCGACCGCGGACGACGCAGCCGTGAGTGTCAGTGTCGACGATCCGCCGGCGACGACCGTCGTGGGCGAAAACGCCGCACTCACACCGTTTGGAAGTCCCGTGAGTGAGAATCCGATGGACTGCGAGCTTCCGCCGACCGCGGTCGTGGCGACGTTGATCGTCGCCGAGCTACCAGGGGCGATCGTCGTCGCGCTCGGAGAAAGCGCGATCGTGAAGTCAGGCGCTGTCGAGGTGCTGCGCGTGGTGATGCAAGTGTTCTGCTGATTCGAAAACTCTTGTTGGACGGTGTATGTAACGTTGTCGCTGCCAACAAAGGCCCCTTGTTGCGCGTTGCAGATATCTCCGATCTCGCCGTTCGTGGTGTCGTACCAGGCCAGTGGAGGGCCCACCGTCGTCGACAATCCGACCTCAGCGTCGGTGATGGTTTCGATCATTTCGTGAGATGCAACCGAGGTTTGATTCGCGAACGTGCTCGCCGCGCCACCGCAGCCTGAAGCGCACGAACCGGTCATGTCGGGGAGGACGCCGTAGTAGACGTTCTGTGTTCCGATCTTGAACGTGCCGTGATACGCGCAGAACGCTTGGCACGACGCCGCGCCACTCGGGTCTGTGATCGTCTTTCCCTGCGGAAAGCTAACCATATAGATCGTGTTGTCGTTCGGCGCGCTCAGCGTCCCACCCTGAATCTGCGCCGCAAGCTCGGCTTGAATGCTCGCGTCCGTGATCGTGGAACCGTTGTGCGAAGCTGACGGTGTTACCTGCACTTTGCCAAGGGAGCTCCCGCGTCCTATCGTTTGAGAAGGTGAGCTTGTATTGTATTCGTTGAGCCAGTCGTACTGTCCCGACGACATCGCCTGGCCGTAGAACGCGCTCAGGCTACCGGCGCCGCTCGCCGTGAGCTGAGGCAGGTAGGTGCCGGCGCCGTAGAGCACCTCGACAACGGCGGCATGCTGCACGACTTTGCCTCCGTAGTACGTGAGGTGTGCTCCCGAGACCGCCGCGAACGACTTTTCACTGTTGTCGACGTGCGTGGCGCCTGACGTCATCGGCATCGAGTGCACCTGACTCGTGAACGTCAGGTCGCTCTGACTATCGACACTAGGTGCCTCGGTAACGCACGACGTCGTTAGCAAGGCGACCGCCGTGAGTAGAGGCTTGAGAACTGACATTTCGTACTGTCGAGACATAAATCTCCCTTGCCCTTTGACCGATGAGGTCGAGCCAGTTGTCGTTGGCGCTCGCGTTGCCCGGTGAAGATCGAAGCGCCGTTCCGACGCCGACTCTAGCGCTCGGCGACTGGGAGTAGGTCTACGCGCTACTCACCACTACTATGATGATTCGCCCTACCTTCTCGCGTTTCGAGCAACCACATCGCGTGCGATGTGCGCTTACCCGCGACGTGGTCGGCACATCAGCGATAACTTGATTCCGAATCCAAGTACCTGAACATCCACAGACGCGACGCGTCGAAGTCGAGCATTGATAGTTTGTGACGGTGTCGATCTCATTCGGGTGTATCCGCGAGTTCACGAATGGCATTCGAATTCGCGGTTGCCGACCATCGATGCGTGGTGTTCTCGAAATCGGAGAAGGTCGTCCATCTCAGACGATCTTTCGCGGCGGACGGAGTCAGCCTCGGATCCGATTCGCGCGCTGCTCGAGCTCACCGATTGCTTCGAACACATCGACCAAGGTCGCTCGGGATGTGAGGTAACGAGGGCATTGCATAGCGACTCGCATACACGTGCATCGCAATCGGCGAGCTCGTGAGGCATTTTACTAGAAGGTGCTTGCACCTGTGCAACAACCAGACGTAGATGGAGGTGGGGTTCGCGTGGAGGTCGTCGTCGGCGGCGTCGTGTGGGAAATCGCAGCAGCCGAAGGGCTGGCTGACGCGCAGCGTTTTCTGCGTCCGCGAGGATGATTGTCTCGAGATCGGCCCATCTTTTTTTATCAGCTCGAATCTCCAGATCGGAACTGAACCCAAATTGAGTCTGTGCAAACGTTCGATCACGATAACCACACTGCTGCTCCTGCTTCCGTTCGGGCTAGTGGCGTGCGGCGGCCCCGATCAAGAACACCCGTCGGATGGTGCCAACGGTGATTCGGCAGAAGGGCTCGCGACCACGCTCGCGATCGTTTCCAACGAACCGGCCGAGGGCACCATGGGGTTCCCGCTCAACGGGCCGATCAGCGCCACCTTCAGTGAAGCGATCGACGTGACCACGCTCACGGCCAGCACGTTCACGCTGACCGTCGGGACGCCAGGTGTCCCGGTGGAAGGTATCGTGACCTTCCAGGTCGCCGACTCGACCGCTGTGTTCATGCCGGCTGCGAACCTCGCGGGCGAGACCACCTTCACGGCGACGATCACGACCGGCGTCAAGAGCGTCTCGGGCGCTGTGCTGCCGGCGCCTCACAGCTGGACGTTCACCACGGGCACGACCGTGCTTGGAGTTCCAGTGAATCTCCGAACGGCGGGTAACTACGCCGTGTTCTCGAAGCAATCGATCAGTGGAACCGGCGCGATGGTGACCGGCGACCTTGGAATCAGCCCGAGCCGCGCCAGCTTGATCACGGGGTTCGCGTTGAGCACGCCTGCGACCGAGTTTACGACCTCGGCGCAGGTGATTGGCAAGGTCTACGCGCGCGACTACCTGCCTCCGACTCCGGCGACGCTGGTCACTGCAGTGACCGACCTGCAACAGGCTGTCACCGAGGCGGCTGCTCGCACACCCACGGTCAGCGTGGCGACGGCTGTGGACATCGGCGGGATGACCCTTGCCGCGGGGATCTACAACTACCAGACAGTCACCATCACGACGGATGTCACGCTCGCCGGTAGCGCAACGGACGTGTGGATTTTTCAGATCGCGGGGACGTTGGGCATGACGGCCTCGATGAAGGTCGTGTTGAGCGGTGGAGCGCTGCCCAAGAATGTCTTCTGGCAAGTCACAGGCGCGACTTCGCTCGGCGCCAATACCCAGTTCAATGGAGTCGTGCTGAGCTCGGGATCCTTCACGTCGGGCGCGACCTCGGCGATCACCGGAAGGTTGCTGTCGCAAGGTGGGATCACGATCACCAACGCCGTGGTTGTCCAGCCCGCGCCTTAGGGCGGAGCGGAGTAGGCCAATCGCGCTGGCTAGTTCGACGGCAATGGCGACACACACACACACATCCTGGAACTCAATGAAGTATTCATCGTCCCGCTCCATTCAACAAAAGCCCTGTGCCCCGTTCGCTCGTACGGTCCTCGTTACGTTGGTTGGTTCGTTGCTGGCGGTCGGCTGCGGGGCACCCAAGGGCGGCGGCGAAACGCCCGGCGCGGCCGATGCGGCACCCAGCGATACGAGCGGTGGCCAACCCGACAGCAGGTTCGTAAACCCCGACGGCGCCCCGATGGTCGTCGATGGCCGACCGCCCGGAGATGTCGACCTCGGGGCGGCCGGGACGTACGCGATCCTCGCCGGCTCCGAGATCACGAACACCGGCAACACGGTGATCACCGGCGATATCGGTATCAGCCCCGGCACCGCGATCACCGGGTTTCCGCCGGGCGTCGTGCTGGACGGTAGCGTCCATTCCGCGGATACCTTCGCCGCGAAGGCCAAGCTCGATCTCACCACCGGCTACGACAACGCCTCGAACCAGAGCGGATCACCGATCGAGACGACCGGTGATCTCGGCGGCCTTACCCTCACGCCGGGCCTCTACGTGTCGAATACGTCGCTGCAGATCCTGTCGGGAGATCTCACGCTCGATGCGCTCGGCCACCCGGAAGCGGTGTGGGTCTTCCAGATGGGGACCACGTTCACCGCGTTCTCGGGCAGGAACGTGATTCTCGCCAACGGTGCCCGAGGCACCAACGTGTTTTGGCAGGTCGGCTCGTCGGCGGTGATCGGTACCTATTGCGAGGTCGCCGGGAACTTCCTGGTGGAGACCTCCATCAGCGCACAGACCGGCGCCACGGTGGATGGCCGCCTGCTCACACAGGTCGGCGCGGTGACGCTCGATACCAACACCATCATCAGGACAATCCCCGTCACCATTTTCTGAGCGCAACCCGGGACGGGGTTTTTCACCGACGAGGTCGATGCTCGGATTCTCTGCTTGCGCCAGGCGCAAAAGCTGCGGGCGATCAAGTGTCGGTGTACGTCGGTGGGTGCTGCCCTTATCGTGTCGTGAGAGCGACGTGAGGTCGGACTATCCCGGACTCTAGTCGCATAGAGTACTCGAACAATAAATGACTAGTTCGACGCCTCTATCGACGGTGAATAACACACGTCTGACCTGATTCATCATTCGTCGAACCAGCCCCTCTCGACATTGGATCTGATATGCGAATGACAATCACGAGGAATGCGTGTGTTTTTGTGTCTGCGCTTGTGGCGTGTGGCACTCCGCATTCGGTCACGTCGGACGGCGGTGCTTCGATGGATGGAACGACCACGTCCGTTGCGGTTGTTTCCAACGAACCGTTCGACGGCAGCACGGCCGTCCCGCTCAATGGCGCGGTGAGCGCGACCTTCAGCGAAGCGATGGACGGCGGCACATTGACGTCGAGCACGTTCACGTTGACCCGAGGGCCAACTGCGATCCCCGTCGACGGCACGGTGATCTACGCCAACCTGACGGCGGTATTTCGACCTGTTGCTAACCTCGAGCACGACAGCTCGTTCACCGCAACGATCACCACCTCGGTGAGAAGCGCCGCTGGCGCTGCGATCACGATGCCATACAGCTGGAGTTTCACCACGGGTGACACCGTACTTGGAGTGCCCATCGATCTTCGAACGGCGGGCAACTACGCGATCTTTGCATGGCGAGCCATCGACGGCAGCGGTGCGACGGTCACGGGAGACGTTGGCATCACCCCGAGCTATTCCAACTCGATCTCGGGATTCGCATTGAGTACGCCTCCGACTGAATATACGACCTCGTCACAGATCGACGGGAAGGTGTACGCGCGCGACTACGCGTCGCCGACTCCGTCGAAATTGGCCATCGTAGTCAATGACCTCGATCTAGCCATCGATGATGCGACCGGACGCTCCCCCACCGTGAGCGGGGTCGGCGGGGAGATTGGCGGGATGACGTTCGCCCCGGGGGTCTACAACTGGGCGCGGGTTGCGATCACGACGGACGTCACGCTCGCAGGTAGCGCAACGGACGTCTGGATCTTTCAGGTCGCCGAGACGCTGAACATGGCGGCCGGTATGAACGTCGTCTTGACGGGTGGCGCATTGCCCAAGAACATCTTCTGGCAAGTCACTGGCGCGGTGACGATCGGCGCGGGTGTCCAGTTCAACGGAGTCGTGCTCGCTTCGGCAGCCTTCTCGTCCGGGGCCAACTCATCGATCACGGGAAGGTTGCTGTCGCGGACGCGGATCACCATCAACGACAGCGTAGTCGTCCAACCCACACCATAGATCTCACCACGTCATCAAAACCACCTGCCTCTATCGCGTGTCACTAGGCAACGACTCCGAGATGCGGATGTCTCGCGTGAGAGAGACGTGAGATCGAAATTTCACGGATGCTGGTTGATAGAGTACTCGAACAACGAACTTCTCCTTCGAGGCCCTCCCACCGACGGCGAAACAATACACATCCTGGAGTCCGATGAGAGTTCTCTTGTCCTGCACGTCCGGCTTTGTTGGCTCGCTCTTGTGGTTTGGTTGCGGCGCCAAGTCCGGTGAAGCCCAAGTTGCGACCGACACACCAACGATCGATTCGAGCGTAGACAGCCGCGCGCTCGGTCTCGACAGCCGTTGGGGACCAGATTCCACGACGTCCATCGATGCGCGACCCCCGGGAGACGTGGATCTCGGGACGGCCGGGACGTTCGCGATCCTCGCAGGCTCCGAGATTACGAACACGGGTTACACGATCGTCACCGGCGATATCGGGATCAGTCCTGGCAGCGCGATCACCGGGTTTCCGCCTGGTGTCGTCATGGACGGCTCCATTCACTCCGCGGATGCGATCGCCGCCCGGGCGAAGAGCGATCTCACCACCGCCTACGACAACGCATCCCACCATAGCGGAGCACCGGTACCAACGACTGGTGATCTAGGGGGGCTTACATTCACACCAGGACTCTACGTGTCTGATGCCTCACTCGAGATCTCGTCCGGCGATGTCACGCTCGACGCGGGCAACAACCCAAGCTCGGTCTGGGTCTTTCAGATGGCGACAACGTTTGTCGCGTTTTCGGGACGCAAGGTCATCCTGCTGAACGGCGCCAGGGGGACGAACGTGTTCTGGCAGGTGGGTTCATCTACGGTTCTTGGCACTTACTCGGAAATGGCCGGGAACTTCCTGACGGAGACATCGATCAGCGCCCAGACCGGCGCGACAGTGGATGGTCGCGTGCTCACACAGACCGGCGCTGTGACCCTCGACACCAACCGGATCATTCGCACGATTCCCATCGTCATCTTCTGATCGATCGTTGAAACTGCCGTAGCGTCGAGGTCGTATGGATAAGTCTTCGCTTCTAGCTAGCGAGTCTGCAGCGACCAAGACGCCTGCCTCCGCTACAGTGTGAGCGCGCCGTGGACACATCACGCAACGACCTCGTATAATAACAAAAACCGCAGAGCAGCTCGGAACTTCCCAATCAGGCACCTCGAGGAGCAACTTTGAAGCTATCCAAAACCGCGGCCGGTTTCCTCCTCGCTGTGGTCGCTGCCTGCGGATTTGCCCCTCACGGTCGCTCGACGGATAACCCGTCGGATGGTGCCAACGGTGATTCGATAGGCGGGCTCGCGATCGTTTCCAACGAACCGGTCGACGGCAGCAACGGGTTCCCGCTCAACGGGCCGATCCGCGCCACCTTCAGTGAAGCGATCGACGTGACCACGCTCACGGCCAGCACGTTCACGCTGACCGCCGGGACTGTCCCGGTAGACGGCAGCGTGACCTTCCAGGTCGCCGACTCGACCGCTGTGTTCATGCCGACTGCTAACCTCGCGGGCGAGACCACCTTCACCG
Organism: Kofleriaceae bacterium; assembly: GCA_043780895.1. Lineage (GTDB taxonomy): Bacteria > Myxococcota_A > Polyangia > Haliangiales > Haliangiaceae > JABFXX01. Next base: position 24,709 of record JAYWCI010000185.1, on the reverse strand, counting down.
CGACGATCACGACCGACGTCAAGAGCGTCTCGGGCGCTGTGCTGCCGGCGCCTCGCAGCTGGACGTTCACCACGGGCACGACCGTGCTTGGTGTTCCGGTGAAGCTCCGAACGGCAGGTAACTACGCCGTGTTCTCGACGAAATCGATCAGTGGAACCGACGCGATGGTGACCGGCGACCTTGGAATCAGTCCGAGCCGCGCCAGCATGATCACGGGGTTCGCGTTGAGCGCGCCTCCGGGCGAGTTTACGACCTCGGCGCAGGTGATTGGCAAGGTCTACGCGCACGACTACCAGCCGCCGACTCCGGCGACGCTGGTCATTGCAGTGAGCGACCTGCAACAGGCAATCACCGAGGCGACTACACGCACACCCACGGTCGTCGTGACGACGGCTGTGGACCTGGGCGGGATGACCGTCGCCGCGGGGATCTACAACTACCAGACAGTCACCATCACGTCGGATGTCACGCTCGCGGGTAGCGCAACGGACGTGTGGATTTTTCAGATCGCGGGGACGTTGGGCATGACGGCCGCCATGAAGGTCGTGTTGAGCGGTGGCGCGCTGCCCAAGAACGTTTTCTGGCAAGTCACCGGCGCGACTACGATCGGCGCCAATACCCAGTTCAATGGAGTCATGCTGAGCACGGGAGCCGTCACGTCGGGCGCGAGCGCGTTGATCACCGGAAGGTTGCTATCGCAAGATGCGATTACGATCACCGACGCCGTGGTTGTCCAGCCCGCGCCGTAGGGCGGAGCGGAGTAGGCCAATCGCGCTGACCAGTTCGACATCCATGGCGGTCTCGCTCTCGACGCGACGAATCCGGCCACGGGCGTCGACCTCGTGTTCGGGAACCCGCGAGCTCCGGTACGATCGGCTCATGGCGTGCGTCGCGCGATGCGTGTGTGAGCCAGCGAACATCGACGCTTCGCCTGCACGCCCCTCGTTGTTACGTTCGTATCACGATGTTATAGGTATTTCGCTCTGACCGATCGCAACCCCAAGACCTCGATCCCGAGGTCCCCGGAAGCCGTCACCGCGGCGCGCTGGATCCTGTTCATGCCCACGATTCCGACGGTACCGATGCGGGCGTCGTGGAGCTCAGCGATGCGGTCGAGTTCCCTCATCCAACTCGTGTTCGTCGCGCTCGCCTCGTGCTCCGGGCCCGCGAAACCGGTCGACCACGCGCCCGAAAAGCACGCCGGCCCGCCGTTCCCGCGACCCGCGCCGCCACCCTACGCTCCGGCGACGCTCGCGTACGCCGGTTCGGAGGCGTGCAGGCCGTGTCACGCGGCGATCTACGATCGTTGGAAGGTGACGCGGATGGCGAACGTCGTGCGCGATCCGAAGCTGCATCGCGACGCGATCATTCCCGACCTGACGAAGCCCGATCCGCTCGTGACGTTCGGCGTCGCCGACATCGCGTTCGTCTACGGCAGCCGGTGGAAGCAGCGCTACTTCAAGCGCGTCGGCGACGACTTGTTTCCGTTACCGGCGCAGTGGGATGTCACGCACAAGGTCTGGAAGGCGTATCACGTGCCCGATGGCGCCGATTGGTGGGTGCCGCTCTACGGCAAGGACAACATGGAACGGCCGACTGGACCGCTCTGCGACGGCTGTCACTCGGTGAACTACGACGTGCGCACGAAGACGCCAAGCGAGTGGAACGTCGGCTGCGAGAAGTGCCACGGCCCCGGTGCATCGCACGCGATCGCGCCGAGCAAGACGAACATCATCGATCCGGGGAAGCTCGATCCGATCGCGGAAAACGACGTGTGCATCCAGTGCCACTCGCAGGGACGTCCGCTGACGAACCCGATCGACGGCAAGGCCTACGACTGGCCGGTGGGCTTTCGCGTAGGTCTTCCGCTACGAGACTTCTGGCAGCTGGAAGATCACACGATCGGCGAGACAACGTTCACCCACTTCGCCGATGGCACCGGGCACAAGAACCGAATGCAAGGTAACGACTTCGTCCAGGCGCTGATGTATCGCCGGGGCATCACGTGTTCGAACTGCCACGACGCGCACGGCACCGACAATCCCGGCATCCTCGTCATGAAGGCGAGCGAGGTTTGCTTTCAGTGCCACGATGCAGCAGGGCCGGTGGGTCCGCGCGCCGCGACGATCGAGGCGCACACGCACCACAAGGCCGGGTCGCCGGGCAACGAGTGCGTGAACTGTCACATGCCGAAGATCGAGCAGACGATCGGCGACGTGAACGTCCGGAGCCATACGTTCACGTTCGTGACACCGTCGGTCTCTGAGCGCTCGAAGATTCCGAACGCGTGCATCGTATGTCACGCCGACAAGACGAATGCGTGGGCAACGGCCGCGCTCGGCACGTGGACGACGGAGTCACCGTGGCGCGTTGCGCCTTGATCGCGCCGCACCACTTCAGTCCCACCGATCGCCGTCGCCAGATCGTCGAAGACCTGGTGGCACTCCGCAATCGCGTCATCCCATTGTCCGTGCCAAGGCCGTTCAAGCATCGCGACGCTCGCTATCGAGGACACGCCAGCGGCACGCGAGGGGGAGTGAGCTCGCCGCAGTCCGGGCAGGCGCCGTGAACCCGCTCGCCGTCGGGCTCGATCGTCAGCTCGCTACTTCGCTGCGGGCGCCGCGTACGCGGCGAGGGCGTCGTGGATCTTGGCCTGGAGCGCGTTGGTCTTGCCTGCCACCCACCCAGGCAAGCTCGGGTCGTCGGCATCGACGGTCTCCGGCAGCGAGGTGAGCCCGTGCATGCGATGGATCGCTGACGTGACGATCACGCGCGCGGCATCGCCCGCCGGTTTGACGTCGACCGCGAAGGCCATGTTGATGCTGTCGTTCCGGAGCCGCGAGACGTTGCGGCCCGTCGACGTATCGATCTGACCATCGGGCGTGTACCAGATGCCTTCGGTCTCGAAGTGCTTCGCGGCCTCGTCGGCCTTGATGATCTCGTAGTGGTCGCCCTCGGTCACGCTCTTCGCGGTCGAGAATAGCGTCGCAGGCGGTGCCTTGTACAAGGTGTCCCGTGCGCCCGAGGAGCCGCCGCATGCAGCGGCGAATGCGATCGCGAAGAGGCACTTCTTCATGTTCACTTCTTACTACAGCGACGCCCTTCACGGCGGAGTCGCAGCCACTCTCCCACGGGCCGACGGTGACCGACGAGCCAAAGAAATCCGCGGTCTGGTACGCGCACTCGTTCGTCGCCACGTTCTCGTTCGTCTTGGGCAGCGCGAGCCCGACCGCCTTCTCGGCATCCGCGCGTTTGACGTAGTCGCATAGTTTGTGGCCGCCCGAGGTCCTCGTGGTGGCGTCCACGTCGAGATGGAGATTCGCGTGCCGACGGCACTCCATGAAAAGATGAAACGCGCGGGCTATCCAGGCTCCTGAATTCGACTACGGCTCGCTCGTCGATCGCGGCGCCGACTCGTGCGATACCTCGGCCATGGGTGCAGTCGGCGTTTCGATCGTGGTCACCGGTGGGGGCGATTCCTCGGCACTCCACGATGCGATCTGGGAGATCGTCGAGGCGTGGGTCGACATGTACACCGCCGGCGACGCGTATCGCATCGCCACGAGTTACCTGCGCGAGGCTGCGATTCCAGCGGGACTCGAGCACGGCACGTGGGGCGTCACGGGCAACACGTTGTCTTGGATGTTCGACGATGTCGAAGGTCGGCGCTCGCGCACGGCGGATGCGTGGAAGCATTGGGTCCAGCTCGCGCTCGCGTCCGAATGGGAGCGCGTCCTCGAGCAGGCCGAGCAATGCGAGCTCGCGATCGCGACCGAGCGCTCGATCCTGGCCACGTTGCTGGTCGATGCGCCGGGTCTCGTCACGATCAGGGACGAGCTGTGGACCGCCGACGACCACGGCCTCAGCTCCGATACCAGGCGACTCGCACTCGCGGCGCTCGATGTCGAAGAACGCGCGCGCTACGACAAGGCGCGGATCCGATGCCTGTGTGGGCCGTGCGCGATGTTGCGTCCGGATGCCTCGTTCGAGAAAGGCATGCTGGCCAACCTGGCCGATCCGGACGCGGCGTCGTCCGTCGCCTGGTACATCGCACGCTGGCAGCTCTCCTCATCCGACGTGCTCGTCGCGCTGGTCAACGCGGCTGGCACCGAGATGTTGCGCGCCGGGATCGAACGCTACGCATCAAACGTCCCGAACGTAGCCGAGCTTCTTGTTCCCCTTTTACCCACGCTCACCGGCGCTCCCCGAGGCCGCGCCATGTTTGCGCTGGCGTCGGTCACGCTCGACGACGCCCAGAGCGCTCGACTCCTCGACGAGGTCCGCGTCTCGCTGGCCGGAGCCGATCTGGCCACCGAGGCCGCTGCGGAGATCGTGGGCCTCCTTCGTGGCGCCGACGCCGAGCTGTTCGAGAGTGCCGCGGCCATTCTCGACCGCGATGTATCGGAAGGGCTCCGCCATCAAGTGGTCCTCGGACTCTCGAACGCGCACTTCTCGCGGGCGACGAGTCCAGAGGTGCGCGCGCGTCTCGAGCGCGAAGCGACGCGGAACACCGAGGCCGGCGAGCTCGCGAGCTGGTTCTTACAGGCGTTTCCGCCGAAGCCGTAGGTTCGACCGAAAACGATGGCTGCGCCGAATGTCGTGCCGCAGGCTTCCGGCTTCGCGAGATGTTGCACGAGTAGTCTCGCTTCGTCGCCAACGGCCGGCGGCTTCGGATCATCAAGTTTTTTCGCGCTCAACGGTGTCGCTTCAAGCCCACCCGTCTATTTCCGGAGAGGAAAGCCACCATGTTTCAGACCGTTATCGTCGTCGGCGAGAGCACCATCGCCTGGGCGCCACCACCATCCGTAAACGATACGTCTTAGGCACGGTCGCGGTAGTTGCCGTCGTAGAGGACGCGTGGTTGCTCGCGCGTCTGCGAACATATGGGCTCTCGCTCGACGAGCTCGCCGCACGGCTGTGTCGATCCAAGAGCTGGGTGTCGCGTCGACTCGCGTTGCACGACGAGCTCGCGACCGCCGCGCAAGCGAGCGTTCGCGCCGGCATCGTGCCGGTGCACGGGCGATGAAATGCCTGGTGCCGTTGGCGCGCGCCAACCGTCGACACTGCGAGCCGCTGCGGAGATCGTGGGCCTCCTCCGCGGCGCCGACGCCGAGCTGTTCGAGAGCGCCGCGGCCATTCTCGGGGCGGTGGTCGTTCCCAAGGCTGATGCGATGAGCATCGAGCTAGACCGGTGTATATTCTGCGAGTGGAAGACGAGATGGTGTCGGACGAGCTGGGGGTCGCTACACGACGACGCATGACGAGCCAGCTGCTGATCGGAGTGCCGTTGCTGGTCATGACGGCGCTGATCGTAGCCAAGCTGCCTCCGTGGTTGGTCAAGCGCGCCGTCGAGACGTCCGATCGCTGCCTCAGCGATGCTCGAAAGCGTCACGCGGCCCCCACGAGCTGTACGCCAGGCCTCGCATTTTCGATCGCGCGCTTGTCTCCTACCGTGCGTGCGGAGGCGCGAGAGATCGGAGATGACATCGCCCGGCGCCAGGCAAGCATCGTGTTTGACAACGCAATGGCGAACCATCCGAATCTCGTAGAGCGCGATGCTGCCGCGACGCGACGGCTGGCCTCCGCCGGTGACGATCTAGCGCTCCATCAGGTGGCAGATGCCGGGGCATTTACCCCGCTCGCGGACATCGATGCGTCCGACAGCGACGAACCAGCGTACGCGGCAGTCGCGATCGGTGACCTGGTCAAGGCGCGTGCGAGGCTGCCGCGCATGACGCCACGCGGATACGACGCGGCGAGGCGCACAGGAGCACTCGAGTGTTTACTCGGCGAGCGCGAGCGTGGACTCAGCTTCCTGCGCGCGGCAGCGGAGTCTTTCGAGCGATTGGTTCCTCTGGACTCGAGCGCGCGATTTGCCGCACAACATTGTGGGGGAACGTTCGCCACGCTCGGCTTCGAACCCTTCGTGGTCGAGTGGTATCGAGCCAACAGTGCGTTGTTATCCCGAGCGTTCGATCCGAAGTTTCAACTTGGACGTCGGGCCTCGATCGGGCGCTTGTTGTTGCGCAACATCGGCAACACACAGGCCGCGCTGGGGCTCGCGGCGGGCAGTGATTTCGGACCTTCGCCGACCGAGTTGCTCGACCTCATCGCCGGCGATGAGACCCACATCGATCTCAACGCGATGTTCTCGGTGACCCCGTGGGAGGTCGGTTCCACCGCCGGATCCGATAATTTTGTCGACTACGCGCCGCCTGCGTGGTTCGAGCGCGCTGCGGAGCGCTACGCACGCGCGGTCGAGCGCGTTGCACCGTTGGTCGATGATCGCGCGGCGCGCCAGGCAGCGAAGGAGAGCCCGCGCGAAACCCTGCGTGCGGGCGCCGTATTCGCGTATCTGCGAGCCGCGGGCTATCGAATTCGCCGGGGCGATCGGCCCGGGGCGCGAATCGCACTGGCACACGCTCGCGCCCTCGATCCTGGGGCGCTGGCACGCGCGCCACTCGAGCTGGCGGCAGGTGATCCGATCGCTGCGCTCGCGACGCTCGACGCGTGGCAGCAGGGGCGACGGGACGAGAGAGACTCGCGCGCGATCGCCGACGTGAACCGGATCCTCGCGCTCGAGGCGACTGGCGAGCACGCGAAAGCACATGTGGTCGCAAAGAGGCTCAAGGGACGTGCCGCAGAGTGGCTCCTGCTCGCGACCGCGCTCACGAGTGGTGCGCCTCTCGCGGGCTTGGTGCCCGGACCGACCAAGGAGCCCGAGCACTCGATTGCTGCGGACATGCTGGCAGCGATCGAGAGTAAGAGTGGCGTCGGTGAGATCGGCTACCTCTCACCGGACGATATGCTGGTGTGCCCAGCGGTCATGGTCGTGATCGCGCGCGCCGCTGAAGCAGCTGGCGACAATGCCGAGGTCGAGCTCGATCGGGTGTTCGCGTCGAAGATGCCGAGTCGAACGATCGCGCTCGCGCGAGCCGAGGCAGCGCGTTGGCGAAATGACCCCGAGACCGCAAAACGATGGCAGGCGAGAGCCGACGAGATCGCGAGTTTGCTCGTCGATGACGACGCTGTAGTGCTCGCCGGCATCGCGGGGCTGTGGTGAACGGTTGGTGGCGGCGAAACGCCGTGCTTGTCGTACTGGTGGCTGGGGCTCTCGGCTTGGTTGTCTGGTACGTGTGCAGCTGGTCGCTCGACTCTGATCTGCCGCGCCGCGGTATCGCTGTTGCGCGTGCTCGACTCGCCGCATGTCTGACCGGCATCGCCGTCGATCACGAGCGGCCGGCTACGTCGCGCTTGCGCGCGATCCAACTCGATGCCACCGATGACTGGCCGAAGCGATGCGCTCCATACGCGGTCGAGCTCGAACGGCTGCTCGCAACGCCGGCCCACCCTTCGTCGAACGGGGCGTCGCTCGCGCTCGATCGCGGCAAACTCTTCGACTTGTACTCTGTGCAATCCGACCTGTCTTCGCTCCTGACGGCGGTCGCGGACGAGCCGATTGTTCCGATCGGCGAGCAGACGCGGGATGTGCGGCCACCGCCGCCACCGATGACGCTGCCCGACGAGCTTCCTGCGGTGGCATCACAGCTCGATCCCCTGGTCATACTTGGCGACCAGGATCTCTCGTTGGTGATCGGTGACCAGATCGCGTGTCGCTTTGTAGCCCACGACGGTGGGCTCGAAGCGACCGCGCACTGCAGATATCCAGGCGATGCGCTCGTGTTGGGGCGCTTCGGTGCCAGGTATCTGAGAGCATCGAGCGGTAGCGACCTCGCGGTCGTGAGCGGTGGGCTCGTTCGTTCGTTCGAGACCGGCGAGCCGATCCTCGGCGCGAGCTCCGTGGTGCTCGCACAGGAATTTGCGGGCAGCATGCTCGGATGGGACCCTTCTCACAACGCGGTCGTCCGTCGTGACCCGAATGGGACACTGACGACGCTAAAATTGCCGCATCCGCTCGGGGGGCGCGCAGTCCTCGTCGGTGACCAGCTTGTCTGGGAGGAGCACAAGCACGTCGTCGCGAGAGACGCTGCAGGTTCGAAGCTCGGTCCGGTCACGGAGGTTACGACGCACGACGGTTCTCCGATGTGGAGTCGCGTTTGCTCGACCAGTCAGGTCACTGCCGTGTTGCTCGAAGAGGACGACGATCGTTTTCGTATCGCGGTCCGCGCGAGCGGTGCATGGACGGTCAGCGATCCGGGACCACCCTACAGGTTGACGTGTGCGGGCGAGGTGGTCTCCGGTGTCGCGACTTCGGAGGTCAATGCCACGAGCGTGCGCATCGATCGAGTCGACTGCACGCGCGGTCATTGCACGGGCGGTACCGTCACGGTCAGCGGTACGGGCAAGGCCGTCGCTGCCGCAGCGATTGGCGATGCGACGATCGTCGTCTGGATCGACGACGTCGTTCGCGCGGTCACCGGTCCGCTCGCGCAGCTGGCCACCTTGCCTTCGTTCCCGATCTACGACGGGTTAAATTACGTTCGATTGCACGACAAGCAAACGGGACGGCAGGAGCTCCTGGACACGATCGATGTCGTCGGCCGAGGTGCGTCCGCGATCGTCCTGCTGCACGGTGACGGTGTGAAGCTCTTGCACGTTCGCGGTCGCAAGGCCGAGCGTGTGAACATCGTGTACGACGTTAGAGGCTCTTGATCACGAGCACGACGCCGATCAACGTGAAGATCACCGCCGCGACCTTCTGCGTGACCTTCGGATTCAAGAGCTTGCCGGCGCGGTTGCCGACGAACACGGCGATCGCGGCCACGCACCACAGCGCCGCCGCCGAGGCCGAGAGGATGATCGGCCACGCGTGGTACTTCGCCTGGAAGGCGGCGGTGCCGATCTGCGTGAGGTCACCGAACTCCGCGATGACGATCACCGCGAACACCATCCAGAGCGTGCGCCAGAACCCGGCGGGCACCTTCGCCGCTGCCTCGTGGTCGTCTTCCTGCTTGCGAAGAAACATCAACAAGCCGCACAGGATGAACAGCGCGCCCGATCCGATCTGGACGTACTGCACAGGCAGCTTCGCGAGCAACGAGCCCGCGACCACCGCGATGATGCTTTGCACGGTCAGGCCGAGGCCGGTTCCGATGAACACGGGCAGGGCTTTGTTGCGAGATGCGAGCACGAGCGCCGCGAGGGCGGTCTTGTCGGGGAGCTCTGCCACGAAGATCACGCCGAACACGGTGCCGAACAATTCGATCGAGGACATCCGGTCTTCTCCTGCTGTGTGATCGACCGAGATGAGCCCCGCGCGGGCAAACGAAACCTCGGCCAGTTGAACTGGGTCCGAAGGTCTCGCTCGCCTCGCTTGTCGAGGTCGCGGGACCGGGCTTGCGCCGGTATGTCGATCCCGCGTCGCCGTCTTGTGCGGCGTGAACTACTCCCCTTACGTTGGGGCTAAGCCTATCGCGTATCGGGGGCTGTGAGCAACTGCGACCGAGCTCGGCCACATCCCGACGCCTTCCTGTGTTCGCCTGTCCGCCAGGGAGCGCAGCAGCACGGTGCGCGGGGTAGATTCGCGGTGTGACCGCCGATCTGCTCGCGTTTATCGAGGCTTCGCCCACGCCGTTTCATGCCGTCGCCTCCGCGTGCGCGCGCCTCGATGTGGCGGGGTTCCGCGCACTCCGCGAGACCGACGCGTGGGACAACCTCGGCGGTGGCCGCTACTACGTCGTCACCGCCGAGACGAACCTGATCGCGTTCGTGGTGCCCGCCGATCTGGCCCAGCGCACGAGCTTTCGGATCATCGGCGCGCACACCGATAGCCCGAACCTGCGGCTCAAGCCGAGCTCGGAGTACACGCAGGAAGGCTATGCGCAGCTCGGGGTCGAGGTGTACGGCGGCGTGCTGCTCAACTCGTGGCTCGATCGCGATCTCGGCATCGCCGGGCGGGTCCTCGTGCGCGAAGGAGGCGGGGTGGCGAGCAAGCTCGTCTCGATCGCGAAGCCGCTGTTGCGCGTGCCGCAGCTCGCGATCCATCTCGATCGCGAGGTCAACGAGAAGGGCCTCGTGCTCGACAAGCAGGATCACATGGCGCCGATCTACGGCCTCGCCGCGACGCGAAGCATGGCGCGCGTGATCGCCGACGCGGTGGGGGTCGAGCCCGATCAGATCCTGAAGACCGATCTGATGCTGTTCGATCTGCTCGCGCCCGCGCTCGGCGGTGTCGACGAAGAATTCATCTTCTCGGCACGGCTCGACAACCTCGCGATGTGCCATGGAGCGATCACGGCAATCTCGAGCGTGACGTCACCGTCGGCGATCAGTGTGATCGCGCTGTTCGATCACGAGGAGGTGGGTAGCGACAGCGTCGCCGGTGCCGGCAGTGCGGTGCTGCCGCGCATCCTCGAGCGCCTGCTCGCCGACCGGAGTGCCTTTCTGCGCGCGTGCGCGGCCTCGACCTGCGTGTCCGCGGATATGGCGCATGCGGTTCATCCGAACTACGCGAGTCGCCACGAGCCCCGCCACAAGCCGGTGCTCAACGGTGGGCCCGTGATCAAGACCAATACGCAGCAGCGCTACGCCACGACCGCGAGCACCGCCGTGATGTTCGAGGAGCTGTGCCGCAAGGTCGACGTGCCGGTGCAGCAGTACGTGGTGCGGACGAATCTGCCGTGCGGGAGCACGATCGGGCCGATCACCTCGACGCTGCTCGGCATCCCGACGGTCGATGTCGGCAATCCCATGCTCAGCATGCACTCGAGTCGCGAGCTCGCGGGTAGCCGCGATCCGGAGATGATGACGAAGGTGCTCTCGCGGTATCTCGCGCGCTGAGCGTCGACACCACGCCACCTCGCGCCGCGCCTTGATCGCGCCCCGCGAATCCCGCATGTTGGCGACCATGAGCGGATCAGGACCGGGCGACGAAGAACTTCATAGCGCTGTTCCGGTTCCAGATCTGACCGGCATCGATCGCGCGCTGCGTGATGGGGCCGAGGCGTGCAAGGCCGCGGTCAAGAGCGTTCGTCCAGCCGACCTCGGTCGCGACCTATCGCGCCGTAGTCCGGCCGAATCGCGCGCCTTGCTCGATGCGATCGATGATCGGCGCGGCGCGGCGATGCTGCGCGCCGCGCATCCTGCCGTCGCGGCGACGCTGCTTGCCGGCGTCGACGCCAAGCGTGCCATTCACCTGCTCGGCTTCATGCCGACCGATGACGAGGTCGCGATCCTCGGCCATCTCGACGACGACCAGCGCAAGAAGATCGAGCAGGGCTACGCGCCTCACGAGAAGGCCGACATCGATCGCCTGCTCGCGCACCCCGAATCGGCGGTCGGCCGGCTGATGACGACCAAGATCTGGAGCTGCCCGCACACCGCCACGGCGGGTGAGGCGATGGAGATCCTGCGCGCGAACGCCGACGAGATCGAGGTCGCGGTGAATTGCTACATCACCGATCTGGGCAGGCTGGTCGGCGTCATCCCCCTGCGCGGCCTCTCGATCGCGGAGTCCGCGCTTCCGGTCGCGCAGCTGATGACTCCCGATCCGATCGCGGTGCGCGAAGATGCGACGCGTGGCGACGCAGCGGAGATCGTCAATACCCATGATTTTCTCTCGCTGCCGATCATCGACAAGGCCGGCAAGCTGGTCGGTGCGGTTCGCGTCGACGATCTGCTCGGTGCGGCACTCGCGCAGGTGGGGACCGGGATCCTCAATCAAGGCGGCGTGTCGGGCACGATCGCGGGCCGCGCGCCGTACTTCCTGACTCCGATCCTGCGCACCGTACGGAGCCGCATCACGTGGCTGATCTTGTTGTTCGTTGCCGAGACCGCGACCGGCACGGTGCTGCGCTACTTCGACGACGAGCTCGCCAAGGTCGTGGCGCTGTCGTTCTTCGTGCCATTGCTCATCGGCACCGGAGGCAATGCCGGCTCGCAGACGGTCTCGACGATCATTCGCGCGCTCGCACTCGGCGAAGTGCGCGTGGGTGACGTGCTCCGGGTCGTGCGGCGCGAAGTCACGGCCGGCTTGTTGCTCGGGCTCTTGCTCGGTACGATCGCGTTCTTCCGCGCCTTGTTGTGGGGCGTCGACTACGATCTCGCGATCTGCGTCGCGGTCACGATCCTTGCCGTGTGCACGTGGGCCAATGCGGTGGGCGCCGCGATCCCGCTCGCGGCCCAGCGCTTCGGCATCGATCCGACGGTCATCTCCGCACCGCTGATCACCACGCTCGTCGATGCATCCGGTCTGTTTATCTACTTCACGGTCGCGCGGCTGATGATCGCCTCGCTGTCGGCGAGCCCGATCGTGCAGGACCTGCCGGCGTGGCAGTCGGCCGAGGTCGTCGCTCACTCCGACCGGTCCGGCGTGGTGAAGGTCAAAGCGAGTGCGGACCCGAAGGGCCACGTGCAGGCGCTCACGATCGATGCCGCGGGTTCGGCGGTCGACGTGTCGCCCGCATGGATCACGAGCCTACCGCCGCTCGAGCTCGCGACGCTCTCCCTGCGCGGCGACGGCCCCGACACCGCACGCCAGCTCTACGTCTCGTTCGCGACCGGTGGCAAAGACGACGAGCACGTACGGTTCGTGATCCGGCATGGCGTCGTGACCGAGGTGGACCTCACGAAGGTGTCGTCAGAAGGCAAAGAACACGTCGAGGTCCGTGCGCCACCCGCGCGGTGACGGGCAGAACCGACACTGGCGTGAAGTGAGCTAGCCAAGCGCCTTCACGGCGCTCGTGAACGCCTCGACCGGCTCGATGATCACGTTGTCGGCGATGACGGTGTAGGGCAGGTCGATGACCTTGCCCTCGTGCCACCAGAACAGCTGCGGCGAGATGCGCTCCGCCGACTTGGTGTAGATCTCGCGGACCTGTCCCACGATCTCCACAGCGGACTCGTTCCACCGCGCATCGATGATCCGGTGATACACGACGGTGCCGGCATTCGGCGCCGCGACGAGTAAGCCATGCGGTGCGGCGGCTTCGCCGAGCAAGAGGTTCGCGTAGGGCAGGAGCCCCGCCGTGAACGAGCTGTTGCCGAACGCGAGGTTGATCTCGAAACCCGGGTGCTCGACGATGTGCGTGCGTAGGCCGCTGGTCTCGTGGGTCTGCTTCGCGGCGACCTTCGCGATCGCCTTGGCGGTCTTCTGCCATGCGCGCGCATGCTCGATCGGCACCGCGACTGGCTCGAGCTCGCCGACCTCGGCGTAGTGCACGACGATCGAGAGGCCCGGTGCGACGCGCTCGTGGACGATGGGCTCGTCGGTGATCTCGTACGGGACCAGCGCGACGCGAAGGTGGGCCTTGGCGGCGTTGAAGCTCTGCGCGAACGCGACGATGCGTGGGTCCTTGCGCGGATCCGGCTCGCGCTTCGCGGTCGTCAGGCGCGCGTAGAGGTTGTCGAGGCTGGTCGCCCATTCAGCCTGGCGCTCGGCCAGCTCGGTGCGCCAGTGCGTCGCGAGCGCGGAAGCTGCGCGCAGCTGCGCGAGCACGCCGAGTGCGGTCGTGCGAAGTGTCTCGTCGGGGCTCGGCTTGGCATCGCGCATCCACACGTGCACGAGGGGATCGAGATCCGCATCGCCACCGAGGAGGTAGGTCACGCACTCGATCGCGAGCATACCGGTCTGGCCGTGCGCGATCGTCGCATCGGGCGACCTCGCGGCATCGAGCGCAGCGCGGATGTGGCTGGCGACCTTGGACTCGCCGCTGATCGCTGCGACCCATTCGATCGGGCCACGATCGTGGTCGCTGCCGGTGGCCCAGGTGCGCTGCATGACGCTACCGTAGCAGAGCGCTTCGGGCTTCGATGCCGCGCGTTACGCGATCGTCGCAGATGCAGCGAGTGCTTGGTTCACGAAAGCCAGCACGTCACCGAACGGCGCCGGCTTCGCGAACACGCGGTACCCACTCGGTGCTTGCTCCGGCGAACCGGTGATGATCGCGACCGGGATATCGCACAGGGTGGGCTCGCCGCGCATGTACTCGAGGACGCTCTGGCCGAGCACGCCGGGCACCCTCAAGTCGCTCAGCACGACGCTCGGTACCGGATGCTCCTCGAACATGCGGAGGGCCTCGGCACCATCGATCGCACAGCGCACGGTCAAGCCTGCGCGGCGCAGCCCTGCCTCGAGCGTTTCACGTAGTTCGGCATCGTCTTCGAGCAAGAGGACCCAGCGCTGGTTCATCCGGCGCTGCTGTTGCGACCCTCATGCCACGCGGCATTGGTCGGCCGAGATCAGATCGTTCACGCGGTCCTGCTCGGTGGCGACAAACGCGAGCAGCGTCGTCGCGAGATCGAAGTGCTCTTCGATCCGATCGATCAGATCGTCGCGCTCGAGCTGGAGCACGATCGCAGGTGTCACCGCGATCGCGGTCGTCAGGCGAGGGCCCAGTGCGAGCTCTTCGAGGTGGGCGACGAAATCGCGCCGGGTGCGGCGGGCCCGTCCGTGTGGCAGCTCGAGCTCGATCGTGCCCTCGACCAGCAACGAGACGAGGTTCGTGGCCGTGCCGGCCCGGGCGATGACCTCCCCGGGCTCGAACCTGTGCTCCAGCGCACTCTGCGCGAGGTTCGCGAGCGCTTGTGTCGAGGTCCCCCGGAACGCCGGCACGTGCGACATCATGATCAACCGCTCGACGAGGGGCATCTCGAGCTTCGCGTAGCTCCGTCGGTCGCCCTCGCTGACGTTGGAGAGAAACCGCGCTGCGTCGGAGACCATGTCGGTCGTCAGGCGACCGCAGAGCTGCGCGATGATGCGGTGACAGACCTCGAAGTTGTCCTCGAGGTAGTCGCGGTAGTCGCTGGCATCGAGCTCGATCAGCTGCGACGGGGTGGTCGCGATCGCGGTTCGCGCGTGCGGTCGCCGGAGTGCGAAATCGATCAGGCCGACGGCGCCGCCATCGCGCACGCGCCAGCTCGGCAGCTCGGGAGCGCAGAGCTCGACCTGACCGACGACGATCTGGAACAGCGTCGTGCTCGGTTCACCGCGGGTGTAGAGCACCTGGCCGGCCTCGACATCGACGCGACGCGCGATCGAGAGCAGCGAATCGAGCTGGGTCTCGGAGGCGAACAGGCCGAAGCCGACGCGGAGATCGAGCTCGCGTCGGCCTTCGTCGGGGGCCGCGAGCTCAGCCGACACGGAGACTCGCGTGGGCGATGCCGAGCGGTGCGAACAGCGGACGCTCGCGCGCGGCCTCCTCGATCGCGCGTGCCAGTGCCGGGGTCCGCAATTCCAGCGCGTAGTAACCGGCGCAGGCGGCGAGCAACGAATCGTGTTCTCGGATCAACTGCGCGACGGCCGTCTCGACGCTGTCCGGAATCTGCGCGGCCAGGCCGCTGCGGTTCAACCGCTCCCGCGTATCGAGATCCTCGCCGATCATCAAGAGCTGGCCCCGCAGGCCCGCGCTCCGGCCATAGAGCGGCGTTCGCGTCAGCGTATCGATGAACTCGAGCGCGTGGGCCTTCGCGCGCGGATCTCCACCGTCGAGCGCGCGCTCGATCTCGCGGATGTCCTCGCGCGGATGCAGAGCTTGCAGCGCGAGGAACGCTCGGTCGAGCGCTTGCGAGATCTTGTCGCGCACGAGGCCGCGCAAGAGCACCGCACTCTCCTGGGTATCCGCGGCGACGACCAGCGGAATCTCGAGCGCGAGTAACCGCGCGTGTTCGGCGAGGTGCAGCTCGAGCTCGGCGATCAGCAGCTGCGCATCGACGATCGTCTCCTCGCGCATCGCGATGCGCGCGAGCGCTCGGAGGATGCGATAGCGAACCGCTCCCGAGGGTTCGGTCGCGAGCGAGGCGGCGAGGATGTTCGCGGCGCTCCCCGAACCGAACACCGCGATCGTACTCGGGACGTGGAGCCGGATCCGCGCCGGTGTCGTGGGGGTTGCCAGCGCAGCCTCGAGGGCGGTGAGCGCCGAGTCGCCGATCGCCACGAGCGCGGCGCGCACGCTCGTGCGCCCGCCGCGTGCGCCGAGGCGCTTGACGAGGAACGGGACGAAGCGCTCGTCAGGGAGATGCGCGATCGCGAGTGCGAGTGATTCGAAGGTCTCGTCGTCACCTGCAAAGGCGAGCACGAGGAGCACCTCCGCCCATCGCCGATCGCCATCGGTGCGAATCGCGTCGAGGAGCTCGCGGCGCCCGGCGGTCCCACGCGCGCCGGCTTCGGCGAGCAAGGTGACGACGGCCGGATTGTCCTCGACCGCCACGGGCGCCGTGCTCTGCAAGCTCCAGAACACACCATGCGCACTCACGCCCGCGTCACCGTCGCACAGGCCATCGAAGATCGCGGTCTGGTCCCCGGTGCGTCCGAGCGCACGCAACGCGAGGATCCGGATCCGCGGGTTCGCGTTCTGGAGTAACCGCTTCGTCATCGGGATCCAATCCGTACGATCAGGGACCGCGAGCGCCTCGAGGGCGACGGTCAACACGTCGAGCGAGTCGTGACGCAGCAGCAACGCCGGGATCGAGCGCGCGCGGCCGCGAGCGACGAGGATCTGGACCGCGGCGATCACGCGGCGATCATCGACGCTCGACAGTGCATCGACCACCGCCGCGACCGCCTTGTCGTCGAGTTCGTGGTTCGCGTCGAACGAGCGCTTTCCGAGCGACGTGCGGAGCTGCGCGAGGTAGCGCTTGCGCAGCCCGGCCGCGGTCAATGTCCAGACCAGCGCGATGCCGGTCAGGATCACCGCGACGATGGTGACCCGCGCGAGGTGCAAGGAGACCAGTGCGAGCAGCAGCACGGCCGTCAGCGCCTGGACCAGGCGCGTCACGACGCTCTCGAGCGGTTCGCGGATGCCGACGCGGACGTTCTCCGCGACGGGCATCCACAATAGCTCGGTCGCCACGCGGGTGACCGAGTAGCGCAGCGACGCATCCGCACCCTTGGTCAGCCCGATCGCGATGAACGAGCCCGCCGTCACGACCGATGCCGCACCACCGGCAAGCATCAGCAGCGGCAGCACCATGATCATGCCGAGCACGCCGATCTTGCGGACCAACCACGCGGTGCCAACGATCTGGAACACGAGGGACAGCGCGGCGACCGTGCCGTTATAGCGCGCGATGAACCGCGCGAGGTCTTGCTCGTGATAGGCGGACGCCGCCGCGGACTTGAGCAAGTAATCGGCCAGCAGCGCGGCGGCGGTGGCACACACCGTGAGGATCGCGAGGCGTGCCGCATAGCCTTGGCCGCGCAACTTCGACGGCGCCGCCGCGAATCTTCGCTTGCTCTGCGCGGCGCGGAGCCGGGGCTCGACGCGCTCTCGATCGCGGGCGAGGAGGGCGGCCGCGATCAGATAGAACCCGGCGGAGACCGGCAGCAGTGCCTCGATCTCGAGCGTGCGCAACAGGGCCCAGGCGGTCACCGCGCCTGCGAGCGTCCCGATCGCACCCATCGCGGCGATCGGCCCGTACAAGCGCTTTGCCTCGGCCGTCGTGAACCGCGTGCCGGAGAGCAGCCAGAACTGCACGACGACGACCGTGCCGATCAAGCCGGTCCACAGGTAGAGGACCAGCGCGATCGTCGGGCCTCGGTCGGCCGTGTAGAACGCCGCCGTCCCGACAGCCGCGGCGACCAGCGTCACGACCAACGCGGCGCGGCGCCCGACGCGACGCACGAGCCACGCGTTCGCGGCCAGCGCGACCATCGCGATGGCGGCGAGCAGGAGATACGCGGTCGCGAGCTTACCGGCGCCGTTCGATCCCAGGAACAGCGAGTCCCGCGCGGTTTCGGCGATCGTGAACCCCGCCAGGATCGAGAACATCGCACCGCCCGCTCTGGCGACGCGCGTGTACTCGCCACGCCTGACGTCGAAGAGCGACCGCGCCACGGGAGCCACTATACGATTTCGTGGCCGGTTGGTGGCTGTTCTCCTCTGACGAACCCCGCCGTGCGCGTGCGCACGTGAGCGCGTGGCACCGTGCGAAAAGAAGTCGGTCGGTGCGGTTTTTCGTCGGTAGACCAACGGATTCGAACACTGCTAAAGATGGAGGAATGCTCCGCGTCCTTGTCGCTGAAGACTCTGCCACCGCGCGGTTGTTGATCGTCTCGCTGCTGTCCTCGGATCCGGACATCACGGTCGTCGGCCAGGCCAAGAACGGAGAGGAGGCGGTCGCGCTCGCGTCGCAGCTCCACCCCGACGTCATCACGATGGATATCCAGATGCCGGTGATGGACGGTCTCGAGGCGACGCGGCAGATCACGGCGGCCTCGCCGACCCCGGTCATCATGGTCTCGACCCTCGATCCGGTCGAGGTAGGGAAGTCCATGCTCGCATTCAACGCGGGCGCGCTCGCGGTGCTCGCGAAGCCCTCGGGGCCCGGCACGCCGCGGTTCGAGAAAGATTGCCGCGAGCTGATCGCGACCGTGAAGGCACTCTCGGGAACCGCCGCCGCCGCCGGCGCCAAAGCACCGGTCGCCAAGCCGGCCGAGCCGTCCACTCCAGGACGTCACGCCCTGGTCGAGCGCCCGGCCGCGCAGAAGATCGACGCGATCGGGCTGGTCGCCTCGACCGGCGGCCCGATCGCGCTGCGCACGTTCTTCAAGGCACTCCCGAACAAGACCACGCCGCCGATCTTCATCGTCCAGCACATCGCCGCCGGGTTCTCGATCGCGTTCGCCTCGTGGCTCAACACCGCGACCGGGCGCACCGTGAAGGTCGCCGAGAACGGCGATCAGGTCACCCCGGGGGTCGTGTATGTCGCGCCCGATGACCATCAGCTCGCGGTGATCGATGGCAAGATCTCGATCACCACCGATGCGGCTGTCGATGGCGCTCGACCGTCCGGGACCGTGATGCTCGCATCGCTCGCGAAGAGCTACGGCGCAGGTGCTGCCGGCGTGCTGCTCACCGGCACGGGCGTCGACGGGGTCGAAGGGCTACGCGAGATCGGCCAGGCCGGTGGGGCGGTGTACGCGCAAGACGAAGCGAGCTGCACGACATTCGAGACGCCCAAAGCCGCCCTCGATGCGGGGGTGGTCGCGAAGCTCACGGTCCTCGCCGAGATTCCGAAGCGGCTCGCGAACCTCGTCGCCGGCAAGCCCGAGCTCGCGCACTAAGCGCGGGGTACGGTGAACGAGAACCGCGAGCCCTTGCCGAGCTCACTGGTCACGTCGATCATGCCGCCTTGCGTGCTCACGATACCCTTGGTGATCGCGAGGCCGAGCCCGACGCCGCGGCGCTCGGCGGTGCCGCCTTCGACCTGCCAGTAGCGTTCGAAGATGTGGGAAAGATGCTCGGCCGCGATCCCCGGACCCTGATCCTGGATCACGAACCTCACGAACGTAGGCTCGAGCTCGGTGGATACCCGAATCTCGGTGCCCGCCGGCGCGAACTTGACCGCGTTCCCGACGAGGTTCGAGAATACCTGGTTCGTCCGCGATGGATCGCACGATAGCTCGATCGTCTCGTCGCTCGGGCGATCGACCACCACGCGCGCGTCCCGCACCGAGCCCGCGAACAGATCGAGCACGTCGTCGATCACGGTGCCGACCGAGACCTTCGTGCGATCGACGGCGAGCCGACCGCTCTCGATGGCCGACCAATCGAGGAGGTCTTGGACGAGCTTCTCCATCCGAGCGCCAGCTCGCGAGATCCGATCGACCATCAACAGGTTGTCCTTGCCGAGGTCGGACTCCTTGAGGATCGAAGAAGCCATCAGCACGGTGGCGAGCGGGTTGCGCAGGTCGTGCGCGACGACCGCAAGGATGTCTTCGCGCGCGGTGGTCGCACGCGTCGCGCGCTCGTAGAGCTGCGCCGACTCGAGCGCCCAGGCCGCACGCGTGACCAGCTCGGTGGCGAGCGTGACGTCCTCGGGCCGATAGCGCCGGTTCGATTCGACGAAGCGCAGGGTCAGCTGTCCGATCACGCCCTCGGAGTCGCGGATCGGGATGGTCGTGGTGCGATCCGGATCGAGCTCGGTGGGCCCGCTGGGATGCGATTCGAGGCGCATCGCATCCCAGTGATACGTGACCGCACGCGAGAGCTCGGTGCCCTCGATCAGATCGATCCAGCACCAGTCGCCGAGATCTGGGATGAGGAGCCGCGTCAGCACGCGGAGCCTGCGCGCGAAGTCGAGCGGCTCGACGAACAGCGTAGCGGTCGCCTGATAGAGATACGACAACCGGCGCTGGCCTTCTTCGGCCGCGATGCGCGCCCGCTGGTCGTCGGTGATCTTCATGTCACGCTCCATTGGCGGCCTCCTTCGCGACGAGCTCGACGAGCCGGGTTGCGATCTCCGTGAGCGGCGTGGTCGCGGCGACCGCACCGGCCTTGAGCGCTGCGCCCGGCATGCCGAAGATGTCGCAGCTCGCTTCATCCTGGGCAAACACCGCGCTACCAGCATCGCGCATCTCGAGCAGGCCCGCGACGCCGTCGTGGCCCATTCCGGTCATGATGACGCCGATCGCACGAGGGCCGAACACGGTGGCAAGCGAGCTCAGGAGGCGCGTCCCGGAGGGCCGGAAGCCCTCGACGGGTGGCGATGCGGCCACGATCAGCCGATCGCGCGCGACCTCGAGGTGGCGATCGTCGGGGGCCACGTAGACTACGTTCGTCGTGAAGCGCTCGCCATCGACGGCGAGCTTGACCGTGCGTTTCGTCGTCGAGGTCAGCCACTCGGCGAGGCCTTGCGCGAAGCCCGCCGCGATGTGCTGGACGATCATGATCGGCGGCGCGAAATCACCGGGCAGTGCGCTCAAGACCGCGCGCAGCGCATTGGGGCCGCCCGTCGAGGACACGAGGCCGATCGCGGCGATCTGGCGAGGTTCGAGAGCGACCGTCTTGGTGCTCGTCGTGCGATACGGTGGTACCGGGGCCCAGCGCCGCACCAGCTTGACCTGCGCCATCGCCTTGATGGTCGTGACGAGCTCGCGAGTATCGCGATCGAACCGCGGCGTCCCCGGGCCCGCGGGCTTGGCGAGCACCGCGAGCGCGCCCGCGTTGAGCGCGTGCATCGAGCTGCGCACGTCGTTCGGATCGAGGCTCGAGACCATCACGACCGGGGTCGCCGATTCGATCATGATCCGCCGCGTCGCCTCGACGCCATCCATCACCGGCATCTGGATATCCATCGTGACCAGGTCGGGTCGGAGCTTCTTGCACAGCTCGATCGCCTCGGAGCCATCGCGCGCTTGACCGATGACCTCGAGCTCGGGATCCGCGTTGAGGAGCAACACGAGCAAGCGGCGTGCGGTGGGGGAATCCTCGGCGACGAGGATACGGAGCTTTGCCATTACAACAGCCTCGCGATCGTTTGCAGCAGGACGGTCTGATCGAAGCTGCTCTTGACGAGGTACGCATTCGCTCCGACGCGCAAGCCACGTGCGCGGTCTTCGTCGGTGCCACGCGCGGTGACCAGCACGACCGGCACGGTCGCGATCCGATCGTTACCGCGAATGGCCTGGGTCAAGCCAAAGCCGTCGAGGTTGGGCATGTCGACGTCGGAGACGACCAGATCGACGTGCGGATCTTCGCTCAGCTGTCGGAACGCCGCCTCGCCATCGACGGCGACGAGGACTTCGTAGCCCGCGGTCCGCAGGATGTTGGCTTCGAGCGCGCGCGTCGTCGCCGAGTCGTCGACCACCATGATCCTGCGGCGCTTGGTCGGCGCGGCGACGGTGGGCAAGCTCACGGTCATCCCGAGCACGTCGTCGATGATGTCACTCGCGTTGACCACGAGCGCGACGCGCCCGTTCGCGAGCAGCGCTTGCCCGGTGAGATGGCGAACGCGCCCGAGTCTCGGATCGAGCGCGCCGACCACGAGGTCCGAGATCCCGACGATCGCATCGATCGCAAGCGCGATGCGTCGACCGCTCTGGATCAGCACGACCGCCGCTGCCTTCTCGGCCAACACGGCAGGCTTGCCGAGCACACTGGCGAGCAACCCGAGCGTGAGCCAGGTCGCGTCGATCCGGACGAGCGATCGGCCCTCCGCGTGACGCACGCCCTTGCGCTCGATCCGGACCGCGCGCTCGACGCTCGCTGAGGGAATCGCGTAGCACACCCCCGCGCACGAGACGACGATCGCGGTGATCGTGGCGACCGTGGTCGGTAGCTCGATCGTGAACGTGGTGTGCCTGCCCCGCTCCGAGGTCACGGTGATCGAGCCGTGCATCGCTTCGATCCGCTGCTTCGCGACATCTAGCCCGACGCCACGACCCGCGAGCTCCGTGATCTGCGCGGCGGTCGAGAGGCCTGGCGCGAAGATCGCGCGCTCGGCATCGGCGAGCGATTCGATGCGCACGCCGCGGCGCGCACCCTGCGCTGCGATCGCTTCGAGGTCGAGACCGCCACCATCGTCGGAGACGGTGACCCGGACCGAATCGCCAGCGATCTCTGCTTCGATCGTGATGTGGCCGAGCTCTGGCTTGCCGGCGAGCTTGCGCACCTCCGGCATCTCGATGCCGTGGGCGACCGAGTTGCGCACGATCTGGATCAGGACATCGCGCAGCACTTCGATCTGCGCGCGATCGACGCGTACCTCACTGCCATGGACGAACAGCTCGGCGCGCTTACCGGTCGCGGCAGCGGTATCGTGGACGATGCGCTCGCAACCGCGGGCGGCGTCACCGATCGAGCGCAGCCGAATCCGGCGGACGTGCTCGTCGAGCCGCGACGAGGAGCTGTCGAGGCTCGCGAGTGCGCGCGCCAGCGCGCGGTGGACCGACGACAAGCGCCGACTCGTGCTCGCGAGCTGCGCGGGCGACAGGCTCCGCCGCTGCCCGAGCTCGACCTCGAGCTCGCTCAGGACACGGATCGGCTCGGACAGGCGCTGGCGCGCGACCAGCACAGCTGCGCTGCGACCCATCATGAGGTCGAGGTCCTCCGCGGCGACGCGAACGGTCGCATCGGGAGTCGCGGCGGGAGCTTCCTCGGCGGTGGCGAGCGCCGGCGCCACGAGGGACACCGGCTGGCCCGCCACGAGCTGCTTGCGCGCTTGCTCGAGCTGATCGGTGAAGTTGATGCCGCGTGCGATCGTCGTCGCCGGAATGGCAGCGCCGGGCTCGACGGTGGCGAGCAGCGACTCGAGCTCGTGACACGCGGCTTCGATCTCGACCATGCCGGCCGAGCGACTCGCACCCTTGACGACGTGGATCAGGCGGTGGAGCTCGCGCGCGAGCGCAACGTCGCTCGGCGTACGCTCGATCGAGAGCAACACGCCATTGAGATCGGGGATTCGATCCGCGAGCTCTTCTCCGAGCAACAGCGCGAGCTGTGCGGCTAGATCAGCTTCGTCCACTTGGCCTCTGGCCGAACGCGTCGCGCAGCGTCGTCCCGAGCGTGGTGAGGTCGCGTGCGGCTTGACCGACTTGACGCGTGGTCGCGAGGTTCTGGTTCGCGACACCCGCGACGTCGCGCATCGCCTGGTTGATCTGCTGGAGCCCGCCCGATTGCTGGCGCGCCGAGGCCGCGATCTGCGCGACCGCCTGCGAGGCATTTGCCACCGCATCGGCGAGCGTCCGCAGCGAGACGCCGACGCTTTCCGCCGCCGTCGAGGCCTCGCCGAGACCGCGCGTGCTGGCCTCGGTCATCAACACGGCATCGTTCGACTGCTTCTGGATCGCACCCAGCATGCGCCGGACCTGGACGGTCGCCGCCTTCGACTGCTCCGCGAGCGACTTCATCTCGGTCGCGACCACGGCAAAGCCCTTGCCGCGATCACCGGCGTGAGCCGCTTCGAGCGCGGCGTTGAGGGCGAGCAGGTTCGATTGCTCCGCGATGTCGTCGACGCTCGAGATGATCTCGCCGATCGACTGCGCTTGCTCGGCGAGCGACAGGATGCTCGTGGCGACGCGATTTGCCTGGTCGCGCGCGTTACCCATGGTCGCCGTCGCCTTGTCGAGCGCGCTCTGACCCGACGCTCCGACGTCCGAAGCATCGCGCGCGATCTCGGAGACCTGCTGCGCGCGCTCGGCGGCTTGCTGCGAGGTCTGCACGACCTCCTCGACGATCGCCGTGGTCTCGGCGACCGCTGCGGATTGCTCCTGCGCCCCCGAGGCCTGGCTGCTCGTCGTGGCGTGGAGCTCCTCGGCGGCAGTCGCGAGCTGAGATGCGATCTCGCCGACGCGCTCGAGGGTCTTCTCGCGAATGTCGGCGAGCGCCGCGGCCTTCGATTCGGCCTCTTTGCGCCGCTCGACCATCGCGTTGAAGGCGCTCGCGAGCGCGCCGGTCTCATCCTTTGCGCGCGTCGTGATGCGATGGTTGAGGTCACCGCTTGCCACTCGATCCACACCTTCGCGGAGATGACGGATCGGCGACAGGATCGAGCGTGCGATCAAGAAGCTCGCGAGGATCGCAGCGAGGACCCCGCCGGCTACGCCGACGAGCAGCATGGTCTCGCCCATGTTGTTCGCGTTGGCCGCGGCAGCTCGTCGCGAGGTCAGGAGCGTGGCCTCGGCATCGACGATGCCGGCGAACTCGTCACGCAGCTTGTCCATGGCTGCCTTTCCCGAGGTCAGGACCGTGTTCGCCGTCTGCGCGTCGAACGCGCCGTGGCGTCGCTGCTCGACACCTCCTGCGAGGCCGGTCAGGCGAAGCGACGCCGTCGCGCGAGCGGATTCGATCCGCGTGTGCTGCTGCGCGTTGTCGGCGGTCAAGGCACTCGCTCGGTCGAAGAGCTTCATGACGTCGCCTTCTGCTCCGACATACGGTTGCAGAAAGACTTCGACACCCGTGATAAAGAAGCCGCGACAGCCGGTCTCGGCGTCGACCATGCGCGTGAGCGCCTTCTGCATCGTGTTCTCGATCTCCATCGAGTGCTCCACCCAATCGGTCGTGGTGGCGAGTCGATTGGAGACCTGCTGTGC
>JAYWCI010000184.1:0-71483 GCA_043780895.1 Kofleriaceae bacterium | reverse complement strand
GGCGTGTGGCGGCAAGACGCCCGCTCCGGTGGCACCCGCGCCGGAGCCCGCGCCGGTCGCCGCTGCCGAGCCTGCGCCGGCACCCGCGCCCGCGCCCGCGCCCGCACCTGCACCTGCACCTGCGCCGCCACCCGCACCGAAGGTGACGAAGGCGAAGGCCGACCTCACGCCGAGCAAGGGACAGAAGTTCAAGGCCGCGACGGTGACATTCTCGCAACCCGAAGGCGGCACCGTCGCAGCGCAGTCTGCTGGGTTCCAGGGCCTGAAGCCGGGCTCGTATCACTTGGTGGTCCACGAGGGTGTCGATTGCGCGAAGCCGGGTGCCGCGGTCAAGACGACGGGTGGGAGTGACATCGCGTTCCCGACGACCAAGGATTCGAGCAACATCGACCTCAGCGGCGTCGCGATCAACGTGAGCGGCGATGGCGCGATCGTCGGACATGCGCTCGTGCTCACCGACGACAAGAAGGGCAAGCCGGGCAAGACGCTCGCGTGTGGCCCGATCGCGCTCGATCAGTAGACCGTTTTTTAGCCGTCCCCTGCACGGCGTTCGCGCTCCCGCGCGGCGTGTTACGCGAGCGCGTGGAGCTCGACGATCGCGACCCCGAGCGCGATCGACGACACGCTCTCGCGGTACGCGGCCGTTGGGATTCCGAAGGCGAAGCTCGGCATGGGCATCGGCTCCTACGCGATCTGTTACGCGGGCGGCATCTCCGGGCCGCGCCAGGTAACGAGCGGCGCGAACCAGATCGTTGGCGGCGACAATGACTATCCACTCACGAAGTTCTTCGGTGCGAACGGTACGTTCGCGAACGCGACCGCGAACGAGATCCAGCGCGATGCCACCGCGAAGGCGCCGTACCTCGCACTCGCGACGGCGAAGACCGATTCGGGTTGCGGCGCGGCGACGCGCTACATCAGCTACGAGGACGAGCAATCGATCGCCGACAAAGCCGCGTTCGCGCGCCCGAACGGCTACGGCGGCACGATCGTCTGGACGATCAACGAGGGTGGGTTGCCGGCGAACGCAGTCGGCAATCGCGCGCCGAACGCACTGATGGAAGCGCTGCACACCTCGTTCTTGCCCTAGCGCAGGCGTCTACGGCTGGGCCGGCAAATCGAGCTGCGCGGTTCCCGCTTGGCAGTGAGCGCTCGGCACGATCTCGAGCCATCGGCCGCCCCACGGTCGCGGGTTGTTCGATAGCAGCTCGACCTGACTATCGCCCGATCCGTTGGCAGCGACGATCCACGTCTCTTGCCACTGCTCGTCGGCCGCGCCCTCGAGATCGACGACGTTGACGAACGTCGGATCGCACCTGCCCGCCCACCGGATGCGAAGGCGACCAGGCCCAACACCTGGCGGAATGAAGTAGGTCAGCATCTTGCCACCACCCGAGAGCGTCGCGGCCTGCGGTTCGATCAAGCCGTTGACCCTGGCCATCGATCCACTGAACGCCTCGAAGCTCGACGACCGCACGGTCGCCCATGCTGCCGCCACGGTCGCGCCGAGCGCGAGTACCAACACCACATCCCTACAAGCCATGTCTCACCACCTCGAGCAACCGCTGTGCCGCTAGCGCGAATCCAGTATTGCGCATCTAGCGCGGTCATGATCACGAATCGTCCCGGGACAGTCCTGGTTCAGGATTCGACGAGCACTGAAAACACACCGGTTTAGTAATCCCTGGTTAGCCGCATCGTCGCTCGCTGGATGCGGTTCATACACGATCTACGATGGCCTTCGGCACGGGGCACGAGACTCCACCGCGTTGCAAAGAGCAACGTCGTGACCCCGAGGCAGCGGCAACCGAAGTTACGCGGGGCTAGAGATCTTTTTCGAGCACGAACCACTGCCGTTCGGCGGACGCGAGCTCGTCCGATGGATCGGTCCACCAGTCCTTCTTCACGAACCCGGCGCGTTGATACGCGCGGATCGAAGGCAAGTTCCGCACGTTGATGTGCACGTACATGCTCGCGAGCTTGCGCTCGCGCGCGATGCGCAGGCTGTGCTCGATCATCCAGATCCCACCACCGGTGCCGCGGTAGCGCCGATCGACGAGCGTGAACGCCGAGTACGATTGTTCGCCGAACACGAGGTGGATGTTCGCGCCGATCAGGCGCTCGCCATCGAACAACCCGATCACGAACTGATGCGCATCGGCCTTGGCGTGGAGCTCGCGACCACACGCCTCGCGCCAGAAATCGCGCACGCGATTCCATTCGTCGTGCTCGAGCACGCGGCTCGTGAACTCGACATGGCCGCGGCGCGCAAGCCGGCTGCGTGCGGCAAGCACCCGCGCGTAGATCAGCGCGGCTTCCCAGTTAGCGCGCGTCCACGCTTCGGGCGCGACCGCAGCGACGCGATCGATCATGCGAGGCTTCACGCAACCGACGATCGGCCGGTCCCACCACTCGTCGAACGGCGCGATATCGGCGCGCAGCCGGAGCTCGTGACCGCGCACTTCGAGCACGCGGCGAAACGCGAGCCGCCCTCCCGAGACGACGCAGACCGCGCGGCCGACTTCGGCGGGCTCGGGCTCGATGACCAGCTCTTCGTCACTCCAGGTGAGGATGCCGACGTTCGACACGATGACCGTGTGCGGAACGTGGACTGCGCCCATCGGTTCGTTGCCGAGGCGAGGCATGGCTGGTTTCGTTACAGAAGCGATGGTCACTAGCGTAGCGGGTCATCATGGTGGAATCGACCCCCGGATCAAAGAGTCAAAGAGCTACCCCTGCGACGCACTGTTGCGGGTGTGGTATCGGGGACCATGAAGCTCGCTGCGGCGTTGATCTGGTTGGCGGCCTGCGGCAGTGCCCCTCCACCGCCGGTTCGCGCAACGGCTGCACCACTGCCGGTGACCGCACCGATCGCGAGGGCTACCCGGGTACGGACCGTCGAGGGGATCACGGAGTACCAGCTCGCGAACGGGCTGCAAGTCCTCCTGATTCCTGATTCTTCGCAGTCGACCATCACGATCAACGTCACATATCGGGTCGGCTCGCGGCTCGAGGGGTACGGCGAGACCGGGATGGCGCACCTCCTCGAGCACATGATGTTCAAGGGCTCGCCGAAGCATCGCAACGTGCTCGCGCTGCTCGAGGAGCGCGGCGGCCAGGCGAACGGTTCGACCAGCTACGACCGCACGAACTACTACGAGACGCTGCCGGCCAGCCAGGACAACCTCGAGTGGACGCTCGAGCTCGAAGCCGACCGCATGGTCCACGCCGAAGTCTCTGCCGACGATCTCGCGAGCGAGTTCTCGGTCGTGCGCAACGAGTTCGAGGGCGGCGAGAACGACCCGGCCTCGGTGCTCGACGAGCGGGTGAGCTCGACCGCATACCTGTGGCACAACTACGGCAAATCGACGATCGGCACGCGCTCGGATATCGAGAAGGTCCCGGCGCCTGCCCTGCGCGCGTTCTACGAGAAGTACTACGAGCCGGATAACGCGACGCTGATCGTCGCGGGCAAGTTCGACGAGGCGCCCGCGATCGCCGCGATCGAGCGCGCCTTCGGCGCGATCGCGAAGCCGACCCGCGAGCTCGCGAATTCCTACACGGTGGAGCCCGCGCAGGATGGCGAGCGGAGCGTGACGCTTCGCCGCAAAGGCGAGGTCAGCCTCGTCGAGGTCGCGTATCACGGCGTCGCAGGAAGCTCGCCCGATTTCGCGGCGCTGAGTGCGGCCGTCGACCTGTCGAGCCGGCGCCCGTCGGGCATCCTCTACAAGAAGCTCGTCGAGACCGGGCTCGCGGCCTCGATCGAGGGGAGCGACGAGCCGCTCCACGATCCGAACCTCGTCACGCTCACCGCGCAGGTACGCGATCCGAACAACGTCGCGCGCGTTCGCGACATCATGCAGACCGAGCTCGAGAACCTCGGCAAGCTCGATCCGAAAGCACTCGAGCGCTGGCGCGTCGCGAGCCTCAACGAGCTCGAGCTCGCGTTCGGCAACAGCCAGCTGATCGCCACGCTGCTCTCGGAGGACATCGCGCTGGGCGACTGGCGCGCGCTGTTCGCGATTCGCGACCGGATCAAGGCGGTCACGCTCGACGACGTCCAGCGCCTCGCGAAGCTCTACCTCAAGCGTTCGAATCGCACCGTCGGGACGTTCCTGCCGATCAGCGGCGGGATCGATCGCGCACCGCTCACCGAGGCGCCCCCGATCGCGGAGCTCGTGAAGAATGTCGGTCCCGGTGAACCGCCGGTGCTCGGCGAACAATTCGCCGCGACGTACGACAACCTCAAAGCGCGCACCGAGCGGACGATGGCCGCCGGCATCAAGATCGCCTTCCTGCCGAAACGAACGCGCGGTGCGAAGGTTCACCTCGCGCTCGCACTGCACTGGGGCGACGACAAGGCGTTGCAGGGCAAGAGCATGGCCGGCCAGCTCCTCGCACCGCTCATGCTTCGCGGCACGACGAAGAAGTCCGAGCAGGCGCTGCGCGACCTCGAAGACCAGCTCAAGGCGCACCTCTCGATCACGAGCGATGCGACCGGGCTCAAGCTCGAGATCGAGACGGTGCGGGCGAATCTGCCCGCCGTCCTCGATCTCGCGGCCGAGATCCTCACCACGCCGAGCTTGCCTGACAAGGAATTCGAGTTCGTACGCCAAACCGAGCTCGCCGACCTCGAGGCCGAGCTCGAGAGCCCCGATGCGGTCGTTCGCGCCGAGCTCGCCCACCTCACGACCCGATGGCCAAGATCGGATCCGCGCTATCCGCAGAGCGCGACCGAGAAGATCGCCGCGCTCGAGCAGCTCCGCCCCGGCGAGGTGCGCCAGTTCTACAAGGACTTCGTCGGCGCAGGTCATGGCGAGCTCGCGGTCGTGGGCGATTGCGACCCCGCCACACTCGCGCCGCAGATCGACAAGCTGTTCGCCAGCTGGCAGACCAAGCGTCCGTACGCGCGGCTCGACAAGAAGCCGTTCGGCCTCACCGGGCAACACTCGTCGATCGAGATCGAGGACAAGGAGCAGACCACGGTCGGCCTCGCGTTCGACATCCAGATGAAGGACACCGATCCGGACTACGCGCCGTGGTTGATCTCCGCCCAGCTCCTCGGTGGCTACACCGGATCGCGCCTGTGGATGCGGCTGCGCGAGACCGAAGGGCTGTCGTACGGCGTCGGCGTCACGGCGCACGCGGGATCGACCGACGATGCCGGCGGGTTCGATGGCTACGCGATCGTCGCGCCGCAGAACCTCGCGAAGGCGAAGGCCTCGCTCGTCGAGGAGTTCACGAACCTGGCGACCAAGCCTGTACCGTCCGACGAGCTCGCGCGCGCGGTCACCTCGTGGATCAAACAGGAAGACACGAGCCTCTCGGACGACGCATACCAGCTCGAGCTACTCGTGACGGACCTCTACCGCGACCGGACGCCCGCGTTCGAGCGCGAGCTGCGCGCGAAGATCCAGGCGGTCACGCCCGCAGACATCACGCGCGTTGCCCGGAAGTACTACGACGCGAAGCGGCTCACGATCGTCGACGCGGGCACGCAGCCCGAAGCAAAATAACGATCTCGTCCAGTCCTGCGCTCAGTTATACTACTGGTATGACCGCGTACTCGAAGATCGCCGTGAGCCTGCCATCGCGGGCGGCGGAGCACGTCAAGCGTGAGGTCAAGGCGGGCCGCGCGATGAGCGTGAGCGCGTACGTTGCCGATGCGATCGAAGAGAAGGCGAAGCGTGAAGATCTGAGAATCTTGCTCGACGAGATGCTCGAGGAGACAGGGGGGCCGATGACGCCAGCCGAGGTTCGGGAGACCGATCGGATGCTCGGCTTCGGTACCGCAAATCGCCGGCAGGGAAAGACCCTTCGATTCAAGCAGCCACGAAAGAAGAGATGACTGACACGATCGTCTTCGACGCGGGCGCGTTGATCGGGTTCGAGAAGCGAAGCCGCGATGTGGTTCGGCTGATCGTGCAAACCCGTGAACGAGGCGCCCGCATCGCCGTCCCTGCTGGGGTGGTTGCCCAGGTCTGGCGAGATGGTTCGCGTCAGGCTCGGCTCGCTTGGCTACTTGGCATCCGTGAGCTCGTGATCGAGCCACTGGACGATCGGAAAGCGCGTGCAGCGGGCCAGCTCTGCGGCGTGACCCGTACCGCCGACATCGTCGACGCATCGGTCGTGCTCTGCGCACGTACACACGGCGCGAGGATCGTGACGTCGGACCCCGAAGATCTTCGACGTCTCGACCCCAAAGCGGATCTGATCGTCATCTAGCTGGGGCACGATACGGCGATGAATTTCGCGCGGGCGGCGTGGTTTGGTTGCCTTGGTTATGGCCGCGTAGAAGCGCACGCTGGCGAATACGCGGAGACCGATTTCTGGTACGCGATGTTACTGCCGGTCGTTCCCCGCACCTCGCGGTGGGCACTCGCTACCGATCGCGCCCGTCGCTCACGATCTTCTCGCCGATCAAGGCCACCGCGACCGTGCTCCTCGCGAGCCTGTTTGCGACGTTGATCATCACCGGCCGTTTTGCGTTCGTCACACCGATCCAACTGACCGGCGCCGAGCTTGCCGCGGTGACCGATCCGACCGATCAGCTCGTCGAGGTCGACTGCGATCGCATCCGCACCATAGAAGAGCTCGATTCGAAGCACGTGCTGCTCGAGTGCGATGTCGATGACTACGCGCTCACCGTGCCGAGCCGGATCTCGACGTCAGGCTCGGTCGGCTCACCGAGCCTGATGCTCGTCGGTCAGCTCGAGTTGCTCGCCGAAAATCGGCTCGCGCTTCACTCCCGATCGCCCGTGCTCATGCGCTTCCTGGTGATCACGTGCGCGATCGCCGAGCTCGCGCTCCTCGCGCTGCTCGGCTCGTGGCTCAGGCTTTCGGGCCGCCGGCACGAACTTCGGCCGACGCCTGCGCCTCGTACTTCTTGAAGTTCTCGGTGAACAGCTTGGCGACGGTCTTGGCCTTCGCGTCGTACGCGGCCTTGTCGGTCCAGGTGTTGCGCGGCGTCAAGATCTCCGAGGGGACATCGGGGCAGCTCGTCGGCACCGCGAAGCCGAAGTTCGGATCTTCGACGGTCGCGACCTTGTCGAGCGCTCCCGAGTGGATGGCGTCGATGATCGCGCGCGTGTACTTGAGCTTGATCCGCGAGCCCGTGCCGTAGGCGCCGCCCGACCAACCGGTGTTGACGAGCCAGGTCTGCGCGCCGTGCTTCTTGAGCTTCTCGGCGAGGAGCTCGGCGTACTTGGTCGGGTGCCACACGAGGAACGGGCCACCGAAGCACGCGCTGAACGTGGGCTCCGGATCCTTCACGCCGACCTCGGTGCCCGCGACCTTCGCGGTGTAGCCAGAGATATAGTGATACATCGCCTGCGCCGGGGTCAGCTTCGAGACCGGCGGCAGCACGCCGAACGCATCGGCCGTGAGGAAGATGACGTTCTTCGGGTGACCGGTGACCGCGGGAATCTTCGCGTTCGGGATCGTGTCGAGCACGTACGAGCCGCGCGTGTTCTCGGTGATCGAGGTGTCGTCGTAGTCGACGCGGTTGTAGCCGTCGATCTTGACGTTCTCGAGCACGGCGCCGAACTGGAGCGCATTCCAGATCTCGGGTTCTTGCTCCTTCGAGAGCTTGATGACCTTCGCGTAGCAGCCGCCCTCGATGTTGAAGACGCCGTCGTCGCTCCAGCAATGCTCGTCGTCACCGATCAGCAGACGCTTCGGATCGGCCGACAGTGTAGTTTTTCCGGTCCCCGAGAGGCCGAACAGGATCGAGGTATCCGCGCCGTCCCTGGCTTGGGTCGCCGAGCAATGCATCGAGAGCACGCCCTGCTTCGGCATCAGATAGTTCATGATCGTGAACACGCCCTTCTTCATCTCGCCGGCGTAATCAGAGCCGAGGATGACGAACTCGCGGCGCTGGAACGACAGGTCGATCGAGGTCGTCGAGGTCATGCCCGCGGTGTGGCGGTTCGCCGGGAAGCCACCGGCGTTGTAGATCACGTAGTCGGGCTCGCCGAACGATTCGAGCTGCTCCGCGGTCGGGCGGATCAGCATGTTGTGCATGAACAGCGCGTGATACGCGCGCGAGGTCACGATCCGGATCTTGAGCTGGAACTTCGGATCCCAGCCGGCAAAGCCATCGACGATGAACAGGCGATCGCGCGTGTTCAAGTAGTCGATCGCGCGCTCGCGGTTGATGAGGAAGCTCTGCGGATCGAGCTTGATGTTGACCGCGCCCCACCAGATGTCGTCGCGAACCTCGGGCTCGTCGACGACGCGCTTGTCGGTCGGGCTGCGACCCGTCTTCTTGCCCGAGTACGCGATGAGCGCACCGGTCGACGAGATCGCCGAGCCTTTTTCGAACTTCAGCGCCGCTTCATACAGAAATGCCGGGGTGGCATTGCGATGAATTTCGGCGACGGAGATACCGGACTTGTCGAGCGAGAACGCCATCGGGAAGTGCTCCTGGTTGAGGGGGCGTTATATCAGATCAGGGATTCGCCGTGCCGACAGACCGAGTGGCGCAGAAGGCCCAATCGGCGGTGGCGTTGTCGGTGTCCTGGCCGTTCGGATGCCGGCACAGCGAGCCATCCGCTGTATTGGAATCGGCGATCGACGCGTCGAGCGCCGTGCCCTCGACCAGGCTCGGTGGCACGGTGAACCCGGGGAGCATCGCTGCGGTGATCGAACCCTCGTACGACAAGGCGTCGATCACGGTCAGTGCGCTGGTATCGACGAGCGCGAGCCCGTCCGGTGCACCGTTCTGGATGGCGTTCGAGGTCCAACCCGGGTCGATCTTCTTCGCGCTGGCCGGCACCGTCACGCCCGCGCCCGCCACCACGAGGTAGCTGAGCGGCGGGAGCGAGCCTGCGCTGGATAGATCGACCGTCGTGTACACCGTGTTATCAGAACCGTTGACCAGGTAGAGGACCTTGTTCGCCAGGCTGACCGTCTGCGCCGACGGGTTGTAAATCTCGATGTACTCGGCCGTATCGGTCCCGACGTTGTCGTAGTCGACCTCGTTGATCACGAGGTGGGTTGCACCGGTCGAGACCGTGATGTTGGCGCTGCTCGTGCTCGCACCGAACGTCGCGGTCAGCATCGACGTGCCGCTCGGCGCCGTATCGGTATAGGTGAAGACAGTCGCGAGCTGGTCCGCTGCGATCGTCACGGTCGCCGGGAACGTGCCCGCCGCATTCGTGCCCGCGAGTCCGATCGTCGCCGCAGAGGCGGCCGGAACGTCGAGCGTGACCGTGAACTGCACCGTGCCATTGACGGCCACGGTCGCGTCGTTCGGCGCCAGGGTTACCGTCGCCGGCGCTTCCGCCGCACCGAGCACGCGGACGTGCGCGGTCTGCATCTGCGTGCCGAGCATCGCCGTGACGGTGACGTCGGAGTTCGCCGCGATGGCCGTGACCGGAATGGGCGCCGTGGTCATGCCGTTCAAAACCGTGACGTTCGCGACGGTCAGCGCACCGGTCGTCCCGGAGACGACCATCACGGTCGTGTCACCGATCGCGGGGCCAGTGAGCGAGACCGTGAGCGGGCTCGGGTAGGTCGGCGCGTTGGTCGTGGTACCGACCCTCGCGTAGCTGAGGGTCGGGCTCAACGAGAGCAGGCCCGGTGCGCCAGCGACGAGATCCGAGGCACCTCGCGGCTGGACCTTCGAGGCCGAGCCACCGGTGCTCGACTTCGTCGAGAGCACGCCGGTGACCGTCGTATAGGTTTGACCGACTGCGGCGTTCGCCAGATACAGCGTGTCGTCCATGATCAGCCTGGTGGTATCGGCGGCGGTCAGCATCGCTTCGCCGACCGCAGTATCGACCGAGGTCACCGTCGAAGCAGGCACCGTGACGAGCACGCCTTCGAGCTTCGCCTGGCGCGTTCCACCGGTCGCGACCTCCGCGTAAGCGACCGTGATCGGCTCGGGCGCGGCTTCCGGACCCACCGATTCGACGGTCACGGACGTGAGGTTATCGAGCTCGATCTCGCCGCCGAACACGTCGATCGTGCCGTCCATCGTGAGGCGAGCACCGACCGTCGCGCTCGTGAGGAACGTCGAGGTGGTCCCGGTGAACACGAACAGCCCCGAGTAATCAGCGCCGTTGAAGCCGACATCATTGATCTTGGTTTGAACGAAGAAGCCGTTCGCGCCCTTGCCCGTGACGAGCGCGTGCTGGACCTCGACGGCCGTACCCGACGGCAGCACCATCGACTTGATCGCGTAGATCGTCGCCGGGCAGCCTGCGGCGCCCGGGTTCGCCTGGTTCGGGCACGCGTCGCAGACGTCGCCCTTGCCATCCATATCCATGTCGGCCTGGTCAGGGTTCGCAATGTCGGGGCAGTTATCGATCGCGTTCGCGCGGCCGTCGTGGTCGCGGTCGTTCGGATCGACCGTGGTGCACATCGTGGTGTTCGCATCGAGCGGACAGGGGTCACATGCATCGCCGAGGCCATCGCCATCGGCGTCGGCCTGCATGCCGTTGTCGAGCGGGCGGATCGGATCGAATACGTCGGGACACTTGTCGGTCGCATCCGGAATGCCGTCGCCGTCGCTATCGGTCGCGCTCGCCACGCCCGTATAGATCGACGAGCCGCCGACCGAGGTCGGGCGCTTCGGATCGCAGGTCGGCTCGTTCATCGGCGTCGCATCGCAGGAGAATGCCGGATAGACCGCGCCCGCGGCGCTCATCAGACCCGCGTACGTCTTCTGGACTTCGGTCATCAAACAGACCTGCTTCATGACGTTGCAGACGTTGACCTGATCGCACTGCGTGGCGAGGCCGCCGACGAGCGCGTCGTCACCGTAGAGCACCTTGCCACCGCGCATGACGAGCGCGACGTCTTCCGGGTTCGCATCGATGACGGCCTGGTAGTCCTTGCCGTGGCCCGCGAAGATCGAGATGTCGGCGATGCGACCCGCCGCGAGGACGCCGATCGTGTCGTCCATCTTGGTGACCGCGGCCGCGTTCGACGTGACCATCGACCACAGACCCTTCGCGTCGAAGTACGAGTGGAGGTACTTCGTGTTGAACGACGAAGCGCACTTGAGCTCGCGCAACAGGTTCATCGAGCCACTCGGCATCCAGTCAGTGCCGAGCGCGATGTTGACGCCGAGCCGCGACGCGATCGAGACGCGTGCGGTGTCGCCGTAGAGCGTGATGTTCGACCGCGGCGACCAGACCATGCCGACGCCGTTCGAGGCCATGAGGGCGTAGTCTGCCGAGAGTAGGCCCACCGCATGGATCATCGAGGTCTTCGAGATCCCGAGGTTCTGAGACACGCCCGGGGCGACCGTGTCGTACGTCGCGCTGGTCTCGCACAGGAACTCGTTATGCGCGAACGCGTCGATGCCTTCCGAGGTGTGCGGCTCGTACGCGTCGAACGCCGCGAGCGAATCGACCGTCGTCGCGGTACCACCGTAGTTGCAATCGGCGGTGCGCTGTGTGCCGCTCGAATCGGCGAGCGGGAACGTGTCGAAGTTGACCGCCTTCTTCGTGAGGCCTTCCAGGTTCGCGGCTTGATCGAGGTTGCGGAGCAGGCCCTTCTGGCCACCCGAGCCGACGATCGAGGTCGCGCCACCCATGAGGAAGCGGAGCTCGCCCCACTGGACCTGCGCGGTCGTCGCGCTGCCGGCCGACGTAATCTTCGTGTGCGAGCCGCTGCCCTTACGCCACTGCTGACGATCGTCGTAGCGCTCGCCCGTGTCGGTGTACGGCAGGTTCTGCGTGAACGTGATGTGATCGTGCGTGTTGATGAGGCCCGGCGAGACGACGCCGTCGGGACACGTCAACACCGTCTCGCCGCCGGCGGCGCAATCGCACCCGACGCACGTGATGTGGCCGGTATCGTCGACGGCAACCTGGCCGCCCGTGTACACGGTCGTCGGCGTGAGGATGTTGCCCTTGATCAACGTCGACGTGCCGCCCGCGGTGAGCGCGCACGTGCCGGAGGCGATCGGCGCCAGCGTTTCGCAGACGACCGACGCGGGCGGGGCATCGGCGGTCGGCCCCGCATCCACGTTGTTGTCAGGGTGGTCGTCTCCGCAGCCTCCACAACCTGCAACGAAGATCACTGAAAACATTGCTAACGTGCAGACGGCGCGACCCATGTGGGGCGGAAAGTATCATGTGGGTCGTACAGCCCCAGCTCAATCGTGAGACAGGACGACGACTACGCGTTCCTTAATCTGCGGTTTTGATCACGGCTCGCGGGGGCGGCGAGGCCTCCGACGGGTGCGACGGGTGCGCGACCGGGACGCCTTCACGAGCGCGGGCGACGGTCTCGCTCGCCGCCATCAAGACGAGGCCGATCCCAGCGTAGACCACCAGCGTGACGCGACGGGCAATAACGAGGGTGACCCCACGTGCCGGATTCTCGCCGAGGGCGCGGAACAGCCAGTAATTGCCGCCTTCTGAGACACCGAGGCCCATCGGGACGAACGTCGAGAGCATGTAGACGACAAAGGCGCCGACCGTGTACCCGGCGATGAAGCGGCCGGTGATGGGCTCGCCGACCGCATGTAAAATGAGGAGCGACAACCCCATCGAGGTCAGCCGCGAAAGAGTCACCGCGCAGATGCCGGTGACGCGATCTCGTTTTCGCGCGCCTTCGGAGATCTGCATCTTGTGGTCGACCGCTTCGAGCGTCGCGTGCCACTTCTCGTACCGGGCCTCGCTGAGCACGCGGAGCCGGCGAAACAAACGCGCGATGCTCGACAGCACGCCGCGATGGACCAGCGTGTAGAGGCCGATCGCGATCACCGCGCACACGACGGCAGTGCCGAGCATCAAGCCGCGCAGTGCGGGTGACATCGGGATGAGCAACACGACGAACGGCGCGGCGACCGCGACCGTGCCGAGCTCGACCGTGAAGCTCACGACGTTATAAAGGAGGATCGTCGCGACCGCGCGCGACTGGCTCACGTGCTCGGTAAGGACCGAGACCTTGACCGCTTCACCGAGCTGACCGCTCGGGGTGACCGCGTTCACCGATCGACCCGCGAGCTGAGACAAGAGCGCCGAGCGGAACCGCACCTTCGCTTGCTCGGGTGACATGAAGGCGCGGATCGCGACCGCATCGAGTGACGTGATGACAACCTCGAGCGCGACGACGGCGAACCACCACCAGCCGATCCGCTTGAAGTAGCGGCCGATCGTGGCGAGGCCGGTGTCGCGGATCGTCAGCACCAAGGCGACGAGCGCGATCACCAGAGAGATCCTGGTGATCCAGCGCGCCCATGTCGGCCGAGACATCACGGGAGCTATAGCAAGTCCCAGACCTGGTTGCTGATTAATCCAGCGGCTGAT
Organism: Kofleriaceae bacterium; assembly: GCA_043780895.1. Classification (GTDB taxonomy): domain Bacteria; phylum Myxococcota_A; class Polyangia; order Haliangiales; family Haliangiaceae; genus JABFXX01. Next base: position 58,215 of record JAYWCI010000184.1, on the reverse strand, counting down.
CGAGGCTATCGGCGACGAAGCCCATGACCTCGTCCAGCATCTGACCGAAGTCGTCGTAGAACTGCTGGTCGACCGCGTTGTCGCGGGCGTCGAACATCACCACCGGGTATTCGCCGGCCGAGCTCGGGCGGTTGGTGTCCAGGCAGAACCACTCCTGCGACTGCGCGCCGAGGCCCACGACCAGGAGGTGCTGCGGCAGCTTCTTCTCTTCGCGGCCCTTGAGCGTGCGGTTCACGACGTCGACACCCACGAAGTCATGAACGATACCGAGGTGGGTCGGCAGCGCGATACCGCCGAACGTGAGCAGGAAGTTCCGATACGACGGTGGGAACGTGCACTCGAGTGCCGTCTCGGCCGCTGTGATGGCAGACTCGGCTGCGGGTCCTGAAATCTTCACCGCATGATCTTGTTGATCGAGGCGAGTGCGGATGCGTTCGACGAGTTGTTGAGTTCCAGACATCATTACGGCGTGCAAACATTATGCGCTTCGCGCGCGCGAAGCCAGCCTCGGAAAACCGCGAATTTATTTTACGCGGGCCGAGGCAGCGCAGCCGGAAATGTCAAGGCATCGATGACCGCGAGCGCCATGTCTGCATCGACGATCTGAAAAGCCGCTTGCATCACGCCCATGAATGGGATCACGTGCCAGCTCGGCACGGCGGCCGGCATCTCCGCTACCAGCGTGTAGACCACCATCCAGTACCGGTCGACCGGATCCGGCAAACTTCGAGCGACATTCGCGAGCTCGCCGTAGACTTCGGCATTGGCGGTGCGGGGCCGGCGAAACGCGTGATAGAGCTCGGCGTCGAGCTCGTCGTTCGAGGTCGCGAGATCGGGAATCGCGGCGAAGAAATCGCGCACCTCGAAACGGTGATCGTCATTCGCGACGCCGCGAGCGAGGGCGCGCAGCGCGAACACCTCGCACGCGGTCGAGATCAGCTGCTTCACGCGCAGGTAGCGATCGTCGAGGTACGGGGCGAGCTGATCCGCACGCGCCGCGCGCATCAGATTTTCGGCCTCGAGTGGCGCGATCCGTAGCGCGATCCGCAGCGCTTCGAGAAAGTGGAGCTCGCTGTCGACGAGCTGGTCGTCCGCGAGCGCGATTTCGGCGGCCATGCCGTAGGCGGCGAGGCGATGGATCCGTGCGGGCAAGCCGCGTGCGATCGAAGGCGTACGCGCGATCGCCGAGCCCGCGTACTTGATCGCATCGGTCGACAGATCGATCAGGGTCTTCGCGGCGCTCGCGGCGAGGCCCTGGAACATCGGGTGCGCCGCGATCGTTTTCTGCATCGCCGCGGCCTCGCGCTCGTCGATCATGCCGTCCGCGGTGGACGCGCCGACCATCGCTTCGATCAAGAACCTCCGCGGATCGTTGGGGCGGAGGCCGCCGCCCAGGAGGGTCGAAACGCTGCGTTCCACGCTCCGACTCTAGCGCGCGAACCGATCGATCGCGATCACGGCGGCGATCGCAATTGCGGCCGTCGCCGACGCGCGCACGAGCAAGCGGTTCGTGAGCGCGTGCATGGGCAGGCGATCGCGCAGTGACCGCCAGGCGCCGATCGCCATCGCGAGCACGGCGCACGCGCCGAGCACCCACGCGAACGGGAACGTGCGATGGACCTGCTCGAGCCGCGCGTGCTCGCGCTCGCGTTGCTCTGGCGTGGCCTCACCACCGTGAGCCGCTTCGTACGCGGCCCACCGCGCGAGGTCTCGATCGACCTGGCGCTCGTGCTCGGGCTGCATGATCGAGGAGTACGTCGCGTCGTGGCGGACGCGCATCTCGCCGACCGCGAGCCCCGCGTGTAGTCCACCCGCGAGCGCCGCCGCGATCACGAGCGCCGCGAGCGTGGCTTGGGTTGCGCGCAACGGCCCCGTGATGCGGCGCGCCCCGAGATAGCCACACATACACGTGATCGCGCCCGCAGCAAACGCGACCGGATAGTGCGCGTCGCCGAGCACGCGATGGAGCAGCTGGCCATCGCCAAAGCCCTGCCACGCACCGGTCGCGAGATACCAACTCGCGTGCACCACGAGGGCCGTGCCGACGCCACGCACGAGCCGGCGCCCGAGGGCATCGCCGCGCACGCCGAGCCACAGCGCGATGCCTGCGAGGGCCTCGATCGCGATGCCGCCCATCGAGATTGCGAGCGCAGCCGCGATGCTCGGTGGGGTCGCAAAGTGGTAGCGAATCCAGCCGCCCGCGAACCAGAACAGCTGGACCTCGCTGATCTGACCGCCGCAGGCCAGCGCGGTGCCACCGTGGCCGACCAGCTCGTGGGCCAGGAGGCCCAAACGGCTCGTCGCGAGCGCGAGCGCGAGCAGGAACCCTGTGAGTCGGATGCCCTCTCTGATGCCGGAAGCGTGGGTTCGTGTATCCGACATGAACGCGTTATCATTATTTACATGACACGGGGCCCCTTCGCCGGCATCGCGCTGTGCGCTTTGATCGGCCCTCTCGCCGGCACGAGCGCGGCGGGCCCGACGCGCAAGGTCGAGATCGAGAGCGATCCGCCCGGTGCCGCGGTCTACGTCGAGGATGTCGATGCCGGGGCAGCCTGCGATGCGACGCCATGCACCATCGAAGCGCCGATCGGATCGCCGAGCCTGATCCTGCGCAAGGACGGATTCCTCCCGACCGTCACCGAGATCACGGTGCCCAAGAAGGGCAAGCTCCGACCGCTCAAGTTCGTGCTCCTCGTCGCGAACGCGAAGATCGTCATCACGGACAAGGCGCTAGCTGGCGGCAAGATCGTACTCGATGGCGCCGACAAGGGCGTCGCGCCGCAGACCCTCACGGTCGATGCGAGCTCGCACACCGTGCAGGTGATCCTCAAGGGCAGAAAGATCGCGGAAGCCCTGCTCGAGCTCGAAGCCGGCGATGAAAAAGAGGTCAAAGCCGATGCGCCCACGACCGTCGCGACCGCGCCGGACCTCGGCGGGGACACCGCTCCCGACGACGCGAAGCCGAGCGAGATCATCAAGCATCCCGACGCCACGCCGCCGAGTGATCGCGGCCCGTACATCGCGGTCGGCGCCGATCTAGATGTCGGGTTTCGCCAGTTCAAATACGACAACCCCGCGAACGGCCTGCCGCGCGACGAGAAAGAGAGTGGCCAGTCGCTGATCGGTCCCGCGATCGAGATCTGGCCGTCGCCGCGCGGCAGGCTGCGTGGGCTCTCGCTCTACGGCAAGATCGAGTTCGCGCTCAACAGCATCCCGGTGCTCGATAGCTCCAAGCAATCGGTCGGTGCGAGCACATTCTGGGGCAACCTCGAGATCGACGTTCGCCATCGCTGGCACGTCGGTGACGACAGCGGCATCACGCTCTCGGGCGGCTTCGTCCGCGATGAGATGACCTACAATGTCGGCAGCAAGATGCAGCTCGCACAGCTGCCAGTCGTCGACTACCGCTCGGTCCGGATCGGCGTGCGCGCCGCGACGATGGCCGGCCCGCTCGAGCCGTTCGTCGAGCTGGAGGGCCGGATCGTGTTCTCCGGTGGCGACCTCGGCACGCGATTCGCGAGCCACGACACCTCCGGGTATCACGCCGCCGTCGGAGCCCAGCTCGTGAAGGGCCCGATCTTCCTGCGCGCGCAGGCCGCGATCACGTACTACAGCTGGACGTTCACGAACGCCGGCACCGATCCGTCGCTGGGGACCGCGGACGGTGCGACGGACCTCGTCGAGATGCTGAGCTTCGTGCTCGGCGTCTCGAAGTAGCGGCCCTACCAGACCTGGCAGGACTTCGCAGGGTTCATCGGTGTCCCGGCGGGACACGAGAACGCCTTGGCGAATTCGGGCAGGTTGCGAAGCGCACCGTAGACGCGGAACTTCGGCGGCGAGTGCGGATCGGTGGTCAGCCGCTTCTGCGCTTCGGCCGGCCGATCCTTGCCGCACCACGCCTGGCCGACGCCGAGGAAGAACTGCTGATCCTCGGTGAAGCCATCCGCGACGAGCTGCTTGTCGGCGCTCTTTCGCAGATTTCGATAGCCGTGGAACGCCATCTTCACTCCTCCGAGGTCAGCGATGTTCTCGCCGAGCGTGAGGCGGCCATTGATGAAGCTCTTCGGCATCACCTCGAACGTCGCGTACTGATCGGCGACGCACGTGCCCTTCGCATCGAACTGCTTCTTGTCGGCGTCCGACCACCAGTTCTTGAGGTTGCCGTCGAGATCGAACTGCGCGCCCTGATCGTCGAAGCCGTGCGTGAGCTCGTGTCCCATCACCATGCCGATGCCGCCCATGTTCGCGGCGACGCCGCGATCTTTGCCGAAGAACGGCGGCTGGAGGATGCCGGCCGGCATCGCGGTGAGGTTACCGGTGGGCTCGTAGTACGCGTTCACCGCGAAGGAGTTCATGCCCCACTCGGTGTGGTCCCACGGCTTGCCCGCCTTGTTGTTCTGGCGATGCACTTCGAAGGCGCGTGCGCGCAGTGCGTTGCCCGCGAAGTCGTCGCGCTTGACCGGGAAGTCGTACGCCCGCCACTTGTCGGGATAGCCGATCATCTTGACGATCTTGGCGAGCTTGCCGACGCCGAGCTGGCGCGTGGCCTCCGACATCCAATCGAGCGTGCCGATATCGTCGTGGAGCGACGCGATGATCGCGTCGAAGTTCGCGATCGCGGCCGCTTTCGCGTCCGCCGGGAAGTACTTGTCGGCGTACTGCTTGCCGAGCACTTCGCCGAGCGACATCGTCGCCGCATCGATGCAGCGCTTGTAACGATCCGGCTGCTTCTCGACGCCCGAGAGCAGCTTCGTCAGCTCGAAGGCTTCGTCGTCGAACGCCTTCGGCAGCGTCGCGGAGGTCTCCGAGACCACGTGATAGGTGAAGTAGTGCGCCCACTGCACGGGCTTGAACTTCGTGCGGAGGCCGTCGATCGCAGCGAAGAACTTCGGCGTCCCGACGATGATCTTCGCGCTCGGCTTGGTATCGAGCTTCTTGAAGTAGGTCGGCCAATCGAACGACGCGACCTGCTTGCCGAGGGCCTTGAGATCAGTCGGGTTGTAGCTCGCGGGAATATCGCGCGCCTCGGTCCGAGTCTTGGTGACCTTCGCGAGCTCGGTCTCGATCGCGACGACATCGACTGCACCCTCGGCGGGCTGCTTGACGAGCGCGAGCGTGCGGCCGACATGTGCGGTGTACGCGTCGAGCTTCGCCTTGAACTTGTCCTCGGTGTAGTAGTCACGATCCGGCAGCCCGAGGCCGGAGCTATCGAGATAGGTGACACCGTCGAGCGAGTCCTTGAGATCCGCGCCGGTGCTCTGCTGCCACATCACGTCGATGCCAGCCTTCTGGAGCTCGGTCACCGCGGTGGCCCACGAAGCGGCGTCCTTCACGCCGGTCGCGCGATCGAGCAACGGCTTGATGCCCTTGGTGCCGGCCTTCTCGATCGCGGCTTCGTCCATGCACGAGCCGTAGAAATCGCCGAGCTTCTTGCCGGCCGGGTCGGTCGATTTGAGATCGTCATCGAGCAGTTGCTTGATCGCGACCTTGTTGCGCTCGTCGATCTCGGAGAAGCGGCCCCAGCGTGCGCGGTCGGCCGGAATCTCGGTGGTCTTCAACCAGCCACCACACGCGTACTGGAAGAAGTCGACGCACGGATCGACCGACCGATCGAGCGACGCAACCTCGAGGCCGACGTCGGTGAGCGAGACCTTCTGGATCGGCAGGCCGGGCAGCCTGGGCTGTGCCGGAGCAACGGCCGAACCGGCCATGGAATCGGAACCGGCCGGCGGCGGCGTGGTCTCGGGTGGCTTCGCTTTGCCAGAGCAGGCTACAGCAAAGAGCACGAACGCGATGCGCTTCATGCCGCGGACCCTAGCAGAAGCCAAGTCCGCGTTGCGGGTAACGATGTTCGTACGCAACCGCGGCGCGCCGTGACCGATATGGCGTGGCATGACCGCCTATGCCGATGCGCAACTCTGAATGTTCCACCGCAACGTCGACGCGGCCGCGGCCAGGGCCCTTGATGAGCCCCGGACGACCGAGCCCGCCCGCGCGCGTCGGATCGTCGCTCTGCTCGTCGAGACGCTCGGTGGGTTCGCGTACGGCACGGCTGCCGGCGAGCTAGTGCGTGCGGTCTCGACCTGGTTCGGGGCCGAGCGAGCCAGCTTGGTTCGCTCGGCGCTGCCGTCGACCGTGCAAGGGTTCGAGGCCGACGCCGAGCTCGACTTCCAGCTCACACCGCCGCCGGTTTCGGTGGAAGTGCTCGGCCTCCTGCGCGCCCGCCTCAACGTGGCCGCATGTGACCTCGCAGCGTTGCAGGCTGCAACTGTGGCTATGTCCCCCACCGAAAACCTACGTATGTCTGACGCTATGTTCAGCGAGCTGAACCGAGATTCTGTGTTCACGGATCGCCTCGAGATCGAGATCCGTACGGGTTGGACCCATGCCTGTGCGGCGATCGAGCGACGCCGGCCGACCATCCAGAATATCTCTCCACGTGCCCGTAACCTATGGTCAACATGGTCACGCCTGGCAGGCAATCCAGATCCTGGACCGACCCGCAGGCCCGACTATTTGAACGGTTACATCGTGCGAGTTGGATGAGCTTTCCTACCTCGAGAACCGAAACCGCAGGCTTGCGATCTAAAATACTGAGCGTAAATTCATCGTTGTGAGTGCTCGTTCAGGTAGCCGCGGAATGACAGGGGCCGTCCCCACGATGAAGCAGCGCGCGCGAGAGGCCGCGGCCACCGCGCTGCTCGAAGCAGCGGAGCACGTCGCCTCCGAACGCGGCATCGATCAGACCTCGATCGCCGCGATCGCGGAGCGGGCGCAGGTCGCGGTCGGCACGCTCTACAACTACTTCCCGGATCGCGAGGCGTTACTCTCCGCGCTGTTCAAGCTGCGGCGCGACGAGCTAGTGCCGCGGATCATCGCGGCCGCAGCCATCGCCTCGGGCGATGATCAGCCGTTCGAGCAACGCCTCAGTTTGTTCCTGCGCGAGATCGCGCGTGCGTTCGATGGCTTTCGTCGGTTCTGTCGAGTCGCCATGTCGGCCGACGAATCCAACACCCCGATCAAAGTTCGCATCGGCCCCGGTGGCAAGTCGGTCGTCCTGCAGACCGTCACCGATGGCATCTGCGCGATCCTCAGCCCGATCTACGGCGCCAAGTCCGAGGAGTACGCGCGGATGATGTTCGGTTCGTTCAAGGCTCTGATGCAACTCCAGCTCGAGAGGGATCTGCCGATCGAGACGGTGGTCGATCCGATCATCGCCACCTTCCTCAACGGGATGCCGCGATGAGCGTGATCACGGCAGCGACAGCGGGTCACGCCCCCGTCAACAAGTGGTTGGTCGCGGTCTCGATCGCGTTCGGCTCGCTGATGGCGTCGATCGATTCATCGATCGTCAACGTCGCGCTGCCGAACATCCGCGGCGAGCTCGGCGCGAGCATCCAGGAGATCACGTGGATCTCGACCGCGTACATGATCGCGATGGTCCTCGTGATGCCGCTGACCGGCTTCCTCGGAGGTTTCTTCGGTCAGAAGCGCGTCTACCTCTTGTCGATGGTGCTGTTCATCATCGGCTCCGCGTTGTGCGGAACCGCGCGCACGCTCCCTGCCCTCGTCTTGTATCGCGTGTTGCAAGGCCTCGGCGGAGGTGCGCTCCAACCGACCCAGCAAGCGATCCTTCGCCAGACGTTCCCCCCCGAGGAGCAAGGCATCGCGATGGCGATGTTCGCCATGGTCGTGATGATCGGCCCGGCGATCGGGCCGGTGCTCGGTGGCTACATCACCGACAATTACTCGTGGCCGTGGATCTTCTACATCAACCTGCCGGTCGGCATCATCGGCCTCATGATGACGATCCAGAACGTCATCGAGCCCGAGGACGTCCGCGTCGCGAACCGCGCTCGCGCCGAGATCGCGAAGAAGAACCTCGACATCGCCGGCATCGTCCTCATGGTCATCGGCGTCGGCGCGCTCCAGTACCTGTTCGAGGAAGGCCCGCAAGACGACTGGTTCGACTCGACCGAGATTCGCATCGCGTTCGCGGTCTGCGTCATCGGCATCCTCTTGTTCATCATTCGCGAGCTCACCGCGAAGGTGCCAGTCGTCAACCTCCGGATCTTCAAGGACCCCACGTTCGCATCCGCCACGATCATCTCGTTCGTGATGTTCGCGATGCTGATGGGATCGATGTTCCTCCTGCCGGTGTTCGCGCAGGAATCGCTACACTACACCGCGACCATCTCCGGCCTCATGCTGATGCCGCGTACGCTCGCGATGATGGTGGCGTCCCCGTTCGTCGGCAGGCTCTACAACGTCGTGCAGCCGAGGTTCATCGTCGGCTTCGGCGTGATCATGTTCGCGATCGGCTCGTGGATGCTCTCGCACATCACGATCGACACCTCGTCGCGCGCGATGATCTTTCCGCTCGTCGTGACGGGCATCGCGTTCGCCTGCTTGTTCGTGCCGCTGATGACCGCGGCCCTCGCGAAGATCGATCGCAGCCAGATGGCGGATGCCGCCGGTCTCAACTCGTTCGTGCGCCAGATCGGTGGCTCGGTCGGGCTCACCATCTTCGCGACGATGTTCACGAACTACGCGGTCGAGGCGCGCGTGGGCCTCGCGGCTCATATCACCACGCTGCGCCCGGAGGTCGTCGATCGGCTGTCCGAGATGAGCCGGTACGCGATCATGCACGGTGCGAATGCAGGACAGGCGAGCTCCGCGGCCGCGCGTGCGCTCGGCATGGCGATGTATCAGCAGGCGACCGTGCTGAGCTTCGACCGCGTCTTCATGTTCCAAGGAATCCTGTTCCTCTTCGTCCTTCCAATCCTATTTTTCCTACGTGTACCTCGCATCGCCGGCGAGAAGGTCCACATCGAATTGCCCGGGGAGTAAGTCATGGCTACTGCTGATACGCACAAGAATGGTTCGCACGGAAATGGCACACCCCCACACGCTTCGGGTGATGCCGCCACTGCTACGGTCGTCTCGCTCGTGCCGAAGAAGAGCAAGGCACGCCGCGCGTACTTACTCCTCGGCGGTCTCGCGGGCGCTGCGATCGGCATCTACTTCATCCACGGCTACGTCACCCGCAACGACGTCGCGACGGATGACGCGCAGATCGAAGCAGACGTCACCCCGATCGCGACGCGCGTCGGAGGCGTGATCCTGAAGATGCACATCCAGGATAACCAGAAGGTCGAAGTCGGCCAGGTGATCGCCGAGATCGACGATGCCGACTACAAGGCAAAGGTCGCGGCCGCGCAGGCCGACGTCGACGCCGCGACCGCGCAGGCCGATTCTGCTGATGCGCAAGTCGACATCGTGAAGGCGACCTCGGGCGGCTCGCTGTCCTCGGCGCGCGCGATGCTGCAAGGAACGGGCGCCTCGGTGCGCTCGGCGCAGGCGATGATCGATTCCGCCCAGGCGACCGTCGCGCGCGCGAAGGCCGACCTCGTCAAGGCTCAACAGGATCTCGATCGCGCGAAGAAGCTGCACGATGCCGGCGCGGTGAGTGGCCAGGCGCTCGAGGCCGCGCAGGCCTCGCGCGATTCGGCGCAAGCGTCGCTCGATAGCGCGAACGCGAACCTCGCGGCGTCGCGCGATGCGCAGTCGCAAGCGCAGTCGCGGGTGGCGGAGGCCCAAGGTCGCGTCGTCCAGTCGACGCCGGTCGAACGTCAGATCGCCGTGGCAACCGCCGCCGCGAAGCTCGCCCACGCCAACGTCGCGCGCAAGCAGGCCGAGCTCGACCAGGCCAAGCTCCAGCTCGGGTACACCAAGATCGTCGCGCCCACCGCTGGCTACGCCTCGAAGCTCGCCGTGCACGAGGGTCAGACCGTCCAGCCTGGGCTCACGCTCGTGATGGTCGTGCCGCAGAAGCAGTATGTCGTCGCGAACTTCAAGGAGACGCAGATGGATCGAATCGCTCCCGGAGATCCGGTCGATATCGAAGTCGATGCGCTCGGGGGCCGCGCGTTCAAAGGCAGGGTCGAGAGCATCTCGGCCGGCACCGGCGCTCGGTTCTCGATGATGCCGCCGGACAATGCGACCGGTAACTTCGTCAAGGTCGTCCAGCGTATGCCGGTCAAGATCGAGCTCGCGTCGGGTCAGGACACGTCGCAATTGCACGCGGGCCTGTCGGTCGAGGTCAAGGTTCACCTTCAACACTAGTCGCTCGGGTTCCATATGAAACGTCTCGCTGCTGTGTTGTTGCTCTCCGCCGCGTCGGCCCATGCCGATGCACCTGGTGCGGCGAGCCAAAAACTTACGTTCCAAGGTGCGATCGAGCTCTCGCTCGGCAGGAATCCTGACATCGCCGCGGCGAAGGAAGCCATCACCGGCGCAGACGCGAAGACCTCGGAGCAAAAGGCGAAGCGTTGGGTCGGACTCAACGTCAACGCCTCGCTGAATCGCTATCGCGAGCCCTACGCGCTCGCCTTCGCGGGTGGTAACTTCGTGCTGCACGAGGACCTCACCACGACGACCGTCGTGAGCTTGAGCCAACCGCTCACGGGTCTGCTCTACTTGAGTGCGCTCGTCGGTGCCGCCGAGCACGATGCGACCTCGACGCGCGAAGATCTCGATCGCGTGCGGCTCGATACCGCGTACAAGACTGCCGACATGTACATCCGCGTCCTCGAAGCACGCGCGAGCGCGATCGTCGCGCACCAGACCGTCGAGGACATCCAGGGCGGGCTCGATCGCGCGAACCAGCTCCGCGCCGCCGATACGTACACTGACATCGACGTGCTCCGCTTCAAGTCGGCAAAGGCCGCGGCGAATCAGACCGCGCTGCGAGCCGATACCGCCGTGCAGACGTCGCTCGCATCGCTCACGGTCCAGCTCGGCCTGCCCGATGGCGCACCGATCGATATCTCCGATGATCTGCCGCCAGCACCGCCGACGCTCGCCATGTCGCTGCAGCAAGCGCAGGACCGTGCCCTCAGCGCGCGCCCCGAGCTCAAGGCAGCGCACGACAAGATCGCTTCGTTCGAGGAGCAACGCTCGGCCGCGAAGTGGCGCTACTTCCCCGACATCCGTGCGGTCGCTGCGTGGCAGCACTTCACGGGCGTCCAGCCGTTCCAGCCCGAAGACGAAGAGTATGTCGGCCTGACCGCGGCGTGGAACGTGTGGGATTGGGGCGCGACGCACGATGCCGTGCGCCAGGCCGAGAGCCAGAAGAAGCGCGCGGAGATCATGACGAACGGCCTTGTCGATCAAGTGAAGCTCGACGTGCGTCGCCGCTGGCTCGAGACCAAGACCCAGTTCGACAGCCTCGCGGTCGCCGAGCAGCAGCAGCAAACCGCGGAAGAAGCGTACCGCCTCCAGAAGGTGAAGCTCGACAACGCGGCGGCCACGACGACCGACGTGCTCGATGCCGAGATCGATGTCGCGCGCGCGCGCCTCGCGTTTGCGACGGCGCGGTACGACTACTACCTCGCACTTGTGGGCCTCGCACGTTCGGTCGGCGACCTGCCGAAGCCGCAATAGGTCGGATATTTCAGCCGAGCGCAGGCGCGCATTAGAGCCGCCCCGTGGCCGCATGTTCGCGAGATCAGACCGTGCGAACTCGCTCGGCTACTTGATCGCTAGATCCCCTCGATCTTGCTCGGAGAGAGCGGATGATCGTCGCTGTATGGATGTACCGCCAGACGATGTCGCGGACGATCTCGGGCCGCACGAATCCGGTCGGCTGCCGATCGTCAGTGTCCTCCTGGTCGACGACCGGCCCGAGAACCTGCTCGCTCTCGAAGCGAGCCTCGAGCCCCTCGGCCAGCGCCTCGTGCTCGCCGATTCGGGAGACGCTGCGCTGCGAGCGGTGCTCGCCGAGCAGTTCGCGGTGATCCTGATGGATATTCGCATGCCGGGGATCGATGGCTTCGAGACGATGGCGCTGCTCAAGCAGCGCGAGAAATCGCGCGATACGCCGATCATCTTTCTCTCGGCGTTCCCCGAGCAGCACCACGTGCTCAACAGCTACACCGCCGGCGCCGTCGACTACATCCTCAAGCCGTTCGAGCCCGAAGCGCTGCGCTCGAAGGTCTCGGTGTTCGTCACGCTGCGCCAGAACCAGCTCGCGCTCGAGCACGCGCGCGCGCGCCTCGAGGACCGCGTACAAGCGCGCACGGCCGAGCTCGCGGCGGTGAACCAGCGGCTCTTCGAGCAGGCGCACCACGACAAGCTCACCGGGCTCGCGAACCGCGCGCTGTTCATGGAGCACCTCACGAATGCGGTCGCGCGCTCGAAGCGGCGTGCGCACCCGACGTTCGCCGTGATGATGATCGACGTCGACAAGTTCAAATCGATCAACGACACGCTCGGCCACCTCGTCGGCGATGCCGTGCTCGCCGGCATCGCGCATCGCCTCGATGATTGTCTACGCGAGGTCGATACCGCGGCGCGCACCGGCGGCGACGAGTTCACGATTCTGTTGGACGGCATCGCCGATCTCAGGGACGCGACGCGCACCGCCGATCGCATTCAGCACACGCTCGCCGTGCCGTTCGAGCTCGACGGGAAGGAAGTCTTCGCGAGCGTCAGCGTCGGGATCGCGGTGATGGACGAACGCTATCAGGACGGCCACGAATTGCTCCGCGACGCCGATGCGGCGATGTATCGTGCGAAGGAGGGCGGCCGCGCGCGCTACCAGGTGTTCGATACCGGCATGCACGCCAGGGTGACCGCGCAGCTCCAGCTCGAAGCCGATCTTGCCCACGTGGTCGATCGAAAGGAGCTCGTGCTCGAGTACCAACCCGTCGTCCGGGCGAACGACGGAGCGCTCGAAGGGTTCGAGGCGCTCGTACGCTGGAACCATCCGAGGCACGGTGTGGTCGGCCCGCAGGAGTTCATCCCGATCGCCGAGGAGACCGGCATGATCCGCGGCATCGGCCAGTGGGTGCTCGCGGAAGCGTGTGCGCAGCTCGCGGAGTGGCACCGCGTGAGTCCGGCCCTCGCGGTCAGCGTGAACATCTCGCCACGTCAGTTCGCGCAACCCGAGCTACCCGACACGATCGAGGAGGTCCTCAGGAGCTCGCGGATCATGCCATCGTGCTTGAAGCTCGAGGTGACCGAGGCCGCGATCCTGCCGCGCGTCCCGTTCGCGGAGCGCACGCTCGCACGGTTGCGCGAGCTCGGTGTCCGGATCAGCCTCGAGGATTTCGGCGCGGGCTATTCGAGCTTGAACCTCTTGCACGAGCTGCCGATCAGCCGCGTGAAGCTCGACCGTGCGTTGGTCGATCAGATGGGCAAGCCCGGCGAGCGGCCCGAGATCGTGCAAGCGATCGTAACGCTCGCGCACAACCTCGACATCGAGGTCACCGCGAAGGGCGTCGAGACCCAGCTCCAGCTCGACCGCGTGCGCGCGCTCGGGTGCGAGAGTGCCCAGGGCTTCGTGATCGCCCGCCCGCTGACGACGGTCGCCGCGACCGCGTTCGTGCGGAGCGCTAGCGAACGACTACGCGCTCGAGCCGGATGAGCTCTGCGACTGACCACGCCTGGAACGGGCAGCCGACGGCGCGGTGCGGGATGTCGCCCTCGTAGATCTCGGAGAGGTGGCCGCCGATCGCGTGCGCGCGAAGCGGCGCGACGAACCTCGCCTGCGCTTCGCGCTGGGCCACGGCGGTGTTGCCGCGCACGCGTAGCCACGCCTCGACGAACACCCCGGCGAGCCACGGCCACACCGGGCCATTGTGGTAGACGCGATCGCGCTCGACCGGGCCACCGATGTAGCGACCGCGATAGCGCGGCTCCCAGGTCGCGAGCGTGCGCGGACCGAAAGACGTCCACAGCTCGCGCTCGCATGCATCGACGACCGCCCGCGCACGATCGCCCTCGAGGAGCGCGAGCGGCAAGCCACCGACCGCGAACAGCTGGTTCGGGCGACAGCTCGGATCGGTCGTGCCCGCGACGTGATCGCAATCGATGACATCGAACAGCTGGTCGCGCTCCGCGTTCCAGAACCGCGCGGCGAAGCTCGCCTTGCCCTTCGCGAGAGGCTCGCGCCACGCGGGACCGGCGATCGCGAGCGCGTTCAACCACAGCGCCTGGATCTCGACCGGCTTGCCGATCCGCGGCGTCACGACTTCGTCGCCGACCCTCGCATCCATCCACGTGAGCTGGACGCCAGGTTCTCCACACGCGAGCAAGCCATCGTGATCGGCACCGATGCGATGGCGCGTGCCTTTCGCATAGCCGGCCACGATCTGCTCGATCGCGGTGGTGAGCGCTTTCTGATCGACCTCCGTGACCTTGCCGCCGCGGAGATACGCATCGGCCGCGATCACGAACCACAGGCTCGCATCGACCGAGTTGAGCTCCGCCGTCGAACTGTGCTCGTCGAACCGATTCGGCAGCATGCCCTCGGAGACGAGCGGTGCCCACGCGCACAAGATGTCGCGCGCCAGGTCGCGCCGACCACGCGCGAGGCACAAGCCGCGCAGCGAGATGAACGTGTCGCGCCCCCAATCGCCGAACCATGGATAGCCGGCCATGATGGTCCGGCCGCTGCCCCGCTCGGCTACATACGCATCGGCTGCGCGATCCGCTTCGACGAGCGCCCCGCGCCGCGTCGATTCACGCTCGAACAGCTCGGCGGGTGGCTCGGGCCACGGCGACGTCGAGAACCCGAGCCATGCGGGCGCTCCGAGATCGAACGTGAGCATGCCGGGCATCGCGAGGTCTTCCTCGTCATCGAGCCCGCGCTCGCGCTCGGCGGCGTACTCGAAGTTGCGATACCAGTCGGGGCCGTGCGTATATCTCGCGTTCGCGAACGCGTGGATCGCGATGCCGTCGGGGCGCCACATGACATGATTGCCTGCGACCTCGGCGCCGAGATCGACCGGGCCTTCGCGGCGCAGCGCATGATAGTCGCGCGTGGTGATCAGCGGCCGGACCGCGAGCGAGATGGGCCCGGTGCCGGCGGTGCGGGTCCAGCGCAGCGCGACGCGCGGCGTGTTCGGTTCGACGACGAGCTCGTAGCTGATCGCGGTGCCATCCGGCAGCGCGTAGGTCCAGCGTGGCCACGGTGCGCTCGTAAAGCCTACGAGGTGCGTCACGCCATCGGGATGGATCGCGTTGCCGCGATAGCGGTGGCTCGACAGCGCGTACGATCCGGCCTGCGTGGTGACGTAGACCTCGAGATCCGCGACCAGCACGGTGCGGCGATCCGGTGGCTGCAGCGCGGTGAGCAGGAGGGCGTGATAGCGACGCGTGCGAACGCCATCGGAGGTGCCCATCGCGAAGCCGCCGAGGCCATCCGCTTCGAGCCATTCAGTCATGGTCTCGCGCTCACTTATCGGCTCGCGTGATCGCCGCCCGCTCGATCAGATTGCCCGCGAGGGCGGTCCATCCAGTCTGGTGCGACGCGCCGAGCCCGCGGCCATCGTCGCCATGGAAGAACTCGTGGAACAGCACGAGATCACGGAAGTGCGGATCGTCGGCGTAGCGCTTGCTGCGACCATGACACGGCCGCGCGCCCGATTTGTCGGGCAAGAACAGCGATGCGAGCCGGGTCTCGAGCTCGTCGGCGACGTGGCCGAGGTGCATCATCGTGCCCGAGCCGGTCGGGCACTCGATCTGGAACGAATCACCGTAGAAGTGGTGATAGCGCTTGAGCGCCTCGATCAAGAGGTAGTTCAGCGGCATCCAGATCGGGCCGCGCCAGTTCGAGTTGCCACCGAAGAGGCCGCTATCGCTCTCGCCCGGCGTGTAGTGGACTTCGTAGTCCGCACCGCCGAGATGCACCATGTACGGATGCTCGCGGTGATAGCGCGACAGTGATCGCAGCCCGTGCGGCGAGAGGAACTCGGCCTCATCGAGCACGTAGCGCAGCACGCGCTGCAGGCGGTCCTTGCTCGGGATCGCGAGCAACCTGTGCTGATGATCGACATCGAGCTGGACCGAGATCGTGGCCGCGAGCTCGGGCCGGTTATCGAAGAACCACCACAGCCGATCTGCGAACGAAGGCAGGTTGTGGAGCACTTCGTCGTCGAGTGTCTCGGCTGCGAACAGCGGCACGATGCCGACCATCGAGCGAATCCGCAGCTCGCGCGCGCCCTCGGGAGTCCGGATCTGATCGTAGTAGAAGCCGTCCACGTCGGACCACAGGCCGTCGCCGCCGATCGTGTTGGTCGCACGCGCGATCGCGACGAAGTGCTCGAAGAACTTCAACGCGAGATCGGAGTACGAGGGCTCGGCCTTCGCGAGCTCGAGCCCCATCGCGAGCATGGTCGTGCAGTAGAACGCCATCCACGCGGTCGCGTCGGCTTGCACGAGCTCGCCGCCGCCAGGCAGTGGCTGGCTGCGATCGAAGATGCCGATGTTGTCGAGCCCGAGGAAGCCACCGGTGAACAAGTTGTCGCCGCCGGCGTCTTCGCGGTTCACCCACCACGTGAAGTTGATCAGGCACTTGTCGAACGCGCGCTCGAGGAACTCGCGATCGTAGCCATGCCCGGCTTCACCAGCGAGCTGATAAATCCGCCACACCGCCCACGCATGGACCGGCGGATTGACATCGCCGAACGCGAACTCGTACGCGGGCAACTGCCCGTTCGGGTGCATGTACCACTCGCGCATGAGTAGCAGCAGCTGCTGCTTGGCAAAGTGCGGATCGAAGCGCGCCTGCGCGACGCAATGGAACGCGAGGTCCCATGCGGCGAACCACGGGTACTCCCAGCCATCCGGCATCGAGATGATGTCGCGCGCCCACAGCTGCTCCCAGCCGCGATTGCGACCGCGCTTACGCCCGGGCGGTGGCGGCGGTTGCGTCGGGTCACCCTCCTGCCAGTGCTCGACGATGTAGTGATAGAACTTTCGCGACCACACGAGGCCGGCATCGGCCTGGCGAACGACGCGGCGCTCTTCCTCGGTCATCGGCGCCGAGCGCACGGTGCGGTGATAGTTCTCGGACTCGGCCTTGCGGCTCTGCACGATCTGATCGAAGTCGCTGAACGGTTGCGCGGGAGCGGTACTCTCTTGCGACAGCCGCATGCGGATCTTCTTCTCGGCACCCGGTGCGAGCTCGAACGCGTACCACGCGGCGCACTTGGTGCCGGTGTGCGCGGGATTGACCGCTGCACCGACGCCGCCGACGACGCGCTGGTGGATCGCATCCTTGCGATACGGCGTCGGGTTCTTGGTGCCGTAGAGGCGCTCGAAGTTGGTCTCGTTGTCGGTGAACAACAGATCAGCTTCGCCTTCGAGATCCCAGCGGAAGTTACCGAGCGTGGGCTGCGTGATGCGGACACTGTTGGCATCGATGCGATCGAGCGAGCCCGCGCGATCGTAGCCTTCGCCGCGTCGGCCCCACGCCCACGTGTTGCGCAGCCACAGGTGCGGCAGCACGTGCACGGTATCGGCGACCGGGCCGCGATTCGCGATCGTGAGATCGATCAGGATGTCGTCGGGGCCGGACTTCGCGTACTCGACGAACACGTCCCAGTAGCCGCGGTCGAACACGCCGGTGTCCTCGATCTCGAACTCGGGATCGAGCTTGCCGCGCCGCCGGTTCTCCTCGACGAGCTGGGTGTACGGAAACGCTTCTTGCGGATACTTGTAGAGAGCCTTCAAGTACGAGCTGGTCGGCGTCGCGTCGAGAAAGTAATAGAGCTCCTTGACGTCTTCACCGTGGTTGCCCTCGGGGCCGGTGAGCCCGAACAGGCGCTCCTTGAGGATCGGATCCTTGCCGTTCCACAGTGCGACCGAGAAGCACAGCCGGCACTCGCGATCGCAGATGCCGAGCAAGCCATCCTCGCCCCAGCGATACGCGCGACTGCGCGCGTGGTCGTGCGGTAGGTATGTCCAGCAATCGCCGGATTCGGAGTAGTCCTCGCGGACCGTCCCCCACTGACGATCCGCCAGATAGGGCCCCCAGCGCCGCCAGTTACGGACCCGCCGCTGATCCTCGGCCATCCTCTCCTGCTCCGACATCGTTCGAACTTTCGCACGGAAGCGTGAGCCGAACGCATGTTGCACCCTCCAACCTGAGACCGGCCGTTCACGCCCGTTCACGCCCCAGAGGCGCGTCATCAGGCGAAGGCGCCCGTTTCGCGATCATCGCGGTGCTCCTCGAGGGTGCCGCCCGGCACGCTCACGCGCTAGTACGAATAGCCGAGCTTCAAGAACACCTCGCGACCCTCACCGGGAATCCGGGGGATCGTGACCGTGTTCGGCGACCCGTAGCGATCGTAATCGGCAGGCGCCGGCATCAAGTCGCGCGTGCCGATGATATTGCGCACGCCACCGGTGAGATCGAAGCCACGAATATCGGGGACGTAGAACACGGCGTTGAGGCCGAACCACGCGGGTGTCGATTCGGAGGCCGTGCCGTCCGTCGCAGCGCGCGTGAGCCGCTCGGAAATGAACGTGAGCTCGGTCGAGAGATGACCGACTCCGTAGATCTTCGGGGTCGAGATGCCACCCGCCGCGGTGACGACCGGAGCATTGACGACGTGGTACGTGAACGCGCCATCGCCCTCAGCGCTACCGACGCGCGAGTACGCGCCACCGGCGAAACCGTACCAACCCGACGAGTTGCGATAGCTCGCCTCGGCTTCGACGCCCGCGGTGATGATACGACCGACGTTCTGGAACGCGATCAAGTGCTCCTGGCCCGGCATCGGGTTCGCGAGCGGGAGCTGCTCGACGATGCCGCGCGCATCCCAGTAGTAGGCGGAGATCCGCGTCGACAAGCCGCCGATCGGCTTGGCCCAGCCAACGAGCTCGAACGAGCGAATCGTCTCGGAGGTGAGGTGCTGCGGCGCAGCGAACGTGACGTCGTCGTGGAAGAACGCTTCGTACGCGCTCGGATTGCGGAAGCCTTCGGCGTACAGGAACTTCACGCCGTACTTCTCGGGCTTGGAGATGAACAGCGCGGCGCGCGGCGACAGGCGCGTATCGATCACCGAGTTGCGATCGTAGCGAGCGCCGACCGTGTAGCCGAGCCACGACGCGAGGTTGCCATCGAGCTCGGTGTAGACACCCTCGATGTTGATGTCTTTCGGAACGCCGACCTCATCGCTGCCGCCGACCGTGAACGACCGGCTCTTGGTGCGGTTGAAGTTGCCTTCGGTGCCGGCCGTGATGCCGAGATATTCGGGAATCGCTTCGTAGCGGCCACGGAGCTCGAGCCCGAACGTCTTCGCATCGCCGTAATCGTCGAACGGCTTGGCCTGGTACTGGAGGATGTGATCGTAGAACTCGTAGACGTTCGCGTAGGCGCGGCCGACGACGGTGAGCCGCTTCGAGAGCTCCTCGGTGTGGCCACCCTCGACGAGCAGCTGCGAGTTGTACTCGTTGTACGGCGGCGTGACCGCGGGGTCGCCGTTGTACGGCGCGAACGGAGCATCGCGACGCAACCGATACGCGCGGACCTGCGCGAACGTGCCGTTGTACGAGCCCGCGAGCGAGCCCGCGAACACGTTCGAGCCATCGCCCTTGAGGTTGTCGCCGACATCGGGGACCGAGAGGGTCTCGGGGAACCGCGTCATCGCGCGGACCGTGCCGCGGATCTGCTGGTGGACCGTGCCCTGCGCGAAGCCAGCGGCGGCGGTGAACCCGTTGATCGAGTTGACCGCGATCCGCCCCCACGCATGCGGGCTCTCGGTCGCGCCACGCGTGACGATGTTGATGATGCCGAAGAACGCGTTCGTGCCGTACACCGAGGACACGGGACCGCGGATGACCTCGATGCGCGCGATGTCATCGATCGCGACGAGGTCGCCATACCCAACGCCCGCGAACGAGCCCCAGCCCTCGTTGACGGTCGCGCCGTCGACGAGCACGAGCACGCGCGTGTTGAAATCGCCGAGGATGTTGATGCCGCGAAAGCCGATCGTCGAGACGATGCGGGTGTCCTCGAAGTACGCACCCGCGACGCTCGCGACCGCCTCCCCGACGGTGCGATAGCCGAACCGGCGAATGCGATCGGCGGTGACGACGGTGACCGCCGAGGCCACGTTGCCGAGTGTCTGCTCGCGCTTCGCGGCACCGACGACGACATCTTCTTCGGCGCTGACCGCCGCGAGGATCGCAGCATTCGAGCTCTCGTCTTCAGAAGGTTCGGGCAACGGCGGCAGATCCGCCGGATCGACCACGGGCTCGTCGGCGTGCGCGAAGGCAGGCCACAAACAGACCGCCGCCAACGTCGCGACTAACACCCTTCGCACGGACCGAGCGTACTACGCGGCGGCGGTTTACCGCTGCCGGGCGAGGTCGGATTGGTGCGCGACCGCGGCCCGTTCGATCCGCTGCGGTGTCGCGAGCCCGAGGGTCACGATCGCGATCGAGAGCTGGACCTTCATCGAGCGCTGGTAGGCCTGCGCCGCTCGCAAGCGCTCGCGCGTCAGGATGCCGGAGCTCACCAGATAATCGCTGAACCCGGGCTGATCCGGCACCGCGCTGCGCGGATACGGGCGGACCTGCGCGGAGAACGGCTTGGCCTCGGGTTCGGTGCCTGCACCGAGCACGCGCTTCGAGCCACGCGCGAGCAGGGGCTCGGCCGCATCGTTCTCGCGTCGAGCTCTTCGATGTCATCCTCGCCGAGCTCGAGCATCAGCGCGGGCGAACGCGTGCCGCGCGCGATCCGACCGACCTGCCGTGCGGACGGTGACACGATCGCGAGCCAATCCTGCACGTCCGGATCGCCGGGCGCGAGCCGCAGCGCGACCGTCAAGGCGACCGCAAAGGCCCGATCTCGCGTTCAGCGGCGCCTGAGTCCCCACCTCGATCGGGGCCATTCCCCCCGTCACCTGTGATGGCGCGTATGCACCCTGGCCTGCATAATCTGTTCGTGAAGCGGGTCCTCCTCCTCGGCATCTTGCTTGGCCGTCCGGCGTCGGCCGATCGGATGCCCGACGTCGAGGACGTCCAGCCGATCCCCGTGGAGAGGGACTTCTGGCGCGACGTGACCGAGCCGCACAAGGCCGAGATCGACGACATCCTCGTGAAGGCGGGCGCCGCGATCGGTCGCGGGGAGGCAAACTTCATCACCGAGTACGATCCGACCGGGGAAGGTCGGCAGAAGCTGTATCGCGAAGTGTTCGGCATGTTGCGCTACGCGCGCCGGCTCGCGCCCGATCGCCTCGAGGTCTTGAAGCTCTACGCGCAGGCCGCTGACGCGATCGGCAAGACCCGCGAAGCGATGGACGCGCTGCATGCGGTGATCGATCTGGTCGGACCTGAGAAAGCGGGTGCGGACACCACCGGCAGGCTCGGCGCGATCTACGTGCGCCTCGGCCAGCTCGACGATGCCGTGCGCTACCTCCGCATGGCGCAGGGCCCGATCGTGCCGGGCCAGCCAGAGACCGCGCGCATCCTCGTGAATCTGTCGACCGCGCTCGCGCTGCGCGGGCAGACGACCGATGCGATCGATGTCCTCGCCGATGCGATGCCGGCCGCGCCCGCGTACTACTCGAACGAATATCAACTCGCCACCTTCGCGCTCGCGGTTGCCTACGATCGCGACGATCAGCGCAGCGCGGCCGTCGAGCAGCTCGAGCGGCTGCGCGCGGGGCTCCAGGAGCAGTGGGGGCTGATGGTGGCCGCCGCGATCGCGGCCTTCCGCTTCTCGCGGGCCGAAGACCAGCAGTACTATCGAGCGCTCTTGCTGGAGGCGACCGACAACTACGCCGATGCACGCACCGAGTGGGCGATCTATGCCGCCAGCCACGGACCGTATGCACGACGCGCGCTCGAGCACATCACGGCGATCGACAAGCGAACCGTGTCTGGCGTGTCTGGCGGGCCGGGCCCGACGACCGTTCCGTTCACGCCGACCTTCCCGTACCGGCGAAGGCAACGCCATCCATGACGCCCATGCTCCACAGTCTCCTGATCCTCCTCGCGAGCCTTGCGTGCGCGAGCACCGCGCATGCGGACCTCTGGAAGCATGCGATCGAGCAAGGCTCGCCGGATGTGCAGCAAGACATCTACGAGAGCGAGATGAAGAGTGGCGACGAGCTCACACTCCAAGCGACCTCGGCCTCGGTGTCGTCAGTGACGATCCGCCAGCTCGTCACGCGCGCGGCGCTTTCGTACCAGAACGCGTCGAGTGCGAAGCCCGATTCGCCAGAGCCGTACTATCGCCTCGGTCGCTTGATCTATGCGTTCTATCTCGACTGCACGCAGCAGAGCCAGTTCGTGATGCGGTCGCCGCTGTGCCCGAAAGACGACGTCAACGGGTTCGACGTGAAGCACGCACAAGAGGTGATCGCCGCGTGGGATGCGTTCGAACAGCGCGCGCCGCTCGATCCGCGGATCAGTGTCGAGCGCGACAACGGCATCGGCAGCGACTTCAATCTGTTGTTTCATCGCGCGGTGCTGCACACCCGGCTGGCGACCAAGCCAGAGCTCGAGCTCGCGGTGAGGGACTACGAGAAGATCCTCTCGCGCACCGATCTCGCCGACGAAACCGTGCTGTCGAACCTCGCCGAGACCTACATGATGATCGGTCGGCTCGACGACGCGATCGACACGTATCACCAGGCGCTGCGTTCCAATCGCAACACCGAGACCATCTATGGCCTCGCGGTCGCCCTCGATCGCGACGAGCGCGGCAGCCAGGCAAAGGACGTGATCGTCGCGCAAGGCGAACAAGCGATGGGCGAGTTCCACAAGCGGATCCAGACCGGCATCACGTTCTTCGTGCCGCGCGGTGAGGAGTTTTACTACTACGCGCTGACGTACGAAGCGTTCGGAATGAACGATTCGGCGCTCGAGTTCTGGAAGCAGTACATCAAATCCGGCGCGCATCCTGAATTCCAGCCGCGCGCGAAGGCGCACCTCGACGCACTCTTCAAGGTACAGACGCGCAAGGCCGTCAACATCGAGAATCCGTGGCTCGAATTTACGCACTGACCATCCTCCTGTGCGCGAGCTCCGCGGTCGCGCAAAGCAAGCGCTATCCCGCGCCACCGAAGGATGCGGACAAGGAGCAAGCGAGCCACTCCGCGCTGTGGGAAGCCGCGCTCGATCCCGAGCGCAAGCCCTACGACGAGCTCGTGCGCGACGCGAAGCGCATGCTCGACGATCGCACGAAGGATTCGGCGACCGCCGCGCTCTCCAAGCTCGACGAGGCCGTCGGCCGGCTGCCCCGGGACTACCACGCGCATGCCGCGCGCGGGCTCGCGTATCTCATCCTCGGGGACTGGGCGAAGTGCGCCGCGGATCTCGAGCTCGCGAACGTGGCGACGCTCGAAGGCAACGAGCGCGATGCGGTCGAGCTCCAGCTCGGCATCTGCCAGGGCCGCGCCGGCCAGTACGCGGATGCCGAACGCACGCTGCTCCACGCGGTGACCGTCGCGCCGCACGGCGAGCAATGGATGCGGCTCGGCGAGGTCCGGATCGAGCTCGGCAAGCTCGACGAAGCGGTCGATGCATTGAGCGCCGCGCTCGAGGCGCGCGATGGCACCGAGGGCACGATCCACTGGTTGCTCGCGCTGGCCTACGATCGCGCGCGCAAGGCGACCGCGGCCGATGAAGAGGCGCGCAAAGCGATCCAGTTCGATTCGGCGTTCAGCCTGATCGTCAACCCGACGTATCCCTGGCTGCGTGCCGGCGAGGACCAGTACATGCTCGGCCTCGCGTACGGCACCACGCCCACGCTCGATCGCGAGCAGGCCCGGCCCGAGCTCGCGCTGCTGTATTTTCGTCACTTCTTGAAGTCCGCACCGACGAGCCCGTGGCGGCGGCGCGCCGAGGAGCACGGCAAGGCGTTTGCCGCGATGGCGTTCCCGCAGACCCTCTACCGCACGCCGCAGAGCACGTCGCTCGTCGAGACCGTTCCGCTCGTGCCCGTCGTCCAGAAGGCGATGCCGCGACTCCGCGCGTGCCTCGCGAAGCAACCCGGGCTCACATTCGCGGTCTCGATCATCAAGGCCGGCCCGCGCACGCCGGAATCGGAGCGCGAGCGACCTCGGTACAACGTGCCGGTCAGCGGCGTGAAGGTGACGCTCGACCACGATCTCGATGCATCCACGAAGCCGGTCCAGGATGCCGCACGGACCTGCCTCGAGGCCGCAGGCGCAAAGCTCGCGCTGCCGGCCCCGAAAGAGAAGGACACCTACTACCAGCTGTCGTTCTACGTCGTCGCGCCGTAGCCGCAAAGCCGCGCTCGCGAAGCTCGATCTCATGCCCGGTCCCGTGAACGCCGAGCTTCGAGCGCGGCTCGGCGCCGTGCGACGGATCGCTACTTGAGGAACGCGACGGTCACACCGTCTCCGCCCTCGTTCGGATCGCCCGCACGAAATTTTTCGATACCCTTGTGCGTGCCGAGGTGCTCGCGGATCGCGCTGCGCAGCGCGCCGGTGCCGTGGCCGTGGACCACGAACGCGGTATCGCGCGCCGCGAGTAGGCTCTCGTCGAGAAAGCGCTCGACCGCCGAGACCGCTTCGTCGGCGCGCTGGCCGCGGACGTCGATCGTGGAATCGATCGTGCGCGAGGTCGCCTTGCCGCCGGCGGGCACGCCATCGATCATCACGACCTGGGTGCCGTCGGGCTTCTCGGACACCTCGTCGCGCTGACGGTCGCGCTCGCGCTCCACTGCACGCGCCGCGCGATGCGAATCCATCAGCACTTCTTCGATCGGCACGATCGCGCGCATCGAGCCCAGCCGGACCTCGACCTTGCCATCGTGCGGCACGGCGACGACCTCGCAGCGACCGAGCCGCGGCACGATCACCGGCGCCCCTACGACGAGCGCCTCGACGGTGGCCGGCGTTCCCGGAGGCAGCTTGCGCTTGGGTTCGAGCCGCGAGATCTCGCCGCCAGCCGGCACGAGGTGGCGTGTCGCGAGCCGCAGATCCTCAATGGTGACCTCGGCCGCGAGCCGCTTTCCGCGCAGCTCCTCGCGGACCTCCTCGATCTCGCGGCGCGCGCCCCGGAGCGCCGCGAGCGCTTCGCCGTGCGCCGCGCGCAATTGCTTCTCGTAGCGCGCGTTCGAGCGATCGCGCTCGAGCCGTACCGTCGCGCGATCGGCTTCCGCGAGCTCGAGCTCGTTCAGCAGCACCGCGCGCTCCTGCTCGATCCGGCGACGTTGATCCGCGACGTTCGCGAGCAAGTCCTCGACCTTCACGCCCTCCGCGCCGATCAATTCACGCGCACGCTCGACGACCGCCTTCGCGAGGCCCATGCGCGTCGCGACGGCGAGCGCGCCCGAGCTGCCCGGCGATCCGAGGTGGAGCTTGAACGTCGGCTCGAGCTTCTCCATGTCGAAGCCGACCGAGGCGTTCGCGAACCGCGCATCCTCACCGGTCCCGAGCGTCTTCAAGCGATCGTAGTGCGTGGTGACCATGCCGGTCACGCCGCGCGCCGCGAGCGCTTCGAGCACGGCCTGCGCTAGCGACGCGCCTTGATCTGGATCGGTACCCACCGCGATCTCGTCGATCAGCACGAGCAGCCCCGGCGCGGCGCTGATCAACAAGTCGCGCAGGTTCACGATATGACCGGAGAACGTCGACAGGTCCTTCTCGAGGTTCTGCGCATCGCCGATATCCGTGACGATGTCGTGGAACCAGCCGATCACGCTGCCGCTCTCGCAGGTCAGGTGGAGCCCGGCGCGGGCCATGATCGCGGCGAGCCCGACCGTCTTCAACGCGACGGTCTTGCCGCCAGCGTTCGGGCCCGAGATCAACAAGGTCTGGCTTGCGGCGACGGTGACATCGTTCGCGACGCAGCGCCGCTCGCCGAGCAGCATCAGCGGATGCCGTGCGTGCAAGAGCGCGATCCGGGGCACCTCGTCGAGGATCGGCTCGGCCGAGACCGTGTCGTCGGCCATGATCGCGGCCGCCGCGATCACGTCGAGCTGCTCGCAGATCGCGGCCGAGCTCGAGAAGCCGTTCGCTTCCTCGGCGATCCAGCTGGAGAACTTGATGAAGATCCGGCGCTCCTCGGCGAGCACCTCGGCTTCGGCGAGCTTCAACCGGTTGTTGAGCTCGACGATCTCTTCGGGCTCGATGAACATGGTCTGGCCGCTCTGCGACGAGCCGTGGACGATGCCCTTGACGAACCCCTTACCGTCGGTGCGCACGGGCAGCACGTAGCGATCCTCGCGCTGCGTGTAGTACTGGTCCTGGAGATAGGTGGTGAACCGCTCGTCGATGAGCAGCGTCGCCATCCGCTTCTCGAGCGTATTCTTGATCGTCGCGGCGGCCTTGCGGAGCGGTCCGAGATCATCGCTCGCGTGATCGACGAGGCGGCCGTCCGCATCGAATGCGTCGAGGATCGGATGGAACACGTGGCCGAGATCCGCGAGTTGCGCGCCGTGCGCCGCGAGCCGAGGCGCGTGGGTGGAGTGAGCGCGCAGGTGGACGCGCAGCCGCTCGAACGCCCGGCCGGTCGCCGCGACCGCGACGAGCTCTGCCGCCTCGAGTGCGGCCGACTTCCTCACGCGATCGATCGCGCCCGCGATATCGGCGATGTTGGCGAGCGGCAAGCGCTGGTCGAGCGACGCGAGCGTGCGCGCTTCGGTGATCTCGGCCGCGCGCGTCCGAGCCGCGTCGATCGCGGGCAACAGGATCTCGCCGCGCACGGCGGCTTCACCGCGCCGCGTGGCGCAGCGCTTCGCCCAGTGGTCGACCAAGGTCGGCCAGCCGAGGTCGTCGAGAGTCCTCTGCCCGATCACGAGCCGATGCTTAGCAGACGATCGGCTAGCCGGGAATCAGATCGGCCAGCGTAGGCACGACCCGGTTCCGCCCGCCGCGCTTCGCCGCGTACAGGTTATCGTCGGCGCGCTTGATCAGGCCGGCCCCATCGACCCCGTTCTCGCGATGCAGCGTGGTCACTCCCAGGCTGATCGTGAACGAGATCTGCTTGTCCTCGAACGCGCACGGCTTCTCCTCGATGATCTGGCGCAGATGATCGGCGAACACGATGCCGCCCGGCAGCGCGGTCGACGGCAGCACGCAGGCGAACTCTTCGCCACCGTACCGCGCGAACAGATCCTCACGCCTTATCCGCGGCTTGATCCTGCCCGCGAGATCCTTCAACACCGCATCGCCAGCGAGGTGGCCATGCGTGTCGTTCACCTTCTTGAAGTGATCGACGTCGAACATCACGAGCGTGAGCGGATGTCCGTAGCGACTCGCGACCGCGAGCTCGCGATCGAGGAACTCGGTGAAGAACCGCTTGTTGTGGATCCCCGTCATGCCATCTTGAATGGCCATGGTGTGGATCGCCTCGTGGTACGCGCTCTCGATGTTCGTGCCGGAAAGGAACTTGTAGATCGCGTCGCCGAACCGGACCTGATCGCTATCGGCGAGCTGCTGCGCCCGAATGCGCGCCTCGTTCACGAACGTCCCGTTCGTCGAGTTGAGGTCTTCGACCCACCAACCACCGTCGTCATCGACATAGATCCGCGCGTGCTGACGCGAGACCGAGCTGCGGCTGACCACGAAACCGGCTTCGCTGTCACGACCCACGATGTAGTGCGAGTCGATCAGCGGAATCCGACGACCGATGTCCGGACCCGGCGGATGCAGATTGACGAGGCAGGCGTCGCCCGGAGGAGGCTTCTTCTCCTGCGTTAACGGACTGCTCAGGATGAGCGTCCCACCGTCTCGGTAGTCGTCAGTCACAGCGATTCCGTAAAACCCTTAGTCTCGAAGCTTATTATGCCTCGGGGGTCGGCTCAATCGGCGCGACCAACTGCCTCGAAGCGGCGATTTAGTCCCTGGCCGGTCCCGACGACCGCCCCCAGAAAGCCGCGTTCGATGATTGCTTTGCCGAGCTCTTGCCGGTTCGCCGGCAGCAGCTCGACCAGGTGGGACAGCACGTCCCCCGCCTGGCCGATGGCCATGGTCGAGAGCACCAGGTGGCCACCGGCGACCGCTTCTGTGACCGCGATCGCATCCTCGGACGAGGCGACCTTTCCGACGACGATCACGTCTGCGCCCTCGCGCATCGCGGCGGCGACGCCGGCGCCGACCGAGGCGACGTGGCGGCCGATTTCACGCTGGCTGATCCACGGTCCAGGCGCGTGGACGAGCTCGATCGGGTGCTCCAGCGTGACCACCCGGCGGCCATGCTCCCCGAGATACCGGACCAAGGCGGCCAGCGCGGTCGTTTTACCCGATCCGGCGATCCCGGCCACGACGACCAAGCCGCGCTGGTCGAGCCAGCCCGGGACCTCGGGTGGCAGCCCGATCCGGTCGAGCGCCGGCGGCTCGGCCACGAGCATCCGAAGCGAGGCGCCCGGGCCCAGCTGGTCGCGCGACAGGGTCACTCGGACGCGCCCCACCCCGTCGCCGTAGACGAAGGTCGCGGTGCCGAGCTCGGTCCACGCGTTGCGCGCCTCGGCCGGTGCGACCGAGCCGAGCTCGCGCGACAGCGTTTCGGCGTCGCTCACGCCACGTTCGAGCACGCGCAGCTCGCCACCCGCACGCACGAGGGGAGCGACGCCCGGCGCGAGGTACAGATCGCTCGCGCGTTGGCTGCGCGCTGCGTGGGTGAGCGCATCGAGAAAACTGCTGCCGCTCGTCGCTGGCGCGGTCGTCGTCGTTGGCGCGCCCGCGTACTGACCACGCTCGATCGCGAGGTCGCCGCCATCGATCACCGCGGGCGACGATGCGGGACGGATCGCGCGCACCGGCGCGCTGCCGACGGAGATCGCCGCCGGTACAGGCGCCGCGGCCGCCGGCCCGTCGATCGTGACTTGCCAGGTCCCCGGCTTCGGCGCGATCGAGATCGTGTAGCGGATGCCGTTCGACTCGTAATCGAACCGAGACGGCTTGTTGCCATCGATCTGATCGAGCGATGCAGGCGGCGCGATCTCGCGCACCAGCATCACGAGTTGATCATGCGTGACGACCTGCGTCGCGTTGCGATCACCCGCGGGAAACTTCAGCGTGACTGCTTGACCCGAGATCAGCACGGCACCAGCCGCGCTGAACCGCTCGATCGAGCGCAGGAAGACATCGATCTTCGGCATGTCTGTCGCCATGCTAGCCTTTCCGCGATGCCGCGCGCCAGCCAGCTGCTCGCCGTCACGCTCGTGGCGGGCGCTTGTTCGTTCGTCGAGAATCGCACCGTCCGTCGCGAGCTCGCGGCGCGCGCACCTACACCGGCGCTCGCCGAACGCTTAGTCTGCAATGTTTAGGGACACGGTAGGTTCACGCCGCGCGGGGTGCCGTAGTCGACCACGCCATCACCGAGCGCGCCGAACACGTCGCCACCCCAGCAGTACGAGCCCGCCGCCGTCTGCGCGCAGGTCTCGCTGCCACCCGCCGAGACCGCCGTGGCCTGGTCGCGACCCGCGATGATCGCGGTGGTGTTCGTGAGTGGGATGGCCACGGGCACGAGCTGCGACGTGCGGACGCCGTCGCCGAGCTGGCCGGTGCCGTTGTAGCCCACGCACGTCAGCTGGTTCGTCGTCGAGAGCGCGCACGTGTGCGCGTCGCCCGCGGCGATCTTGGCGACGTTCGACACCGCGTCGACCACCTGCGGCGCGAAGCGCGTGTTCGAGCTCGGCACGAACAACTCGGCATCCCGGCCGAAGCCCCAACACCACGTGCGGTGGTGATCGTCCACCGCACACGCGTGATGGGCGCCCGCTTCGATCGATACGACCTTCGCGTTCAACGCGGCCTGGATCGGCGTGAGCTCGTCGTTGTCGGTACCGTCGCCGAGCTCGCCGTTCTGGTTGGACCCCGCGCTGTAGAGTACGCCGTCGGAGGTCAGCGCGTACATCGAGCTGTTGCCGAGCGCGACGGTCGCGATGTTCGCGAGCCCAAGGACGATCGTCGGCGTCGCTTGCTGGTCGACCGTGCCATTCGCGAGCTGGCCGCTGCCGTTGTTGCCCCAGCAATGGAGCTGACCGTCGTGTGAGTCTGTCCTGCCGCCAGCGCGGTCACACCCGTGAACACCGGGGTCGAATCGATCGTGATGAAGCCCGGCGGGCCGAGGACCTCGGGCTCCCGGTGCCTCTCGGGGACCTGCCGAACCTTCGCGATCGCCGGCACCGGACGTGCGACCGGTGCTGCGTCGGGCGGAACCACCGCATGCCCCGGCGCCGCATCGGCGGGCACCGAGACCATCGAGATACTCGCGACGGGCGCGGCGGACACAGCCGGCGCGACCGGATCCTGCTTCATCACGAACATCACCACGACGACCGCACAGCGAGCACGACCGCGACGAGCGCGACGAGCCACGGCAGCCGCGACGACGAGCGCGCGCCGGGCATCGCGGGCATCGCGGGTTGCGACGCGTAGGGCTCGGGCACCGGGAGCGGTTGCGATCGCCTGGAAGGTGAGGAACAAGGTGTCGCGCTTGAACAGGTGCTTCTGCGCGAGCGTCTCCCACAGCACCGTACCGAGCGCCCAGACATCGGCGCGCCGATCGACGCGCTCGCCGCGCAGCTGCTCGGGCGCCATGTAGCAGTACGTGCCTTTGACCGCGCCGGTCGACGTGCGGACGGATTGGTCTTGCACCTTCGCGATACCGAAATCCAAGACCTTCACGATGCCATCGAGCGTGACGAACAGGTTCTGCGGCGAGATATCGCGATGGACCACGCCGAGCTGTTCGCCCGTCGAGCCCTTCAGCTGATGGGCGTGATGCAAGCCTTCGCACGCCTGCATGCCGAAGCCCGCGACGAGCTGCGGATCGGGTGCACCGGGGTAGTCCTCCTTCCGGCGAAACGCCGCGAGCGGCACGCCGGCGAGGTACTCCATCGCGATGTAGTACTGGCCCGAGATTGCGCCGAGCTCGAACACCTGGCACACGTTGGGATGCGAGATCCGCGCGACCACGCGAG
The DNA here is from genome assembly GCA_043780895.1 of Kofleriaceae bacterium. GTDB lineage: Bacteria > Myxococcota_A > Polyangia > Haliangiales > Haliangiaceae > JABFXX01. Next base: position 27,512 of record JAYWCI010000184.1, on the reverse strand, counting down.
CTTCGTCGAGGAACATCGCGACGAACTGTGGATCGTTGGCGAGGTGCGGGAGGATCCGCTTGATGCAGACCAGCTTCTCGAACCCGCCATCGCGGAGCAGGCGCGCGAGAAAAATCTCGGCCATACCGCCCGTCGCGAGCTTCGCGACGAGCGTGTATTTTCCGAAGCTGCTCGCCTCGGAAGCGCGAGCTGCCGCCCTCCCTGCACAGTATACGCGTTAAAGCCCGATCCAGTCGTTGAGCTTGACCATCATGGTGTTGTCGCTCACGCGCGCTGTATCAGTTAGTCGTGCGGGACCTTGCTCGTCATCACCGCATCGAGTTCGTCGCTCACGCGCGCGTGCTCGAGGAGGAGCTGCGTGACCGAGGCCTGCACTTCATCGCTGCCGCCGATCGTACACGGCGAGAACTCGAACTGACCGGTCTCCCAGTCGAGGAGCTTCATCATGCGAGCGCGCGGTTGGCCGTTCGCGCCGGTCGCTTCGACCTTGAGGATCTTGCCCTCCGAGACGAACAGCCGCGCGATATCGCCGTCGCGCATGAGGAGCAGGATTCCAGATTTACGCTCGAACTCGAAGAGCGAGAGCAGCGTGCCGAGCCCGATGTCGCTGAGGTTGCCGCGCAAGCCCGGGTTCGCGACCGGTGCGAGCGGCGAGACCACGCGGTGCACGCGGATCACCAATTCCTCGTCGAGGAACGGCTTCGGAATATAATCGCGCACGCCGGCGCGAAAGGCTTCGAGCCGACCGAGATCACCTTCATCGCCGGTCAACACGAGCGGGACCACGCCGAGGCTCTCGTGATCGGCCATCGCGTACGCGAGGTCGATGCCCGACATGCCATCCATCGCGGCCGCGCAGACGATCACGTCAGGGCGCCACTGGGTGCAGGTCTCGAGCGCATCGGTCGCACTCGCGCACGGCGTGACCTTGAAGCCCGCACTCTCGAGACACCTCGCCATGCGCGCGCGCAAGGGCGGACTCGGCTCGACGACGATCGCTTGCGTCGTCGTGTTGAGACCGGGGCTCGTGATCTCGGTGCGCAGACTCTCGATATGCGCGCGGAGCTTTAGCTTCGAAGCACTGTCGTCACCGACGAGCTCGAAGCCCATGCCGGGATGCCGACCGAGTGCGCGCGCGGCCGACGGGGTGAGCATGTGCGCGACGCGACCGCGCATGCCGAGCAACGTGCCATCGGGAAGCACGAGACGTATTTCGCTCTCTTCGCCAACCGGCAGGAGCGCTTCAGTGCGGATGAACAATCCACGAACCGAAAGATCTTCGGTCTCAGCTTCAACAATGCCCGACGGCCGGTCGAACTCGACTCGACACCGACTGACGAGTCGTTGATCCCGACCGCGGCGCGCATTTGCCACCACAAAAAGTGTAGCGAGTAGGGATTTGGTTGTCCTCTTTGCAACCTACCCGATCGTGAACTCTCGACATTTCAGTAAGTTGGCGATCTGTCTGGACTTCCTTCGTTGTTTTCAAGAATCTCTGAAGCATTCTGGTTCATCGGAGATAAGTATGCCCGTCGCCCTCGAAAATTCCGTGGTGCTCGATCGCTTGGCTCACGTCAGCATGGCGCGTGGTGCGCACGACCTCGGACAGCGGCTAACCGCGCTCGATCGTTGGGTCAAAGCCGACCTCGTCGAGTTCGAGGCCGAGCTCGCGGTGTTTCCGCGAGGCGCCCGCGTGGTCCAGGAAGCGGCCCACCATCTCCTGGATCTGGGCGGCAAACACCTGCGCCCGACCTGCGTCGCCCTGGCCAGCCGGTTCGGTGAGGGCTTCACGGCGAAGGCCCGATCCCTCGCGGTGTCGGTCGAGCTGATCCACACGGCTACCCTGCTCCACGACGACGTGGTCGACGTCGCCGAGCACCGCCGCGGTAAGCTGGCCGCCTCGATCGAGTACGGCAACGCGGCCGCGATCTTTGCGGGTGATTGGTTGCTGGTCAATGCGCTCCGCAAGATCGCCGCGACCAAGGTCGAGGGCCTGCTCGACAAGATGCTCGGCGTGATCGACGACATGATCCTCGCCGAGTCGCTACAGCTCGAGCGGCGCGGCAAGCTCGTCGCGAACCGCGACGAGTACTTCAGGATCGTCGAGGGCAAGACCGCCTCGCTGTTCCGCTGGGCGATGATCGCCGGTGCGCGCGCGGCCGGTCTCGACGCGAAGGCCGAGCACGCGCTCGATCAGTTCGGCTTGCACCTCGGCGTCGCCTTCCAGTTGATCGACGACGAGCTCGACTTCCGCACGGGCACGGGCAAGGACCCACTCGTCGATCTGCGCGAAGGCAAGATGACCTACCCGCTCGTCATCGCGATCGAGCGCCAGCCCGCGCTCCAGGCGCAGATGGAGGAAGCGTTGCAGCAACCCGAGAACACCGCGGACTTCGCGGCGATCGCGAATGCGATCCGCGAAACCGGCGCGCTGGTCGCGACGCGCAAGCTCGCCGAGGAGCACGCGAACCGCGCGCTCGAAGCCTTGAGCATCCTCCCGGAGGGACTGGCGCGCGACGCACTCGAGACCGTCGTCCTCGCCTCGCTGGAGCGCAAGTCGTGAGCGACCTCGTCAAGGTCGAGCCCGCGACGCCGCAGCTCGGCTCGGGCCAGATGTTCGATCAGATCGCGCCGCGGTACGACTTCGTCAACCGCGTACTCTCGCTCGGTCTCGACAAGCGCTGGCGCCGGCGCGTGATCAAGGAGTTGGGGCTCGCACCGAACGCGCGCATCCTCGATGTCGCGACCGGGACCGGAGACCTCGCGGTCGAGCTCGCGAGGGCAGCGCCGCAGGGGTACGTGATCGGGCTCGATCCCTCGACGCAGATGCTGTCGGTCGCCGTGCAGAAGATGGCCAAGCTCGGGCTCGCCGAGCGCGTCACGCTGATCGAAGGCGATGCGCAGCAGCTGCCGCAGGCGAACTGCGAGATCGATGCCGCGACCATCGCGTTCGGGATTCGCAACGTTCCCGATCGCGCCCAGGGGCTGCGCGAGCTCGCGCGCGTGGTTCGCCCGGGTGGTCGCATCGCGGTGCTCGAGCTCGGCGAACCGCAGAGCGGCTTCTTCGGCCGTGCTGCGCGGTTTCACACCCGACAGATCGTGCCGCGGATCGGAGCCTTGCTCTCGGGAAAGCGCGAGTACCGCTACCTCCAGACCTCGGTCGCTGCGTTCCCCACGCCCGACGTGTTCGCGCAGCTCATGCGCGACAACGGACTCGAGGTCCAGAAGGTCATCCCGCTGACTTTCGGCGTGTGCACGCTGTTCATCGCAACGCCGAAGGAGGTGTAGATGCAGCTCGATGAAGGTGCGGCAGCACTCGCGTCGACGGACGACCGTCCGCTCGACGATCATCTGCTCGATGCCGGACTCGCGATCGCACGGGCGAGCGCGGGCATCACGTGCATCGCGCTGCCGGTTCCCGTGGTGGCGTCGCCCGCGATCATCGCGGCGTGGCGTTCGGCGCCGCTGACCGCGTGGAGCACGAGCGAACAGGCGTACGTCGGCATCGGCATCGCGCGCGAGCTCCGCGGCGAAGGCCCGGATCGATTTGCACAGATCGTCGCGGCCGCGAAGCAGATCCACGTGACCTCGACAGTCGGTCATCGCACGTGGGTCCCGCGGCTGTTCGGCGGCGCCGCGTTCACGCCCGGGGCGGCCGATCAGACGCCGTGGACCAGCTTCGGCGATGCGTGGTTCGCATTGCCGCGCTGGACGTACGGTGGCGGCTGGCTCGTGCTCGCGGTCGATGCGCGCGAGGCCAAGCAAGATGCGCGCTGGCACGACGACCTCGCGGCCTTCCGCACAGCGATCGCGAATGGCTTCGCGTCGCGGCCGCAGCCTGCGCTCTTGAAGATCGAGCCCGGCGACACCGAGGGCTATCGCGCGTACGTGCGCGCGATCACCGATGCGATCGCGCGTGGCGAGTGCGAGAAGGTCGTCGCCGCGCGCCACGCCGTGGTGACGCTCGCCGGGGAAGCGCGCCCCGCGGATCTGTTCGACGAGCTCGACGCGCGCCACACCGAATCGGTGCGCGTGCTGGTGCGACCGCCGAATGCAGGCACGCTCGTCGCGGCGACGCCGGAGCGGCTCGTACGAATCGAAGGTACGAAGGTCAGCTGTGATGCCCTCGCAGGTTCGATCGCGCGCGGTCACGACGATGCCGCGACGCTGCTCGCCTCGGCCAAGGATCGCAATGAGCACGCGCTGGTCGTGAATGCGATCGTGTCGACGCTGCAGGGGATGAATGCGGACGTGACCGCGGCTAGCGAGCCCGGAATCCGCACGCTCCGCCAGATCGTCCACCTCCACACGCCGATCACTGCGACCCTGCCCGTGAAGAAGCACGTGCTCGAGGTCGCCGCCGCGCTGCATCCCACGCCCGCGATCGGCGGCACGCCGCGAACGGTCGCGACGCGATGGATTTCCGAGCGCGAGGCCGCGCGGGGTTGGTATGCCTCGCCGGTCGGGTGGTTCGATCTCGAAGGCAACGGCGAGCTTGTCGTCGCGATCCGCAGCGGCGTCGTCGAGGGCGACCACGCATATCTCTACGCGGGCTCGGGCATCGTCGCGGGCTCGGATCCCGATCGCGAGCTCGGCGAGACTGACGTCAAGCTCGGCACGATGCTCGGCGCGCTGGGTGTCTCGGCATGAACCCCGCGGTGGTCCAGGCGCTGTGGGCAGAGCTGCTCGTCGCCACGCTCGCCGATGCGGGCGTGACTACGTGCGTGGTCAGCCCGGGCTCGCGATCCACGCCCCTGGTCGCCGCGCTCGCCGCAGGTGGCCGCCTCGCCCTGCCGACGATCATCGACGAGCGTGCAGCCGCATTCTTCGCGCTCGGCCTCGCGCGTGCGACCGGGATCCCGGTCGCGCTCGTGTGCACGAGTGGCTCGGCCGCCGCGCACTACCTGCCGGCGATCGTGGAGGCCAGCGAAGCCGGCATCCCTCTGATCGCGATCACCGCGGATCGTCCGCCCGAGCTCCAGCACTGCGGCGCCTCGCAGACGATCGATCAGATCGGCATCTACGGGCGCTTCACGCGCGCTGCGTTCGATCTCGGCGCACCCCACGGAAGCGAGCCCTGCCTGCGCGCCGTACGCCGCGCCGTGATCCAGGCGATCACCGCGAGCCGCGGGCCGCGCCCCGGCCCGGTGCACCTCAACGTACCGCTGCGCAAGCCGCTCGAGCCGGTCGCACCTTCGACCGACGAAGAGCTCGCGCTCGCCGCGATGACCGCGGCCCTCAAGGACATGCCGATCGTCGTCGCACCGCCGCGCATGGCCGCCGACGTGCAAGCGGTCGCCGAGCTCGCGGCGCGGATCGCGGCCGAGCCGCATGGCATCGTGGTCGCGGGTGCGCTACCGGTCGACTTCGCGCGCGACGCGATCCTGCAGCTCTGTGCACGTGCTGGCTATCCGCTGCTCGCCGAAGCCGGCAGCCAGCTGCGGTTCGTCGCGCGCCCAGGCGTGACTGCGATCGATCACGCGGACTTCGTGCTCGCGGCAAAGCTCGCACCCGCGCCGAACTTGATCATCCAGCTCGGCGCCGAGCCCGTCGCTGCGGCATGGCCCGGTGCGAAGGTCGCGTTCGCGCGTGCCGAGCGCTGGATCCTGGGTGATGCGTTCCGCGATCCCGATGGAGCGGCGCACGTGATCACCGGCGACGTCGCGTTGAACGTACCGATGCGCGGCGATTCCGAGTTCACGCGCGCGTGGCGCGAAGCCGAAGCGCAAGCCGCCGCCGCGGTCGAGCAAGCGCTCGTCACCCACGCCTCGAGCGAGGCGGCCGCACTGCAAGCGGCGCTCGGCGCGATGCCGGCAGGTGCGGTGGTCCAGATCGGCAATAGCTTGCCGATCCGCGTCGTCGATCAGATCGCGACCGGATCGAAGGTCCACACGGTCATCACGCAGCGCGGTGCCGCGGGGATCGATGGCCTCGTCGCTTCTGCGACCGGCGCGAGCTGGGCCGGTGCGCCGGTGTTGTTGATCCTCGGCGATGTCAGCTTCGCCCACGACCTCGGCGGCGTGCTCGTCGCCCGCGCGGCGAAGGCGCCGCTCGCGATCGTCGTCATCGACAATGGCGGTGGTCGGATCTTCGGCGGCCTACCGATCGCCCACAGCGCGACTGGCGCGACGTTCGATGCGCACTTCACCACGCCTCCCGAGGTCGATGTGGTCGCGGTCGCGGCCGCGCTCGGCCACCGTGCGGTCCTGGCCACCACACCCGCCGCGCTCGCTCGCGCCGTCGCGGCTGCCCTGGCCGAGCCCGGCGCCACGATCATCCACGCCCCGGTCGCGCCGACCGGCGCACGCGACCTACGCCTCTCTGTTCTCGAGCACCTCACAGGAGCATGTCATGGCTGAGCTGAACTGGACCACGCACCCCGGCTACGAAGACATCAAGTATCAAACCTGCGACGGCATCGCGAAGATCACGATCAACCGTCCCGAGGTTCGCAACGCGTTTCGCCCGCAGACCACGGCCGAGATGATCCGCGCGTTCGACGAAGCGCGCGACGACGGCTCGGTCGGCGTCGTCATCCTCACGGGTGAAGGCCCGCTCGCATTCTGTTCGGGCGGTGACCAGCGCGTCCGCGGCACGGGCGGCTACGTCGGCTCGGACGGCGTGCCTCGCTTGAACGTGCTCGATCTGCACATGCGCATCCGCTACCTGCCCAAGCCGGTGGTCGCGATGGTCGCGGGCTACGCGATCGGTGGCGGCCACGTACTTCACCTCGTCTGCGATCTCACGATCGCGGCCGACAACGCGAAGTTCGGCCAGACCGGTCCGCGCGTCGGCAGCTTCGATGCCGGATTCGGCAGCTCGTACCTCGCTCGCTGCGTCGGGCAGAAGAAGGCGCGAGAGATCTGGTTCCTGTGCCGTCAGTACGGCGCGCAGGAGGCGCTCGACATGGGCCTCATCAACACCGTGGTGCCGCTCGCCGAGCTCGAAGCGACGACGATCCAGTGGTGCAACGAGATGCTCGTGCAGTCGCCGACCGCGCTGCGGTTCCTGAAGATGGCGATGAACGCGGACTGCGACGGCCAGGCCGGCATGATGGCGTTCGCCGGCTCGGCGACGCTGATGTACTACACGACCGACGAAGGGCGTGAAGGCAAGGAAGCGTTCCTCGAGAAGCGCGCTCCCGACTTCTCGAAGTTCCCCCGGTATCCCTGAGCTCGATCATGAGTGTCTGGATCCAAGCAGCGCGGTTGCGCACCCTACCGGCCGCGGTCGTTCCGGTGGTCGTCGGTACGGGGGTCGCGCGAGCAGCTGGTGGCGTCGCGTGGGGCCCTGCCCTTGCGGCACTCGCGGGCTCGCTCGCGATCCAGATCGGTACGAACTTCGCGAATGACGTGTTCGATGCCGAGAAGGGTGCGGATGGTCCGGATCGGCTCGGGCCGACCCGGGCCGTCGCGACCGGCTTGATCACCGCGGTCGCGATGAAGCGCGCGATGATCATCGCGTTCGCGATCGCGACCGGTTTCGGCGTGTACCTCGCGAGTGTCGGTGGATGGCCGGTCGTCGCGATCGGGCTCGCATCGATCGCCTCGGGCATCGCCTACACGGGTGGCCCGTGGCCACTCGGCTATCACGGTCTCGGCGATCTATTCGTGATGATCTTCTTCGGCTTCGTCGCGGTGTGTGGCACCGCGTACGTCCAGCTCGCGGCCGTGCCGTGTCTCGCGGTGTGGGCGGCGATTCCGGTCGGCGCGCTCGCGACCGCGATCATCGTCGTGAACAACCTGCGCGACAGGCTCCAAGATGTCCGTGTCGGCAAGCGCACGCTCGCGGTCCGGCTTGGCCGTGGAGGAGCGATCGCCGAGTACGCGATCCTCCTCGGTGCGAGCTACGCGGTCGCGATCGGGCTCGCGGTCGCCTACAACCACGGGTGGCTGCTGTTGCCGCTCGCTTCGTTGCCCCTCGCGATCGTCCGGATGCGCGCCCTCGTGCGCGCTGTCACCGGTCCCGAGTTCAACGACTGTCTCGCGGCGACCGGCAAGCTCCTGCTCGCGTACGGCGTGCTGTTCGCGATCGGGCTCTGGCTGTGACCACGATCGTCGGCGTCGCGCACTCGACGGTGCGCTGGCCGATCGAACCGCGCGGTGCTGCGCGAGGTGTTTGGAGCGAGCGTACGGCGGTGATCGTCGGGGTCCGTTCCGAGCGGGCAACCGGTCTCGGCGAGGCTGCGCCGCTGCCCGGGATGTCGATCGATCGGATCGCCGACGCCGAGGCGGCGTTTATCGATCTTGCCGCGTGCGTGCCGATCGTGATCGAGTCGACCGCACACGCGAGTGCGGTCGCGGATCGGATCACCGCGGCACCCGCGGCCCGCTTCGCGATCGAGACCGCACTGCTCGTGGCCCTCGCACACGATGCGCGGACTGGCATCGCCGGGCTGTGGGGCGCGACCCGCCGAGCCGAGCTTCTCAGCGCGGTCGTCGTCGACGACGACGTGGAGGCGATCGCGGCCGTCGCGCGGGGCGCGCGCTGCCTCAAGATCAAGGCCGATCATCCCGATCGCGTGCTGCGGATCGCCGCGGCGGTGCCCGGCGTGCGGCTGCGCGTCGATGCGAACCGGACGTGGCCGCGCGCGGATACCGAGCGCTGGCTCGGCCTGCTCGCGGCGCTGCCGATCGAGTATGTCGAGGAGCCTTGCATGGGTGCGAACGAGCTCCTCGCGCACCACCTGCCGTGCAGGATCGCGCTCGACGAGAGCTTGATCGGGCTCGATCCGAGCGAGCTCGCGCGCGCGATCGTCTCGCCGAGCCTCGCGGCCCTGATCTTGAAACCGACGCTGCTCGGAGGTTTCGCCCGCTGCCACGAGCTCGCGATCCTCGCGCACGAGCACGGCGTCGCGCCGATCGTCACGCACACGCTCGAAGGGCCGATCGGCACCGCGGCATGCGCCGAGCTCGCACGCTCGATCGACGCGGATGTTCCCGTCGGGCTGGCACCTCACCCGGCACTCGAGCACTTCTTCGATCACGTGCGCTCGTGAGCGAGCTCTCGATCACGGCCGCCGCGCGCGACGCCGGTGACCTCCCCGCGATCATCACGCGTGACAGAGCCTGGACGTTCGCGCAATGCGCCGAGCTCGCACACACGCCTGGACCGGTGCTCGTCGCGACGCCCGAGGTCGCGACGATCCTCGGCGTGTACGGCGCGCTCGAAGCGGCGCAGCCCGTCGCGATGCTCCACGCGAAGTCTCCGCCCGACGAGCAAGCCCGACAGCGCACGCTGATCTCGAACGCGACGCTGCCGGCCGGCACCGCGTTCGTGCTGTTCACCTCGGGCTCGACCGCCGCCTCCAAGGGCGTGGTGCTGTCGCGCAGCGCGATCACCGCGGCGGCCCGCGCGAGTGAAGCGCGGCTCGGCTGGCGCGACGATGACCGCTGGTTGCTGCCGCTCCCGATGGCGCACGCCGGCGGGCTCTCGATCGTGGTGCGTTGCTTGATCGCGCGAAAGCCGCTGGTCCTCGTCGAGCACGACACCGACCTCGCGGCGCTGATGCGCGACGCGCGCGCGACGCTCGCCTCGTTCGTACCGGCCCAGCTCGCGGGCCTCGTGACCGGTTCGCCTGCCGCGTTGCGCGCGATCATCCTCGGGGGCGCCGCGACGCCACCGAACCTGCTCGCGACCGCGCTCGCCGCGCACTGGCCCGTGCTCGCGTCGTACGGACTGACCGAGACGTTCGGCCAGATCGCGACCGCGCGCACCCCGGGTGGTCCGCTCGTATTGTTGCCTGGCGTCGATGTCGAGTGTGCGACCACGATCGCGATCCGCACGCCGCAGCTCGCGACCTGCTATCTCGATGGTACCGCGATCGCGCCGCTGCTCGTCACCGCGGATCTCGGCGAGCTCGGACCTGCCGGAGGCGAGATGACCCTCTACGTGCTCGGTCGCCGCGACGACGTGATCATCAGCGGTGGCGAGAAGATCCAGCCGCTCGAGGTCGAAGCGATCCTCACCGCGACTCCCGGCATCGCAGCCGCGTGCGCCTTCGGAGTCCCCGACGAGCGCTTCGGCAATGTCGTCGGTGCCGCGATCGTCACGATGTCCGCGTTCGATCGCGTCGCTGCCCTCGCCCACTGGCACGCGGCGCTCGCGCCGTACGCGCGACCGCGCTGGCTCGCCGAGGTGCCAAAGTTAGCGTTGCTGCCCTCGGGCAAGCTCGATCGCCGCACGATCGCGACGCTGCCCTCGCAGCCTGTCGCGTACAGAAACGACGAGAGCCCCGGTACCGCGGATCGTTCGGATCGAGCGTCATGATCGAACGCGACGAACCGCTTACGATCTCACCAGTATTTTAGAACCTAGAAATTGATCGTGACGGTCAGCGTATCGCTGTAGTCGCCGACCTGAATGTTCTGGCCCTTCGCGAGCCGGCCGTCGACGAACACCTGCGTGAACGAGGTCGCCGCACTGGGGATGATCTGGTGGGTGAGTCCGGTGGTGCCGCATGCGCATTCAATGGCACCCACCCACAACGCCCCACCGAATTTTCCTGGTCTCCCCCTCGACGCCGACGCCAATAGTTTGTCGCTTCGTCCCCTGTTGAACGTTGAGCGAGCGCCCCGTGAGACCGAGCGATCCAATGGTAGGTTAGCGCGGTGAGCGTGCAGTTCCTCGACGACGACGCGCGGAACGCATTCGCGCGTGCCGTCACAGAAATCGAAGAGCGCTCGGCGGTCGAAGTCGTCGTCGCCGTGAGGCGCGCCTCCGGAACCTACCGCCATGCCAATGTAGCTGTCGGGGTGATCGCGGCGTTCGCGGGCCTCGCCGTGACGTTGTTCGCGGAGCACTCGTTCGCGCTCGCGGCGATCCTGGTCGATCCGTTCGTCGTCGGTCTGCTCGCGGGCCTTCTGGTCGAGAAGATGCCCCAGATCAAGCGCTGGCTCACACCGCGCAACGTCTTGAAGGAGCACGTGCGACGCGCAGCGCGGGCCACCTTTGTCGAGCGCGGCGTGCACGCGACGACCGGGCGCAGTGGGGTGCTGGTCTACGTCTCGTGGCTCGAGCAGGAGCTCGCGCTGATTCCGGATCTCGGCCTGGCGGCGACGCTCGAGGCCGGCGCGCTCGACAAGGCCGAAGCGGCGCTGATCGCGCAGCTTCCGTTCGGCGGAGCGGCGGTCGGCAACGCGCTCGAGCAGCTCGCCACGATGATGAGTACGGCGATGCCGCAAGGCGACCACGATGTCAACGAGCTGCCCGATGCGATCGACAGTGATCTGGGCGGCCGGGGCGGCCGGGGGCGCAGGCGATGAAGCTCCGGCGCATCGCGCTGTGGTCGACGATCGCGCTGCTCGCGTGCAGCGCCCTCGCGTTCGCGCGGCCCGGCGGTGGCGATAGCTTCGGCGGTGGTGGCGGTCACTCGAGCGGTGGCGGTGGCGGTGGTGGCGGCGGCGGCGGTGCGGTCGTAGTCCTCGAGCTGATCTGGTGGCTGCTGCGGATCTGCATCTACTACCCGAGTATCGCATTGCCGCTGATCGCGCTGATCGTGGGCTACGCCCTCTACTCGTCCTGGAAACAGCGCAAGAACCGCGATTGGGATAGCGGTCCACCTGTCGCGTTACATCGAGCCGTGACGGTCACGAACCTCACCGGCCTCACCGGCTTGGATGCCGATTTCTCGCGCATCGTGTTCGAAGACTTCGCCTTCCGCCTGTTCTCGACCGCGCAGCGTGCACGTGCGACGGAGCAGCAACTGCTCACGGTCGCGCCGTATGTCTCGCAAGAGGCGCGAACGGGCCTCGCAACGCGTGCCCCCGTCGGCGAGCACGTGCACCAGGTCGTCGTCGGTGCGATGCGGCTCGTGAGCTGTGAGGTGCCCACCACCGAAAGTGGAGAGGGCGCCTTCGTGACCCTCACCGTCGAATTCGAAGCAAACGTCGCGACGGAGAGCCACACCTACTACTCGGTCGAGACGTGGCAGTTCCAGCGCGACGCGAAGCGAATGTCCAAGCCGCCCGGTGTCGCGCGCACGTTCCCGTGCCCGAACTGCGGCGCGCCGTGGCAAGCGAATGCGACCGGCACGCAGGTGTGCGCGTCGTGCCGTCAGGTCGTCGACAACGGTCGGTTCGACTGGAGTGTCGCGACCATCACCGTCGATTCGATCAAGGACCTGCCACCAACCCTGACGAGCGAGACCACGGAGCGCGGCAACGATCTCGAGACGTACAAGGCCGAGGATCGAGTCGCGCAATGGGATGCCCTCGCCGCGGCCGATCCGGCGGTCACCGAGGAAGCGCTCGATCGCCGGCTCACGATGATCTACGACCGCCTCGACAAGGCGTGGGCGAGCAACGAGCTCGAGTCGATCCGCGGCTTCGTCTCGGACGGCTTGTTCGACTACCTGAAGTACTGGGTCGACGAGTACAAGAGCCAGGGCCTGCGCAACCAGCTCACCGACATGCGGATCACGAAGGTCGAGTACGCGAAGGTCACGCGCGACAAGTACTACGACGCGGTCACGATCCGGCTGTGGGCCACGGGGAAGGACTATGTCCTGGTCAAAGAGACCGGCCGGATCGTGCGCGGCAGCAAGCAAACCGAGCGCGCATACAGCGAGTACTGGACGCTGATCCGCCACGCGGGCAGGCAAGGAGCGCCGAAGGCCGAGCCGGTGTGCGGCAACTGCGGTGCGCCTCTGCAAGTCACGCAATCCGGCGCCTGCGAGCACTGCGGCGCGCACGTCACCGCAGGCGAGTTCGATTGGGTCCTCTCGAAGATCGAACAGGACGACACCTACCGCGGCTAACGTAGCGCGAGCTACCGCGTCCTAAAGCTTGCTGCGCAGCCAGTCTTCGGCGCGCTTCGCGACCAGTTGCTCGGCGAGGTCAATGCCGAGCTTCACGAGCGCCTGGACCTGCGCGTGGGCGTCGGCATAGACCGCCGCGACGGGTAACAGGAGCGGCAGCTTCACCGGCGTCGAGCCGAACAGCGAGCCCGCGGCACCGAACACGCCGTGATCGTAGGTCAGCTCGATCGTGAGGTTCGCTGGTAGATCGACATCCGCGCGCAGCACCTCGAGCGAGAAGATCCACGACACGGGCGTGACGAACAGCGTCGGACCGGCCTCGGCGTGATCGATGCGGATCGTTATCCGGCCGAGGCTCGGCAGGATCGCGCTCGGCGAGAACGCGAGCTCGGCGTCATCGATCGTGAAGTGCTCGGCGCGGATCGGCGCCTGCTTGCGATGCTGGATCTTGAACAGCGCAGCGGTCGAGACCTCGAGGCGCACCCCGCGTAGGGCGAGCTCGCGGCAGCCGCGATCGAACAGGGCCCAACCGAGCGGCGCGAGCGAGCACTCGACATCGGTGACCTCGAGCGCGAGATGTCCGACGAGGTCATCGCGATGAACCGCGAGCTTGCCGATCTCGAAGCTGCCGCGGACGAGCGCGACATCGAAGTCGCCGATCGTGGCGATGGCCTGGAGCGTCTCGCCGATCCGCGCCGCGGAGGCCGAGCCCTGGCGCGAGCCGACGACGACATCGATGATCACGAGCGCGGTGAACCACACCGCGACAGCGATCAGACCGCCGAGTGCGAGCCGCCTTGCCATCCCTCACAGCGTACCAGCTCGGTCGGCCTCTCGACCGCGATGATGGCCGGCACCCGCGGCCTGATTCCGCTAGTTACCGTCGCGAGGTGTCGCGTACGCTGCCGAAGATCTACCGTCAGTCGCGATCGTCGCGATGCAGGTTCGGCAGGATGCCTTCATCCGTCTCGGTCTGCGCACGCAGCGTGGTTCCGAGACTGATCTGCGGCGTCCACCTCGGCTTGCGCACGCGCACGACCTCCGCCGGCTCACTCCTGTCGGCCAGGGACGTGGCGAGCCACGCGAGCTCGCTGCGAACTTCCGCCGCACTCGGGCGATCCCAACGATCCGGCGACATCATCTGATCGACGAGCGCGGTGAGCTCGCGCGGAACTTCCGGGCAGTGGACCTCGGTGGGCACCGGATGAGCCGAAGGCATCCGGCCGGTGAGCGCGCGATACGCGACGACGCCGAGCGCGAACACGTCGACGCGGTCGTCGATGATGTCGCCTTGCGCGAGCTCGGGCGCGGTGAACGGGCCGAGCTGACCCGCGAACGGCGTGACCGCATCGTGCGCACGCGCCGCCGACCAGTCGGTAACGCACATCGCGAACCCACGACCGCGCGAGACGACGAGCTTGTCGGGCGTGATCGCGCAGTGGATCACGCCGCGTTGGTGCGCGTACGCGAGGATCTCCGCGACGTCGCGCAGCATGCCGACCGAGGTGGCCGGATCGATAAGATCGGTGTCGGGCAGCGCCTGGAACATCGCCTGGAGGGTGAGGCCTTCGACGATCTCGTGCGCGAACCAGGTCCGGTCGGAGATCCGGCCGGTCTCGAAGACGCGGACGATGCCAGGATGCGGCAGCGCGGCGAGGATGCACGCCTCGCGCAGCACGGTGACCGAATCGTGGGTGTCGCGCGCGAGCCGGATCAGCGCGTGACGCGGCAGCACGGTGTGAACACCGCGATAGCGCTGTACGAGCGAGCTCGCCTCGAGCTCGTGCTCCACTTGGTAGTCGCCGATTCGCAACCTCACCATGCCCATCGGCGGTCTTAGCCCGGGGCCGCTACCAGCACAAGGCGGATCTAACTAAACGTCTAGTTCGCCGATTTCAGCCGCGTTATCGGTGATCAGCTTGAAACGCGCGCCGACGTCTTTGCCCATCAATTCGCTGATCGTGCGATCGGTCTGGAGCTGCTCCCCGCGCTTCACGGTGACGCGCAGCGCCTGGCGGGTCTTCGGATCGAGCGTCGTGCTCTTGAGCGTCTCGGGGTTCATCTCGCCGAGGCCTTTGAACCGCGTGATGCTCGGCTTCGAGTTGATCTTTCCAAAGTCCTTGAGGATCTGATCCCTGTGCTTGTCGTCGAGCGCGTAGTGCGTCTGCTTGCCGATATCGATGCGATAGAGCGGCGGCTGACCGAGATAGATGTGGCCCTTGTCGATCAGGCCGCGCATGTGCCGGAAGAAGAACGTCAGGAGCAGCGTCGCGATGTGATTGCCATCGGCATCGGCATCGGCGAGCAAGAAGATCTTGCCGTAGCGCAGCTTCGTGACGTCGAACGACTCGCCGATGCCACAACCGAGCGCGGAGACCAGATCCTGGAGCTCCTTGTTCGCGAACAGCTTCGCGTTGTTCGCTTGCTCGGTGTTGAGCACCTTGCCGCGGAGCGGGAGGATCGCCTGGGTCTTGCGATCGCGGCCCTGCTTCGCGGAGCCACCTGCGGATTCGCCTTCGACAATGAAGAGCTCGCTCTCGGCCGGATCCGTCGACGCACAATCCGCGAGCTTGCCCGGCAGGTTGAGCCGATGGCTGATCGCGGTCTTGCGCGTCACCGCCTGGTGCGCCGCCCGCGAGGCTTCGCGCGCTCGCGCCGCGACAGTCACCCGTGCGATCACGGCGTGGCCCCAGTTCGGGTTCGCGTTGAGATAGTTCTCGAGTGCGGGACGTACGAGCTGCTCGACCTGCGCCGCCACCTCCGGGTTGTTCAACCGGTTCTTGGTCTGCGACTGAAACTGCGGGTCGTGGACGTACGTCGACAACACCGCGACCAGGCCTTCGCGGATGTCCTCGGCGGTGAGCGTCACACCCTTCGGATCGAGGTCGTGCGTCGAGATGTAGTTACGGATCGCCTTGACCACCGCGGTGCGCAGGCCGGTGTCGTGCGTGCCGCCGTCGGGCGTCGGCACCGAGTTGACGTACGTCTTGATGAGGTCGTCGGTCGACTCGGTCCACTGGAGCGCGAGCTCGACGCCGAGCTTCATCTCCTTGTCTTGCTTGTCCATGTAGAACACGGCGCCGCCCGGCGGCACCGGTTCCTTCTTGCGGCCGCTGACGAGCGTCGGCAGGTACTCCGCGATGCCCGCTGGATGGACGTACGTGTGCGTCACCGCGGGCGACTGTGTCTCGTCGACGAAGACGATCTCGAGCCCGCCGTGGAGGTAGCTCTTTGCCTCGAGCCGCTCCTCGATCAGCTTCACATCGAAGTGGAGCTTGCCGCCGAACACTTCGTCGTCGGGATGAAATGTGACGATCGTGCCGGTACCGCGCGCCGGGCCGAGCTTCTTGAGCTTGACCTTGGTCTCGCCACGCTCGAACCGGATCTCGAAGCGCTCGCCATCGCGCTTCACTTGCGCGATCAGCGAGCTCGACAGCGCGTTGACGACAGCCGCGCCGACGCCGTGCAGACCGCCCGAGACCGCGTAGCTCTTGCCGCGCTCGAACTTGCCGCCCGAGTGCAGCGTCGAGTAGATGACCTCGATGGCGGGCTTCTTCTGCTTCGCCATGATGTCGACAGGGATGCCGCGACCGTTGTCCGCGACGGTCGCGGTCTTGCCGTCCTTGTGCAGCGTGACCTCGACCTTGGTCGCATGCTTGTTGATGACCTCGTCGATCGAGTTGTCGACGACCTCCCACAAGAGGTGGTGATAGCCATCCTTGCCGGTGCCGCCGATGTACATGCCCGGGCGCTTACGAACCGGATCGAGGCCCTCGAGGACCTGAATGTCTTCGCCGGTATATTTGGAAGCCTGCGCCATTAGTTAACTCCCTGGCCACCCTCGGCGTTCGCGAGGGGCTGAATCGTGACTGGCTGCGGCACCGCGACGAGCGTCGTCTTCTTGACGATCTGATGGCCCTTGCCACCACGACCGCTGACCTGTCTCGGGTCAGCCTTCTGCGAGTAGTCCTTGCCGCTCTTCTCGGTCTCGAGGTGGAGGATGTCGCCCTTGCGACCCGAGATGAAGCCGATGACCACGTCGTCGTCGGCGACCTTGATCACCGTGACGCCGCGGCCTGGACCTTCGAGCTTCGCGATCTCGTCCGCCTTGCAGTGCAGGACGTGACCATCGCGCGTCGCCGTGACGACGACATCGCCGTCGTTGCACGGGATGACGCCGAGGATCTCGTCGCCGTCTTTCGGCTTCGAGTAGCGCCGGCCCGCCTTCGTCGTGATCTCGGAGACCGCGGTGGTCGCGAAGCGCAAGCCGAGGCCCTGCTTGCTGATCGCGAGCAGCGTCTCCGGAATCAACGCGCGCGCATCGAGCGTCATCGCGGCGATGATTCGTTCGCCGTCGCCAAACTTGAAGTACTTCTGCGCCGGATCGCCGTACCCGGTGGTCGCGGCGATGTCGTTGATCTTGATCACGTAGGCGGAGCCGCGGTTCGTGAAGAAGATCACCTTCTCCTTGGTCGAGCCCGGGACCACGAACGAGACCGAGTCACCCTCGCGGGTCCGGGTCTGCGCCGGGTCCTTGACCTCGCGCGCCCGCTTCAACCAACCGTCGCGCGTGACGATCACGTTCGCGTCTTCATCGACGATGAACGCATCGGCGTCGAACTCTTGCTCTTCGCCCACGCCGCCGACCTTGGTCTTGCGCGGCGTACCGTACTTCTTCGAGATCTCTTCGAGCTCGGTGCGCACGACGTCGAGCAGCCGATCGTCGCTCTTCAAGATCTTCTCGATCCGCTTCGCTTCGGTAGCCTTCGCCTCGAGCTCGTCGCGGATCACGTTGATCTCGAGCTTCGCGAGCCGGTACAGCTTGAGCTCGAGGATCGCATCGGTCTGAACCTCGTCGAGCTTGAACCGCTTGATGATCTTTCCGGCCGCATCTTCCTTGCCTTCGCTCGCGCGGATGATCTTGATGATCTCGTCGAGCGCATCGAAGACCGTGACATAGCCCTCGAGGATGTGGATCCGCGTGTTCAGCTGATCGAGCTGATACTGGAACCGTCGCTCGGTGACGATGATCCGGAAATCGAGGAAGTACTCGAGCATCTCCTTGATGCCGCACTTCTTCGGCTGCGGCGGCGAGCCCGAGGGCACGCCGTTCGCGTCCGCCATCAACTCGGGGGGCACGAGGCACGTCATGTTGACGTGGAAGCTCGATTGCAGCGGCGTGTTCTTGTAGAGGTACGCCATCACGAGCTCGGGCTCGGCGTCCTTCTTGATCTCGAGCACGATGCGGACGTCGTCCGTCGATTCGTCGCGCACGTTGAGCAGGAATGGCAGCTTCCGCTGGATCACGACTTCCGCGATCTTCGTGACGAGGTCGGCCTTGTCCATCGCCCACGGCATCGAGGTGATCACGATCTCGGGCGTGCCACGCGGCTTCGCCTCGAGCTTGTACTCGCCGCGCACGCGAATCGCGCCCGCGCCCTCTTTGTAGATCTGGCGAATCTCGACCTTGCTGTTGAGCATCTGGCCGCCGGTCGGAAAGTCCGGCCCGAGGATGTGCTTCATCAGCGCGACGTGCTCGATCTCGCGATCCTTCGAGAGCGCGAGGATCGCGTCGACGATCTCTTTCAAGTTGTGCGGCGGGATGTTCGTCGCCATGCCGACCGCGATGCCGGTCGAGCCGTTGACGAGCAGGTTCGGAAACCGCGCCGGCAGGACGACCGGTTCCTCGGTGGTGCCGTCGTAGTTCGCGCGCATGTCGACGGTGTTCTCGCTCAGCTCCTGGAGGAGCTCCATCGCGGGACCGGCGAGCCTACACTCGGTGTAACGATACGCAGCGGGCGGATCGCCATCGAGCGAGCCGAAGTTGCCAGAGCCATCGACGAGTGGCACGCGCAGCACCCAGTCCTGGGCCATGCGCACCATCGCCGAGTAGACCGAGCTGTCGCCGTGCGGGTGATATCGACCGAGGACCTGGCCGACGACCTTCGCCGACTTCTTGTGCTTGGCATCGGGACGCAGATACTCGTCGTTGAGCATCGCGTAGAGGATGCGGCGCTGGACGGGCTTGAGCCCATCACGCACGTCGGGCAAGGCGCGCGACGTGATGACCGACAAGGCGTAGTTGAGATAGCGGTGACGCGCTTCGGCCTCGAGCGAGACATCGAAGGTGCCAGGACCCGCATTGCCACCACCACTGGACCCGCCACCGCCACCACCGTCCCCACCACCATCACTGCCGCCGGCGCGCTTCTTCTTCGAAGAGGATTTCTCCGACGAAGTATCGGTATTCGGCTTGGAAGACTTCTTCGCCATGTCTTGGCGCGCACCTTGCCCCGACTGGGAGAAAAGTTCCAGCTGCTCGCGGGGCGCGAGTAGATCGCTGGAAGGATTGGAGGCCATTCGAGGTCCTGAAAAGGCGTAAAAGTGGGGGAACTTGGTCCACTTCGCGCCTGCGTGTTACTGCTGACGCTTCCAACGCATGGTCCGCAGACGCACGTCAGGGCGCAAGAAAAGGTCGACGGCTTACACGGGGATGAGCCGCTCGACCGCAGGTCCAGCTCGCAAGAGTGGGCTCTGGGTGTTGCTCGTCCTGGGCGTCTTGGTCGTGATCAATCTGTACGTTTTCGTATGGGACAAGAAGACCGGTGTTCGCGCGATCGCCGAGCAAGCGCACAACGCACAGCCCACGATGAGCGTGCCGTCCGCGCCGCTGGTTCCCGCTCTTGCACCGCACGCACAGGCCGCGACGCTGACCGTCACGGTGGTCGAAGGCAAGGTCGCCGCGAACGACACGATCGGTCGCTTGCTCAAGCACCATGGCCTGACCGCGGCCGAGGCTGATGAAGTGATTCGTTCGCTCTCGGGCGTGCTCGATTTCAAGGCGATCAAGACCGGCGAGCCCTTCAAGATCACGCGCGGCAGAGATGGCCGCGTCCAGCGCTTCGAGCTCGCACTTGCCAAAGGCCACACCGTTCACAGCGAGCGGCAAACGACCGGCGAACTGATCGCCAAGTCGGAATGATCGCGCAGCCGATCGGGCTTGCCGCGGCACGGCTTCCTCGTCATGCTTGAGCGGTGACCAAGCTCCTCGTCGGACTTCTCAAGGGCGCCGTGATCGGTGGCGCGGTCGGATACGGGGCCTATGCGCTGCTGACCGTGACGGGCTTTTCCAATGGCTTTTTGACGTTCGGCGTGGTCGGCATGTTGGTCGGCCTCCTGGTCGGGCGCCCGCTGTGGTCGTTGATCCGCGATAAATCGGCGACCAGCTGGGTCGGCATCCTCAAGGGCGCCTTCGGCTTTGGCGTCGGGTGCGGGCTCTACGCGCTGATCGCCAAGGCGTGGAATCCTCAAATGGAGCTCGTCGGACATCCGGTGCAGTGGAGCCCGTTCCTCGGCGGTGCGATCGGCGCGATCTACGGCGCGTTCGTCGAGGTCGACGACGCCTCGGGCGAAGATGCGAAAGACGCGAAGGCCCTCGCCTCGCGCGACAAGTCCGGCCCGGCCAAGCAGCTCAAGAAGTAGCTAGTCGGCTCGCCAGGACTGACGGGCTAGCCAGGTGCGACCAGCGTGATTTCAGCTGGTTAACGTAGGCACGGGGCATGCTTTTGTGACCTGCATGCGCGACATCCGGCTGTTCCTCCTCGGTCACGCTATGCTCGTCATCGTCGCGGTCGTCGGGTCGATCTGACTCGCTAGGGGTCGAGCTCGGCATCGATCGAGAGGCCGACCAGGTCGCTCGAGGCATCGTAGGTCCCGCTCGGGACCTGACCGTCGCCCGCGTTGAACGGGTTGTCGAGTCGCCATACCGAGGACTGCTCCGGTCGCTTCGTCGACCAGGTCCGCGCCCAGCCCAGGTTGAACGTGACGCTCCCCGCGCTCGCCTCGAGCCCGAGGCCCAGCGTGTGACCCGAGAGCTCGCCGAACGTCGGCGAGCGCCGCTCGCGACCGGTCCCCGCCATGGTGTACGCGTAGCCTGCGGTCGCCCACAGGAAGCCTTCGATCAGCTCGACATCGACGGCACCGCGCAACGCGCCGTGGGTGCGCTCGGAGATTCGCGACGCGAGCTGGCTCAGCGGCACGCCGAAATTGCTCTGATCGATCGCCTGGACGCCGGTGATCTTCCAGGTCGCGGTGTCGGCCTTCTCCGGAAAGATCCACAGATCGGCGTTCGCTTCCGCGATCCAACGATCGGAGAGCCAGCGCATGCCGGTGCGAACCGTCACGGGCTCGTCGAGCTCCATCGTCGCCGCTGGCGACGACGTCTGGACGCGTGCCCCCATGCCGATGCCGCTCGCCAGGACGGTGCCCACGAGGTGTGCGGTGCGCGCCCAACCGATCGAGGCCGCGAGCTCGAGATGCGTGTCGGGTGGCGCGACGAGCACGCCCGCGACCGCGCTCGGGGACAACGAATCCTCGGAGCTGATGGCGATCTCGAGATCGTGATCGGGATCGCCGAGTACATCCTTGCGATCGACGAAGCCGGCCCACACCGCGCGGGTCTCGTTCACCGAGACGCGCGCGCCCGCGATCGAGATGCCGACCGCGAGCCACTCGCCGATCCGCCGCGCTGCACCGATCGTCACGGTGTCGCGGCGCAGCCCACCTGCGAGCCCGGCGTAGCGATATTCGAACGCGTTGCCATAGTGCGCGCCATCGAGCGAGCCCGGCGAGCGGAGCTGGCGATCGGAGACCGTGCTCGTCATCGCCGCGGCGCCGAGGATCCACGCGCCCCAGGCACCCTCCGCCGCGATCATCGGCAGCGTGCTCGAGCCTGATTGATCGCGCGCGATCGGCGAGCTCGGCGAGTGCAACCATTCGACCGAGTCCTCGACGAACGCGATGCCGAGCTGAGCGCGGGTCGTCTCGCGGCGTGCGAGCACCGCGGGATCGAGCAACAAGGCACCGCCGCCATCGTCGGAGACAGTGCCTACACCGGCCCGACCGATCGCTCGTGGCGACCCGCCCGCGATCACCAGGCCGTCCGCATGTGCGGGCGCCCCCCAAAGGGCAGCGACCGTGAGGGCGATGGCGCGCTCGAGACCCAAGGTTAGCGACATTAACCCCTCGCTGTTGCGGAGTGTTGTGCTTGCCGAAGCCTTCGCGAGTTGCGGGCACGTAGTGAGTGAAACGCTCTGAACAAGGACACGAACCGATGAAGCCCCTGCTCGTTCGAGCATCGAGAAGGCAGCGGCCCTCGTGGCCTCGAGTCATCGTGACCGGCGATGACGACGAGTTAGTCGGCATGGTGTCGGCTCTCGATGTAACCCGTCGAATAGAGGGCATTTCGTGATGTTACGACGCTCCTTTCAACGTCCCACAGGTGGAATACTTCTCGGCGTGACCGAGGCGATCCGCGTGCTCTACGTCGAGGATGACGAGCGCCTTGCTCGCCTCACGATGGAGTACCTCACGTCGCACGGGCTCGAGGTTCACCTCGTGCCGCGTGGCGATGTCGCCGTCGCCGCAGCGATGCGGATCCGCCCCGATATCGTGCTGCTCGATCTGATGCTTCCCGGTGCCGATGGCTTCGAGGTCTGCAAGGCGCTGCGGTCGCGCACCGACGTGCCGATCATCATGGTCACCGCGCGCATCGAAGAAGCGGATCGCGTGCGCGGACTCGAAGGCGGTGCCGACGACTACGTGACCAAGCCGTTCCAGTCGCGCGAGCTGCTCTCGCGCATTCGCGCCCAGGCGCGCCGATCGCGCGGCGAGGCCGGTCCCAAGCAAGAGCGCATCGAGGTCGGGCCGCTCGTGCTCGAGCCGGTCGCGATGACTGTCACGCTGCGCGGCGAGCCGATCGTGCTCACCGCGAACGAGTTCGCCTTGATCCATGCGCTCGCCTTGCGCCCCGGCCGCGTGCTCGATCGCGAGCAGCTGCTCGAGCTGCTCCACGGTGCGGCGGATGAGGCGTTCGATCGTTCGATCGATGTCGTCGTGTCGCGCGTGCGCGCGAAGCTCGAGCTCGATCCGAAAAATCCGAAGCTGCTCAAGACCGTACGCGGCGTGGGGTACATGATCGCGCCCGGCGACGCATGACGAACAGGCGGCTAGCAACTCGGCTCGTCGTGCTGGCCGCCATCCAGGTGTTCATGCTCGCACTCACGGCGGTCGCGATCTGGTGGGCGACCGGTCCGCACCATCACCACCGCCCCCTGCCGGCATGGGCCCCGGTCACTTCGATCCGAACTTCGCGCCTCGCCCAGAGACCATCCCGTGGGGACCGCTCGTCACGCTCGCCGCGTGCGCGTTCATCTTGATCGGCGGCGCCGTACTCACGGCGCGCTGGATCGTGCGACCGATCGAGAAGCTCGCCAAGGCAACGCGCGCGATCGGCGAAGGCGACCTATCGGTCCGTACCAGCGTCGAGCGCGGCGACGAGATCGGCGAGCTCGGCGAAGATATCGACGAGATGGCGCAGCGGATCGATCGCCTGGTCACGGCCGATCGCGAGCTACTCGCGAACGTCGCGCACGAGCTCCGCACACCGCTCTCGCGGATCGGCGTCGCGCTCGATCTCGCGGCCGAAGGCGATGCCACGCGCGCGCGTGCCTCGCTCGAAGATATCGCGGTCGATGTCGACGAGCTCGAGACGATCGTCAACGACATCTTGACGGCCGCGCGCATGGATCTCGGCAAGCCCGAGCTGCCGCTTCATCCTCAGCGTGTCGCGGCGGATCGCCCTGAATCACGGCGGCGACCTGCGGGTCGTGTATGTCGGCGACCGCTCGTTGTTCAGGCTCGAGCTTCCGATCTAGCGCCCGCACGATCAGGCCGCGGCTCGGCATGAGGAAGCGGCGGGTGGCGATCGACCCCTCACGCTGCAAGGCGAGGTTCCATGTCGAATGTAGATGTCGACCGCGCTCCCGATTTATGTGTGCGACTAGCTTGCTCTATCCGACAAGTCGTCGAATTGCTTCGATCGCGACGGATGCGAGCGAGGCCAGGAGCCGCAACCTCACTAGAACCCCTCCGAGCTCGCAGCCGGCTCCGCACTACAACCGCAACACTTCTGCTTCGCCTCGCGACACGAGGCCTTCGCATCCGTGCACTTGCCCTGTGCGAAATCATCTCCCTTGCCGAGCTCGTCAGCGATCGTGCAAATCGATTCGGCGTTGTCGCAGATCGCATCCGCGAGCGAACAAACATCGCCGCACGTCTTCGGCACCTTGTGATTGTCGACGCACACGCGCTCGACGTCCTTCACGCTCTTGAACCGGATCTGGTTCAGCGTGCTCGGCGATGGATCCAGATCCATCCCCGCGTCGTGGCGAAAGCCGCGGATCTGGGTCCATAGCGCCGTGATCTCGTTGCGCTTGTCGACGCTGTGATCGTTGGTCTGAGGCCCCCCGCAGGCGGCAAGTAGCCCCCCGCAGACGAGCGTGATCGCGACCTTCACCGCGACTCCATCAACTGCGCCTGCAGCTTCTTGTCGATCTTGTTCGAGGCCTCGAAGCTCTCGATCGCTTGATGACGCTCGTCCGTCGCGCGCGCCTTGGTCGCCGGATCTGCATCTAACTTCTGCGCGTTCGCCTCGTGGATCTCACCCTTCACGGTGTACAGGTTCGCACTGAAGAAGCTCTCGCGGCTCGCCGAGGCGAGGCCTTCTTTGACGACGGTCATCGCTTCCTCGAGCTGGCCTTGGCCGACGAGCAAGCGCGCGAGCAAGGCGCGCGCGTCATTGCGAACATCTTCGGCCTCCGGCGCGTTCGCCGGGAAGTGGAGCGACAGGATCTCGCGAACCGAGCCGATCGCAGCGGTGGTGTTGCCATCGCTCATGTAGACCTTCGCGGTGTGGTGAAAATTCTTTGCTTGCGAGAGCGCTAGCATCAACTTCTGGTCGATGACCTCGCTCGGATCGGTGACTTGCGTCACCGAGCTCTCGGGTTCGGCCTTGCGCTGGGCACAGCTCGCTACGGCAACGATGCAGCAGAGGGCGATCACGAGTTTCATGGCTTCCCTCCATGCAGACGGCGCTCGCGATACCCATCGAGGCGATCCGCAAAAATCGTATCGAGCCGGGCGCTCGCTTCGCCGGCATGCTCGCGACCGATCGGACCGATCAGCGCATCAGCCGGGCGCGACTTCCAGGTCTCGGGCACGGTCGCAGGCGCACGCATCGTGGTGACGACCTCGCGCGGCGCACGCAGCCACAAGACCAGCGCTGCCGCAGCGACGAGCATCGAGGCCGCGGCGACAACCCACGGAGCACGCGTCGCTGTCGCACGCGTCGCACGGATGTGGGTGACCGGAATCGCGGTCGACGCCCCCGACGTACCGTCACCGACGGCCTGACGAAGCGCCTCCTCGACGAGCGAGCGCTGCCTCGCGCGCGAGAGGTCCGCATTGCCCGAGACCGCGCGAATCACCGTAGCAACCTCGAGCAACACGCGATCGTCGGTGCTCATCGCCGCTGGCGGCCGACCCGCGAGCGTCTTGTCGACGAGGCTCGCGAACGCCTTCGCGTGGGCGAGTTCCGCCGCGCTCGGCTCGGCATCCGGATCCGGAATCAGGTCGCTGACGTCGCTGACGTCGCTGACGTCGCTGACGTCGCTGACGTCGTCGGGTGGTTGCTTAGGCGCCATCGGGGCTACTTTCGGTGAGGTCAGAGCCGAAATGTTTACGGAAGGCGCGCACGGCGCGAAACAACAGGACGTCGAAGGTACCGATCGTGATGTTCAATCGCTTCGCACATTCTTCGCGAGTGAGCTCCTGGACGAGGCGCAGCTCGATCGCGAGCCGGTAGCGCTCGGCGAGCAGCTCCATCGTTTCTTCGATCTTCTCGCGATGAGTACGCCGCTCCTGATCGGCCATCAGTTGCGCATCGGCCTGCGAATCGGGGTCGCTCTCGGTCGCGACCTCGTGAGCCAGGGCATCGGCGAGCCGGCGCGATCGCTTCGATTGGCGATGGACGTCGAACACCTTGTTGATAGCGATCTGGCGTAGCCACGGATAGATTGACTTTCCTTGCCACGTGAAGCGCCGGATCTTCTCGACCGCGGTCGCCAACGTATCGCGTAGCACCTCTTCGGCCAACGCGGCATTGCCAAGCCGCGGCAGGATCACCGTGCCGTAGAGCGGTTGTGCGTAGCGTTCGAGGATAGGTCGCATCGAATCGAGGTTCCCGGCTTGGGCCTCCTCGACCAGACGCTGTTCTTCTTCGAGCTCTACAGCAGTGGCTGGTTCGGAGGCCACGGACACCCCTTCAACGCGTTTAGCGTCCGGACCTTACACGTCGGAGCGACGGGGCTTCTCCCGCCCGCCGTCGTAACGAACCTCGACGAGCTCCAGGCCTTGCGGGGGGGCCGTCCTGCCGGCGCGGGTCCGGTCTAGAGACGCAAGGATCTCGGGAACTTGCGAGGGCAAGAGTTCGCCAGTCCCGCAATCGGCGATCGTCCCGACCATGATCCTGACCATCTGGCGGAGGAACGCATTACCGCGAATATCGACGTGCAGGAGGTCATCCGACCCGGGAGTGAGAACGATCGATTCGATCCGCCGGACCGTGGTCTTCGCGGCGCAGCCAGCCGAGCGAAATGCAGCAAAATCGTGCTCGCCGGTGAGCGCCGTGCCGGCCGCTTCCATCGCGACGAGATCGAGCGGATCGGAGTGGTACCAGGCGCGATCGCGAAACCGCGGCGACCGATCGGCGCGGCGCAGGATCGTGTAGCGATAGTGCTTGCCGGTCGCGGAGTGGCGCGGATGAAAGTCTTCGCCGACCTCGGTGGCCTCGCGGATCGCGATCTGGTCGGGCAACAGGCTGTTGCCACCGCGCCGGATGCCGTGCAGCGGAATCGTGCGCTCGGTATGAAACAGCGCGACCTGCCCGCGCGCGTGCACACCCGCATCCGTGCGCGATGCACCGCTGATGCGGACCTCGTGCTGGACCAGCGTCGCGAGCACTTCTTCGAGGTGCTGCTGCACGGTCGGGCCGTTCGCCTGGCGCTGCCAGCCGTGGAGGCCGGTGCCGTCGTACTCGACGACCAGACGAATGTGCCGCACGGGCTCTGTGTATCAGAAGTGCGCTTCGATGCCGACGGTGCCGGTGTGTTGTCCGTCGGTCGTGCCGTCGTGGAACAACAGCGCCGCGTCGTAGCGGAGGTACAGCCACAGCGCGGCCCGGTACGTCAGCGCGTAGCGCAGCATGAGGTCCGCGGCCGGTCCCGCGCCCGGGCCGAGGTGGAGGCCGAGCCCGAGGTTCGCATCGACGTGGCGCAGGACGTGCCGCCCGAGCGTGCCGAGCACGGTGGCCTCGACATGGCCCGATCCATCGAGCCAGAGCGACGCTTCGCCACCGAGGTGGAGCAGCGGACCTTCGTGCTCGGCCCCGACGCGCAGCATCGAGACGAACGCTGCGTCGCGATCGCGATAGGCGACGCCTGCGCCGAGAGCGACATCGAAGACCACGGAGCGGCCGGCGGCGGGCATCCCTGTCACGACCACCATGTCTCCGGTGTAGGCAGAGCCCGTGATAGCGACGCTCTGCGCGAGCGCCGATCGCTCGCCGCCTTCCGCATCGTCTTCGGCATTGTCGCCGCCACGATCGGCCTCGGACTTCGACTCCGGCGACGGCTGCGCGGACGGCCGGTTGGCCGTGGGCGCATTCGGAGGCGTAGGGGCGTGATCGTGCTTCGGCTTGCGCTTGTCCGCGACGGTGTCGCCTTTGTCGGAGCCCTTCATCGGCTGCGGTTCTTTCTGGGGGACCTTCTTCGTCGCGGGCTGCTCCTCGCGCGTGGCGCTCTTGCTCTCCTTGCCGGCCTTGCCGGCGCCCGCGAGCGCACCATCGAGCTCGCCACCG
>JAYWCI010000183.1:0-61339 GCA_043780895.1 Kofleriaceae bacterium | reverse complement strand
CCGCCCTTCGCGCGAAACACGTCCCCTAGCAGGCGCCGCACCTCGGCTTGGTCGTCGACGCAGACGATGGTCCCGATCACGTGCGCTCCATCCACTTCGGCAGGATCGCGAGGCCGTTGCTATCGGTCGGCAGCGTGATCGTGATCGTTGTACCCCGGCCTTCCTCGGAGTCCACCGTGATCCGGCCGTGATGGGCCGAGACCGCGCGCTCGGCGATCGCGAGGCCGACCCCGGACCCGGTCTCCTTGGTGGTGAAGCCCGGCACGAACAAGCGACCGAGGTGCGCGCGTGGAATGCCAGGCCCGCTATCGGCAACCACGATCTCGACGATCGGCGCGGCGCTCGATCCGGGCGCCGCGATCGCGCGCACCCGGACCAACACACTCCCCTCGGCGATCGCGCACGCCTCGGCCGCATTCGAGATCACGTTGAGCAGCGCCTCGCGCAGCAGCATGCGATCGCCGCGGACGTCGGGAAGCATCGCGGCTTGCTCGAGCGTGATCGAGACCTGCTGCGTGCGAGCCTGGGCCGAGATCACCACTTCGTGTAGGAGCGGCGACAGCGGCACGAGCTCGATCGTCGGTGTCGGCGCCTGCATCGATCGCAGGTACTGCGCCCACTCTTCATAGAGCGTGGTGACATCCTTCTCGAGCTCCTTCAGGCGCTCGTAGACCGGCTCGGATTCTGGCGCGATCTTGCGAGCACTTCGCGTGCGCGCGCCGATGATGCCGAGGAGGTTCTTCACGCGATGACCGTGCGCGTACACGCCCGCAAGCACGTCGTGGCGCGCGACCTCGGCGGTCGCGGTCACGAGCCGAGGCGCGACCGATCCGGCCGCCGTCCCCGCACCCGGATTCGCGGCATCGAGCAGCTTGCTCACCACGAGCCCGAGGCTCGGCGACGAGGCATCGAGCATGCGCGCCGCGTTGCGCCACGCCATGCCGTAGCTCGCATCGATCCGCAACGCGCGCTCGATCTCGGCGAGCGCACCCGCATGATCGCCGCGATCGAGCACGAGCAGTGCGAGCCGGCACGCCGCCGCGGTGTGTCCCGGCTGAAACGCGAGGCCTTTGCGATACGCATCTTCCGCGCGCTCGCGGGTGCGCGGATCCTCCTCGTAGAGTCCCGCGCGCAAGAACGCGAGCCGCGCGCGTTCGGCTGCCGCGAGCCCCTCGTTCGCCGACGTCGCCGCGAAGGTATCGAGCTCTGCGACCAGCGCATCGCGCTCGCTCGCCGAGGCATTCGGTCGGCGCGCGCGACGCTCGAGCCGGCGCAGATACAGGGCGGCGTGCGCGGTACCGGTGCTCTCGGCCTGCGCGGCGGCGAGCTCGTCGTCGATCATCATATCGGTCACGGTCTGATCGCCGGCACTCTGGCGTGCGACATAGATCGCCGCCGCACACGCCGCGGCACCGGGCTGACCACGCACGGTCTCGAGGCTCGCGTTCGCATCACTCGCGCGGCCGTGGGCGACGGCAGCGGCGGAAATCTCTTCGATCGTCGCGAAGTCGAGCGGCGGCTTCTGCGCGGCGGTCAGCACCGCATCGAACGCGGCGCCTGCTTGCGCCGCGGCGCCCGCCAGATCGCGCTGCGCTTCGGCTGCCCGCGCGAGCCCCGAGTGCGCGCACGCGCGTTCCCAGGGTCCACATTTCGGCGCGTCGAGCACGACGGAGAACGACATCCGCGCGGCGGCGATCTCGCCCGATGCGAGCTGCGCTCGGCCGAGCAGGATCTTCGTCGCCGGACCGGGCTCGCGCTTCGCGGCTTCACTCGAGAACATCCGAGCGCTCTGCGCGTCGCCTTGCGCGAACGCGATCTCGGCGAGCTTGGACGCGGCAATCGCGTCGCTGCTCGCACCGTGTGCCCGGACCAGCGCGCTCTTCGCGGCTGCCGGTAGACCGAGCGCCCAGTAGCGATCACCGAGCTCGACCAGAGCGGATCCCACGTGGGGAGCTTATTGCTTTCCGGGGCGGTCCTGACGGCTTCTAGAGCAGATTCTTCTTCCGCTGCGCGAGATGCGTGTCCATCGCATCGAGCGCCGCGTTGTCGCCGAGCTTGGCGCGGAGCGCGACGGTCGCGCTCTCCATCGTGATCACGTCGGATTGCATGCGTTTGCGGACGGCCTCGTGCATCTCTTTAAAGTTGCCGAAGAAGTCCTGCAGCATGTCGCCTTTTCTCAAGCCGTACACCGTTCCTACTCGGCCCTCGGCCATTCGATCGAAGTACATCGAGACCTTGAACAAGGGCCCAGCGACCTTGTGGGTCATGATCACGAGGTACGCCGAGAGGATGATGACGAGGCCAACGCCGACGCCCGCCATCTTGTAGACGAGCATCCGATCGTCGTACGCGTTGTCGGACGCCACCTGACTCTGGACGTCGGAGAACGCCGAATCGTTCAGCGACAGCGCCGCGAGGTCCTTGTTGATCGAGGCCGATGCCGCGTGACGCTGGTGATAGATGAGGTATCCGAGCGAGCCCGAGATCAGCGCCGAGAGTGCGGTCACGAGCAGCACGTAGCGAAGCTGCAACTTCTTATCGAGCATGAAGTTGCCGAGCTTGCGCTTGTACGGCTGGCGCGCTGGCGCGGTCGTCGCGGCCTTCGGGGTATCGCCACCGAGCTTGCCGTCTTGCACGACCTTCGCGGACGGGACGTTGGATGTCTTGTCAGACGGACTCTTGTCAGACGGACTCTTGTCAGACGGATTACTCAAGGGCCTTCTCCTTGCGCGCGACGAGGGTCTCGAGCTCTTTGACCGCGTCGCTCTCGCCCGCGCCCGCATCCTTCGCCGCCGCGATCACGGCTTTGAGCTGGTCGAGATCACTCTTCTCGAGCGTGACCACGCCAGCGTGTGCACCCTTGAAGTGTTCGTAGAACGAGACGAGCTGATCGCCCTTACGCAGGTTCCACACCTTATCGTAACGCCCGTCCTTCATCTTCGTGAGGTACAGCGAGACCTTGAACAGCGGGCCCGCCACGCGGTGGGTCATCTTGATGCCATACACCGCGAGCCCGATCACGAGCACGAGTCCAGTCCCGACGAGCACCCACAGGATGAGGCGCCGACCGAGCTCGCTATCGTCCATCTTGTCGGCATTGCGATAGACGCACGAGAAGTGCGCACCGAACTGCTTCGCGTAGTTGGGTCGAATCGTCGCGACGGGCGCTGCGACGTCGCGCGCCGGCGCAATCGTAATCGTGCTGTCGTCGAGCTGAACCTTGACGTGATGCTCGCCGTTCGGCCGCGCGCCCTCGGCGACGCTGAACGAGCTGCCGCCGTCGCACTTCACGACCGGGATCAAGGCCACACGCAACGTGGCGACCGCCCCGGGGTCCGCCATCTTGTGCTTCACGTACGCGTCGCACTTGTCGCCGACGACCGCGAGATCGAGCGGCATCGCATTCTCGGGAGTGCACTTCGCATCGAGACACCACGCGTTCTTCACCGCGATGAGGTCGTCGTTCGCATTGTGGTGGGCGACGTCCTGCGGATCGACGCTCGAGTGCGGGCGCTTCGACTTCGGTGCGGCATCGGAGCCGGCGGCCCCTGCAGCGTCGAGTTTCATCCGCACGGCGTTGTCATCGTCGGCCGTGGTTCCGGAAAGGACCGGAAGCTCCGGACACGCGTCGCCCACGATCGAGCTCTTCGCGACCGCGGTGGCGTCGTTCGCTTCCTTCATCACCCAGATGCCGAGACCGGACATGAGGATGGCGGCGAGGCCGACCATGAACAGCGTGAACCGCAACTGGTACCTCTTGTTGATCAAGAGGTTCTTCCAGCTGCGCTTGTAGCCTTTGTTGGGTGGACCAGCCATTACGGGCAACTCGCCGTGGTCTTGGTGCAGATCGTCGGAACAATCTTCTTGGCGATCAAGTCTTCCATGACGGCTGAAACACAATCCTCGGCCGCAAGGGCTTGGTCCTTCTCCGACGCAGCGCCTTGCACGGAGGCGCCGCCTTTGAGGAAACCGAACATGTTCTTATCGGGGAAATCGGCGAGCAGCATGCTGACCTTGCACGTGACCGTTGCTGTTCCGCCGGACACCTTGGCGGTCAACGAATTGAGTGTACCGTCGACATAGAAGCCGGAGACACTTTTCTGAGAGAGGACGGCCTTGGTCGGCAGTCCGCCCGGCCAGGTGGTCTTCATCTTGGCGGCGACCTTGTTGAGGGTCGAACCCGCAATCTTCACCATCAATGCCTGCAACTTGGGGTCGTTCCCATTGCCCGCCTTGGACGACATCGGTCCGAGGTTTACGTAAATGCCTCCTGAACCGCCGGAGGTGGTCGGCGGGGTGACGGGTGGCGCGGTGCCCGCCTGCCCCGTGATCGCGGTCAGCGCCTTCTCCGCCTGCTGCTTCACGAAGTCGCTCGGGTCGTTCTCGAGGGCCGACTTGAGATTGTTCACGACCAAGCCTTTGATCGACGACTTCGTGCTCGAGGTCACGAGCAAGCTCAGGCCGACGGCGCAGGCACCTCGCACGTTCTTGTCGCTGTCGTTGAGCAGCGCCTTCGCGAGCGGAAGGATCGCCTTGGGGTCTGCGAGCTTTGCAAGGTTGACGGCGGCAGAGAGCCGAACCTTGTCGGTGCCATCGTTGTTGAGTTGATCGATCAGCGTCTCGACCTGGCCCGCGTACGCCGAGCGAACGGCGAACAAGGCCAAGAGCACCACCACGATCTGGATCAACCTTGCGGGCTTCACGTGTTTTCGAGCGCTCCTCCACGAGACGCTCCTCAGCGCCGCGTGATTCATTCTCGAACGTTGACACTAAAAGGTTCAGGTCGCGCCTGCAAGGTACCGACGCGCAAGCTCGACATAGTGCTTCGCGCCGTAGAGGATCTGCTCGCGTTCCTTCGCGTTGATCTCGCGCTTCACCTTCGCAGGTGAGCCGATCACGAGACTCCCGGGTGGGATGACAGTGCCCGGTGTGACCAGCGCACCTGCACCGACGAGCGAACCGCGACCGACGACAACGCCGTCGAGCAGGATCGATCCCATCCCGATCAAGCAGCCATCTTCGACCGTGCACGCGTGCACGATCGCAGCGTGCCCGACCGTGCAGTCATCACCGATCGTGGTTCCGGAAAAATCTGACGTCACGTGAATCACGGTGCCGTCCTGGATCGAGGTGCGTGCTCCGATCCGGATCGGCATCACGTCACCGCGGATCACCGTCGAGTACCAGACCGAGGATTCGTCGCCGATGATCGTGTCGCCGATCACCGAGCAAGTCTCGGCGAGGAACACCCCCCGACCGAACTGCGGGGTCTTGCCATCGATCGCGCGAATGACTGCCATGATCGATCTTACCGGCGCGCCGTGCGCGTGTGCTCGGCCTGGGTGGCGCCGGCGAGGACTTCATCGATCGCCGCGTCGAGGTCATCGGAGTCTGGTGCGATCGGCGTGACGAGCCGGACGATGCCTTTGCAATCGATCACCATGAAGAACGCGCGATCCGGATCGTCCATCGCGAGCGAGCCGAACGTCAGGCTATCGGCGACCGCGAGGGCGACCGGTGACGAGAAGCCTTTGCGGACCGCGGGCATCTCGTCGGCGTAATCGCGCGGCGTGACCGCGAGCTCGAACGCGGAGCTCGAGCGCCCCTTCAACCCATCCGCGATCAGATCGAAGACGCGCGCGCAACCAGTGCAGCGATCGGTGAACCAGCCGACGACATAGGTCTTGCCGGCGCGGTCGCCGAGGTCGTAGTGGCGACGAGGATCGTCGACATCCACGAGGTCGGTCGCGCCGATCCGCTTGCCGACCCGACGCTGGACCATCTCCGCGCGGGTCGCGAGGGTCGCGACCACGTCGCGGCGGACGCCGTTGCGAAGGATGTCCACGCGGATCCGATCGCCCGGAGCGTGGGTCGTGATGTTCGCGAGGAGCTGATCGCACGGATGCTTGAGATCGAGCGGGAGCTCGTCGAAGGCGACGATCGTGTCATCGCGCTCGAGCCCCGCCTCGTCGGCTGGACCATCTCGCGTGACCTCGGTGACCAGGCATCCTTGTGGTCCCGCTTGCGGCCTCGTGGGCATGCCGATGCCGAGGAACGCAGGATTGCTCTGGCGAGGCGCGGCCGAAGCCGTCGCCTCGAACAACAGAGGTATCGCTGCGAGCCACCAACGCATCCGCAGTGAATCTAGCGAAGCGAGCGGACGAGGGCCAGAACCATCCCTGCGGTCGTGTGAACCAGTGTGCCGCTATGTAGGTATTTTGACTTCACCTGACTACTACACTGATCATTGGTTTGTGAAACGACGCGTTCTCCCCGACCTCTCGCACGTGCTCGATGACCGTCGGCCCCGACAGCTCTCCGCTGTAACGGGCGAGAACGTCATGGAGAAGCGCATCCATACCCGCTTCGATAAGGCCTTCGTGGTCGTGATCGGCAGCGAGCTCTACGGCGACTCAGTCGCGGTCGGGCGCAACCTCTCCGGTGGAGGACTCCTGGCAGAGATGTCGTATGCGCCTCCGCTCGGTACCGTGGTGACGGTCCACTTCCAGCATCATCGCGACAACGACGTCGTCGACGAGATCGTCGCCCGCGCCGAGGTCAAGCACCACCACTACCTGAACTTCACCGGATCGCGCGGCTGGGACGATGCCGCCAGTACACGTGCGATCGGGATGAGGTTCATCGAGTTCGTGGACGCCGGCGACATGATCGACGCTGATCGCATCCACTAGGGAATTGTACGCGCTGCGATCGCGTTCGATCCGCAACTTGCTTCGCAGCCGCCGTTTGGGTACAGCCTGGGTCGTGCGCAAGGCTTTCGCCATCACTGTCCTCGTGGGTAGCGCGATCGCGTTCGGCGATCCCAGGGCTCCGGGGCCGGACGATGCGACCGCCACCGCGTTACTCGCCAAGATCGCGACGAGCGACGCGGCCGCTCGCAAGGCCGCGTACGACGAGCTGACCAAGCTCGCGCCGAAAGTGGTCGATACGCTCGGCGCGTTCTTGGCGCGCAAGCACATCGCCGAGCTCGCCGATCGGCGCAAGCCGCTCGAAGCGATCAAGGCGCAGGTTCCCGACAAGAACGGGCGCTTCACCCTACCCGAGCGCAAGAGCGCCAAGGAAGAGAAGTCCGATGACGATCTCGATTGGTTCGCGCAACTCTCCGCCCTGCCCACTTCGCCCGCGCTCGGCGAAGTGATCGCGGACGATGCGGCGATCCGTGCGCTCGCCGCATCGAATGACACCCACGCCGCATCGCTGTTGTTCGCGACCGCCTTCGGCGATGACACGATCATCTATCGCGACGAGCTCGGTCGGTACCTCCGCAAGATGGAGCCATACTCGATCCCCGCGCTGATCATCGAATCGCAGGACAAGAACTTCGACAAGAAGCGCTACGCGACCTACCAGCTCGAACGCCTCGATCGCCAGGAGCCCCAGAAGGCGCTCGCGGCCGCGGCCGCCGACGAAGCGCTCACGATCGCCGTGCTCCAGGCGTTCGAGACCACGCACTATCGCGAGGCCGTGCACGCGACCTGGACGAAGGTCAACGCCGACTCGATTCGCGTGCGCGCTGCCGCGCGCGCGACCTGGACCGCGTACATCACCGGCCCCGCTCCGCCGCCCGCGCCGAGGAAGAAGCTGTCGCTCCCCGGCGGCAAGCTGACCAAGAAAGAGAAGCCGCTGTGGCTGACCTACCGCGAGCTCGCGGATAACGAGCTACGCAAGGCGAACAACGAGATCTTCCACGAGGACCTCGCGCTCGAGGATCCGACGCTCGACGATCGCGATGACGAACGCCGTCACTCCAAGACCGTGAAGGTCGACCTCGAAGTCCTGACCAAGAAGCTGTTCGACTACGACGACGAGCAGCGCACCAAGCAGGTCGCCGACGCGTGGGCCGCGGCCAAGGCGCTCGCCGACAAGAACGACCTCGGCGGCGCCGCGACCGCGATCGATCGCTTGCTCGCGCAGAACCCCGAAGGCCCCGAGCACGCCGGGATGGCGATGGTCTACTTCAACTACGGTAAGCAACTCGAGCAACAGGCGAAATGGGCCGATGCCGCAGGCGCGTACTCGAAAGCCGCCGGCCTCGATCCGAAGGGCGCGCACGGCGACGACGCGCTCGCCGCGCATCACTACACGCTCGGCAAGGCGCTCGAAGCGGCTGGCAAAGATGGCGGACCCGATTATCGTCGCGCGATCGCGCTGCGCCCGAACTATGTGCCCGCCAAGAGCGCCGCCGCGCACGCCGAGGCTGCCGGTCAGCCCAGGTGGATGCTATACGCCGCGGGCGGTGCGGTCCTTGTCGCGCTCGGTTTGTTCGCCGCCGGCATGGTAAAACGCCGGGCGTGACAGCTGGGCGATTGATCGTCATCGAGGGCCTCGACGGTGCCGGGACCACGACCCAAGCGCGCCGGCTCGCCGAGCACCTCGGCAGCGCCGCTCATCTCACCCGCGAGCCGAGTGATGGTCCGATCGGCAAGCTGATCCGCGAGATGCTCACGGGCGGTCACGCGATTCCCGGCGCGACGCTGTCGCAGAGCACGTTCGGGCTGTTGTTCGCCGCCGATCGCCTCGATCACATCCAGCGCGAAGTCGAGCCAGCGATCGCGGCGGGTAAGCTCGTGATCTCCGACCGCTGGTATCACTCGTCGCTCGCCTATCAGGGGACCGGCGCGGATCGCGATTGGATCACGAACCTCAACTCGCGCGCGTTGCGCCCCGAGCTCACGATCTTTCTGCGTGTGCGGCCCGAGGTGGCCGCACAGCGGCGCGCCGCGCGCGGGCAGACCCAGGAGTTATTCGAAGCGATCGAGATGCAGCGCGAAGTCGACGCCGGGTATCGCGCGACGATCGCGGAGCTCGCGGCCAATGGGGAGCGGATCGAGACGCTCGATGGCGAGCTGCCTCCCGATCAAGTGTTCGGGTTGATCCTCGCGCTCGCGACGGCGTAATTACGACTTCGCGAGGAGCTCGTTCATCGTCGCTTCGTCGATGATCTTCACGCCGAGGCCGGTCGCCTTCGAGAGCTTCGAGGCACCGACGCACCGACGCCCGCGCCCGCGTACTGGGTGTTCGCCAAGACCGCCGCTTATTAGACACGATTGTTGCCCCTGACCGCGAGCGGCGTCAGGTTCGACGGATGCGAGCCGTGCTGTGCATGATCCTCCTGACAGCGTGTGGACCGAGAGTCGATCCGAAGGGACCGATCGACGAAGACCTCGGCGGCCAGGCGAGCCCGCAGGTCTCCGCTGCGCCGCTCGAGACGGTCGTGCGAGCCGAAGCACCTCCCGGCAAGGGTGAGCGCAGCGGCACGATTCCCCGCGCGAAGCTGCTCGCGGTGCTCGATAGCGGACCCGGCGTGTTCTTGAGCCAGCTCGATGTCACGCCGAAGAAGGATGGCAATCGCTTCATCGGCTGGCAGCTCGTGCAGATCGTCGATCACGCGGGCTCGCTGCACGATGTCGATGTCGTGCCGGGCGACGTGCTGCTCGCGGTCAACGGCAAGCCGATCGCGCGCCCCGAGCAACTCCAGATGATCTGGGATTCGCTGCGCACTGCGAACACGATCACCGCGCAGCTATGGCGAGGTAATGCGAAGTTCGAGCTCCAGTTCGCGATCGAGCCGTCCGTGCCAGCGCTCCCTACGAAGCCCTGATCGACTTTTTTCCGCGAGCTGTCACCGATTGCGACCGGGGCTCGTGCCGTCGGTTCCGTTGGTGCCATCTGCCTACTCGCTCGATGCGGGCGGGCACACATCAACATCTACTCGATCAACTCCGATGGCTCGCTCACCACGATGCCCCGCGCTCGCGGGCCTGCCGGCCGGTACGCGTGGCCTCGCGGCGCGTTAACGGCTGAACACGGCGAGCGCGTGCGCCGGATCGTCGCAGAACACGCCATCGACGCCGAGCCGATCCAAGCGGAGGAGCTCGGCCTCGTCGTCGACGGTCCACGCATTGATCACGAGCCCGGCGGTCTTCCACGCAGCCATCGCGGCTGCCGTGCAGAGCGTGTGCTGGGGATGCATCAGGCTCGCGCCCATGAGGTTGCCGATCCAGCCCTTGCGCAGCGGCAGCACCTGCTCGTCATGAAAGAGGTACGCGAGCGCGATGTCCGGCAGGTAGGTGTGGAGCTGGACCAGCGCGAACGGATCGAACGAGGACACGAGGATCTGTTCGGCGCGCCCGCTCTGGCGAATGACCTCGGAGGTCGCCTTCACGAGCGCACTCTCGCGCGCGAGCTTGCTGGATTTGATCTCGACGTTGCATTCGAGATCACCGAGCTCGCCGAGTACCTCTTCGAGCGTGGGCAGCGGATGCCCCGAGACCCGCAACGCGCGGCGCTCGAGCGCCGAGAGTTCCGAGAGCTTGCCCGGGCGGCCGACCAACCGATCGAGCGTGTCGTCGTGGAACACCACCACGGTGCCATCGCCATCGAGCTGGACATCGAGCTCGATGCCATCGGCCCCGTCGGCGCGAGCGCGATCGAACGCGGCCATTGTGTTTTCGGTGACGACCGCCGAGGCGCCGCGGTGCGCCCAGATCCGCGGCCGCTTACCGTGCCGCTTCCAACGTTCGGCGCGCGCGAGTCGCCCCATGTGCGGAAGGAAGCGAGCGAAGGCCGCCAGCGGTGGCGGCCGAGTCTTACGAGCCATCGAGGTCTAGATTACTCGATGAACGTCTTGTGGAGGGCGCGGACGAGCTCGTCGACGTGTTGCCGTTCGCACCACAGGGTGACGCGCAGCGGGGACACCGAGACCGCGTTCAGGGGCACGCCGGCGCCGACCGCGCTCTGGCGCGCCTTGTTGATCACGGCGGGATTCGACCCGATGCCGTGGCCGACGATCGTGACGCAGCCCTCTTCGCCCAGCTCGACCTGATCGCCGAGCACGTTATCGAGGCGCTTCCTGACATCGGCCCAATCCGGGACGTCCGCGATCGTGAACCAGCAGCGCAGCTCCTTGCCTTCGAGATCGAGGTGGGTGAGAGGAATCGACGCGGCCTCGATGATGAGCAGCGTTTGCTCCACCGCCGCGCCGCCCGTGACCTTGAGCCGGATCAGCGAGCTCTGGCCGGTGACCGCCGCGACCTGACGCTCGCGCTCGGGCGAGAAATCGATCCGGGTGCCACCGCCATCCTTGTTCGTGGCGCGCGCGTATAGCGCGATGCCCGACTTGCGCGCGAACTCGACGGACGCATCGTGCAAGACCTTGGCGCCTTGCGCGGCGAGCTCGAGCATCTCGTCGTGGCTGATCGATTCGAGCAGCTCTGCGGTCGGAACGATCCGCGGATCGGCGGTGTAGATGCCGTCGACGTCGCTGCAAATCTCGCAGTAATCGGCGCGCAGGGCGCCGGCCAGCGCGACCGCGGTCGTGTCCGAGCCGCCGCGACCGAGCGTGGTGATCTCGCGCTTGTACGAGACGCCCTGGAAGCCCGCGACGATCACGACCTTGCCGCGATCGAGCTCGTCTTCGATGCGGAACGGACGAACCTCGACGATCCGCGCGCCGGAGTGGCGGTCGTTCGTGAGGATGCCGGCCTGCGAGCCGGTGAACGAGATGGCCTCGAGGCCTTCCTCGGCGCACGCCATCGAGAGCAGCGCCATCGCTTCGCGCTCGCCACAGGTGAGCAGCATGTCGAGCTCGCGACGCGACGGCGACGCCGAGACCTGCTTGGCCTTTTCGATCAGCTGATTCGTGGTCTTGCCCATCGCGGACACCACGACCACGACCTTCTTGCCGGCGGCCTTGGTACGAGCGATGCGCTGCGCGACGAGCTTGATCTTCGCGGCATCGGCGACCGACGAGCCGCCGTACTTCTGAACTACGATTCCAGTCGGAGCCACGTCGGGGACCATACACGATCATAACGACACGACGATGCTATGTTGTTCGACGTGAACCGCCTCGCGATCGCGGCCGTCGTCGGAATAGTCGGCTGCAGTCACGGCGCGAATCGCGTTCTGCAGTTTCCGGATGCGCCGGTCCAGCTCGGCGACGATGGCGACCGCGAGCAAGCGATCGATGCCTTGTGGGCGATGCCGCCCGGCGCCTCACGCGATGCGGCGCGCACGAGGATCGCGCACGCCCTGCTCCACCGGATCACGGCCGCGATCGCCGAAGCTCAACCGCTCGTTTCCGAGGGCCTCACGCTCCAGCTGACCTCGCTGTGGCAGGCGGATCCACAAGCGATCGGTCGTGCGCTCGCCGCTGATCTCGCGACGATTCGGACGCTGCGC
Source organism: Kofleriaceae bacterium (assembly GCA_043780895.1). GTDB lineage: Bacteria > Myxococcota_A > Polyangia > Haliangiales > Haliangiaceae > JABFXX01. The sequence continues at coordinate 49,135 of JAYWCI010000183.1, read as the reverse complement.
GCGACGTTTGCGAAGTCGGGCGCGCTCGAGCCCACGCTGTGCACGCTCGTGCTGCTCGCCGAGCTCGAGCCGGCGAAGCGCTCCGACCACCTCGCCGAGCTCGACGAGATCCTCGCCTTCGCGGGGGAGGCCGCGGCCGACGACTCCGAGCTGGCACATCCGTCGCCGGCCGCGCTACTCCAGCCCACCGTGCTCGCGCTCCCGCTGCCATGGCTCGTCGATCGCTACGTCGCGCTGCTCGAGAGCCAGCAGCAGGCGGTCGACGCGCAGTTCGGCAAGACCAAGTCGTTCGAGATGGTCGCGTCCGCGACCGAGGTGTTGCAGACCGGCCGACGGATCGCGAGCGCGCTCGCGCGCAGCAATCGCGTCGGTGACATCGCCGCCCACGTCGGCGCGATCAAGGGTCTCGGCGAGGATCGGGCGCTGCGCCTGCGTGCCGAAACGATCGTGCACCAGCCGAGCGCGGAGGCGTACCTCGCGCTCGCAACGCTGATGCGCGCCGAGGATCATCAAGCTCCAGATCACGCGGCCGCCCTCGCGGTCGCGCTCGCAGGCCGCGCGAAATTTCCGGGCGACGCGCGGCTCGCCGTGCTCGCAGCGGAGTCCGCGGCGTCCCTGCGCCGTGTCGAGCAGACGATCGCGCTGTTCGAAGCAGCGCTCGTTGCCGAAGGCGGCACCCCGGATCCTGCGACCGCCCTCCACCTCGCGCGAATCTATGGCGAGCGGATCGCCCGGCTCGCGTTCGGCGGACGCCCCGCGGCGGCGACCACCGCGTGGCACGAGGTGACGAGCTACACCGCGAAGCGCTCGCCCGGCCCGATCTGGGGCCAGGTCGATGCGGTCGCCGAGACCGCGCTCGGTCGCGGCCTGTTGAGCCAGGGCCGGCTCGACGAGGCCGAGCACGCGCTCACCGCGTCGCTCGATCGTGCACCGTCGATCGACGCGTACGAGACGCTGACCACGATCTACTGGAAGACGGATCGGTTGAGCTCGGCAAGCCGCTCCGCCACGGCCGGGCTCGCGCTGCTCGGCGAGACGCTCGCGGACCGCTACCGCCGCGCGAAGCTCGAGCGGATCTCCGCCGATGTGATGCGCGCCGCCGGCAAGACCCGCGATGCGAGCGCCCTCTACCTCGATGCGCTGCGTGTGTGGACCACGCTCGGCGAGGACAAATCTCTGCCGCGTCACCTCGCCGCCGAGCGCAAGCTCGAGTTCGCGCGGGGCATGTGGTTCCTTGGCAACGGCGATCGGGCCGTCGACCTCGTGCTCGAGGCGATCGACACCGCGCCCGCGGCCGCGTCGATCTGCAGCGAGGCGGTCGCTTTCCTGCTCCAGGTCGGCAAAGGCACCGATGCGCTCGATGCGATGCACCGCGGGCTCTCGTCCTCGGGGCTCGGCGAGCTCGACAAGATCTACATGTGCCTCTGGGTGCTCGGCGATCAGCGCCGCCGCGGCGACGATCCGGATCGCCAGGCGGTGGCCTATTTGGAGACTCGCCACGGCGAGCTCTGGTACGAGCAACTCGCGGCGCTCGCGACCGGGCGGCGCGAGCTCGCCGCGGTGCGCGCGGTGGCGATCACCGGCCCTCGCCGCGCCGAGCTCGCGTTCTACACGACGACGCTCGGCCTCGATCCGGCGACGAAGGATCCGGTCGCCAAGAAGCGCGCGCTCGAGAGCGTCGTCGATGCGAGTCTCGTCATGGATGCCGAGTACGACCTCGCGCGGCTGTATCTGACGCTGCCCTGATGGCCTCGCACGGGCTCATGCGGTTGGAGAGCTGGGCGGGCACGAACCGATTGCCCGCGCTGTTCGCGCGAGTCCCCGCCCTCGCCCGCTACCCGGTGACCCGCGCGAGCGCGATGCTCGCGCTGTTCGTCGCGGGCGTCGATGTCTCGCGCTCGCTGCTCGGCGATGACCTCGAGCCCTTCATCGATCTGGTCGAGCTGCGCGGCGACGAGGCGCGCGCGACCGTCGCGATCCTGCCGATCGGTCGGCGCGTGATCATCTGCGATCGTGCGGATGCCTCGGCCGAGCCCGAGCTCGTGTGCTGGCCCGATGATTCGAGTTTTCACCTCTTGCACGCGATTCCGTACGAGCCCGGGCGCAGGGCCTGGCTCGACCTCGGCTGCGGCTCGGCGGTCGCCGCGATCTCGAGCCCCGGGATGGCCGCGCGGATCGTCGCGAGCGATCTCAACCCGCGCGCGTTGCAGTACGCGGCACGCGCCGCGCGGTTCGCCGGGATGAGCCACCTCGAGACCCTCCACGGCGACCTCGCCACCGTGACCGCCGACTTGATCACCTGCAACGCGCCGATTCCGGGCGAGCGCGGTCCGCTCTGGATGGCCGCCGCCGCCGGCTTCGTCGCGCGCGTGTTCGCGCAGGCCGCAGCCGCGCTCCGACCCGGGGGCGTGGTCGTCGTGCATGCCGCGCTCGCGCCGCTCCTCGAGCTCCAGCTCGCGGGAGAGCTCGTGATCGTGGCGTACACACCCGTCGGCGAGCCGCGTGAATTTGGCGTCGCGTGGTGGCGCCCCGACGCACCGGCGCGGCAGATCCGGGCACGTCGAGGCCTCGCGCCCGCGCGTCCTCATCTCGATGCGAGCGATCGCGAGGCGGCCCTCGCGGGGACCCTCGCGCCGCTTTAGTGTTACCGTCGCCGCGGCGTGGGGCTCGCGCGCGTGTATTGCGTCTTCGTCGTCGTGTTCGCGATGGCGTGCTCCCAGCAGCGCGCCGTCGACGAGCCACTGCCGGCGCGCGATCCATCGCGGCTCTCGCACGAGCATCACGCCCAGGTCGCGTGCATCGAGTGCCACACGATGGGCACCCGCCCCGGCTGGAACGATCACAGGCCGTGTGATCGCTGCCACGCGCAAGCGTTCGTGTCGCAGCCCGGCGAGCTCTGCAAGGTCTGCCACCTAGCGATCGTGCCGCCCCAGCAAGGCGAGCCCTTGACCGCGGAGCTCCGCAAGTATCCGATCGAAGACCTCTGGCAGGCCGAGCCTTCGCTGTTCTCCCACCGTATGCACCTCGACAACGCGAGGATCGAGGCGGTGGTCGGGTTCCACGTCACGTGCGCCGATTGCCACGTTCGCGACGAGAAGCTCGTGCGTCCGGATCACGCGACGTGCACGCGCTGCCACGCGGCCGAGGCGAGCCCGAAAGGGTTGGTCACGATGGCGGATTGCGCGCACTGCCACACCGCGACCTCGCAACTCCGCACGCGAGCCCGGCTGATCCGCGGCGATCTCAAGTTCGATCACACCACCCACCGCACCGACCGGCGCGGCACGCAGATCAAGTGCGAGCAGTGCCACGCGGCGAGCGCGGGTGCCTCGGATGTCACGAACCATGCGCCGCCAAAGATCGAGAGCTGCGTCGGCTGCCACGACGATTCGGATCGCACGCCCGAGGGGGCGCGGATGCGCGTGTGTGGCACGTGCCACAACGGCCGCACGCAGGGGCTCGCCACGCTCGCACCGCGCAGCCACTTGCCCGCGACCGAGAAGCCGATCGACCACACGATCGCGTTCCGCCGCGATCACGCCGAAGCCGCCGAGACCAACGCGGCGCGGTGCGCGACCTGCCACACCCAGATGTCGGGCAATGCGAACGACACCTGCGACGAGTGCCACCAGACCATGCGCCCCGCCGATCATCGAATCACGTTCCGCGAGCTCGATCACGGGCCCGAAGCGGCCGCGGATCGCTCGCGTTGCGCGCGATGTCACGTCGTCGAGTTCTGTACCGCATGTCACTCGCAGCGCCCGCGCTCGCACGGCTTTCCCGGCGAGTTCGCCAAGGGGACCGAGCACGCCATGGTCGCGCGCGAAAATGTGCGCGCGTGCCTGACGTGTCACGTCGACGGCATCGCGAGCACGTGTAGTGGCGCCGGCTGCCACACGAGCGCGGTCGGAGCGCCGAAGCGATGAGGCGCGCCGCGCTCGCCTCCGCGGTGTGGGTGATGCTGGGCGTGCACATCGCGACCGCCGATGTCGCGCTCAAGCTTGACCACGAGCCCGCGCCTCGCCACTTGAAGATGCGCCGGACCAAGCACGTCGCGGCGACTGCGAAGCCCGGGTCGACGTTGCCGGCTGCGCCGGTCGCCGCGCCGGTCGTGACCACGCCCGCCTCCGAGTCGAGACCGCAGAGCGAACCCGCGCAGGTGCGCGAGCTCCATCAACCGGTGTCCGCACAGATCGATCTGGGCTACGTCGTCGATGGCACCCAGTTCTCCGGCAAGGCCCTGGCCCCGCTCGTCAACAATCCGCCGTACGCCCTGATCCGCGCGTACGGCTTCGGCGAGGGCTACCTCAGCACGCACGGCGTCGGGGTCGAGAGTCTGTCGTCGTACTTCGCCGGCCGGTTCATCCTCGCGAACAAGGTCACGACGTTCGATCCAGCCAAGGCGTCAGACGTCAAAGCCGCGCCGCCGATCGCGACCTGGTACGACCGCAGCACCTTCGAGCCGCGCTCGGCCTGGGCGGAGGTCAAAGACTTCCTCGGTGACCCGGCGTATGCGCCGCTCCGGGTGCGGGGCGGCGAGCAGTACGTGTACGGCCCGTGGGTGCTGCACTTCTATGGCGCGAACGCCGCGTGGGAAGGCAAGCTGATCCGCGCGAACATCTACGGGGGCAGCCGCGTCCCCGACTACACGATCGATCCGAACCTGCCAACCGAGCGCATCGGCATCGCGGGCGGATCGGTGCGGATCGATCTGCGCGACCTGCGCGCACCGATCCCGATCACGCTGAGCGCCGAGGCGGTGAAGCTCTCGCAGGGCGAGAGTGCCGCGAGCTCGACCGACAGCCAGCTCGAGCTCGATTGGCGGCCGAGCAAAGACATCGCGCTGATCGGTCAGGCGCGCGCGCTCGGCAAGAAGTTCGTCAACGAGCACGCGCAGCTCCGCACGCGCTATCACGAGGTCACGAACTTTGTCGTCGATTTCACGCATCGCTCGAGCACGGACTGGATGTGGGATCCCACGGTGCTCGAGCCCGATCCGGTCGCCGCGAAGCGCTATCTCGATCTCGGCCCGGTGCTTCCACACGTGCTGGTCTCGGCCCGCGCCGGCACGCTGATCGCGGAGAACATCGACGTCTATCTGCGCGGGGCGTGGTCGCACGACCTTGCCGATGACAAGACGCGCGACACCTACTCGCCAAGCTATCTCGAGGGTGGCGGGGCGCTCGAGGTGCGCGTGCGCCGTACGCTCGCGGTTGGCCTCAGCGTGTTGTCGCGCCAGACCACGCGCGACGACAAGGTGACCTCCGAGCTGATGGACACCCCCGGAACGCCCGATCCGATCCCGGTCAATGCGAGCTCGCAGCTCGGCGAGCGTGGCTTCACCGAGGTCGGCATCACGGCGCGGGCCTCGCTCGGTGCCCGCAAGTTCTCGCTCCTCCTCGAGGTCTACGGGCGACGCACGCGGTACGCGTTCGATTATTGTGTACTCAAGACCGGCGAGAGCGAGTGCCAATCCGCACTCGACACCGGGGTCCAGACCCTCGAGTTCCGCGGCGGCGGGCGCGCTCAGATCGATGCGTGGATCGGGAAGCGCCTGCGCTTGTTCGCGAGCTACGATCTCTCGAGCTCGATCGATTTCGAACCGAACATCACCGGCTACAAATCGCTCAAGCTGATGATGGAGGGCATCTACTGATGCTGCGCGTGCTGGTGCTCGTCGCGCTCGCGTGCGGCATCGCCTCGGGCGAGGGCGCGCGGACGACCGCGATCGGCTTCGATCACACGTTGCACGCGCGCGATGTCGAGGTCAGCGGCGCGACGCCAATCGCGTGCGCGCGCTGTCACGACGAGAAGGCCGGCCGGCTCGTCGGTCGCCCCGGCCACGCCGCCTGCTTCGGCGCGTGTCACGGGCCCGCACCGAAAGGGACCAAGCAACCACTCGATGCGGACCGCTTGAAGCTGTGCACGAACTGCCACGCCGAGGCCGTGCTGGTCCCGCCATTCATCGGCAAGCCCTCCGTCACCTACCCGCCCTATCGCATCGATCGTGATTTCTCGCTCGTGCTCGGCCACCAGGAGCATCGCGAGATCGCGTGCTCGCAATGCCACGATCCGATCGCACCCAGAGCGCCCGCACCGCACGCACGCTGCGCGGGTTGTCACGACGGCACGACGCCACAGCGGTTCGCGATGGCGACCTGCGAGAGCTGCCATCCACCCGCGGTCGGCAAGCCACAGCCGCCGGAGCTCGCGACCGTGCAGAACACGGTGACCGCGATATTCTCGCATAGGACGCACGCCGCACGGGGCGGCGCGGGCAAGGACTGCACGACGTGTCATGCGAAGATTCGTGATGCGAGCGCGGTCCAGATCGAGCTCCCGCGCCCGACGGTGACCGAGTGCGCGAGCTGTCACGACGGCAAGCAAGCCTTCGGCGTGACCACGGCCTGCACGAAGTGCCACGCCGCACCGACCGACAAGTTCGAGGTCGCGCGGCCCGAGGCGCGCTTCCGTCACGACGCGGTCCACGCGACCACCGTCGCGAGCGAGCCGTGCACCACGTGTCACGTGCTCGATGCCAAGACCGGCGAGGTGAAAGTCGCGGGTCACGCGGCATGCACGCAGTGCCACGCGAGCGATTTTGGCGAGCGCACACCGAAGAAGTGTGGCGCGTGCCACAACGCGACCGAACCGTGGCGACACCTGCGCGCGGATCGCGCCCCGCCCGATCGCACCGAGTTCGGCGCGATGATCGATCACGGCATCCACAAGGGTGCGTGCGCGAGCTGCCACTCGCTGCGCACGACGACCACGCAACTGCGCACGCCGCGCGGGCACGCCGCATGTGCGGGCAGCGGCTGCCACGCCGTGACGGACGGCGCGGCACCGCAGCTCGCCGATTGCACTGCGTGTCACCGCCTCGGGCTCGCGGCCGAGCGACTCGCGAAGCGGATCGCGCAACCCTGGTCGGTGCGCCTCGCGTTCGACCACGTGCCGCACGCCAAGAGCAGCGACGGCGCCATGGTCGCCTGTACGAGCTGTCACACGTCGCTCGTCGGACCGGTCTCGGAGCTCGCCGCACCGGCGAAGGCGGCGTGCGCGGGTTGTCATGATGGCGGCACGGCGTTCAAGCTCACCGGCACGACCTGCCGCCGCTGCCACTCGTGATGCCTCGCTACCAGCGCGCCTTCGTGATCGTCGTCTGCGCCTTGATCGGCGCGAGCTTCGCGTATGCGGCGTGCGACTGGGGGCAGTGGCCGCGGGCGGCGTACCTCCCGCTCACCGGTGAGCTCACGTTCCATCCCGCCATGGGCAGCGTGATGATGCTGTACGTCGGCATCATCGCCTGGGGTGTGGGTGGTGCAGCCTGCGGCGTGCTCGTCGGTACCGCAGTGTGTGCGGTGCGGAAGAAGCCGGTGCCCGAGCGGTTGCTGCAGGTAGCCGGAGCGTGGGCGATCGCCGCGATCGTGCTCGCGGGCGGCTACTACACGTGGTTGCTCGTGTTTCCCTGGTGATCCGAACCGCCACAACGACGCGAACGGCGTCCAATCCCACGCCGACTCGCGGTTCGAGGTCGTCGCATCGGTCGACGGCCTCGATGTCGTGGATGGCAAGCCGGCGGAGCCGGATCGCCGCGGCTAGATCCGGACGAGCTTCGCAATCAGCTCGGCGAGGGCAGTCGCCGGGTCACTGCAAATCCCGGTGTGCACGGGCGAGGTCTGGATCACCGCACTGCGCGGTGCGACCAGCCAGTGAAACCGCTCGCCGCGGGGCAGCGCCGAGATCGGGCCACCCTTGGGATCGCCAGCCGCGATCAGGGGAATCGTCGCGAGAGCACCCTCGATCTCGTCGATATCGATCGTGGGGTCCAGCGCGATCAAGCGCGATGGCTCGAGCAGGATCTTGGCCGCGAGGAACCGCTGCGTCGCACACGCGACGATCGCGCCCACGTTGACGAGCTCGCCGCGCTCGACGCGTGGCACGACGCGAATCAGCGCGTAGTCGAACGAATCAACCACGGCGGGCACGCTCGGCCTCCGCTACAAAGGCCCGCGGCGCCATCATCCGTTCGGCGAAGTACTCGACGTACGCCGCGCGGGTCGCGTCCGGGGTCGGCTCGGCCGTGAGGTAGTCGTCGGGAATCTCGGCGACGATCTTCTGCAACGCCGCCTCGGTCACGAGCGGTGCGAGCACTTCATCGGCCGCGACGATGCTGCCGGCCATCGGCAACAGCGCGTGCTGCGCGATCGCCGCGAAGCCCATCTTCGCCTTCGCGAGCCGGTTCGGCCAATCGTGATGGAAGTACAGCGCGGCGCCGTGATCGATCAGATAGAGCTGCTTGTGCCAGCGCAGCATGTTCGGATTGCGAGCCGTACGATCGACGTTCGAGATCAGCGCATCGAACCACACGACCTTCGCGGCGAGCTCCGGCACGCTGCGCGGCATCGCGGGCTCCCAGTTGAGCGCGCCAGGCAAGTAGTCGAGGCCGATGTTGATCCCTGCACTCGCCTTGAGCGTCGCCTGGATCTCCGGATCGGGCTCCGACCGCGCGAGCACCGGATCGAGCTCGATCGCGACGAGCTGGGGAACCGGCAAGTGAAGCAACCGGCCAAGCTCGCCCCCGATGACCTCGGCGATCAGCGCGCGCACGCCCTGCGCCGCGCCGCGAAACTTCACTACATAGGTGCCGCAATCGTCCGCCTCGATGATCGCCGGCACCGAGCCGCCCTCGCGGAGGGGCGTCAGGTATCGCGACGCGCGGACGTGACGCACGAAGCGAACATACTATACCTGGCGACGGCGCGGCTGCTTGTCGAGGTACCGCGCGACCAGCGGCTCGATCGCGCGCAGCGTGGTGACCGCGATGGGTCTCGAGCGGGTCGAGCCCGTAGCGATCCATCCACCGCGCGCTCGTGCGCGCTCGCTCGATGTCAGGGTCGCGGAGCGCAGGCTTGCCGGTCATTCAGGTTCGAACAGCACGGCGCATGCCATTCGCGGTACCGTTGCAGCATGGACTTCGTGTTCATGCTCACTCGATCGGACCAGACGGTACCGGATGCGCTCGACGTTCTCGAGCAGATCAAGCCCGTGCCGCTGACTCACCTCGGGTTCAAGGATGTCGGCGTGCCGCCGGCGACCTTGCGCGAGCTGGTCGCGCGAATCCGGGATCGCGGTGCGACCTCCTACATGGAGGTCGTGTCGACCTCGCCGGAGGCCGCGCTGAATTCGGCGAAGGTCGCGCGCGACATCGGGGTCGACCGGTTGCTCGGTGGCACGCAGGTCGACGAGGTGCTCGCGATCCTCGCGGGCAGCAAGACCACGTACCACCCGTTCCCCGGCAAGCCGTTCTCCCATCCGACCAAGCTCGGCGGTAGCGCCGCCGATGTCGAAGCGGATTGCAAGCGGTTCGCGGCGAAGGGGTGCGCGGGTGTCGACTTGCTCGCGTATCGCGCGACCGAAGCCGATCCGCTCGAGCTCGTGCGCGCTGCGCGCCGCGGCACGCCGGGATACCTGCTCGTCGCCGGCAGCGTTGGCAACGCGGCACAGATCAAGGCGCTGAAGGATGCGGGCGCGGATGCGTTCACGATCGGGTCGGCCGCGTTCGATGGTTCGTACGCGCCGCTGATGGGCTCCTTGCGCTCGCAACTGCGGGCGATCCTCGATGCCTGCTGATCCGATCCAGCAGCTACTCGCCGGCACCTATCCAGATCCGGAGACCGGCGAGCTCGTGCGCTGCGAGGCTCGCGCGATCGCGATCGAAGATTCGCTCGTCGGGCGCGAGGTCGAGCTCGTCGAAGCGCTCGGGCTCGGCAGCCGATTCGCCGTGCTCGGCGATGTCGATACGTTCGCCGCACTCGGCGACCGCCTCGTGCGCGCGCTCGGTGCGAAGTTCACGATCCAGAGCATCGTGCTCGGTAGACGCCCGCAGTGCGATCGCGAAGGCGCCGCCGCGATCGCGGCCCGCGTCGCTCCCGGCACCCATGGCTTGATCTCGGTCGGCTCCGGCACGATCAACGACCTCGGCAAGCTCGCCGCGATCACACTCGATATTCCGCAGCTCGTGTTCGCGACCGCGCCGTCGATGAATGGCTTCACCTCGGTGAGCGCCTCGATCCACGAAGATGGTGCGAAGCGCTCGGTCCGCGCGCGCACGCCGGTCGCCGCGTTCTTCGATCTCGACGTGCTCGCGGCGGCACCGCCACGCCTGATCCGCGCGGGCCTCGGCGACAGCATCTGCCGGCCGACCGCACAGGCCGACTGGTTGCTCGCGCACCTGCTCCTCGACAAGCCATATCGCGAGCTCCCGTTCGCGCTGCTCACCCAGGACGAGCCGGTCTTGTTCGCCGCCGCAGCGGGCCTGCTCGCGGGAGATCGCACGGCGTTACGTGCGCTCGCTCGCACGCTGGTCCTCTCCGGGTTCGGCATGACCGCCTGTGGTGGCAGCTATCCGGCCAGCCAAGGCGAGCACCTGATCAGCCACTACCTCGAGATGATGCGACCGGTGAGCGTGCTCGAAGCGCTGCACGGCGAACAGGTCGGCGTCGCAGCGCTCGTGATGGCGCGGCTCCAGAGCGCAGTTCTCGCGCGGACCGCGCCACGCTTGCGCCCGATCGGCATCACCCACGCATCCGTGATCTCGCACTTCGGCCCCGAGCGAGGCGCCGCGGTCTGGGAAGACGTCCGCACCAAGCAGGTCGATCTCGCGGCCGTCAACGGTCGGCTCGCAACGCACTGGCCGGCGTTCCGCGCCCGGCTCGCGGCGATCGTGAAGCCGCCCGAGGAGCTCGCGGCCGTGCTCACCTCGGCCGGTGCCCCGACCACGCCGACCCAGCTGGGGTTCTCCGAGGCGCTGTTCGCCGAGGCGTTTACCCACGCGCGCGAGCTCCGCGATCGCTACACGTTCCTCGATTTTGCCGCCGACCTCGAACCCTGAGTTATAAGCAGCCATGCTGCCGATCGTTCAGGTGGGTGACCCCGTGCTCCGCGCTCTCGCGGCCCCGGTCGCCATGGCTGACCTCCCTGCCCTCGCTCCACTCATCGAGCAGATGCGCGAGACGATGCGCGCCGCACCCGGGGTCGGACTCGCCGCGCCACAGATCGGTCGGTCACTCGCGCTTGCGGTGATCGAAGATACCCCGCAGCTGCACTCGGGCCTGACGCCCGAGCAGCTTGCGGCACGCGAGCGGTCCACGGTGCCGTTTCACGTGCTCGTGAATCCAACGCTCACGCCCGTCGGTGATGAGGTCGTCGACGCGTACGAAGGCTGCTTGAGCTTCAAGAGCTTCGTGATGGTCGTCCGGCGCTGGCGGAGCGTGCACGTCGAGGCGCTCGACGAGCAGGGAACGCCGTTCACGATCGAAGCTAGCGGCTGGTACGCGCGCATCCTGCAGCACGAGATCGATCACCTCAACGGCATCGTCTGCTGTGATCGCATGGATCCTCGAACGCTTGCGACGTCCGAGAACCACGCGAAGTTCGACTAAACCCGACGCGGTCCGGCGGTCACCGACCGTAGAATGCGCAGGATGACGAGCAGGATCACGGCGCCGATGAAGGCGACGAAGATCGAGCCTCCGAGCCCGCTGACCGGCGCGTGCCAGCCTTCGTGCGCGAACAGATAGCCGCCGATGTAGGCGCCGATCATGCCGACGACCATGTCGGCCACGAGGCCGTAGCCGCCAACGAGGAGACCGGCGAGTACGCCAGCGACAAGACCAACAATGAGCCAGGTGACGATGTCCATGTTGGCGTAAATTGCACCCGGCGTGCCGGGGCTTCATGTAGCGCCGATCTCACGCAAGTCTGCGAACCCCGTGGTTTAGCCCGTGGGAGAGTCGAGCGGGGCAGCGCAGAGTGCGTGGCCGCACAGGGCACTTTTCACACGTCCCGCAGCTGTGCTAGAAGTGAGCCGCTCGGAGCCATCGCCAAGTGGTAAGGCAACGGTCTGCAAAACCGTCATTCCCCAGTTCAAATCTGGGTGGCTCCTCCGACAGAACCCCGCGTAACGGCGGGGTTTTCTACGTTTGGTGCTTTTGATAATTCCGCATTCATGGACGGCGCGACCCCTTTTGTGACCCCTTTCGGTCCGAGAACACCGTCGAACGCACGCATCGCCGCCGCACGTTTTTCAGTCTCGTCGACGTGCGAATAGTGGTGCGTCATCTGCTCGGTCGAGTGCCCGATGATCGCGCGCACCACATCTCCATCTGCCACGCGACGCAGCAGATCGTTCGCGGTGTGCCGCAAACCATGCGTCGTGATCCGGCGCTTGGTTCCGCACGCCGCACAGGCCGCGTCGAGCACGTCGCGCAAGGGCGTTCCCTTGTGCAGCGTCCCCTTGAGGGTCGGAAAGATCCAACCGTCGACGAGTCCCGGGTGCTGTGCCGCGACCATCGCCATGCGGCGAGCTCGCAACACGTCGGCCACCGGCTTCAGCAGCGGCACGATCTTCGGCGCGTCTTCGTCCTGACCGGTCTTCGTGGAATCGACCACGGTTCCCTTGTCGTTGTTACGACGCACCTTGATCACGCCCTCCACTTCATCGATGTCACCCCAGCGAAGCGCCGAGAGCTCGCCCCACCGCAGCCCCGAGAACACGTCGAGCAACACCGCCGCGTACCATTCCGGCGCGTTCGCTTGAACGTGCGCGAGCACACCCCCGATCTCTTCTCTCGCGAGAAAGTTCGGCTTGCGCCTGCCCGGCTTCACGCGCTCCACGCCCTCGCACGGATTCCGGACTCCCGCACGCGCTGTCGCGACCTTGAGGATCTGCGAGAGCACGCGGTAGTAGCCCTTGATCGTGCCTTGCGAGAGCGGACGCGGCTCGGACTTCTCCGACCGAATCTTGCGCTTCGCGAGCGGCCCCTTCCCCTTGATGAATTTCTTTCCCCGTAGCTCGGTGAGCCACGCCTCGACATCGGCCGATCGAATCTCCTCGATGTACAGCTGGGCGATCCTCGAGCTTCCGATGTGCTCGTCCCACACCATCGCAATCTTCCGTGCGGTCGTTGCCTTGATCAGTCCCTTACGTCCAAGCAGCCACGAGGGCGCGAAGTCCTTGAGGCGCTCCTTGTCGCTTCGCACGTCCTCCAGGCTTCCGATCAACTCGTCCAGCAGCGCGTGTTGATGCGCGCGTGCTTCGGTCAGCGAGCAGTGATACTCGCGTCGCAGCTCCTTTCGTTGCGCCGTGCGCGGGCACATGGCTCGCACTCGGATTTTGTAGTGGTTCGTTCCCAGCTTCACGATGCCTGCATTCCTCGATGCCATGTCTTGCTCCTGTGAGCACCGGACGCGACACCAACCGCGACGAGGATCTGCGGATCTGGACGTAGCTGTCTAGTGTTTCTTGTTTGAACAAATGCGTACCGCGAGGTCCGGTCCCGTCCGGCACGAGATCGCCGCGACCGACAGCAGCGCGGATGCCGCTGGCGTCGCGGTAGCGCAGGTACGTCGCTGCCTCCGCGCATGTGAGATACGGCTGCGCCGGATGCGTTCGAGCGTCCTCGGTACGTTCGTGGGTAGGGACGAGCGAGAGCATTGCGGTCACCAGCGCACGAAGAAGAACAGCAGCGCGAGGATCGCCGCCGGCGCGATCCACGGCGTACGGCGCGCGACCGCGTTGAGTGAGTGAGCGGCGGTGCGAACGGCGTTAGTGATCTTGGATACGATTGCTTCAAACATGGCGGCTCCTAGTTCGGGCGGGCGAAATGCGGGTTCCTCATAGTGATATGGCGGCGAGAGGGCGTTTTTTTTCGTGGGCCGTGTCGATTCTTGCGATTGCCGACGAGAGATTTCTTGCTGGCCTCACTTTGGTTAGACGACGAGATCATCCGAGATGCCGTTTTCGATCCAGATTTCTCGCGAGTTCGTACAGATATGGGCGGGCTGACGGCACTTCCTCACGCCAGCGACGTCGATTTCGCGAATTTCCGACGAGAGTTTTCTCGCCGACGTGGCGGCCGACGAGAACATTTGTCGGAGTGACCACTCGTCTCCTTACTTGGGAGACCTCGCCCGGTTTTCACCACGGATAGAGAAAAATTCTTTGGGTGCGCTCCCCGAATGGCACCTGTCGACATCATGCCGATGCCTGTCAGCTCGCCGTGTCAGACCCTGCTGCGAAGGTTGCCCATTCCATGTCGCGCGGATTGCCCCTCGACCTTCGACGCTTCGCAGCATCAGGAGTTAGCCCATGAAACGAGTGTCTACATCGACCGAATCGCGACATCTTGCCGTTGTTCCAGCCAACGGTTCATCGGAAACGCCGCTGACGCGGGCGCAGGTTGCCACGCGGCTCGGTGTTAGCATCTCCACGGTGCGGCGGTTCGAGGGTACGCGGCTGCATCCCGACGTCGATGACGACGAGGTGCACTGGTTCGATCCGAAGGAAGTCGCAGCCCTCGCGGTCGAGCTGACGAACGAACCTCGTACGGCGAGACGGCGCAACGCCACCGCGGCTGTCGCGCCCGCGCGTTCGCGCGACGAGATCGCCGCGCTCGTGTTCGAGCGACTGGAGCAACGCCAGTCCCTCGCCGAGATCGTGATCGGCGTGCGTCTCGAGCCCGAGACCGTGCGCGCGCTGTTCGAGCAGTGGTCCCTCGGGCTGACGGAGGGCCAGTTGCAGATGACTCGCGAGCCGCGTCTCCCGCGTACGGATGAGGCGGTTCGCGTCCGACGTGCAGAGCTCGTCTCGCGCCTCGCCGAGCTACCGTGCGGACAGCTCACCCGGATCAGCGTCGGCCGATATCGTGGCTTGTACCAGCACGGCGAGCACGAATACGCGGAGATCGTCGAGCTCGGTGGGTTTCACCTGTCGGGGCCGTGCGGCGTCGAGGAGATCACGCGGCGCTTCGGATCGGGCCCGTTTCGAATCACCGCGTACGGATTCGAGCCTGCCGGCCTTCGATGGGAGCTATTGTTGATCGACGAGATCGGCAGCCGGCCATAGTCCTAACGATAAATCGATCCACAGGCGCGCCGATCAGTTCTTCTTGGGCTCTTTTCTACGGTGATGAAGCAAGCAGCCGCGCGCCGCGCCCCTTCGTCTTCAGAAGTCCGTCCGCGACATGTTTCTCGATCGGCAGCGCTACGACACGCGTGCGCTGCGCTTGGACGCACTCGCGAACGTGACGGTGTTCGAGGTCGATCATCCGGCGACGCAGGGTCGCAAGCAACACGTGCTCGCACGCCTCGGTGGGAAATCACCGGCACACTACGTGACGTGGGACTTCGAAGCTCGCCCACTCGCCGAGCTGCCGGAGGCGCTCGCGGCCGCGGGCCTCGATCGCACGGCGCATGTGCTCACGATCTGGGAAGGGGTCACGATGTATCTGACCGAGCCAGCGATCAATGCGTCGCTGCACGCGATCCACGCGTTCGGTCCGGGCCAGCTCCCGATGACGTATTTCGAGCGAGCGCGGATCGACTCGCCGTCGTTGATGATGCGGCTCGTGCGCGCGTCGGTGCGCGGCATGGGCGAGCCGTTCAAGTGGGCATGGAATCGCGACGAGGTGCCGCCATATCTCGCAGCGCGCGGTTTTCGCGTCCGCGAGAACCGCTCCCTCGATGACGCCGCCCACGATTTCTTGCCGTCGCGCGTCGCGAGGCTCGTGCAGGCCCGCAACAGTTGTTACACGCTTGCCGAGGTCGTGTAGTGGCGCGCAAGCGACGATGCGCCGGTTCGAGGTCAACCTCGCGCACGTCGACAAGGAGATGTACGAGACGATCGATCTGCGCGCGGCGCAGCATCCTCAAAAAGCGTGTCAGGCGCCACGTAAACTGACCCCCTCGCGCCACTAAAACTGACCCCTCCCATCCGGAGGGTAAGCGATGGATCAGACAGCAGGAAACGACAGGGTGACGCTCACGGTCCCGATGGTGGATCCTGAGATCGTAAAGCAGTTACGCGGCCTCGCCGCGCTCGGCTGGGGGACCAAGCGGATCGCTCGCGAGCTCCGCATCGCTCGCAATAGCGTGAAGCGATATCTGCGCAGCGCTGACGCCGAGACGCAAACGCGACCTGGCGCGTGGACGCTCGACGCTGTGCAGCGCGACGTAGCGGTGACGCTGCTCGACGGACCGGCAGCTGGAAACAGCGTAGTCGTGCAGCGATTGCTCGCAGAGCAAGACGTTGAGGTTCCGTTGCGTACGCTGCAGCGGACACTCGCACCTCATCGGCACGCGCAGCGCGCAGCCGAGGTGGCGACGGTGCGTTTCGAGACTGCACCGGGACATCAGATGCAGATCGACTTCGGCGAGAAGTGGATCGTGATCGGCGGCGCTCGCGTCAAAGTGCACTTGTTCGTCGCGGTGCTCGGCTACTCGCGCCGGATCTTCGTGCGCGCGTCGTTGAGTCAGCGGCAAGACGATTGGCGCGAGGGACTCGCAGGCGCCTTCCGCACGTTCGGAGGAGTGACCCGCAAGATCTTGATCGATCGCGCTGGAGCACTCGTTATCGGCGAGGATCGCGAGAGCGGCACCGCCCGCGTGCACCCGGCCTTTGCGGCATTCTGCAAAGACTGGGGCGTCGACGTGGCTGCGTGTCGCCCGTACCGCGCTCGCACGAAAGGCAAGACCGAGTCGGGCGTCGGCTACGTAAAGAAAAATGCGATTGCCGGGCTCTCGTTCGCTAGCTTCGCCGCGCTCGAGGCTCATCTCGAGCGCTGGCTCGTCGACGCAGATCAGCGCATCCACGGCACCACGTTCGACCGCCCATGCGATCGCTTCGAGCGAGAGGAGCGGGCGGCACTGTTGCCGCTTCCCTCGGTTGCGATGCCTGTTCGCGAGCGGCGGATCAGTTGGCGTGTCGCGACCGATTGCTTCGTCGATGTCGACACGATTCGCTACAGCGTTCCGCACCGTCTCGTGAGGTGCACCGTTGAGGTTCTCGTTGCAGACAACGAGGTCATGATCTTCGACGGACGCATCGAAGTTGCACGTCATCGTCGTCACTTCGAGCCACATCAGCGCATCGCCGACCCACGCCACTTCGACGGCATCTTCCGCACGCGTGATGAGGCAGTGACCGTCGCTAGCTCGCCGATCGGGCGCAGCCTCTCGGATTACGCGGACGCATCGGAGGTGCTGCGTGACCGAGATCATTCGTGCTCGCGTCGAAGAGCGACTCGTCAAGCTTCGATTGCGTGCCCTGGCGCAGCGGCTCGACGGGATTCTGTCACAGGCGGCGCGTACCGAGCCGACCTACCTCGACTTCCTCGACCAGATCCTGACCGAGGAAACAGAAGCGAAGCAGCAAAAACGTGTCGCGATGGGAATCCAGATCGCGCACTTCCCGACGATCAAGACGCTCGAGGAGTTCGACTTCAAGTTCCAACCGTCGATCGATCAAAAGCTGGTGCGCGAGCTCGCGACGGGGCGATTCATCGCCGGCGCCGAGAACGTGCTGATGTTCGGTCCCCCCGGCGTAGGCAAGACGCACCTGGCAATCGCACTCGGGCGCGCAGCGGTCGAGGCAGGTCACTCGACGCTGTTCGTCACAGCGACCTCGCTGCTGGCCACGCTTGCTCGCGCACAGCTTGAGGGAAAACTCGCCGATCAAATCGGCTTCTACGCGAAACCAAAGTTGCTCGTCGTCGACGAGCTTGGTTATCTCCCGCTCGAGAAGCAGACCGCGCACCTGTTCTTTCAGCTCGTCAGCCGCCGTTACGAAAAGGGCAGCATGCTCATCACCACGAACCAGACCATTACGCAGTGGGGCCATGTCTTCGGCGACGAGATGATCGCGTCAGCCGTGCTCGACCGCGTGCTTCATCACAGCCACACGCTCGTGATTCAGTGCGACAGCTTCCGACTACGACAGAAGAAACGGGCCGGGCTTCTCGGTTCGAACAAGACCAACCACTGAACAATTGGATGGGGTCAGTCTTAGTGGCGTAACGGGGTCAGGTCTTAGTGGCGTTTGACAAAGCGGGCGTTATTTGGTGACGCGCGTGCTCGCGAGGGTCATCGAGCATGCCAGAAGGGTTAGCGCGCGGGTTAGCGCGACGTCGATGAGTCGAACGCGATCACAACACCGTTGCCACCATCGAGTTGCGAGTGCGTCGGCTTGAAAGCCCTTCGTCTGCGCCGTTGTGGCCGAAGCAGGGCACCAGAGTTCATAACGGCGCTACCGAGCCGACCGAATTCCAAGGAGTTGCGTCGCGCGGGCTAGATCGGACGAACGTGAAAAAAAAGCGGCCGAATTGGAATTTCGGATCGATGGCGAATGTCTTGAGGGCGATGGAAGGTATCCGCTGCGTGGACACCGTTCTTCCGCAGTGCGCGAAGTGATGGCACCGTCGATGCGTGACGACACCCGCGATCTCAGCTCGCCGACGATGGCTCTGGCGGCGGCGGGATCGTGATCCAGCCAATCTCGATCTCGAGCTGAGCGGCGTCCAAGCGAGCGCGGGTAGCGGTCCAGTACTTGGGCGCGAGCTCGATATAGCGGTCGCGCGGCCATTGCGGCAGGACGCGGAACAAGTCGCGCAAGTATGCCTCGGGATCGAGACCATGGAGGCGAGCCGACGCGACGAGCGTGAGGTGGTTGCCAGCCGCTTGCGCATGGTCGTCGCTTGCCGCAGAACAACCACGCCGTTCTTCCGGTTGCGACTCTTCTGAGCTCGCGCTCCGACCCGTTGTTCGTGAGCTTGAGGCGACCGTCGTCGAAGAATCGTGTGAGGGCGCCGTGCTGGCGGACGGCGTAGCCGAGCGCGGAGCGCAGCAGTCCGCGCTGATCTTTGACGAGCTCGTACTGCCCCTCAACGAATGTGAAGAACGCGTCGACGTGCGGACCGAGATGAAGCTCGCGAAAAGCCTTGATCTCGGAATGCGATTGCTTCTTCCAGCTCCGGTCGAGCTCGAAGATGCGCATGATCCGCGCAAGCATTTCGCGTGCGACTGGATCCGTGCTCGTGATCGCGACCTCCCGCGCCTTCGTTCTCACGTGACTCCAGCACCCGAGCTCGTGGCGAATGGCGAGGTCGGGCTCGTAATCATCGATCCGAAACACGGTTCTCGGGCGGCCGAAACAAGAGATCGTAGACGCTCTCGGCGTCCGCCTGCGCGTACCCCGAGAATCCATGAAACATCTTGCCGACGGCGGCCGAGGTCTCTCGCGGCGTGTACTCGAAGAAAATGTGGTCGGCGTCGGCGATTTGGACGAAAAAGTGTCCGCGTCGGCAGGCTCGACGCGGCTGGTTACCCTCGCGGATCGGCTGGATCAGGATGCCGGTGGCGTCGGTCGCAATGCAGAACGCGGTGCGGAGTGCTTCCTGGCGCATGGCCTCGACGACGGTCGCGCCGAGCGTGCCGCCGAGCTGCTCGAGCCACCGCGACATCGTGCCGCGATCGATGCGGAACCCGGCCTGCGCGAAGCGCTCCTCTTGGCGGTAAAGCGGCAGACCGAATGCGAACTTGTCGCTCACGATGTGCGCCCAAACCGACGCGGTCACGATCGAGCGATCGATCATTTCAGGAGGCAGCGGTGCGGTGATGATCTTCGCCATCGTGCCTTCGTTAGCAGCCGCCTCCGACACGGCGTTGGCTGCCTGCTCCTTGTACTTGATCCGCTCGGTCACGACGCGCACCCAACCCGCGCGGCGCCACATCATCCGGCTTGCTTGCTCGGTCCCGATCGCCTCGGCCGTGCCGTCAAGCGTCGGATCGGAGAGTGGAATCCGCTCCACCGGGACCTCCTCGTCGCGAAGGTCGCGGCGACCGGTCGGCTTGGCCTTGCCTCGCGGGCCGGTGATCGTCGGCCCCGGCTTGCTGGAGCCCGGCTCTTCAATGTCACTCGGCGTTGTGCCAGCGAGCGCATCGAGCGCCGCGAGCGTTGCCGCAAACTCGATCTCGAGCTGGGTCGTATCGATGCGCTCCGCCTTCGCAAGCAGGCGACCATTCAGGTCGTGCTCGAGGAGGAACTGGAGAGACTCGTCGGCGCCGGTCCGTACGGAAGATGCCGAGCATGTCGTCCTCGCGCTCGGTGTGGTGTGCCTCGAGCGCGATGACGTAGCGTGACGTGTCGTCGAGGAGTGCGTGAATCCGCAAGGGCATGGTCGTCTTGCCGATCCGAAGCGCGGGGCCGTGGCATACGTCGCCATGCCACAGTGCGCCGGGATGGCTGGCCTGCCAGCGCAGCCGTGTGTGTCGGTCGGGCCGCACGCCGCGCGTCAGTCCCGCTTCGCGAAACAGCCGGCGCACCGTCGTCACCGACACCGCTTTCTTGGCGAGCCGCCCATCGGCAATCAAGCTGCGAACGATCACTGATGCCGATGCGGTCGGGTGCTCGCGACGAACGTCGAGCAACAGGGTGCGCTGCTCGGGCGTGAGACCGCGTGCGCGCCCGCGATCAGAGCGTGGCGATGGCTTGAGCGCAGTTCCGCGATGCGATGCCTCGAGTCCGCCGCTGCGATACGCGTAGAACCAGCGCTCGATCGTCGAGAGGCTGTACTGCTTGCTTGCGCGCCGGCCGGGCGGCCGATAGCGACACGCGGCGACCGTGCGAAACGCTTCGGCGAGCTCCCCGCGCGTCAACTCGCGGTGTGCGATGGCGCCGACGATCTCGGAACGAAACAGGGCGATGACCTCGGCGTGATCGCGAGGTCGAAGCGACGTTTTTTTAGCCATGGCTCTCGATGTCACGCCGTAAGTAAGGCGTCGCCGATCCAACGTGGTGGGCTCGGATACGCCGCTCGACATCTCGCGCATCCGTGAGAACACGGGCTTCACACCGCGGTTCGACACCGCGGCGGCGTTGCGCGACTACCTCGCGTGGCTTGCTGCCGGCAACCCGGAGTAATTGGCGCTCAGGGCAGCTTCGCGATCGCGGTCTTCGCGATCTGCGAGATCTCGTCATCGAGCTTCGATGCACCCGGATCCGGCGCGATCGTCACCGACACCGTCATATGCCAGGTGCCCTTGTGAGCATCGAGCAGGCGACCACGCACGGACGCGCCGAAGCCCATGTTGACCGAGGCGATGTTCGTCACGAACGCCCAGTCGCCGATTCCGGGCAGGTCCTTGGCTGCGGTGACCGTCTCGTTCAGGCCGTGCTCGGTGGGCTTGGCGCCGTTCACCGCGGAGCCGATGCCCACGTACATGGCCTTGATCTGATCCTCGGTCTGCGTGTCGTGGTCGATCGATAGGTCGATCACGAGCTGGTTCGAGATCGCATCGGGCACCTTGATGCCACCCTTGCCGCCGCCGGCCATCGCCTGCGCGGCCTTCATCGGATCCTTCTGGAGGGCGGCCATCGCCTTCTCCTTCTCCGCGGGGTCGAGCCCGAACGTGCAGGAGCTCCCGTCCTTGTCGTCCATCACGACGGTCTTGCCGACGATCGCACCGACCTCAGTGGCCGTGATCAGCGAGCACGCCTTGACGGCGGGCGGCGGGGGCCGTGCCGGCGCCGTTGGGGGGGGCGTCGGCTCCGCAGCAGCTACAACCGCCGAGCCGGTCGTTGCGCCTGACGGCGCCGCCTTGTCGGACTTCCCACAACCCGCGGCGAGTGCCACGAGACCGGTGAACGCGAAGCGAACGTTGTTGCGGATCATCGGCCGACGCTCGCACTCCGCGTCGCCGCGAGCAACGGATGCGACAAGGTCTTGACGGCGAACATTGCTTCGGCGCCTGTCCCCCTGGATCCGGGCTCTCCTGCCGCTAACGGTCATCTTGCTCCTAGGCGCGCTGGGTCGCCGAATGACGGCCAACGGCTTCGCGACGGCCGGGCTCGTCCTCGACCTGATTCGGCACATGGCCGGCCGGGTATTTTGGCGTACGCGTCCCACAAAGCGGCCGACGCTCTACAACGGCTTCGCCAACTACTCGACCCGCGCGATGCAGTACAGCTTCGAGAACGTGACTCGCTGCGCATAGCGGATCGGGTCGAGGGTTGGGATGCGCACGCGCCGGATCCGGATCAGCCGCTGCTGACGGAGACGCTCCAGCAGCGCGTCGCGACCGCGGCGAAGAAAGGCCGAGAGCCGACCTCGTGGTGGGTCTACGCGACGATCGGCGCGGCCGTCGCCACGGGATTGATCGTGCTGTACGCGCACTCGCAGGATACGAACACCCGAGAAATCAAGCTGCACTACCCATGAGGATCCTCATCCTCATGATCGTGCTGCTGTTCGCGGCACCGGCGCGTGCGGTGCCGTTGATCTCCTTGCCCGGCGACGATCGGATCATCGTCAGCTATGAGGACGGTCTCGAATCGACCGCAGTGCGGATCCAGGCAGGCGCCGAGACCACGCTCGCGCGGATCGCGGCTGACCTTCCGGATCGCCCGCAGCCGCGCGTGATCCACATCCAGCTCGTGCGCGACGCGTCGTCGATCGCGAGTGTGGCGCCGGGTTGGCCGCGGCGCACCGAAGTACGCTCGGCGTGACCTACTGGATCTCGGTGTCGTCACCGTCGCGATGCGTCGCGGTGCCGAGGTCGTCTGGCCGTTCCGGCGGTTTCTCGCCGAGCTCGCGCACGGCGCGGATATCGATACCGCCGCGAGACACCAGTACGGCAAGCCGCTGCACGACCTGTTCGAGGAGTGGCGTGAGGACGTTCAGGATCGCTAGCTCGCAGCGCCGGTCGGATCGATCGGGCTCGCGGTGTGGCTGCTGTGCGCGCTGCTGCTCGTGCTCGGGCGCATGAATCGCTCGCGGCTCGCGCAATGGGATCTCGACGAGCAGCTCGGCGATGCCGCGCGCCGCCGCGAGGCTGCCGAGCGTGCCGAACGGTCGCGCCCTGTGATCGAGATTCCGCCCGTCGATGCTGTGGAACTAGGCGTAGACGATCGCCCAGCCGAACTCGGGTGCGAGCACGCCCTTGTGCTGGACCACGCCGAACATGCCGGCGATGAAGCGCAGCTCCGTCGTTGCGTGGGTGCGAACATCGACGAACTTGGCCGGCGCGCTCGCGAGTGCGGGCGGAACGCTGGACAGGCCGAGTCCCTTCAGTCCACCGACGTCGCGCTCCCAATCGAGGTACGGGTTTGGAACAAACGTCCCGTCGGCACGCAGGCACAACGGGAACAACGTCGTCATCCACCCGGTGATCGCGTCACCGCCCGTCCTCGAGTCGGACTTGTGGTGATAAAACGATTGCCAGAACGCAGGATCGATCGTGCCCTCCGACGCAAGGACGATCTGGTCCAGCACGGGTAGCAAGGCATTCGCCCACTCCGTTAGGCCGAGCTCGAGCAGCATCTGCGCGCGGCGGCGCACCGAGCGCCAGTCTGCGGGCTTACCTTCGAGCGTGATCGCCGGGATGCCGCAGCCGAACATGACCGTGTAGTTGAAATACGCCTGAAACGCGTCCATCAACAAGACCTCGGTCGCCGCGCGTTCGACCGGTCCCGTCGTCGAGAAGTCAGCGACTACGAGATCGCGCCACTTGCCGACATGGCCGGCGATCTGATCGGAGAACTCCGCGAACAGCGCCGGCCACGGATTGGATCTACCGAGCTCGAACTTCGGCCGCTCGATGACGAGGTCGAGCTTGCCCTCGTGTCTGACGAACTGATGACGCAACGTCTCGGCACTCGCATTGATGTGATGTGCGAGCCCTTGCGCGATACAGAACCACACGGCATCCGGCGAGATCGAAATCGGATGGTGCTCGTAGAACGCGTGCTGCGCCATGCGTACGAAAGGATGAGACCGGTCGCAGATCACGAGCGACCGTTTGCTGGTGTAGACCTGCTCGACGCGGTACTTTTCGAGGAGGCTCGCGAGCGCTAAGTCGCGCGCGATCGCGCTGAGTGGCTGCAACGGACCCTTGACCTTCGACACCGCGAACGTTCGCCCCATGCGGATATCCTAAACCTTCTGGGCGTAGACGATCGCCCAGTCGCACTCGGGTGCGAGCACGCCCTGGTCCTCGACGACACCGAACATGCCGGCGCCGAAGCTCACCTTCGTGGTCTTGCGCGTCACGATGTTGGTGATCTCGACCGGTGCGCTCGCGAGGCCCGAGGGAATCGGCCGACGTACGGGCCACCAGATTGCTTGCCCATCATCGTGTCCCACGCGAAGTACTTGTTCGGGACGAGCGAGGCGTCGCGTCCCTCTCTGAGATACGGGAACAGCGTCGTGATCCATCCGGTCAACGCCGCACCCATCGAGCTGCTCTCGTAGTGGAAGAACGACTGCCAGAACTCGGTCTGATCGCCACCCTCGGCGGTCGCGATGATCTTGTCGAGCACCGGCACCAGCGCCGTCGTCCATTCTATCAACCCGAACTCGGAGAATGAGCTCGAGCTCGCGACGGCGCCGTATCAAGCGCTGAGGAGCGGGCACGATCGGCTCGGATACAACGTTTCTGGCACCTACGCGTTGTGGGTACGAGGCCCGAACGGGCGGGGTTGGCTGCCGGCGCCCGGGACGCCGACGGTGTCGCGCGACGAGTGGCGGGCTTGCGTCGAGGTGTTGCCGAGTGGGCTTTTGCGCCCGCGGCGATTCAACCCCTGGGTTCTGCGCGAGCACGTACGAGGTCGGTACTCCGTGGCGCCGCAGGCTCCGAGCTGGACGCAGTGGATCGCGTTCGACCTGGACGCGCACGTCGCGGCCGAGGTGCTCGCCGATCGCAGCGACGAGGTGATTCCGCTGGCGGCGGTGCGACGCGCGCTGGCCAAGCGCGATGGCGCGCTCGCGGAGGTGTGGCGGGCGTTCGACCTGCGACCACCCCGCATCGGCGCAGCTGGATCCCGCCGCGATTTCGGACGCCGCAGAAAGGATGACGGCGGCGAGCGCGGACGGCCCCCCCTCGCGCAGCCTACGTTACATCCTGGCGGCGATGCCAAAGACCGCCAAAGGTAAACCCATGATCACAACGACTGTCCCCCCGTTTCTTCAAGATCTTGAACGTAGATTCAACGCGGCGATGATCTCCAACGACATCGTGGCCATCGGCGACTGCATCACCGATGACTGGATTCTGGTCACCCCCGAGGCGGGGCCGGTTCCTCGGACCCGGATCCTGGACGTCATTGGCTCCGGGCGGCTGACCCACGCATCCATGACCAAAGTGGTCACGCACGCCGCGGTGAGCGACGACATCGCGTGGGTTACCGGCCGCGGCCAGAACACCGGCACGTTCGATGGCGCGCCGATCCAGGCTGACGAATACATCACGGACGTCTATCGACGCATCGGTGACAAGTGGCTGTGTATGCTCACCCACTTGACGCCCGTGCGACGCGCCGCATAATCGTGCTGCCATCCGCGAGCATGAGCGGCGCGAGCAGGCATGACAGCGAAGGTCTCGATCTGATTCACGCGTCGATCGGCTTCTGATTCTCCGACGACCCGTGTCGGGGACAGGATCTTCGAGCCCGATCCATCCGTACACAGCGGATGCGGCCGATCGGCCGAGCAACGGTGCAGCGAGCGCGACGGTCTGATGGGCGAAAGTGACGCCTCGCTTGCGCGTGGCCGCGCGCTCTATTCTGTTGCCAGCGACAGTGACATCGTTACCCCCTCGAGCCGTCCGCGATAGCCCTGTCCGAACGGCCGACTGAGTTGCGGATCGAGATGCTCGAGCACGGAACCCGGTAGTGTGTCGACACTGCCCAGCTGGATCGCTCGAATCCGCACGTTGCTCAGCTTGGCTTGTTCGAGTAAGTCCTTCACCTTCACCGACGCTGATTCGTCGTTCGTGTCGTGACCGTCGCCGACAACGATCAGCCAACGGTCCAGCTCTTTTGCCCTCGATAGCTGGGCAAGTCCTGCGCCCACGCCGTCGATCAGATCTGTCCCGCGCTTCGCGGCATATTCCTGTGCTGTCCCCAGCTGCGCGGCTTTGAACTTTGTCTTGGGCTCGAACGGGATTCGCGTCGAAGCCCCGGTCGAGAATTCGGCCGCCCCGATTCGTGAGTCCGGCGGTAGATCCATCCCCTCTACGCCTTCGCCAATTGCGTGAAGGACATCTGCGGTCAGCCACACGCCGCGCCCTTCGTAGATCACCATTACCGCCTTCGGCGGGGCTACTGCGCCGCCCATCGACTCGGCGAGTGCATGCGCCATCTCCATCTTGCTTGCATCGATCGTCGGAATGCCAACCTGCTCGACAACACTCGGTGCTTCGGCGCGTCCAGGCGCGAGCACTGCACGAAGCGTAATGCCGGCCTTCTGCGCTGCCGCCTGGAGTGCGATCAGCGCCGGTTTAGCGGTGCTGTTGTTCGTGTCGTTGCCATCGCCGACGATCACGAGCACCTTCCGCAACGCCTTCGCGTGCGAGAGCTCGGCGAGGCCCAACGTCACACCTTGGACGAGGTCGCTGCCGACAGCGTCGCGATAGAGCGGGACGTAACCCAACCAGCCAGCACCGAACCGGGACTTTGGCGTCGCCGCGGCGCGCACCGCCGCACCCGTAGCGTACGACACGGCACCGATCGTCGAATCGTCTGGAAGCCGCACGAACCCGAGTCCACTCTCAAGAGTCTCCAGCTCGAGAGCAGCCCATTTCGATTCGCCCGAGAACACCACCTCGACCGCGGTCGCTTGACCCCCGGTGATGAGCTCGATCGGGGCCTTACCCGCTGCGACGACGGCCGACTCGCCATTTGTCGCAGTCAACTGCACGCCGGCGCCGGTCACGGTCGCTTGGCCGTGCATCAACGTCACCGTCAAGGCGGTCACCAGCGCCGCGGTCGCAGTAGTCGCACCGATCATCTTGCTATCCATCACATTCATCTGGGCCTCCACGCGAAGAGTTGCGTTCGTCGCGTCGACGGCGCCGACACCGGCGACCTCGACATGTAGATGCTGTCCGGCCGGCACACGCCAGGTGGCCGCGCCTCGCTGGTCGACGCGCAGGCTATTGTCCTCAACCGTCCACGCGAGCGCTGCGCCGCGGTCGAGGTCAACGGCGATGCCGCGGATATCGAAGTGCCTCGGGAGGAGGGCCGGGTAAGCGCTGGCTGCGTGCTCGTGCTCGTGGGCCGGCCAGACGAGCACGATCCCGAGCACGACCGCCGCGCTGGCGACACTGCCCGCGATCCATCCGATGCGGCGCATGCGTCGGCGCTTTGTCGCGGAGATTGCGCCTTCGGTTGTCGCGAACCGGACGAGCACGCTGCCGGCAAACCCGGAGGGTGCACGCGGTGCCGTGACCGCGGCGAGGTCGACCTGCGCGAGAGGATTCGTTTCACTCATGGCTCGACTCCGGCCGCGGACAGCGCCGCACGCAGCGCGGTGCGCGCACGATGCAGCCGCGAGCGCACGGTGTTGAGATCGATCTCGAGCGCGGCCGCGATCTCGGCGTACTCGAGCTCGTGGTAGTCGCGCAGCACGAAGACCGCGCGCTGGTCATCGGACAACGCCGCGATACCCGAGGTGAGTGTCGCGGCGAGTCGCATGCGCTCGATCGAGCGATCTGCGCGATCGTCCGACACTGCCGCCGCGACCGCATCGTCATCGAGTTGCTCGCGATCGCGGCTGGCTCGGCGGCGCTCGTTGAGCACCACGCGCGTCCCGATCGTAAGGATCCACGTGGACAGCTTCGCCGTGCCGCGCGGATCGAAGTCGCGCACGCGGCGAAGCACGCGCACGAACGTTTCCTGCGCGAGGTCGTGCGTCCGATCGGTGCTTCGGCCGAGCATCATCCGGAAGATCAGCGCGAACACGCGATCCTCATAGAGCGCGATGAGCGCATGCAGCGCCTCGGTATCACCAGCTTTCGCGCGAGCAAGCGCTTCGTCGTCGAGCTCCGTTGGAGCAGTTTCGACCAAAGTCTTGGCAGCAGCGAACACGCGCTCTTCCACCCCGCCGTCGCCCGAAAGTTCCGGACTACGTGGAGTCGAGAGCATGACCGGGGTGACTGACCGTATCGACAAGCGTGACCTGCCTTCGCGAGAGACTCGTACCATTCGGCAGCGAGAGAACACGGCCCCCATGCCCCCGCCGGTGGCGTACAAGAGGACTGGCGATCCGACGCAGAACCAAGAACGAGCATACGCGCCGCGATTGCTTTACTCGGCACCGCCGCCAAAGTCCGTTTCCTACGACGAACCACGATGCCTGCTGGCGGTCACTGCCTCGAGCGCGGGCGGAGATGTTACGGTCCCCAGCGCTCCTCGAAGCCCGCCTCGACATATGGCAGGTGCGTGTTGGCGAGATCGATGACGCCCGTGTGCGCGTACACGTCCCAGGTCTCCGTTAGTGTCAGGATGAGCCCACCACCGGCGCTGACAGTGCTCGAGTAGTTCCCGTTAAAGCTCGCGAGTGGCGTGCTACCGCTGAGCCCACCGATCACAACAAACCCGGGCGTGAGCTGAACCTCGAGTGCCGCGTCCGCAAACCCGCCGACGACCTGAGACGACACGAGTGCGTTCATATAGTCCCGGTATCGGTTCTCCGAAACCGTGACGCCGAGCTCTGCCCGTAACGCGAGCAGCCCTGGAATCAGGTGAAGTTTGTGCGCCGCGCGCGCGCCCTGCGCGACGTGAAGGCTACCGTCGGGCTGGGTTGCACCCGCGAGCCCGTAGACATCGACTAGGTCGGCAAACGAGTGAGTCGCGAGTGCCACGTGCACGGCCGCGTACTTTCCGAGCTCGGCCGTGATCTCAACGGGGCCAAAAGCATGCGCTATCGCAACGTCGTACGCTCGATCGCCGAGGCTCTTCGACACCGTCGATTCGAGCCGTATGACGGCATCTAGCGCGGTCATGCCAGACAGCAGCACGAGCGGGCGATCGACAACGGCCTCGGGATACGCCGGCACGAACGTCAGGTTCGGTAGATTTCCGATCGGTAGCGCTGGGCTCGCTGGTGGCAATGGTGTGCCCGCAGGGTCGCTCCGCAAAGCTGGATCCGCGGGCGGCGGATTCGCCGGAGGCGCGGGCGTCGCCGCACTCGACGGATCCGGTGCTACGGGCAGGGGATTCGATGGTGGGGCCACAGGTGACTGCGCTGGACCCGCATCGCCGTCAGCGCTCGCGCCGTTTGCACTTAACGAAACTGCGACAATCACCAACTTCATGCCCAGCACCCGATCGAGCGATCCGCGCGATCGTCCGGCGACGCGCCGCGGCGACCGCATCGAGCTTCTCGCGATCGCGGCTGGCTCGGCGGCGATCAACGTCTCGGCAGCTAACACGCGCTCTTTCACCCCGCCGCCGCCCGAAAGTTCCGGACACGTGCGATCGACTGCGTGCCGGAGGCGCTGACTCCCATCGACACGGTTAGTGGTTCGTCCACGTGCAGATCGCTTCGTTCTGACACCCGCCGGGCTCGCACGTACCGATCGCGGTGCAACCCGAAATCGGCACCACTCGGTACGCGGCCGCGGGCGGCGTCGATGCCGCGGGCGCGATGAACGGCTGTGATAGCGACGTGCGCGTCAGGAGCTTCGTTCCAAAGCCGACCGCCACGAACGCGGTCATGCGGTCGGACGACATCCCGGAGATTCCGTCACTGCCGGTCAACAATGCCTGCACCGCCGCAGGCATGCGTGTCCCCGCCGGGAACGGCATTGCGGTCGACGTGCGCAGCGATTCGTACTGGCCGTTGATTGCCGCGACGGTCGCGCCGGCGACCCGGTAGTAGAACGCCAGCCCGTCCGCCGAAAGTACCGGCCAGCGAACGTTCGCCGGCGCCGGCGGTAGCGCGGCGTCGAGCGTGACAAAGTCCCCGGTTACCGGCTGCGAGAAGTCGCCAGCGCCGATCGCGCTGCGCTTCGATTCCACAAACGTCGCGCCGCCAGTCGAGGCGCCGATGATCGTGAGGCCATCGGGCGCCAGCGCGATCGTCTCTTCGGCTTTCGAGAATCCGCCGAGGTTCGCGAGTGGCTGCGCGACATATGGCGGCGTGTTGGCGGCGGCCTCGTCGGCTACGAACAACTGGAAACCGCCGCAGGCGCCGAGAGGCGTCTGCAAGTACAAGACGCTCTGCCCGGTCGCGGATGCGCCGGCCAGCGCGGTCTGCCGGGTGACATAAAGCGACTCGACGATGGTGCCGGAGGCCGCGAACGTGGTGCCGCACACCGGCGCTTTGCATACGTTTGCCTCGCACGCGTCGGTGCCCATGCACGTTCCGCAGTCGGCCGTTCGTGGCTCTCCGCAGTTGTCCGTGTTGGCGACCGTCTCGCACGTGCTGTCGACACGGGTGCAAAACACCGCATCAGTCTCGGGTTCACACGCCGAGCCCGAGCCTGAGCCTCGGGCATCGTCGATGTAGCGATTGTCGGAGACGGTGCCGCAGCCGACCAGGAGCAAAGATAGAATCGCTCGCATGGATAGATAACCTTTTTTGCGTCTCGCGACGGTTGTGAATCCGACACGGCTCACCGGTGTCATTTGGGACGCGGCAATCGTGGTGTTGTCGACTTGAGTAGTTAGCCGTGATCGACCCGAGCATTCTGTTCAAGGTGCGACGGAGCCGACGGTCACGCACGGTGTGGTCGACGTCGGCGACATCGATCCAGTGATCGTCACCGAGCTGGTGAGCGTGTTGAACCGGATCCGACCGGCCGCGCCACCGCCGCCACCGCCGTTCGCGTTAGCCGCCGAGGGTCCGGCGGCGCCGTCGACCACCGTGCCCGCGGCGCCCGGGGCGCCCGGTAGGTTGTTCGCCGAGCTCGAGATTCCGCCGGCGGCGGGTGTAGCGTCGCCCGTCGCGTCGCTGCCGTACTCGTCGCCGCCGCCGCCGCCGCCATTCGAGGCGATCACGCCGCTCATGTCGATCGAGCCGGCCTCGAGCAACAGCGCGCCTCCGCTTCCCCCGCCGCTCGCGGTCTGCGAGAGCCCAGCGCCGAACACGCCCGAGCTCCCACCGCCCTCGCCACCAACGTGGATCTTGCCCGCAAGCGTGATGCGGTTCGCGGCGACGAGCTGGATCGCGCCACCGCCGGTGCCGCCCGCACCGAGCGTGCCGGCGCCACCCTCGGAACCGGCAACGAGTGGTGAGAGCGCCGCGTTCCCGTAGCTCGGGCCGCCCGCGGCGGCGGTGCCGCTCGGCGTTCCGCCCGCGCCGCCGACACCGCAGAACCCGGCGCCACCGGCGGAGGTCACGTGGTCTCCGGTCTTGCCGCCACCGCCGCCGAGCCCATTGGCCGGTGCGCTCGAGTCGCTGGCCGCGCCGGCGCCAACGAACGCGCCAGAGAACTGTGAGTTCGCGTCGATCTCGCCGTCAATCTCGATCGAGTCGAGCGCGATGATGACGAGCGCGTTCGCGCCTTGCACGCGCACGCGAGCATCCGCGTTGACGATCAACGAGTTGACGGTGAACACGCCGAGCGTGAGCCCGCCCCCCGGCTGTTGGATCACCTGATAGTTGTATGCGCCAGAATTCGAGCTGCTGAGCGAGCCTCCGAGGTCGGTCCGCCAACCCGTACCGCCGGAGACGACCACGTCGCTCACGCCGGAGAAGTCGAGCGTGTTGACATCGAGGTTCGAGGCGTTGAAGCCGAGGATCGGCGAGGTGTCATCATCGCCCCCCGCTTGCATGTTGGAGGTGCACGCGATCAACGTAAGACATAGCCAGGCGAAGCGCATTGGAAGACTCCTCATGACGGAAACGGCCGTCACTGGAATCACGTGGTCTGCGCCTTCGACAGGACACGCTACGGCGATATTTTTTCGAGCTCGGCCCGCGTCGCGCGCGTTTCAGGATGATTCTCCCCGAAGACCGTGCGCTCGACCAGCACGGCGGTTGCGAGCTCCGCTTGTGCTTCGGAGATCCGACCTTCGGCGAATAACGCCAGCCCCAGAGCTTCTCGGGTACGCCCGCGACAAGCCCCTGCGTCGTGCTGCGTGCTCTCGCACAATGCGACCGCGCGACGAGCGACCGCTTCGGCCTCGCTGGCGTGGCCGAGGTGAATCAACACATGCGCCCGCGAGATGCTGATGTCACCGACCTCGGCGGACTCGACCCCGAAGTGCTTGGTAGCGCGGTCGATCGCATCGTCGATCATTGCGAGTGCTTCCGTGTCGCGACCGAGTCCGTCGAGAGCGCGCGCACGCAGGACAAGCTGGCGGGGTAGCTCGGTGCCACCCGGTCCGTAGATTCGCGTCTCTTCCGCGATCACCTCGGCAAGATCATGATCGGCGCGTTGGAGGCGCCCGAGCTCGAGATCATCGCGCGCGACGTTCGCGCGGCAGATGAGGACCGCGATGTGGTTCGCGCTGGTCGTCGCGCGCGCCCCGTCGCATGCCTGTAGCTGTAGAGCTCGACTCTCCACGTAGCGTCCCTCGTCGGCGAGAAGCAGCGCGAGCTGGTTCGCGATCTTGATCGCGACGGGATAGCGAGGTCCCCGCCATCCGGTCGCGATCGCGAGCCCTCGCCGGAGCTCGTTTTCAGCTTCGGAAAATTCGCCGGCCTTGCGCCGCACGTCGGCGCGGTCGCTGAAGAGCATCGCGACGGTCAGCCCGGCGCCACCCTCGACGTCGATCGCGATCTGCAGCGCATCGGCGAAGTCGTAGCGGGCACGCACGAGATCGAGCATGTCGTATTCGATGCTGCCGCGGACCTCGAGTGCCTTCGCGAGCCCCAGTCCGCCTGGATCGAACGTGTAGCCGAGCACGACCGCGCGATTCGCGAGCGGCAACGCGCGGCGCTGGTCGCCGAGGTCGAGCCACGTCTGCGCGTACACGACGAGGAAGCGCGCCTGCGCGTCAGGATCGCTGGCGAGCTCGGAGAGTCGTTCGCCACTGCGCTCGAGGATTTCGGGCTGGCTCAAGGGGCGACTCGTCATTCGGTCGGGATCGAAGGATTCGAGCACGCCGACTGCGAGGTTCGCAGCGCGTTCTGCCTTCGCCGTTTGTTCGAGGGCACGTCGCGCCTGCGACACCGTGCCCGCGATGCCTGCGAGCAACAGCGTGATCGCGAGCCCCGCAACAGCGAATCCCGCACGGTGACGCCGAACCATCGCGCGCAGCAGATAGCCGGTGGCGTCACCGCGAGCCGCGACCGGCGAGCGCGCGAGATGATGGCGGATGTCCGCGCCGAGCGCTTCGGCCGAGGCATAGCGCTCGCTGGGCGCTGCGCGGAGCGCCTTCATCACGATCGCATCGAGGTCGCCACGAAGCTCGCGGGCGCGCCCGCCGTCGAGCTTCGTGCTCGGGCGCGACGGCACGGCCGCGAGGATCGCCGCCTCGGTCTCCACCCGGCTCCCGCCAATATACGGCCGCGCACCGACCAGGATCTCGTGGAGGATCACGCCGAGACTCCACACGTCGCTCGCGACCGTGATCTCGCCACCGCGGATCTGCTCGGGCGAGGCGTAGTGCAGCGTCATCGGTCGCTCGCTCGTACGGGTCAGCCCGCCTTCGCTGTCCGCATCGGGAATTATCAGCTTCGCGATCCCGAAATCGAGCAACTTCGGCATGCCATCGGCGGTGACCAGGATGTTGCTCGGCTTGAGGTCGCGATGGATCACGAGGCTGCGATGAGCGGCCTGGACGACGTCGCAGATCTCGGCGAACAGCCGCAGCTTCGCTTCGAGCTCGAGACCGCGGCACGCCACGAGCAGCTCGGGCCCCTCCACCAACTCCATTGCGAGCCAGAGCCTGCCACCGCTCGTGATGCCGCCGTCGAGGAACTTCGCGATCCGAGGGTTGTCGAGACGCGCGAGCACGCGGCGTTCGCGCCGGAACCGCGCGGCCGCGTCGTTATCGCCGGTGATCGGCAGGATCTTGATCGCGACTCGCTGGGCGAAGTCGGCGTCGACGCGCTCGCCGAGCCAGACCTCGCCCATGCCGCCACGGCCGAGGAGCTCGCGGATCTGGAACGGCCCGATCGGATCGCCGACGACGAGGCCTGGCGGACGAGCCGGCAACTCGAGAAACCCGTCCGCCGCGGCGTCGGCTTCGAGCAAGTGCTTCGCTCGGGTCCGGATCTCGGAGTCCGCGCAGCTCGCGAGGATCGCGGCACGCTCGCTCGCCGATCCTTCTAGCGCGCGATCGACGAGCTCCATCGCGGCGGCGAACTGTTCGTGCTCGGTCACGGCGTCTGAATTGTAGAGCTACACTGTCGGCGTGCGCATTGGAATCGCTGCCGGTATCGGGCTAGTCGCCGTCGGCGGTGCTGTAGCCGTGTGGATGCGCGTTCACCACGCGCCGCCAACATCGTGCGCGGGCACCGGGCGCACGCTCCAAGGCGTGTGGGATGGGGCGATCAAGCTCCAGGTCCACGCCGCGTTCATCGCGACGAAGAAAGCCTACGCCGAGCCTGCGAATGCCGCGGTGACCAAGGCGCTCGACGGCTATCTCGCCGATTGGGCTACCGCGATGGTTGGCAATTGCGAGGCGACGAAGCGCGGCGAACAGACCGAGAAACTGCGAGCGATCCGCGGACTCTGCCTCGACCAACGCTTCGAGGAAGCCCGCGCACTCGTCGAGATGCTGAAGGATCCGACGGGTGTATTGGTCGAGCGGGCCGACAACGCGGTACTGGATCTCGACTCGGTCGCGAGCTGCGCGAGCCCGTCAGCAGCGGTCGAGCCGGAGATCGAGCCCAGATATCGCGCGGACTACCGGAGGCTCTTGCTTCAGACGGCGGCCGCGCACGCGCAAGCGGTCGGCGGCCAGCTGGTCGCGGCAGAAGGCGCGCTATTGCATGCCATCGACGAGGGTCGGCGGATCCACGCCGAGGATCTCGTCGCGCTCGCGCTCCACGCCCGCGCAGCCGTCTTGTTCGGCGAGGGCAGACTCGACGAGGCATATCTGAGTGCGAGCGATGCGGTGTGGACCGCGATGCTCGCCCACCGCGACGACATCGTGATGGGCGCAGCGCTGACGGTTGCCAGCGCGCGTGCCGAAGGCGCCGATCATCTCGACGTTGCCGACGGCTGGGTCAACCTCGCGAACGCCGCCGCCGCACGGAGCGGAGGATTTCCACCTGCGTTCGACGAGCGCCGCCTCGAGTTGGTCGGCGTGATCGCGGCCCATCGTGGCGATCTCAAGACCGCGGTGGCGAGCCACGAGCAGGCGCTCGCGGCGGCACAGGGATTATGGGGCAGCGACGGTCTCGTATGGAGCGCCGAGGTCCAACTCGCGACGACGCTCGCGCGCTCGGGTGCGTATGTCAAGGCGCTGCCGCACTTCGAACATGCGCTCCACCTGCGCGAGGCAACCGTCGGTCCCGATCATCCGGACGTCGCGCTGATCTTGTCGAACCTCGCCACGTGTTACGAGCATGCCGGCGAGGTCGACAAGGCGCTCGCGACGGCCAAGACGGCGTTCCAGATCCGCGTGAAGACCTACGGCCCGAATAGTCCATTCCTCGTCCCGACGCTCAACAACCTCGCCGACTTCGAGCTCCGCGCTCACGAGCTCCCGACCGCTCTCGCCGACATCGAACGCGCGCAGGCAATCGCTGCCCAATTCCCGGGCCCGACGAGTCCGACGTATCACGTCGTCGCGACGACCCGCGCGGAGATCCTCGGCGCTTCCGCCCGGGTGCAGGAGTCGCGCAAGGTGTTCGACGACGTACTGGCGCTCGAGGCCCTGAACAAGTCGCCCGAGTTAGGCACGACCCTCGCCGCGCGCGCGACCCTCGAGCTCACCGAGGCGCGGTGGAAGGATGCGGAGGGCTTCGAGGAGCGCGCGATCGCGGCCTACGAAAAGGCCGGCGGTCCCGACGACCTCTCGCTCTGGAAGCCGCTCGCAGGACTTGCTCAGGCGCGCCACGCACTAGACAAGAACGCGGACGTAAAGCCACTGCTCGACCGCGCCCTCGCGATCGGAGTTAAGGCGCAGCTCACCGGCGAGGATCTTGATCCGATCCGCGCTCAGCTCGCTAGTCTTTGAACGGCGTGAGCTCCTGCAGGATGAACGCCCGCGCTTTGCGAAAGTCGCGGCGGACGGTGCGAACGTCGACGTCGAGCGCAGCCGCGATGTCGGATTCTTCGAGCCCCGCGAAAAATCGCCATTCGATCACGCGCGCGAGTCGGGCATCGAACGCGGCAAGCTTTGTCAGCGCCTCGTCGACCGCGACGACGAGCTCGACATCATCACTCGCGGCGACCTGCGAGATCGCGGACGCTACGCGTACCAGGTCCCCGCCGCGTTTGTGCGATAGCCGTTTGCGCGCGTGATCGACAAGAATGTGGCGCATCGCGGTCGCGGCGACCGCGAGGTAGTGGCCGCGGCTCTCGAACGTGCCGGCGCCGTCCAGCTTGAGCCACGCCTCGTGGACGAGCGCCGTGGTGTCCAGCGTGTGACCGCCGCCGCGCCGCAGCTGGCGCGCTGCGAGCCCGCGAAGCACCCCGTAGACTTCGGCGAACTCGCCTTGCTGCATTGGTGGTGTGAGATCTAAGCTCCGCATGGCAGCCTCAAGCAAGAGCTTCAAGTCTGTTCATCCTGGTACCTGCGGCAATCCATGGGTGCGCGCAGCGGCGGTTGCCGACGGCCGAAACAGCGTAAAGCGGGGGCGGTCTGACTCCAACGGTCGGCACTAGTCCCCGGGAAGACGTACCGGATCGAAGCCGCCGACTCGCCAGAGGTGTTGGCACGACCGTCCGCGACGGACTGACGGTCGGCGTACCAGAAGGCCACGTTCACGATCGACCACCCTGATCCCGCGACGTACCGGATGTCCGCGGCCCCTGAAAATCGGATTTAACGTGTCCTGTCCGGACCCGGGTTCGCGTGAACCTTCATGTGAGCCCATTCTCGTACACCTCGCTCACCGGGCGGCAGCTCCGGTTCGATCGCAGTGGTCGCCAGCTCATGGTCGTGGAGCCGGCCGCAGTCGCGATCGTCGATGTGATCGGCGGTGCAGTCGTGCGCGTGGCCGAGGTCGCGCGCGTCGCGTGCATCACCGGCGACCAGCTCTGGATCGGGACGCGTGACGAACAGCTCGTCCGCTACGACCTCGGCGGTCGCATGATCGGCGAGCCGGTCGCGCTGCCGCCGGTCGTGACGCCGCACCTGGAGCCGGCGCCGTGCGGTTCGCCGGGCGCGGTCTACGGGGGGCTGAGTTTCGTCGATGACTTCGGGACGCTGGTCCGCGTCGATCTCGGCGAAGAGCTCGCGATCCCGTTCACCGGGCGTCGCCACATCACCGTGCGCGGACCACGCGTCACGATGCCGTCCGGAACCTCGACGACGCTCGCGCCGAATACGTCGGTGCTCGGCGGCGCGGTCATGCATGACGGCAAGATGTTCGTGCTTGCCGTCGCGCAAGGTAGTGGTCGGCAATTGCTGTTCGGCTCGCTGTCGAGCGGCCAGATCGTCCAGCGCAGCGTCGTGCCGACGATGAACGTCCACGTCGCGACCCGTCGCGGTCAAGCGTTAGTCCAGGTCGCGGAGCGCACGCTGTGGTGCCTCGACCTCCGCTCGGGTCGCCAGCTCGGAACGATCGAGCTCGCGTACGACATCGTCGATTTCGCGTTCGATCCGGACGCCGTGCGGCTTGTCGTGAAGTCGGCGCGCGGCGACCTCGAGGTCCACGACGTCGCCGAGCATCTTGCCCGCAGCGTCGCGCCGCCGACCGACACGATCGAGGTCATCGAGCTTGTCGGGAAACACGAATCCTCGATCGCGCCGGTGCTTCCGGTCGTCGTGGCAGCGGTTGCGACGTCGCGCATGATGCCGGTCCTTCACGCGCTGCAACCCCGCCCGCGCCGGCCCGAGATCGATCGCGGCCGCGCTCGGCTCGCTCTCGATCGCGAGCTCCGCGGCGTCGCGCTGCTAGCGCTGCGTGCAATCGCATCGGCGTGGGACACGCGCAGCCTCGGCTACGGCAACGAGGGGCGTCACCCGTACGAGCTCGAGGTGTCGGCGATCCTCGGCCTCGGCCGTGGCTTCGCGTCCGACCATGTGGCCGCCGCCGCCGAAGAGCTCGCGGCACACGAGCAATCGATCGCGGCGGATCCAGACTGGCGAACAGCGACGACACCGATCGGAATCCTCGTCGGCGAGCTCGGGCTCAGCGCACGAGCGGTCGACATCTTGCTCGTGATCGCCGCGGCGTCGCTACGGGGTGAGATCGCCCGGCTGTTCGGCATCCTTTCGAACGACGCCGGCCGCCCGATCGTCGACGAGCTGTTGGTCCAACAAGTGCTCGCCGGCCGTCACGATCGTTACGACGTTGCCGCCGAGCTCGATCCGAAATCGCCGCTCGTCCGGCTTGGCATCGTCCAGCTCGCGGGCAAGCGCGCGCGCCCGTTCGCCGAGCTGGCGATCGATGCCGTCGTGCTCGATCGGCTGCGCGCGGAGCCGCCCGAGCTCGGTGTCGGGACCTCGGTCCGCGCGGCCGACTGTGCATTGACCGAGCTCGATATTTCGGATGCCGTCCTCGATCGCGCCTACGACGCCTTGTCGAAGCCGAGCACCACGCCGCTGCGGATCGCGGTGCGTGGTGTTGCCGGTAGTGGTCGCCGCGCCCTCCTCGCGGCACTCGCCAGCGAAGCCGGGCTCGATCTCGCGATCATCTCGGCGAGCGCGTTGCCGCGCACCGTCGATCTGTTCGTCCCCGTGTTGCGCCATACGCTGCGCGCGGCCCAGCTCGCAGGCCTGTTCCCGTGCGTCGTCGAGCTCGATCAGGTCGCGTTCGAGGAGAGCGCGGGTCGCGACGTCGCGAGCGAAGTCCTGCGTGCGCACCCCGGTCCACTCGCTCTCGTCACGCACGCCGACGCTCCGATTCCTTTCGCGGCCGGCCATGTCGCGATCGACGTCCCGATCTTGCCGGAGACCGAGCGCCGCGAGGTCTGGGCCCGCGCGCTCGCGGCCGCGCAACTCGTCGCGGATCCCGACGGTCTCGCCGCGCGCTATCGCGTCGGTCCCGGCGTGATCCGCCGCGCGGTGGCCGCCGCCGTCGAGACTGGTGGCGAGACCGCTGCCGCGAGCATCGAGTCGTTCATTCGTCAAACCCGCGATGCGCGGCTCGGTCAGTTCGCGCGTCGCGTCGATCGTCTCGCATCTTGGGCGGATCTCGTGCTGCCGCCCGACATCCTCGATTCGCTGCGCGAGCTCGTCGCACGCGTCCGTCATCGCCGCACGGTGTTCGAGGATTGGGGCATGGGCCGCACGATGGCGACGTCACGCGGTCTCACCGCGCTGTTCCAGGGCCAACCCGGCACCGGCAAGACGCTCGTCGCCGGTGTCGTCGCGCGCGAGCTCGGTCTCGAGCTCTATCAAGTCGACCTCTCGAAGGTCATGTCGAAGTGGATCGGCGAGACCGAGCGCAACCTCGCGACGATCTTCGACGCCGCCGAAGACGGTCAGGTGATCCTGCTGTTCGACGAGGCGGACTCGCTGTTTGCCAAGCGCACCGAGGTCCGCTCGAGCAACGATCGCTACGCGAACCTCGAGGTCAACTACCTGCTCCAACGCCTCGACTCGTTCGAAGGCATCGCGATGCTGACGACCAACACCGGCGGCTCGATCGATCCAGCATTCAAGCGTCGTCTGTCGTTTCGTCTCTCGTTTCCATTTCCCGACGAGGACACGCGCGAGCAGCTGTGGCGCGCGCACCTACCTCCCGAGCTGCCGACCGCCGGCACGTTCACGCTCGATGCGCTCGCGCGCAAGTATCAGCTCTCCGGCGGCTACATCCGCAATGCGTGCCTGCGCGCCGCATTTTTGGCGGCACAAGAAGAGTCCGTCCTTCACCAGCACCACCTGGAACGCGCCGTCGCGCTCGAGTTTGCCGAGCTCGGCAAGCTGTCAAGTGGTGGTGCGATCGATTGAGGAGCCTATGACCGAACGTGAACACGCCCACGCAGGAACGCTATCGACTCCGCTCACGCGCAATGAAGAGCTCGCGCCAGGTCGCGCGAGCCGATCGGCGTCGATGGACGCGCCGGCGAACCCGGTAGTCTGCGGCTTGATCGCGCGCAAGGCGGAGCGCGACAGCAACGGCGTCGCCGATGGTGCCGATCAAGCGGTCGCGACTGCATTGTCGAGTAGCGGCATGTCGTTACCGTCGCCGATCATGCGCAAGTTCGAGTCGTCGCTTGGAACCGATTTGTCGAGCGTTCGCGTCCATACCGGCGCCGAGTCGCAATCGGCGGCAAGCGCGGTTGGCGCCAAGGCGTACACGATGGGCCAGGACATTCACTTCGGGGCCGGCCACTACGATCCGAGCAGCGGTGCGGGCGAGCATCTGTTGGCCCATGAGGTCGCGCATACCGTGCAGCAGCGCGGTGATTCGCCGACGCGACAGAACAAGCTCGAGGTGTCGTCGCCGCACGATGCGGCCGAGTACGAGGCCGATCGCGCGGCCGACGCGATGGTCTCGGGAACGGCGGCGACGATCGCCTCGGCGCCGGTGACGACCGCCCGTCTCGTCCAACGCGACGCGGATCCCGCCGCAGCGGCGCCCGCGGCCAGGCCGTCGATCCACGGCAAGGTGGCTTTCGATTTCGGCGAAATCAAAGGTCCGAAGCAACCGTTCCGCTACGTGACGCTGAGCTCGTCGCTGAAGGCGAAGGGCAGCGTCGAGCTTGTTGGTGCGGACGGCGCGACTGCTCCGGTCGCCGCGGGTCCCACCGTCTCGGCGGGCGGCCTCGGCGGCAAAGGCGACATCGCGCTCGCCCAACAACACTTCGCACCCAAGATTGCCAACATGCAGTTCGACGGAAAGACCAAGGAGAAGATTTCGTTCGAGCTTGGCTCCGAACAAGTAAAGATCTCCGCGGGGCTGGAGGCGCGTGTCAACTGGGCAGAACTGGAGTTCCTGAAAGGCGCTGCCGATCTGAGCTTCAGCTTTGCTAGCGCGAAGTGGAAGGACATCGAAAAAGATCCGAACAACGTAAAGGTGATGGCAGCCGAGCTTGCGGTAGGAGCGAGCGGCGAAGGATTCGGCACGATCTGGACGGGTCAACAAGCCAAGACGGCGCTCACCGTGCAGGTCGTTGGAACCGCTGCGCCGAACTGGGCAAACATCGGTATGGAAGTAGCGAAAGACGTCGCGAAAGAAGGCGCGACGACGGCCGGAACCGATGCAGCGACAACGGCGACGGTCGGCACGGCGACCGTAGATGGAGCCGCGACCGCAGCGGCAGGCGCGACGGACGCTGTTGTAGCGATCGACGCGAGCGCGGTCGGAGTGGCCGCTGCGGCGGTGATCGCGCCGCTCGGTGCCGCCGCGTTGATGGTCGGCGGTGCGCTCCAGACTGGAAAGAATATCGATGCGTCGTCGGCAGCCGCAGCGTACGGAACGACGTTGAGAACCCAGGCCAAGGCATATGCGGCTGCGTACGCGGCGACGATCGGCGGCAGTCTGAAGACGACGAACCGTGGATCACTCGATGCCAACATCGTGGTGATGGAGTACATGGCCTCGTCGGGGAAGGCGCGCCAGGACGCATGCGCGGATCTTCTCGCCAAGAGTGGTCCTACCCTCGCTGATCAGATCCTTGCGAAGACTCGCGACAGTCTGTACGACCAAGGCTGTACCGCCTTCGACGCCCAATACGCGAGCGAGTTTGGATTTCTCGAGCATCTCGGTCCGACATGGGGAATGAGAGGCGTGTTCCGAGACGAGTTCCGCATGATTCTATATGCGAACGACTAGCCTCGACGGCGGGCCGCAGACGATATGATCATTCCGAGACGAGCGTTCGACCGGGATGGAACGCGTGAATCTCGGCTTCGCCGCGCTCGCGGCGATCGAGGTCCCGACAATGCTTGTCATGTGCCTGCCCGAAGCGGCGAGACAGCCGGTCTCGATCGCGAAGCTCCTCCCGGGGCTGTCTGCGGTACCACCGCCGCAACCGAGAGGCGCCCCGACCGCCGAACGTGACGAGCCCTTGTGGCTCGGTGTCGAGACAAGCTGCTCATCGCGAAGCTGGCCAGCGATTTCGCGGCGGTTCGTCAGCCCCACAGTTCTACGACTTCACCGTGGTGGAAGATGTCCGTTGTATTGTTCGTCGGAGGCATCGCGTTCCGCCAGCCAGCATAGAACGCGAGGTGCGGAACCATCTCGACGAGTTCGCCGACGGCCGGTGCCCGACAGGACACCGGGTGAGCGCGCGGGCTCGCGACGGAGTGCCGGATGATGTGAGTCCCACGGATCAACTCGGCCATGCCCGCTCGAGCGGCGTAGCGCACGACGATGCCGCGGATTCCGATCGGCTTGAGAGGCTGCCCGATCGGTGCACGATGGATCACAAATAGCTTTCCCGACGGAATTCCAGGTCGCCCTTCGCGCAGGTAACGCCGCAGCGCGAGCGCCAGTCGCTTCGTCATTGGAAGTTCGGTCACTCGGCGTTCCTTTGCGTGACTCAGGCGCAGAACTTGCCGGGCAGGTCGACGCCATCGGCAGTGATCGCTGCGACGTCCGACGCCCGCATCCCGAGATCGATCATGCAGAGCAACGCGCCGCGATCGCGCATGCCGATCGGAGTGGCGGCATCGACGGCAGCAAGCAACTTCTCTAACTTCGGTCGCTCGACCACCGACGGCAACGACGAGAGGCGCCAGTTGGCGAAGGATGGA
The DNA here is from genome assembly GCA_043780895.1 of Kofleriaceae bacterium. Lineage (GTDB taxonomy): Bacteria > Myxococcota_A > Polyangia > Haliangiales > Haliangiaceae > JABFXX01. The sequence continues at coordinate 6,804 of JAYWCI010000183.1, read as the reverse complement.
ATCGCCGCCGTGAGATCTCGAGGAACGAGACCCTTGAAAAGCAGGAACCTGAGGAAGCTACGGATCGATGAGGCCAGTTGCTGGCCGCCGCCGGGTTTCCACCGTCGTCCCGTGCGCGCGACGTAGTCGGCGAGCTCAGTTGGCACCCAGCTCTTGAGCTGGCTGACTCGGCGCACTGCGAAATGCTGAAGCAGTTCTCGCGCGTAGCGAAGCCGGTAGTACGCAGTCGATTCAGCGAGACCCGTCACGACGAGCAGATGGGTCCTGTACTCGGCAACAGCCGACCCGCGACTGCTGGCACCGCCGGGTCGGGCCGCGACAGCCCATGCATCTCGAGCAGGCGATTTAGTGCAGCACGGACGCTGTTGCTGGTGCGGGTCGCGGGCTCCACGCAGCGACACGTCGGGATGTGGCGCGCCATGAATCGGTCGACTGATTCGTGGCTGATGGAGCCAGCCCCCAGCCAATTGCCGAAATGCTCCGCGGCGAACACGTACTGATGCAAGCCGCTCCCGCGGTGGCCGCGCTCCGTGAGGTAACCGATGTACTGCTGAAGAATGCTGCCGATTGGATTTCTTAGAATTCGACCCCGCACCGTCTTGCGACGAAAGATCTGCTCCATGCCCGAAGGATGCACGGCACGCCAAGATCGTTAGCAGGATTATGCGGAGCGTCTCTGCCGCTCAGCCGTTAAGCGCCACGCCCAACCCGAGCCATCTTGCCGCTGACGGCGGTGACCACCGGTGACACTCCGCATAATCGGCGCCTCCGCATAATTCCGACCGACGGCGATTTTTCGCAGCGCGCGTTCGGAAGCATTGTTGTCGAGCCGCAGTCTACCGTCGTCGAAGAATCTCGTGAGCGGACCGTGCTGACGATGTGCGTATCCGAGAGCCGTACGCAGGAATCCGCGCTGGGACTTCACTCTGTCGTACTCGACGTCGACCCACTCGAAGAACGCGTCAACGTGCGGACGGAGTTGCTCATCGCGGAGCGCCTTAATCTCGGCAGGCGGACGATGGCGCCACGCTCGGTCGAGCTCGAAGATCCGACGGATGCGCGCGAGGCCTTCGCGTGCGACCACGTCCTTGGTTGTAATCGCTGCTTCCCACATCTTGGTCCGGCAGTGCGACCAGCAGCCGAGTTCGTGGCTGAACGAGCACGCCCGTCGCGTCGGTCGAGATGCAAAACGCGTTTGCGAACGCGTCATCTCGCATCGCCTTGACGAGCGAAGAACCCATGATCATACCGAGGTCCTCGATCCACCTACTCATCGAGCCGCGATCGACGCGGCAGCCGAGGCGCGAGAATCGATCCTCTTGACGATGAAGCGGCAGGCCGTCGCAGAACTTGTCGCTCACGATGTGCGCGAGCAACGACGCGGTCGCGATCGAGCGCGTGAGGATCTGCGGCGGCACGGGTGTCGTGACGATCGTCGGCGGAGTTTGCTCGGTGGCGCTCAGTGCGTCGATCGGGGCTGTCGGGGCGCTCGAACGATACTTGGTGCGAACGGTCACTACCCGAACAGGGCCGCCGCGACGCCACATGATCTGGCACGTTTCCTCGGCGCCGATGGCCTCGGCCGTACCTTCGCACGCAGGATCGACGAGCACGATTCGCTCTTCCGGAAGATCCTCGTCGCGAAGATCGCGGCGTCCCGTCGGAGCACGCTTCTTCTTCTTATCCTTATTCGTGCCGTCGGTAGAACCGAGCTGCTCGAGGACGTCCGCCGGCAGCTGCGCGGAGATCTCGTTGAGCTTGGCAAGCGTGGCCGCGAACTCGATCTCGAGCTGGTCGGTATCGATTCGCTCGGCATGCTCGGCGCCTGAAGACTGTAGCCGCTCTCGCGCGGCTGCCACCATCACGCGGATCCATCGCCACGGAAGTGCTGATCGCACGCCCGTCGCACGTGCGACCGCCGCGATCCCTCCCCAGCCCATCGCGTCGGCTTCGGCACCGGCCCACAATCGGCGTGCACGTTCACCCATCGTCGCCGTCAGCAGCCGCCACTTCTGGCACCAGCTTCTCGGCTTCCACCAGCAAACGTAGATCACGTCCGCGAGATCGTCTCGATCCTGAATCGACCGCGTTCGATCGACTTGTTCAAACGCAGGCCCTAACTAACTAACACTACTGCGTCACAATTCGGTGCCGAATTCCGGATCGGTTTCGATCGGTTGCGCGATTCCTCGTCGGGCGGACGGCACGTGACCCGTAGATGTGATCAAAGAGTGAATGGCGAATCTGATGAATGCTGCCGCGCAGCGGCGGCTGTCGGACTACTTTGACCGCATCGGAGCGCTGCTCGGTCGAAAGGGTCGGCGCGAGTCGTTCGCCCTCTATGCCGAAGGGGTGTTCGGTGACGGCGAGCGAAAGAGCATCGAGCCCATCGCCGTTCGAGCCTGTGCGGACCCATCTCGTGCGGATGCCGCACACCAACGCCTGCTTCATTTCGCGCTCGACGCGCCCTGGAGCGACGACGACGTTCGCCGGGAGGCCGCGCGATATGCGCTCGAAGCGATGACCGTCCACGAGCCGGTCGACTCGTGGATCATCGACGACACCGGCTTCCTGAAACAGGGAAAGCACTCCGTCGGGGTTCAGCGGCAGTACACCGGCTCCGCAGGCAAGACGACGAATTGCCAGATCGGCGTCAGCTTGACGGTGGCAACGCGCACCGAGCAGGTCCCGATCGACTTCGCGTTGTACCTGCCCGAAACGTGGACGGAAGACCGAGCTCGCCGACAGGAAGCGCGGATTCCCGACGAGATTGAGTTCTCGACGAAGACGGAACTGGCCCTGCAACTGCTCCGGCGCGCTGTCGAGAATGGCATCCCTCCCGGGCTCGTCCTTGCGGATCAGGCCTATGGAAGCTCGAGAGATTTCCGCAAGGCCATCCGCGAGATGGGGTTGCACTACGGCGTCGCCGTGGACCCTCGGTCGGTGGTCATGGTGTTCGACAAGCTCGGCCGACGACGCGACGAAGTCATCAGCATCATCGATCTCGCCCTGCGCATTGATGCACAAGGCGGCTTCCGACGATGTACCTGGCGCGAGGGCACCAAGAAGGACCTTTCGGCTCGGTTTGCACTCAGGCGTGTCGTTCCCGCGTACGACCACGCCCAAGGTGGCATCGACAAGCGTGAACCGGTGTGGCTGCTCATCGAATGGCGCGACAACGAGGACGCGCCGGCGAACTGCTTCCTCTGTTCGCTCCCAGGTCGCCGACGAAGAAACAACTGGTCCGCCGCGTGATGCAGCGCTGGCGGATCGAGCGCACCTACCAAGATCTCAAGGACGAGCTCGGGCTCGACCACTATGAAGGCCGCCGGTTTCCTGGCTGGCACCATCACGTCTCGGTCGTCTTGTGCTGCTACGCGTTCGTCATCGCCGAACGTGTGCGGCATTTCCCCCCCCTCGGCCAGAAGGCCGCTGGGCGACCACTCGAAGTCGCTCGCGGCCTGAGCGTCACTTCGCGGATAGCTTCGCCACCATGCGACTCGCGATCGCGCGGGCCATCGCACGCTGGCTTCCTCGCTGCCCGGCCTGCCACGCGCCTCGCCACACAGGCACCCATCGTCCTCTAACGTGACGCAGTAGTGCTAAGTGAGCGGCATTGGCACTAGTTCACGGTGGCGAGGCTGGCCAGCGTTGACAACTGCGCGGTCGGATCCTTCGATATCACCATCATCGCGACCGCTCCGTGCTTCGAGACGAGCGGAATCATCCGCATATGGACGTGTGCGCGGTTCGGCAGAGTTGTATAGAAAAGCGCTTCGTGGAGCGAGTCCGTCCAAACGACGCCGTCGTCGAACGAGGCACTGCCGGCCCCGTCGCGGACGCCATGTTCCATTTTGGCGAGCTCCTTTGCCATGGCCTCGCGATCGGGAACCTCCACATTCAAAAGCGTCACAGCGATGGCGGCAGTCACCGGCGAATCGGCCCACGCATGGACCTTGATGTGATGGTCGGGATCACTTGCTGCCATCGTCTCGGCGAGCTGTTTTGACGGTGCGAACGCCGGGCCGGGGGAGTCGAATGCGAAGCCGAGTGTGGGGTGGCGCAGACGGTGATGACCGTCGACGGTCTCGTCGATGAACGCCGCCGCGCGATCCGCCTCGGTAAGTGATGGCGACGCCGCGAAGTAGTCGCGCGCGAGCACACCACCGTACGCGAGCACCGCGATCGCGCCGAGGCCCAACACCCACCCAGTGTGCTTGCTCATCCCTGGTGTGCCCGCGGGTGGCGCATTGGTCGCATCCAATTTCGCGCCGGCATCGACCCAGGTCGCCGGCTCCGCGCGTTCCATCTCGGAGATCTCCGTCTTGTTGTTGAACGGCATCTTCTCGAGACCATACACGCGATTGATCCCCGGCGTCGTGCGGATCTGCTCCGGCGTGTCCAGCATCAAGCCGACCGGCACCGAACGAAACGTGTCGTGCGGCTTCTTCGAATGACATGGCAGGCAGCGCACTCCGACGATCTCCTGCACGCGCGCGAACGTCACCGGATCCGAGCTCGTCGTGGGGCCCAGTGGAAGCATCGGCGACTGGAGGTACGGCGAGCACGGATGCGGGCAGCGACGATCGACAGGCGTCTGAAGCGCGGTTGGCCGAGAAGGCTCACCGATCGCGGTCGGCGCTTTGTCCTGAGCTTCGCGGCACGGCGCGTCTCGATGGCATGGATCGTCTTCTCGATCTGGGCGACCAGGATCGGCTCCTTCAGCAACACGGTGCGGTACTCGGCCGCCCGCACCCGCCGCCTGTGGAAGAACACCAGGCCGACCCCCTCGGCTGCGATCGCGTCACGAATGGCGATCAGCTCTTCGACCTCTGCGCTCGAAAGGCTAGCGCGCCGACGTTCGCGGAGCTCGTGTACCGCTCCGCGCGCCACGAAACGCGTCCTGTCGCCGACCGAGTCGTCGTAGTTTGCCAGGTCGGTGAGCTGCTCATCAGAGAGCCTGAATTTGTTCGGCATGACCGGGTTGGCGGACCGCGCTGCCAAAAGCTGCTCAAGAAAATGGCCGGTAGGAAATCGTGACCCATTCCTACCGGTCTGCTGTGTGGTCCCTATGAGTACCGATTCGGGCGCCGATTTGCTGCCATGCCGCTGCCACGCGGCACGTGACTACGACGTAACAGAAGGGAGGAGGAAGGAGAACGGAGCCGCGCATGTCGTTGGGTCATTGCAGGATCGCGAATCATTGATGGATTTCGATCTGCGCGGTTAAGGTTCGAGTCCTACTGCCCTCACCCTGTTTAGATCGTAGCTGGTCGATTCCCCGACGGAATCCTCGCTGCCGAGCTTCAAGGTCCGATGGATCGACGCGTTAGTGGAAGACGGCAACTCGCTGTTCTTGGCCACCTGCGCCGCCAGCGCGGTGCTGCAGGTCGACAAGCGAACGTTCGCTCTCGACAAGACGTTTCCGATCGAGGGCAAGTGGGCGGTTGGCATGCCACCGCACTTCGATGGTGACGCGATGCTCGTGAATTCCTGGGCGGGATTCTTCCTATGCTTCGACCGCACGACGGCCAAGATCCGGTGGAAGAAGAAGAAGCAACCGGGACGCTTGGGTGGTTGCGCTGTGCTCGAGAATCACCGCGTTGTGTACTCGAGCCCGCACCTAGTGTCGGTCGAGTCCGATGGCAATCACACGAAAGCGGCGGGCGCCAAATCCGGCCAGTCAGGAAGAGGTGTCCACCGACTCTGGCGAGATCCGAACGCCAAATCCGGCCAGTCAGAAGGAGGTGTCCACCGACTCTGGTGCCCCAAGTCGGGCACCGGCAGCGAGTGCCTGCGAGCCGTACCGCGAGCTGATCGAGCCAGCGGTGCGGCTTGGTCGGAACGCGAAGATCATCTGGCAGGACCTTGTCACCGATCACGGCTTCGGCGCCGGCTACGCGAGCGTGAAGCGATTCGTGCGATCGCTGCGCGGCGCGCAGTTGCCGGAAGAGCGCGTCGTGATCGAGACGCAGCCAGGTCGCGAAGCGCAGGTGGACTACGGCGAGGGACCGATGGTGCGCCACCCCGAGACGAAGAAATATCGTCGCACGCGGCTCTTCCTTCTGACGCTCGGCTTCAGCCGCAAGTCAGTCCGACTGCTCGTCTGGAAGTCGAGCTCGAAGACGTGGGCCGAGCTGCACGAGCTCGCGTTTCGCCGACTCGGGGGCGTCACCGAGACGGTCGTCCTCGATAACTTGAAAGAAGGAGTGATCACTCCCGACGTCTACGACGCGGCGATCAATCCGCTCTATCGCGACGTGCTTCGTCACTACGGCGCAGTCGCGCTGCCATGCCGCGTCCGCGATCCGGACCGCAAGGGCCAGGTCGAGTCTGGCATCCACCACACACAGCGCGCGCTTCACGCGCTCCGCTTTGAAACGCTCGAAGACGCACAGGCCTATCTTGATCGCTGGGATGAACGCTGGGCAAACACGCGCATCCACGGCACGACGAAGCGTCAGGTCGCTTCGATGGTCGCCGACGAGCAACCGCATCTTCGGCCGCTGCCCGTCGAGCCGTTTCGCTACTACAACTACGGCGACCGGGTCGTCCACATGGACGGCTGTGTCGAGATCGACGGTGCGTACTATCACGCGCCACCTGGATGGCTCGGCCAGTCCTTGAAGACGCAGTGGGATGGCCTGCGCGTGCGCCCTGCTGCATCCCGTCTCCGAGGAGCTTTTGCGCGAGTACCTCGTGCAGCGCCCAGGTGGTCGTCGCGTCCTCGACGCCGATCGCCCGAAGAAGACGCCGAAGACCACGCTGCAACTTCTCGGCGAGCTCGGTCGCGCCGGAAAGCAC